>JBPCKD010000103.1:0-15278 GCA_051004635.1 Pyrinomonadaceae bacterium
AGTGCATAGGTTGCCCCCGGACTTAAAGTCCGACTCATTCGAGGATGAAGGGGTCACTTGCCCGGTTAGATGGATGCCGATGATGCTCAAGATACTCTTGCACCGCCTCTTCCGTGATATTGCCTGTACATGGCGGTTGTCTCTCATGGGCGCCACTTCTACCACGCGGCGGAAGTGTGTAGCAACTGAAAGTCTTGCGCTAAAAGCGCATAGTTTCAACTAGCGTGCTGGAACAATGAACAACTTAGCGGTTCCATCATGCCTCACACTGCGACGCTTGCCAGACTTTTGCCAGACTTGATCTGAAAACTAGCAAGGTTCTCTATCGGAGTCTGGCAAAGTAACTCGACGGCGCGCCGCCTCGCTTCAATCGTAGAGTGAGTGTAATCGTCCGTAATATCTTCCGAGCTATGTCCGAGAAGATCACGGCGAACGACCCTGCTTACTCCAAGTTCTTCCAGCTTCGTACTGAACCAATGGCGAAACGTGTGGAAGGTGATTCCATCACGTTCGTAAAGGCCGTACTTGATACCCGCCTCCTTGCATGCGGTAGCTAGACCCTTCTTGACTTCCTTGATCATCCCTCCGGTTTTGCAGCTCGGGAAGAGATACTTCTCGATCGTTGCGTCGTTGATCTGCCGTTCAGCTACTGCGCGAGCCCGTGAATTCATGGGAATTATACGTGGTTCCCCGTTCTTGCTCTTGGTGACAATGAAGCAATCCGGTGGCCCCTCGTACGTCTCTCCGCCGATCTCAAACCACTTTGATTGTTTGTCGCTGAGGTTTATGTGATCGACTTCAAGACGCGTCGCCTCTCCCAAACGAAGGCCCGTGTCGAGATCGAAACGAATGATGGGACGAAGATGTGCGTTACGCCCTATCAGCCACAGTACACGGAACGGAGTGACGCGTGTAGTGGAATTGGTGCGGACTCCGCAGACGTTTGCGACGAGTCTCGGATGCGAGACGATCTTTAATGAACCTCACCACAGTCATTGCAGTGATCTGCTTGAATGCCTTGCCGGTGAAGTAATCGCAGAGCATTTCGCATCTGAACTTGTCGTGTACGTAGGACGCTTTGTTTTCCTTCGAATACCTGAGGTAGACGGTGTTGACGAACGCTCGAAAGTCGTCAGAGATAGGTCTGTCACCAAAACGAACCTTTCTCTTTCCTCCTCCTCAAGTTCTTTTGCTTTCGTTTTCGTATCAGCCGTTGGGAAGACGCCACAGTACGTCGTGTTATCCACCTAGAATTGGTAGTGCCAGGTGTTTCACGCTTCCTTACTGTCATGCTTCGCTCCTTTCTGGTGCGAGCGGATTGCACCCAGATCGGAGCGTCGCCATACAACGACGATTTGAGCAGGGCAATGCCTTTCTATGAGACTTTGGCTGATACATCTCTGAGAGATGATTTTCGTTCTTTAGCAGTTTTTGATTTAGCTTCGCGACTCCATGCGAGCAGTTCTTCGAGATTGAAAACAAACACGCCATCCAGATCGCGGACAGGTATCAGACGCTCCGTCTCTCCGCTATGTGCTTTCTTTAAGAGATTCCTGATATGTCCATCGGAGCATGAGAGCAGAAACGCGGCCTCACTTAGCGTTATGAACTCCTTTGCCATGATCCGATCCAGTCGGTGCTTAACCATTTCAATTTCGGGATCACTTTGACAAAGTTCGGAAGAGCTAGACTGCATTTCACGAAATACGCGACGCGCAACTTCTTCAATCTGCGCCGGATCAACTTGAAAACTAATAGTTTGCGTGCCCATGGTTAGCTCATGCTTTTCCTAACTGGCTTCCGTCCGTGTTTGGTTCAGGTTTTCAATCCGCGTGCCATGGCGAGCGAACGGCGCTGTCTTTCGTTATTGAGGCGCTCGACTGTGAAAATGACAGGGTTTTTTCGTGGAACGAAAGGCTGGTGGTTGATCTCAAGGCCGGAATTTCACGCTACCTGTTGTAAAACACAACTAGCCTAATGCGTGTATTTCATAACAGGCAGCGACCAGCAATTTAGGAAACAGCCGAGTCGGTTTCTTCACGAGTGTCGGCATGGTCGTAAATGAGGCGTCCTTGCCGATCGTCGTCATCATCTCAAGTAGAATTTTCAGAGTCGGTTTCTGAGGCAATAAGCTGATCCCTAATCTGTTCTGCCAGACCGTACGCGAAGTCCTTTGCTTCCTCAGTGGGTTTGTCAAACAGTTTGGCGATGTCCTCAGGACTTTTGCCCTTGTCTCGAAGAGTGGGTACGGCGGGGGCTCCAAGAACTAACGAGCCAAATCCAGGTAAGCCTTTTAAAGAGGGTTGTATCCGGCGATGACGAACTCTTGCTGCTTGCTACATTTGACCTCAATCAGTTTCGATTGCGGTGGAATCGTAAGGTGAGTCAGCCAGTTTAGAAACGATGCCCTCGATCCCTACTCGCAGGCGTGGACCCGCTAAGTCAACAGGGTTTCAGCGTCGGCGATGGGTGTAATGCGCCGTCATCAAAAGTGCGGGTGAACCCGCGAACCTGCACTCTTCACATTTAATGACGTAGGAAAGAAAGAGGGTGTGCAGCCTTGGGAGCCGCATAACCTCTGTTGTCTAACACCGCGGCCGACCGCCTGACAGAGAAAGGATCCCCTAAGGCTTCTTCTCGGCCGGCGGCGTGGCCGCTTGCGCCGGGGCGATGTCGGTGACCTGCCCGGCGACCGTGCGCCACGAGTCGCCCTGCTTGACCCACACCTGAATGAACCGACTGTTGACCTTTGCGTCGCCCTCGCCTTGCATCATGACCTGGCCGGTGACGACCGCCGTGTCGCCGTAGACCCGCGTCTTCAGGTCCTGGTAGTCGAGCGTGCTCAGCAGCGCCGCGTTCGCCTTGACCCACTCGAGCCGTTGCGCCTTGGTCTGCACGCCGCCGCCGGCGATCGTGATCGTGTAGTCGTCGGCGTAGAGCGGGGTGAGGGTCGCCTCGTCGCCCTTGCGCAGCGCGGCGAAGAACTCGTTGACCCGGGCGGTCACGGCCTGCTTGGCGCTGGACATGGCTACCTTCTCGCCCGCGGGCTGAGTTGGCTTGTCCTGCGTCTGGCCGGCGGCGAAGGGCGCGGCCGCAACTAGCAGCGCGACGGCGAATGGTTCTCCTCATGGGTTCTGCTCCTCTCGTTATGTGGATTGGTGGCGCGCTTCATATAACTACTTCAGCGGTGAGTCAACTTCTTTCGGAGGCGGTGTCGTTAGCACATGATATGTCCGGTGGCATTAACACCTGAAGTGTCCGCTTTGAGCGGCAGGGGTCAGAGCTGCATGCCAGTATGCCGACATGCAGCAAATGACACAGGCCGCAGTGGAGCGGGCGATGAAACTACAGGACGTAATGTTACGGGCAATGGCCAGGCGGATCACGTGGTATCAGGCAGCGGAGATCCTGGGGATCAGCTGCCGGCAGATGCAGCGCTGGCACACGCGCTTTGAGCATGAAGGATATGAAGGTTTATTCGATCGGCGGCGAGGAGTGCCGTCGCCGAAGCGGGTACCGTTGGCAACGGTGGAAGAAGTGCTGCGGTTGTACCAGGAGCAGTACTTTGACTTTAACTTGCGCCACTTCCACGAGAAGCTGGTGGAGGAGCATAGGATCAAGCTGAGCTACACGTGGGTAAAGAAAGCGTTGCAGGGAGCTGGGTTGGTAAAGCCGACGCGGAAGCGTGGGGTGCATCGCAAGCGGCGGCCGCGGCGACCATTGCCAGGGATGTTGCTGCACATTGATGGCAGTCAGCACCAGTGGTTTTGTGACCATCGCTGGTATGACTTGCTGGTGATCATGGACGACGCCACTAGTGAGATCTATTACGCGCAGTTGGTAGATGAGGAATCGACCCGCACGGTGATGGCCGGGTTGCGCGAGGTGATTGAGCAGCAAGGCGTGTTTTGCGCCTATACAGCGACCGAGCCAGCCATTTCTTTCTGACGCCGAAGGCTGACGAGCCAGTGGACCATACTCGTTTGACGCAGGTGGGCAGAGCGTTGCGAGGGTTGGGAATTCAGATGATTCCGGCCTATTCGCCGCAGGCTCGTGGTCGCAGTGAACGAGGCTTTGGCACCTGGCAAGGTCGGCTGCCGCCAGAGCTGCGCTTGAGAAAGATCACGACGCCGGAAGCGGCCAACCGGTTCCTCCGCGAGGAATATGTGAAGGAGTTCAACCGGCGGTTCAGCGTTAAAGCTACCCGAGCGCGGGACGGCATTCGTCCCCGCCCGGCGGAAGGAACTGGACTTAGTTTTCTCACTGCAACATGAGCGCGTGGTAGCTCGCGACAACACGGTGAGCTTTGCCAACAAAGTGTGGCAGCTGGAACGATCCAAAATACGAGCGACCCTGGCCGGCTGCAGAGTCACAGTGCATGAACATCTGGATCAGACCATCTCTATCACCTTTGCACCACATCGGGTTGGCCGCTACACAGCTGACGGTCAACCAGCTATGGAAATGACGCCCCCGCGGAAAGCGACCAAACTCGTCGCTTCCCGCAGCGGCTTGGAAAAGTCACGCCCCCAAGCGGCCTGACTTTTCCACATTCCCACAGCTACTACTGGACAAATTGATGAAAGAACTAAAACAAAAAACCGGACATTTCACTTGCTAAGAAAACCGGACATTTTAATTTGCTAAAAACACTTCTTTCGGAGGCGGCTTCTTTCGGAGGCGGCGCGCGCGTACAAATTTGCCGTCACCAAATCTGCGGGAGAGTCCCCTTTGGGCTCACCCGCACTTTTGATGATCACAGTAGGCGGCTCCTATGATCAGAAGTCCCTAATTGTAGGGTGTAGCCGTGTGTCTTCCGCGAGTTGAATCTCAATCGCCCGCCCGTGCCGCGAAGGGAGCGGATTTCGTAGCGGCCTAGTTGTGTGCCTGCGGGAATGGTGCTGCTCATGACGGTAAAAACCGCCCGGCCGGCCGGTGTAATTCCCTGACTGGCCCGCCTTCCAAGCGTAAGCGTTTCCATTCTCGAAGGGCCTACCTGGTCCTCGCCCTTTTTGGCTGCGCTGGCGCTGTTTATCACCGCCATCGATTACTCGGGCTAGTCGATACTAATGATGTAGGTAGAGTCTTCGGGTTGTCATTCATGGTGAGGATTTTAGCTGTGGACGCCATTTTTGGCTGCGCTAACGCTGTTTCAGCGCCATCAATTACTCGGCTAGTCGATACTAATGGCGAAGGTAAAGTCTTCGGGTTGCCATTCATGGTGAGGATTCTCGCTGTGGATTTTGGGTGAATATTGCCCGTATGAATATAAGCAATCCGGGCCTTGGGCGAAAGAGGGCTTACGCGGACAACAAAGACAATCGTACGGTGACACGTTTCGTCTTGTAGGCGCGCTCTCGGGCTCAGCAAAGAGCTCGGAAAAGGCGCCCACGCGGGGATCCGGGGGAGATCTTCATTGTCGTCGGCTTGAAGAGGAAACCGTTGAGCTCGTTGTGCCACCTCGGAGAGTTGAGACCACGGCCACCGGCTAATAGCGATCGTTTATCAGCGGGCGATTCGCGACCAGACTCCTACATTCCGAGTCAACGTACTTCTGGCACCTGCGAGCACTCTCGGCGGGTCCCCTTAACAAGGCTCCTCGGATACTGCCGCGTCCTCTTAGGGGAAGATCTCACCAACCCGCCGCCGCTGCTTGAGGCGAACGGCGACAGACCGCGCCAGCATAAGGCACTCCTCCCTTAGCGGGCCAGCTCGGGGAGATGACAAACGAGCGAATCAAATAACCTGATAGGGGAGGACTGTAGTCTTCCGACCTAGGACAGCTCATCAAGTGCCAAGCGAGCCCGCACGAGGACCGCGTTTAGCCTCCCGGAACCGCTGGAGTTCGAGTAGACGCAAAACTTGACAAACATTGATAAATAACATTTAATGAAAGACCACGCAGATCATCTGACGTGGCACGCCATTCGACCCTTCACGCTGGCACCGGTTTAGCCAGTCCCTCCCGGAATAACGAATGCTCAAGTTAAATACTTAGTAGCAGGAGAAAACTGATGCTTTATTGTCACTACAACTCAGCCAGAAAGTACCGAACTTTAATCGTGATTGCGCTGTCGGCGATGGTTGCTCTATCGCTAATCGGAGGGCGCTTGACCCAGACATCGAGAGGTCAAGGGTTGCTCACCGGAACTGTTTTGGGCGTAGTGCTTAGTGCCAGCGGCGTGCCTTTGCCCGGCGCAACCGTCACCCTACGCGATACGCTCACCGGCGTTAGCTTAGTGGCAATCACTAACAGTAGTGGAGCATATGTCTTCTTAGGCGTTCCCGTCACCAGCGCCGGCACGGTTACGGCTCAGGCTCCGGGATTGATGGTGAGCGTGCCGCTTCCCGTAGCGGTTATTGCCGGAGTTACAGTTGCACTGCCGAATATCACTCTTACTCCGGTACCAACGACCGGATCGGTTTCCGGCGTCGTCGTAAGCTCTACGACCGGCCTGCCGGTCTCAGGAGCGATCGCTACTTACACAGATCCTTTTACGAGCACAACGGCCACGGCGACGACCGGTGCCAGCGGCACGTTCCTGATTATAAATCTGCCCGTCAGTTCCAGCGGAGCGGTCACGGTGACGGCTCCCGGAAGCCAAGCCAGCGCGCCGATTCCGGCTCCGGTTATAACTGGTCTGACAACCGCTCTTCCGATAATCACATTGGTCCCCAATACAACCCCGACCGGAACGGTAAGTGGCGTAGTCGTTAATTCAACTACAGGTTTGCCGATTTCAGGCGCAACCGTAACCTATACCGATCCGGTGACGGGCGTCACGGCGACGACCACCACAGCCGCCAGCGGCACTTACGCTTTTGTAGGGCTGCCCGTTAGCTCGACTGGTACGGTTACGGCGTCGGCTCCGGGGACAACGGCCAGCGTGCCCCTTCCCGCTCTCGTCACCCCTGGCGGCACGACCGCCTTGCCGAATATTTCCCTCGTACCGACTCCGTCGCCCACTGGCGGAGCTTCAGGCGTTATCATCAACTCTTCGACAGGCCTTCCGATTGCGGGAGCAACCGTGACATATACCGATCCCGTGACGGGAACTACCGCCACCGCAGCGACAGCACTTAACGGCACCTTTGCTTTTCTCACTTTGCCGGTAAGCTCAACGGGCAGCATCACCGCGTCGGCCCCGGGAACTTCAGCCAGCGCGCCGGTTCCCGCCCCGATCACAGCTTTATTCACTAACTTAATACCAACCATTAGCCTTGTTCCTAACGGCGGAGTCTCAGGCATAGTTATAAGCGGCAGCACCGGTCTACCGTTGCCGGGCGCGACTGTAACCTTTATAAACCCGATTAATGGCACTCCGATCACGGCAACCACCGCCCCAGATGGGTCATTCTCAATTTCAGGCATACCCATCGGCTCAAGCGGAAATATCACGATTACAGGCCCCGGCGGAGGCTCAGCCAGCGTGCCGCTTCCAACTATTGTCGGAGGTGCACTGACGCCGTTCGGCGCACCCATTACGGTAACAGTACCCATTGGAAGCGGAAGCTGTAGCATCAGTTCGAGACTCGTCGATCCGACGACCGGCCTGGGCATTAGCAGCGTCACGATTCAACTAAGCGGCGCGCAATCGGGCACGGCGGTAACTGACAGCAACGGCAACTTCGCGTTCACCGGTTTGAACTGCGGCGGCACCTTCATCTTGACGCCAATTTCGCCCGGTGGCGCAGGTCTGGGCTTGACCTTTAACCCGCCGATTCAAGTGATACCTAATTTGACGGGCGGTCTAACTTTGCCGCCGATCACGGGAACGCCGCTTGGAGGCGGTCAAACCTTTACCATCGGCGGTACGATCAGTGATGGCAACGGAGATCCAGTTTCCGGCGCGACCATCACGCTCAGCGGCACCCAATCGGGTTCGGTGCGGACGGGCTCAAACGGCAGCTTTACGATTCCCGGATTGCAGCAGGGCGGAAATTTCACTATCACGCCTTCCGGCACGAGCTTGACCTTCAACCCGAGCAGCCAGACCTTCAACAATCTGCAGGCCAGTCAGACAGGCGTGAGCTTCACAGCCACCTTGTCCGGCAACACCTTCGGGTTTGCTCAGTCAACTTACAATGTGGCCGAAGGCTGCGTGAGCTTTACCGTAACGGTGGCCCGAGCGGGCGACACTTCAACCGCCGCGACCGTTGATTATGCCAGCCAAGATGGAACGGCACGCGAGCGTTCTGATTACATCACCAAACTCGGCACGCTCCGCTTCGAGGCCGGCCAACCGTCGCAGTCTTTCCAGGTGCTTCTCAACGAAGATTCAAAGGTTGAAGGCGATGAGAACTTCTTAATCGTCTTGAGCAACGCCAGCAGCAACACGAGCGTCGGCGCGCAAAACACGGCGACGATAAACATCACTGATAATTCGCCGGAGATGAGCGGCAATCCGAATGACCTCGCGAGCATCTTTGTCTGCCAGCAATACCACGATTTCCTTAATCGCCAAACAGACTCGGCCGGTGAAGCCTTCTGGACGAACCAGATCACCGATTGCGGAAACGATGCGGCGTGTATTGACTTCAAGCGAAATAATACATCCGGCGCATTCTTCCTCTCAATTGAATTCCAGAAGACCGGATTCTTCGTCATCCGCACCTACAGGACTGCGTTCAGTCGCAAATCGGGCAACCCGTATGGCCCGCCCAATCAACGGCTGGCCTACCGCGAGTTTCTGAAGGACACGCAAGAGATCAGCGAAGGCGTGATCGTTAATGAAACGGGCTGGGAGCAGAAGCTGGAAGCGAACACTACTGCTTATCTGCAACGCTTCGTCAACCGGGCCGACTTCAAAGCCGAATATCAGCAAGGTATGTCCGCCCAACAATACGTAGATAAGCTCTACATGCGGGCTGGTGTTACACCAACGAGCTCCGAAGGTCAGGAGTCCATAACCGCTTACGGTAGCGGGGACACAGCAGGGCGCGCGGCAGCTTTAAGAAATGTGGTTGATTCTCCAGAACTACAAGAGCAATCCGCGAATCCCGTGAGCGAGTTTGATCCGGCGTTCGTGCTGATGGAGTATTTCGGCTACTTGCGCCGCAATCCAGATGAGTGCGGTTTCAGCTTCTGGCTGGCAAAGCTGAACGCTTCCAATGGCGACTTCCACAAAGCCGAGATGGTGCGCGCCTTCATCGTTTCGGATGAATATCGCCGACGCTTCGCCGGTGCGGATTACACGGACGCCGAAATCCCGGTGTGTACGCCGCCGCAATAGCCGCAATAGTAGAGAGGATTTTCTATCTCCATCAATCGCCACACGCAAGGTAGCGTGTGGCGATTGATGCTTTAAAGCTTGATATTAACGGAGTTCGACTTCTCATTTAGTGCGAAGCCGATGCAGATGCTAGTACAACTATATCCCAATCTTCTTGGTGTATAAGTTTTAGCACTTCACGGGAGTTAGCAGCTTCACCGAAAACCGCACCTTTGAGTTCCTTGCCCAAGATCAATTTCAGACCTTCAGATCCCATGAAGAAGGCGGAATAACAAGACGCTAAAGTTTACGTATAGAACGGCAGCAAGTCTGGCGGGGTTTAGGGGAAATAGGTCAGTTGAGAAAGATGCAATCTTGATTTATTAGCTCCACGCACCGTCAAGGAATCAGCAAATTGACAACTTCTATCCCAAGCTGACCGAATCACCTGGCCCGTCTTACTTCTCCTCAGAAGCAGAGACCTACGTTAATTGTTCGCACAATCGCCCTTTCGGACGTTCGCATGCCAGAGGGCACACTGATTGCCAATTGGGCTACTGGGCCTCCAGCAAGCATCAACGGCCAACGCTACCGAGTCGGCTTGGATACACCAATAAGAGCGAAGCAACGGCCTTGGCGCATGAGAAAATCGCACAGGCAAAGCAAGGTAAACTCAGCGCTAAAAGCCAGTCATTCGCCCGCCTGACGTTCATAGGGCTTTCCGTGGCTCGTTAAGGGTCTAAATTTTATTCGACGAAGCGATAGCCGAGTCGGTGAACGGTAATAATGTGCTGCGGCTCGGACGGGTCAGGTTCGATTTTCTGCCGCAGCCTGGCGATATGGTTGTCAACCGTGCGCGTAACCGGGGCGCTATCGTATCCCCAAACTTCGTCGAGCAGTTGATCGCGTGTGACGATTTCACCTCGACGCCGGATCAGGTAGCGCAAGATCTCAAATTCGCGAGCTGACAGATCTAATGCTTGCCCGCCTTTGCGCGCCGCGTATTTTTTAAAATTCAACTCCACATCGCTAAATGTAAAACTTTCGATATCGACGACTTGTTCTGCAGCCCTTCGCAAATGCGCCCTGATTCGCGCGAGCAGTTCCTTAATGCAAATGGTTTCGTAACGTAATCATCTGCGCCAATTTCCAGGCCGACCACCTTGTCAATTTCCTGACTCCGAGCAGTCAGCATAAGAATTGGAATTTCGATCCCGCGGGTGCGCAAGGTGCGGCACACATCTATTCCGCTCATCAAAGGCAGCATCACATCGAGCAGAATGATGTCAGGTTTCTCAGTCGAGGCCTTCTCTAAGCCTTCATTTCCATCGCGTGCCACAGAGACCTCGTAGCCTTCATACTCACAGCTATCTTTCAACCCGATAGCCATGTTGGTTTCGTCTTCGATTATCAGGACTTTGGCCAACTTTATGTTTCTCCTATGACTCCGGCTTGAGCGTCAGCAGCCCGGCCTGAGGTCAGTACCACCTCGCGGTAGCGGGTGGGTCTTTCGATTGCCGATTTGCGATTGCCGATTGCCAATTGATTGGTTGTCGGAACTCCAATCGGAAATCGAAAATCGGCAATTGGCAATCCCGATGGCCAACCCGCTACCGCGAGGTGGTACTGACCTCATGACACTACGGCGCCTTAGCGTGGCGCCAGCGGAAGGAGAACCGTAAAACGACTTCCCTTACCGACGTCGCTGGCGACGGAGATGGTTCCCTTGTGAGCTTCAATAATGTGCTTCACCAGAGATAAGCCGAGGCCACTGCCCTTTACATCATGAACCAGTCCGTTGCCCACACGGTAAGACTTCTCGAAAATCTTTGCCTGCTCAGCGCGTGGAATTCCAATCCGTGATCTGCTATTTCAATAGAGAGATCGGACCCGAGCGTTTTAGTGGTGATCGAAAGCTGCTTCACCTCGCCTGAATACTTAATGGCATTATCAAGCAGATTTGAGATTGCTTGGGCCATCGCATCCGGTCAATTAAGACTGACGGCAGACCGGCCTGTATGTTTGTTTGAATGTCAAAGCCGGAATTGATGATCTGATAGCGATAGCTGGAAAGCACATTCTCAATCACTTCTGCCATATCACCATCGGCGAAATTATACGTTTTCCGTCCGGCCTCGATTTTTGAAAAATCGAGGATGTTATCGATGATCTTACTCAAACGCAGGCTTTCATGGCGGATGATTCCGTAGTACTCCGTCTTCTTTTCTTCACTGGTAACGCGACCTAGTTCGAGGATTTCAGAAAACAGGCTGAGGTTCGATAGAGGTGTCTTTAGTTCATGCGAGACATTTGAGACGAAATTTGATTTCGCCATGATGAAGGGCGGAGATCTTTACGAGCTGGCAAAGATCCTGGGCCACTCGAATATCAAGATGACAGAACGCTATGCCAAGCTGGCGCGGCAGCATATCGCCAGGACCAGCAGCACGGCGCGGGAAATGTGGAAGTTACTTGCACCCGTCTGCGACAAGGCGAATGTCGGGTAACCGATGTGCGCGTATTGTGCGCGCGACGAAATTTGCATGTTTTTGGCTATCGCTAAGTTATCGAAAGTAATGGTGGCCTGGGACGGGATCGAACCGCCGACGCCGGCCTTTTCAGGGCCGCCTACCGAACTGCCGAAGTGGTTTGAAATCAACGGATGTCACTGAGGGTGAAGAGCTTATGCCGTAGGTGATTTAGGATGGTGTAGGATGATTTGGGCTGTTTTCCGCTCCCTGATGTTCGCGTATTGTTCGCGCGGCTGGCGAAGCTCGTGCCCTGCACGACCCCATTGCGGCATAGGATGGTCACCTTTTTGATCTGGCCGGGATGCGAGCGTAGAGATCCGAACCGTCCCTCCAACCCCTACCGTGTTAAGGTAGCTTTCTACGCGATTTTTCGCCCTTTAGATTCAGCACTTCCAAAATTGCTCAGTAAACACGCACTTGCACTTACTGCATGCCCGGCTTCGCCTGCCCACATTTTTGTGTGCCAAACTGTGTGCCATTTTTTTTGACTCTTAAGCTCAGTTTGCCTAATTCACCAATCATCGCCGGCGATGCTGTCATGGTGCTTTCATTGGAGGTCTTGCCTCATGGCCGAGCACTTGGGTTGCTGAGCGTTTTTCAGATCTGATCAGCCTGAGAGTCTTTCTTCGGTGAGCCCGTGCGCAAATCTGTCAGAGATACAAGGGTTTCGGCTGGGACACCTCTTCGGTCCGCGTATACCAACGTATAATAGATTTTTTCCGCCAAACGCTGCTAATTAGTCCAGGAATAAGAGATCTAAAGTTTGGATGGGGCAGTCTCCCTCTCGTCCTGCTATTTGTCCACGCCAAGTTTAACCTAGGGAAACAGCATTAGATGTTCCACCGAAGATTCGCGGACATCCTCCTTACACCTCTCCGGTCCTTATTCTTTGCGAGGACATTGAGGGGCAAAATACATTCAGGTCGATGCCCGGCTGTCGGCGCATTCGCTTCAGCGTTGCTTGTAGGTTTGATGATCGCCAGTTCGCTGGGCACGGCAAGCGCTCAGGACAAGCCCCAGGACAGACCAGCAACGCCAACCGCATCCCCCAAACGCCTGTAAGCCGGCCTGCGGCCACGCCGACTCGCGAGCCGTCCGGGATCGATAAGATGACACCACAACTGGGGGAGCCGCCTCCGCCGCCAGTGTTAAAGCCAAAACCGACACCAACTCCGCCGCAAGAATTTGGCGAGGGTGAGAGAATTGGAGTAGACACCGAGCTGGTCACCCTCAACGTCCGTGTAATCGACCGTAACAATCGACCCATCGATAGTGTGAAGCAGAATGAATTTCGGGTGTTCGAGGATGGACAGCCGCAGCCGATTGAATTTTTCACCAAAGAGGAAGTACCGATTAACTATGGACTGGCTATTGATACCTCCGGTTCCTTACGCAGCCAATTACAGAGCGTGATTGATGCCGCCACAGCAATCGTTAACAGTAACAAGCCAGGGGATGAGACCTTCATTGAGCGTTTTATCAGCAGTGACAAGATCGAAATCGTCCAGGACTTCACTCAAAGCACAGAATACTTGTTGGATGGTCTGAACAATCTGTACATTGAAGGCGGGCAGACCGCAGTGATCGATGGAGTGTACCTCGCCGCTGAACACGTGACAAAGTACAAGAAGGGTGACGAGAATGATCGGCGCCGTCGCGCGCTAATAGTAATTACCGACGGCGAGGATCGTAACAGTTTCTACAAAGAGGACCAACTCTTCGCCCGACTGCGTGAGGAAGACGTCCAGATTTATGTCATTGGATTCGTCAACGAACTCGAAAAGGACGGCGGCTTCATCCGCAAGAGCACGCGGGAGAAAGCTGTCAATCTCCTCAACAAATTGGCAGGAGAGACTGGGGGTCGTGCTTTCTTTCCTCAATCGCTTTCCGAGTTGCCACAGATCGCCAAGGAGATCGTTCGTGATCTCCGAACACAGTACGTACTCGCCTACAATTTCAATTTGAGTCGCGGACAACTGGTAGCTCAGATCGGAGGCGTTTATGCCCTGCGTGATAACCTCGCGTTTACCTTCGGCGTGCTTGGCGGCCGCTTCCCAGCCAGCCCGCGCGCCGGTGTCCATCTTGGCTTCGCTTATGATTTCAAGTAAGCCCCTTCAAGTCGCTTTTCTCCTATAGCTGGGGCGCTCTCTTGCGCGAAGTTCGTCTGAAGCTATTGCACCTGCACCAAACACTCTTGAACATGTAAGGTAAAAGTTTTGAAAGCACACAGTCGCGTAAACAGCGGAGAGCTCCTGCAACTTGTCATAAAATAACGCGCAGTTTGCCTGCCTACGGATCATTTCTGCTTTAGTGGTGCAAATCGACGAGATGCTCGATGCTGATGAACCGGCTAGCGCCACGGACAGGATCAACTTGATCCCCGGAGCTCGCCAACTTTTCACGGAACCTGAGGATCAAGAATTCCAGCAGAAGTATCAGGCAGCGCTGCAGCAGGAGCCGGAAGTTGTGATGGCCCATTCGGCTTTGATGAAGTTGCTTCGATCAAAGGTCCAAGCGACGGGACAATATGACGGAAATGCCAGACGGTGAGGATGCCTTATCGCCAGTGCCGGGAAGTACTCCAGCGAGATGTTTTCAGTTTTGACCTCCGCCCAACAAGCTCGTGTCCTCGCACACGGACGACGCCTGACCGTCGAACAGAACGAGATCGTTGTGGAGCTAAATGAGCACGCAACCAAGGTCTTCGTTGTAGTCAGTGGCAACTGCACATCCTGCAGGTCTCAAACAATCAGGAGCACGTCGTCGCCATTTGCAATCCGGGCATGTTCACCGGAGAACTAAACGTGCTCTCGGGTCGTCGTGGGCTTGTGCGCATACGCTCCGCGCAAGAATCAGAACTCATCGAACGCGACGCTTTGCAGGCCCTGGTCGAGACGGAGAGTGAACTTAGCGATATCTTTCTGCGAGCTTTCATCCTGCGCCGGCTGGAATTAATTGCGCGCGAAGTTGGTGACACCGTTCTAATTGGCTCGAGCCATTCGCTTGATACCTTTCGCATCAAGGAGTTTCTGACTCGCAATTACCAACCTTATTCCTACATCGATCTCGAGGGTGATGCCGACGTTCAGGAAGTGCTGGATCGCTTTTCTCTTTCGATTGATGACCTGCCCGTTCTGATCTGTCGCGGCACCGCGCTGGCGCGGGAACAGATTGCCAGAACCAGCAGCACGGCGCGATAGATGTGATGTTATTTGAACGAGCGGCGCCAAAAGTGAAAGTAAGCAAAACCGATGTTCGCGTATTGTTCGCGCGAGAAATTTTTACACCCTCTTTGAGTGTCGCTAAGTTATTGAAAGTAATGGTGGCCAGGGACGGGATCGAACCGCCGACGCCGGCCTTTTCAGGGCCGCGCTCTACCAACTGAGCTACCTGGCCGGTCACTTAGGGAAGACCGCGAGTATAGGGAGTTCCTGAAAGAACTGTCAACATTTGGCCTCTACTGGTACTGGTTCAGAACCAGTACACTCCCACGCCACGATTTGTCGGAATCATCACAAAAAGTCGTTGACTGTTT
>JBPCKD010000104.1:0-9517 GCA_051004635.1 Pyrinomonadaceae bacterium
GGGACGATCCTCATCCCGACCACGCAAACACCTGTCGCATCGTGCGCGAAGCAGCGCGACTCGCGACGATGGGCCGTTATGATGCTGAAGCAGGCCAGCAACCGGCCCAAATGCCGGCGTTGATGCATTCCATCTATTCCCGGCTGGTCATTCCGTCATTCATTGTTGATGTTTCTGATTTCGTAGAGGAAAAGATGAGGGCTATCAAGGCCCACGCTTCACAATTTTACAGTGCGGAATCAAAAGAACCCGTCACGCGTATCAGCGAAGAAGGGTTTCTGGAGCAGATTGAGCTTCGGATGCGTTACTACGGTTCGCTAATTGGGGTGAATGCTGGAGAAGCATTCTACGTGCGCGAGGCGCTCAACGTTGAGGATCCAGTCTCGTTGTTGACGAGGCCGATGAACATCTACTCGTAGTCACTGGTCTGTTGTTCAGCTTGGTCCTCCGTCTTAGGTCTTGGGTTTTTGGTCTTAATCAGAGTCATCCAACCTGTTGCTGTATTTTAAAAATCAAAAATCAAAGACCAAACACCAAACACCAAACACCAAGGCCAGCGACCCACTCCTGGATCTAATTCCTAATCTGCAGCGTTTCATTCGTAGCTGCCCCCTCTTTTTGGTTTCCAACACCGAACGCGCGACTGCCAGAGTAGCGATAGCCCGAGGAGCATCTGAGGTAAATCCGCGGGCTAGTTCAACTGCGCGATAAATATCTTCCTTCGCGAGCAAACCGAAGATTCCGTCCAGATCGAAGTTCTCCACCGTGAAATTCGTGGTTGTGGTCCCACGTCCCAATGTAAAACGGGCGCTGATCTGGGCGTCCTCGCCGCTGAATTCAGAGGCTGAGTTCGCGGCTTTGACCGCCTCCGACAGCGCTTCCCAAACCCGCCCCCGGTCGATGTCATACATCTGACTCGCAACCCCCACGAGTGCGCGAGCATGATCTCCGTCACTGCCGCCAATGCGGCGGGCGACGGTTGCCGCTTCGTTTAGCACTTCGACAGCGCGGTTAGCGTCGGTCTTCTTGAGCAATCGCGCAACCTCCAACAGGGCCCAGGTGCGCTGAATGTGTGTTAGTTCCGCCGTGGGCAGGAACCGCATCGCTTCCTGCGTGTCCTTCTTATCAATTGCCCGGCTTATGAGGGTGAAGTCCACATGGGCGCGAGCCCGCTTGCGTAGATCGCTGTCCGCAATCTTGTCGACCAGATCGCGTGCAGTTATCTCACCTTTACGTGCAGCCGCGAGCGCCGCCCGGGCGTAGAGCAGATCGCGTTCGGCGGCATCGGCGACACGCTCGGCGCGATCGAGCGATTCGCGCCCTTCGTCGCGCGTTTGATCCTCGGGGACCAGGCCGTGAGTGAGTAACCGATCGCGGCCCGTACGCAACTCTTCGGTAGCATCGGGTGCAATCGAGGAGAGCTGCACGCGTAGCTCAGGAGCAAGCTCGGGGGCATATTGCTCAAGCAGCGGCAGCATGCGGGCAATCATGAAATACAAGCCACGGCGGCCGGCTATAGTGCGATCTTGATCGGGTGGTTGCGGTGGTCGCAAAAGTATCTGGGTGGCTCCTCGTAGAAACGCGAGACGAAGTTCTGGCGCGATATTTGGGGCCACTATCCGGTCCCGCTGCTGGCTGGAATGATTTTGTCCGTTGCCTCTCACAATAATGGAGAGGAAGGGCGTAAACACGTAGGAAGACAAAACCGAAACGCCAACGGCGTCAGACGTAGGATCGGCAACAGTGCGGGCAAGCATGTTAGCGAATCGTTGATCCGCGGCAACCTGGTCCTTCTCCCTCAGCGCCGAAAGAAAAAATATGCCTCGGGTGGTAACGCGATCCAGGGCTGAATCTGCAAACTGCAATGCGCGGGCAATGTCTCCCTCTTCCAGCAGGCGGCGGGCGAGTTGGAGTCGTTGTGCCAGCGCAAAAGGAGGATCTTCGGGATCGGCGGTCTTAAGTGTGGCGGGATTGACGTTGCTGGAACCCGGACCGCTCGTTTCTCGATTCGTGTCGTCAGTTAGCTGGGCCAGGAACTCCTCTGATAACGCTCGGTCCCGTTTGGCCGAAAGTCGCAATACTTCACTGCGGAGCTCGGGCGGCGGCTGAATGTACTGGTTCGCGCCGCGGGCCGCCGATTGTCTCTGCTCTTCATAACGCCGCCACGCTTCCTTGTCGGTGTCGGCCGCGTCCCATGCGCGGCGGAACAGCGCGCGCGCTTTCTCAACATCGGACTCCCAAAGCGCATCAGCCGCCCGGGCTTGCACGCGAGCACGTAAGGTTTGGTTTTGATAACTGCGGGCCTCGTCTGCCAGGGAAGTCAAAAGAGAGATCGCAATGGTGCGGCGCTGGAGAGCGAGTGGATTCGGTTCCTCGCCTTTTGTGGTCTTCTTCTTTTCTTTCGGAGCGGCTTGCGGAGCTTTGCTTTCCGGCGCCGGAGTTTGGGCGTTAACTCTGAGAGCTGGCGCCAGAGGTCCGAGTATCAGCGCGACGAGCAGCAGAATGGCAAACTGGGGAGCCTGAGTAATCATTTGATTTCCTCTCTTTGCGGAAGTGCGGGCAGATGGGACGATTCTGCTGTGGCCATACGCGTGGCTGGGCCTTTCATTTCAGTCAAAATCCAGTGCGGATGAACTGGATGTTAGCGTCCGCGTTGACGCTGGCGAAAGGTCGAGCGGGGGTAAACCGCCCTTCCCGACCTGAGAGGTTTTCAAACTTGAATGGCCGCTGAAATGACTGAAAGTCTCACGAATGGAATTTCAAGAACAATAAGCTTCAAGCCAAGACTGTTATCGCTCAACTACGAAGTCTCTCAGGTCGGGAAGGGCGGTTTACCCCCGCTCGACTTTCAATTAATTCAAGCTTCGAGTTTCACACAGTTGCTTCTGAACGGAGTTACAGCCCGCGCGACGGCTGCGCATCCGAAGGAGTTTTCTCGAGCACAGAACGAGCTACTGCCAGGGTAGCGGTGGCGCGCGGTGCTTCGCCCGTAAAACTCTTAGCCGTCTCAACAGACCTTAAGAAGTCGTCACGAGCAAGCGCCCGGAAGGCGCCCAACAAGTTGAAGTCTTCTGCAGTAGCGTTGGTTGCCATCACCATTGATCTTGTCTGCAGTTGCGCGCCTACCCGACTGTCGTCGCCGGTGAACCCTTCAGCAGAATTGGCCGCCTTGACGGCCTCACTGATTGTCTCCCAGGCGCGCACCCGATCAAGCGGCGTTAGTCCGGTAGCCACTGCAACCAGTGCCCGTGCACGATCAGGGTCGCTACTGCCTATGCGCCGGGCTTCTGTTCCTGCGTCCTCGAGCAACTCAAGAGCGCGCGAGCGATCGGAGGTCATCAAAAGCCGGGCCGCCTGCGTAAAAACCCATACGCGTTGCAGGCTGGTGAGCTCTCCATTTTTCGCTATGCGGGCAGCTTCGAGAGCGTTCTTATTACTGATTGCCGATTGGGCCGTTTGAAAGTCGATAAAACTGCGCACTCGCTTGCGTAGATCGGTATCTTCGATCTTATCGACCAGGTCTCGGGCGCGGGGATCACCCTTGCGCGCAAGAGCAACTGCGATATCGGCATAAATTGCATCTCGCTCTTCTGAAGTGCGTGCCCGGTCAAGTCGTTCTTGGATGGTATCAAAAGGATCCGTCGCGGCATCAGGCACTATTCCGTTCGTGATTGCCCGGTTCTCACCGCCCCGCATTCCTTCCGGCACGTCGCCACTCATTGCGGCCATTTGGGTGCGCAGCTCAGGGGCCCTTTCCGGCGCGTATTGCTCGAAGAGCGGCAGCAGCCGGCGAATAACCATGTATTTTCCTGTACGCCCGGAAGACGTGCGGTCCTGATCGGGCGGGGCGAGTGGGCGCAGCAATACTTGCGATGCGACGCGGAAAAACTCGGCGCGAATGGCAGGAGGAAGATCGGGCGGGGAAACTGGCTCCCTATCTCTGAATTGAGAACCGCCTCCTTCGGTATTGAAGGTGATGTACAAGAATGGGGTGAAAGCGTATGAGGAAAGACCCGAGATTGTATTGGCGTCCGAAGCCGGATCACGTTCCGCCCGAGCGAGCAGTGAGGCAAATCCCTGATCGGCGGCCCGTGCGTTTTTTTCGCGCAGTGCTGACAGGAAATTAATCGAGTCTCTATTTATCTGATCGAGCACAGGGCCGGCAAACTGAAGCGCCCTTTCAATATCGCCGTCCTCCAACAATCGTCTCGCCAGAGCAATGCGCTTTGCTGCCGCCCCGGACGCAGCAAACTGATCATTCAAATTCGGTCGGCTAGTCCGCGCTATTTCCTCTGCCTCCCTGACGTTTGCTTCTTCAAGCTTAGCGAGAAACTCTTCCCCGAGGGTTCGATCGCGTTTGGCAGCGAGGCGCAAAACCTCCGCTCGCAAATCAGGACGGCGAGCTAGGAAAAAGGCTCCAGTTCCAGTTCGCTTTCGAAATTCTTCAGCGGAAAGCCGGGCGCTCTCTGCGTCTTCAACCTCCGCAGCCTCCCATGCCCTGCGAAATAACGCGCGAGCTTTCTCGGCATCCGTCTCCCATAAGGCATCGGCGACACGTGCCTGAACGCGGGCGCGAAGTTTTTGCTCACGAAAACTGCGGGCGTCGTCGGCAAGAGACTGCAAGAGTGATATGGCGACAACTTGCCGCTGAGCAGCAATGGGATCTGGCTCCTCAGCTTTTACCGGCTTGCTACGGGAAGGTTTGCGTGGAGTTGTTTCCTTTTTGTCGGTGGGCGCTTGAGCATAGAGTGCCGAAGTAAACGCGATGAGACAGAGGCCAGCCAGAAGGGAAGCACGATGGGCCATGTTGTTCTCCTACCAGGTAAGCTGAAGATAGGCTTGAGCCAATCGCTTACACGTGTGAGGCGCGCTTCAGTTCCAGAAAAGCGAGAGAATTGAGCGTGGAATCTTCGAGTTTAGAGTTCATCAAGCTTTGGATTGCGTCTTAGGAACGCGCAACCTAAAGGTTGAACTCTGAACTACCAGCATCTTCCAATGTTTTTCCCAAAGGCTGAACATGGCTCGCACTCTAGACTGCGACCACCTCGATCTCTGGGTCGACTTCCTGTTTAAGCATACCTTCGATAGCCATCAACGTTCCCGTCAATGAGCTCGGGCAACTTCCGCAAGCTCCCTGGTAGCGGATGCTCAAGGTATGCTCATTGAGGCCGAGCACTTCCAGGTAGCCGCCATCACCCATGAGCGCGGGCCGCACTTTCTCATCCAGAATGTCGTTTATTTTTATCAGGCGAGGATCGTCGCTGGTTATGGCCGCTATCGAACCTCCCACTGCCGCTCCAGCGGCAACTGCTGCGCCTGTGGGCGACCCAACTGATTCAGCCGCGCGAATGGGTACTGCAAGGGTAGGAAGCAGATCGTCCCAATCGGCCTCGTCGTCCTTTTCCACCGTAATCATTCGGTCCATGTAGAAGACGGAAACTACGTGCTCCACATCAAAAAGTGCCTTGGCGAGAGGGTCATCCTCCGCCTGCGTCCGGGAGGGGTAAGAATGAGCAGTCCCGTTGCTTACCGCCTCCCGAAGGATAAACTTGACCGCATTTGGATTGGGCGTCTCTTCAATATCACTAATCTTCGGCATTTCTTGATCTCCATTTGTTCGCTTACTACTATTCGCCTCACCGGGCGAAGCTAATCTGACTCCTTTTGTTCTGCCAGGTATTATAGCTGGTTTACTGATTAAGCGCAGGCGGGCCGAATCGGATCGTATTCAGGTAAAATTCGCTCGTAAAACACACTAAAAATTGCTAGCAAGAATGTTTGCCAAAATCACGGTCGAGGCATATACTCCGTGCCCTCACTTGCCCCCCCCTTTTCAAGAGGTGAGACAAGTTGAGATAGAGGCAGGCGATTGCGAGGGTCGCCTGCCTCTCCAATTTTAGGAGAGCTCCGAAGCAGTCTTCGTAACTCCTTGACCACAGGGTTAATTTCATCGGCCCATGAAAACGAGGAGCAGCTTCCGAGTCTGCAAGATCGGAACCTGCCCCTACCTACCTAGATCCTACCGTCGCCAACCTCACTCGATATCGCATCGATATCGCCATGGGTTGTGCTGACGCACTTAAAACGTGAAAGGCAACTATGAATCCCCTTTGACGCGGCTCTTCTTCGTGCCCGACTTGGTTAGCCACTGCGTCTCTTTTTGATTACGACTTATGGGCATGTCCCCGCCGTGGTCGTCAGCGTCCCATCGTCCCTTACGGTCAGCTCGAACCGGACCGGGCCTTGGACGATGGTGACATCGACCGAGCCGCCTAAGATGGAAGAGTATCGCCGCTGGTGCGAAAAGAACCTGCCGGCATGGTTGGGATATGGGCGCGTTTGAATATCGACAGGCTCAAGAGATTCGAGACGCCTTTGACCGGCACAACGTTCGGTATCTCTTCATGGGTGACGCTCAAGGGAAAAACCGTTAAAACGGTTACCGGTGTTGGAGACTCGATTTGCACCGGGCTAAAGCCGCGGTGTGACTGAGATTGTTACGAAATAGCAAACGTATCCATCACCGGTACTGGCCTGAACTTACTTCAGTAATCCGAGGATAGGCTGTCTAGCGTTCGACAGCAACAATGATGGCCGAAACTCTCAGGAAGGAGGGCCGCACGGCGCCTTGGTTTATCGCGCAGCACCGGGCTTTCGTTTTCGGCCCTGTCCTTTTGATCTTTCGTACAGAATCATTGATTCTTACGTTATCCTGACAACAAGAAGAATCTAAACAAGAACATAGAACGTCAACTGACAACCGACCCCTGACTACCGACGAGGCTTATGAACATCGGCATCACGGTCTACCCGACCTACGGCGGCAGCGGCATAGTGGGCTCCGAATTGGGAAAGGAGCTGGCGGCGCGCGGCCACACTGTGCATTTTATCTCTTCGGCGTTGCCGACGCGGCTAACCGAGCTCAACGAGCGCGTCCGGTTTCACGAAGTCGAGATGATGTCGTATCCCTTATTTGAGCATCAGCCGTACACGCTCGCGCTGGCGACAAAAATGGCCAAGGTGGCTGAGACAGAGAATCTCGATCTTCTGCACGTACACTACGCAATCCCGCATTCCATAAGTGCCATCCTCGCGCGCGAATCCCTGAAACCAAATCGCCGGCTGCCAGTAATCACCACACTCCACGGTACAGACATAACTCTGGTCGGCGCTGACCGCTCCTATTTACCCATCACTCGTTACGGCATCGTGCAATCAGATGGCGTGACGGCCATCTCGCATTACCTGAAAGACGCCACCAGAGAGATCTTTCAGTTTGATGACATTACTGTGATTCCTAATTTTGTCTGTGCTTCGGACTACAAGAGGCATCCGGTTGACGACTTGCGCCACACACTGGCGCCCGATGGCGAGTCGATGCTGGTCCACGTATCCAACTTTCGTCCCGTGAAGCGGCCGGTCGACTGCGTTGAAATATTCGCGGGTGTGCTGAAGAGGGTAACGAACGTCAAGTTGGTGATGGTGGGAGACGGCAGCGAGCGCATGAATGTCGAGCATCGAGCACGATGCCTGGGCATTTATGAAGAATGTTCCTTCGTGGGAAAGCAACCGAACATCGCGGACTACCTCTCCGCGGCCGACGTGCTACTGCTCCCTTCCGAGCAGGAATCATTCGGTCTGGCGGCACTCGAAGCGATGGCTTGCGAGGTGCCCGTAATTGCCTCGCGAGTTGGTGGCATTCCGGAAGTCGTTACCGATGGCGAAACAGGTTTTCTCAGCGAGGTCGGAGACGTTGAGAAGATGGCTGAGGATGCAGCGCGCCTACTGGCTGATGCGGACCTCCGACGGAACATGGGCCGGTGGGCGCGTGAATCCGCACTGTCGCGCTATCGGACCGATATCGTCATTCCGCAGTACATAGAGTTTTATGAAAGCGTTCTGGCGAAAGCAGCTAAATGAAGAAGCGTCGGGTCGCGTCGCCGGGCATTAATTTTAAGATCATAAATAATTGCCAGGTGTCCCAGGTGGCATAGACTTTAGTCTGTGTTGCCGGATGAGTTGCAACGGCCACTGGTTTAGTTAGCGTGGCTTGAAATCACAGACTGAAGTCTATGCCACCTGCAGAGCCGACACCGACACCCGACACCCGTTCTTATGCGTTCCATTATCGTAGGCACCGCAGGCCACATTGACCACGGCAAGAGTGCATTGGTGCGCGCACTCACTGGAAGAGACCCGGACCGGCTGCCGGAAGAAAAGCGACGTGGCATAACAATCGACCTGGGCTTTGCAGATCTAGAGCTTGGCGATCTACGCCTTGGGTTCGTCGATGTTCCCGGTCACGAAAGGTTTGTAAAAAACATGCTCGCGGGCGCGCACGGCATCGATGTTGTCGCACTGGTGATCGCGGCCGATGAGGGCGTGATGCCGCAGACCCGGGAGCATTTTGACATTTGCCGCCTTCTGGGTGTGCAGACAGGCTTGATAGTGATCACCAAAACAGATCTTGTTGAGGAAGAGTTGATCCCGCTCGTACGTGCTGAAGCAGAAGAACTTGTTGCCGGTTCGTTTTTGGACGGCGCACCAATGCTGGCGGTGAGCGCGAAGACGGAAGCGGGTTTGGATGAATTGAAGGCCGCTTTGCAGGACTTGGCTGAGCACGTACCCGCTCGCTCCACGGACTCAGTTAGCCGACTGCCGATTGATCGCGCCTTTGCGATGAAGGGATTCGGCCCGGTTATCACCGGCACTCTGGTTACCGGTGAGATTGCAGAAGGAGCTGAACTTCAGCTACTTCCTTCCCTGACTCGTGTGCGGGCGCGCGGACTACAGGTGCACGGAAAAACTGTTGGGCAGGCGACTGCGGGCCAAAGAACCGCAATAAATCTTGGAGGTGTCGATACCGCGATGATTGAGCGTGGGATGGTACTCGCGCCAATCGCACGTCTGCGACCCACGCAGATAATCGATGCACATCTAAGCGTGCTCCCGAACGCCGCTCGCGCCCTACGCTCACGCGCTCGCGTTCGTTTTCATATTCACGGGGCGGAAGTTCTGGCGCGGGTGCAAGTGCTAACCGAGGGTAGTCAGCTAGCGCCGGAAGATACGGGTTTTGTGCAACTGCGACTTGAAGCGCCCGTAGTGGGAGTGGCCGGAGAGCGATTTATTATTCGTTCTTATTCACCCTCGCAAACTGCGGCTGGCGGCCTGATTCTCGATCCATTTGCCGCCAAGCATCGGGGCCGCGACCTGGCACAGGTCCGTCAACGGCTACAGAAGTTGCTAGTCGCTAACAGTGTGGATCGAGTGTCGCTTTTCGTCGAATCCTCTGGCGACCAGGGTCAGCGATTTGCGGATCTCGCCGCTCGCACGGGCTGGAACGATGACACGCTTACTCAGATTCTCAATAAGGCAAAACAGAGCGGTGCAATAATTGAGTGCGAAGGTGTGTTTGTCTCAACGCCAACCTTCCAGCTTCTGAAACAGGCCGCTGTGGATGAAGTCAGTGAACATCACCGAAGAGAGCCGTTGGCTCGAGGCTCGGCGCGCGAGACTC
>JBPCKD010000105.1:0-11490 GCA_051004635.1 Pyrinomonadaceae bacterium
CTTCGGCGATCATCCTGCCGTCAACACTGGGAGAAAAGCCGGAGCTCAGAGGAGCGCTCAGCCTCGTCCTCGCCAGCAAGTTTGCAGCTGCCTTCGCCGCATAAGTCACGCGTCGAACGTCCCTTCCATCAGCTAACCAGATGTTCCTCCCGCTGGGAGTAGCATCCGTTCATTTAAAGAGTGGACTTGTCCACCCGCGGCTGCGGCACAAGTGCCCCTTTTCTAAACACCAATTGTTGGTTAACGGTGCTGAGACTTTTCACAGTTTGCCAAAGCGCTCGGCCGAATCAGCCTGAGTGTTCCGCTTAAATAATTCCCAAATGCGCCAGAAAACTATTGACACGCCTCCCAAACTGTAATAAAAACTTCGTTCGAGTAAACAACAAACAAATTATCTTGTAGTTTTCATCGGCCTTTTCATTACTTCGAGCGGCGTTTTCGATCAGGAATTGTAGTTAACCCACAGGCCAGAGCATTTTGCAACGTGCCTTGGCCATCACCTGTAGTAAGAGCATTAAGCCAACACTTTTGCCGGAAGACGGGCATGCGTGTATCTAACGCTTTCGCGCTCACGAGGACAAGCCATGACTAGCAACATCATCCCAAAACGAGTTGGTGCTTTCGTTGTTCTGCTAATCGCACTTGCGATTCCTGCCTTCGCACAAAGTAATAAAGCCGACATTGTAGGAACGGTCACCGACAGCAATGGCGCCGGCGTGACAGATGCCGAAGTGACGGCGACCAAGGTTGACACCGGAGCAACACGAAGCTCGACCACTGATAGTTCGGGAAATTATCAATTGCCTTTGCTGGATATTGGTATTTATAAAGTCACGGTGACGAAGCAGGGATTTCAGACGGTTACGCAAGAGGCCATCACGCTGCAAACTCAGGACAGGCTGAGGATAGACTTGACCCTGACGCCGGGTACGGTCACAGGGGAGGTTACGATCACCGCAGCCGCTCCGCTCATTGAAACGGAGTCCAGCGATCGTGGCACGGTGGTGACAGGTCGTGAAGTCACGGAGTTGCCGCTGTCCGGCCGCAACTTCACCCAACTCGCGACTCTCATGCCCGGTGTTGCGGCTGCCGGTAACACCGGCTTCGGGGGCACAGGACCTGACGCGCGCCAATTCAACAACGGTGACCCAAGAGCCGGAGACGGTGGTCCAGGCAGTAGCAATTCGCAGGGCTCGACGGAAAACTCCCGGTTTGCCCGGTCCGGCAGTGGCGCACTGACGGTCAATGGTCAGCGCTCGACGAATAATAACTTCTCGCTCGACGGCGTCGATAACAATGAGCCTCAGTTTGGCACTATCGGTGTCTTCCCGAATCCGGATGCGATCGCTGAGTTTAAGGTTACGACCAGCATTCCCCCGGCCGAGGTCGGCCGTGCGGCTGGAGCCGTGATCAATACCACGATCAAATCGGGTACTAATGAGTTTCACGGTTCGGGTTACTACTACGGACAGAATTCCGCCCTAAATGCTTACCATCCCCGACTCAGACGAGATCGAGCTGACGCTATTTCGAGAGGCGTGAGGAATCTCTCACCATTCAATAAGGCCGTTCAACAGATTCACGAATTTGGAGGAACGCTCGGCGGCCCGATTTTCAAGAACCGAACGTTCTTCTTCACGGATTATCTGGGCCAGCGAAACAACATTCCCTTTCCGGCACAATCCACTGTTCCCACCTTGAAGTCCAGGAATGGAGATTTTTCAGAGTTTCCGACTATCTTCAACCCCTTCACGGGACAAGCTTTTGCCGGCAATATTATTCCTTCGAATCTGATAAGTCCCATAGCTTCGAAGCTGGCGAATCTATTTCCTGTTCCCACAATTAATATCCTCAATCCGGGTCAGTTCAATAACAACTTTTTCACCCAGCGCGCTAACAAGGAGAAAATCGACAACTATGAGTTCAAGATAGACCATAAAGTGAATGAAAAGAATTCTCTCACCGGTCGCTTCAATGAACAGAAGTTGAAAACAGTTCGCGCGAATTTGTTACCCGGACTGCCGACGGCCGGCTTTGGAGCTGGAGAAGAAACTGGTGACACTCGGCAGATCACTATATCGGACACACATGCCTTCAGCCCGACGCTTTTGAACGAATTCCGTTTCGGCCTTACCCAGATCAATATCGGGATCTTCAACTGCGGAGTTGGAGGGGCGTGCGGTACCAGTGCCACCTTTGCTGAGGACATCGGTTATCCGAACGCAAATGACGGCTCAGTTGAGGCATCCGGCGGTCCTGGCCTGGGCAACTTCGGGACTGGGTTTACCGAGTACCTTGGGGACGGTGGCCTGTTCCGGGTTAAGAGCAAGAATCCATATTTTGCCGACTCGCTGACAATCGTTCACGGCGCGCACGTAACCAAGGTTGGTGGAGAGTCTCGCCTCCGTTACCTCAACACGATTGACGGTGGCCGGTCGGGTTTCTTGAAAGGCAATATGCAATACGCCGACGATGCTCCGGCGGCCAACGCGCTACTCCCGGGTCAGGTCTGTCCGGTTGCCTCTCTAACTGCGGGCGGTACGCAATGCTTTGTCGATGCCAACGGCGTGCCTTATGGCGGAACAGGGAACGCGCAGGCCAACGAGTTGATGAGCCTTCCAGCCTTTCAGGTTGACAGAGGCAAAGTGTTTGGTGGCCCATTCAATTTGCGCACGCAGGAGTATGGATTCTTTGTTCAGGACGATTGGAAGGTCAATAACAGGCTGACACTCAATCTCGGCCTTCGGTATGACCTCTATTCGCCTCCGACCGAAAGCAGCGGCCGGCTCAGTTATTATTTTCCTGAGGATCGCAGGGTTATCGTAGCCAGTGGTGCGGGCAGTCGCATAGTGTCAACGGATAAGAACAACTTTGGACCACGCGTAGGGTTTGCCTATGCTCTGGATGGTGAAAAGAGCATGGTGCTTCGCGGCGGATACGGATTGCTTTACACGCTTGACGGCACCGACTATCCACCGGGCATTCGCAATCCTCCGTTTACTAACACCGTACACTTCTCCCAGTTCAATGGTCAGCAACCGACGAACGCGCGAACCTATTTCAGTGTGAACACTGGTCCACCTTCGGTGACAACTCAGATTGACCCGGCGAATCTTCCGGGCTCAGCCGCTTTGTTTAGTGTCGATCGGGAGCAGAAGACGGGCTTAGTTCACCAGTTTCAGGTTAGCTACCAGTGGCAGTTTGCTCGAGACTGGTCGCTGGACGTTGGCTACGTCGGAAACCGCTCCCGTAACCTGCTCACGACTAACAACATTGGCCGTGGCGGTACGGGCGAGTCGAGAAATGCTGCCGGCGCATTCCTCGGAAATGTGCTCCTTTACACCAATGTCGCAAGCTCCTCCTACAACGGACTGCAGACGCAGATCCAGAAGAGACTGTCAAACAATATTCAAGGACAGATCTCTTACACTTATAGTCGAACCATCGATAATGGTATCGGTCTGATTGGTTCCCTTGGCGATAGTCGCAGCGGTGGCCGCAGCGGTCCAATTAATCCGTTTGATCTCGATGCGGATAAGGGCACGTCTTCGCTCGACATACCACATTTGATGTCTGCCAGCGCGATCATCGACCTCCCATTCGGAAAAGGTCAGCGATATATGAACAGTGGAGGAGCGTCGGACAAAATTGTGGGCGGTTGGCAGCTCAACTTCATTCAGTCGGCTCGTTCCGGGTTTCCCTTCACAGTAGTCTGTAACTGTGAATTTGTTCGCCCGACGCAAATAAGTGATCCGTTTGCCGGGGCCCCGCCTAACAGATACATGAACAGAGCCGCCTTCTCAACTTCAACCGGAATAACTGTGCTGCCGGCGAACCCGGCAGGGACCGTTATCCGATATGGCAGTCTGCCGCGCAATACTTTCAAGGGACCATCTATTTGGAATACTGATTTGTCGTTGTTCAAGACCACTCCCCTGACCGAAAGCGTCAGGGCCCAAATCGGTATTGAAGCCTTTAACTTCTGGAACCACACCAAGAGGACTGTCCCGAACAACAACATCAACGACGGTAATTTTGGGAAATTTGATGGTTACTTCCCGGGGCGCGTTATTCAATATCGATTTAAGCTTATTTTCTAAGCTCGTTTCCGGAGCGTAGGCGGACCTGATTTTCACCCTGGAGTTGCATGGTCTCAACGCAACTCCAGGGTCCTTAGTTACGACGACCCGGCGCTCGCGCGCGTGGTCGTCTTTTGTTAACATCTTCGCGTTTTCTCCCCTGCATTCCTGCGTTGTCCTATGAATATCCGACTACTTCCACTGCTGGTGCTGGTGTTTGCGCCATTGGCATCAGTGTCGGCGCAGCCCGCTGCCCCCCAGACGGTCCGCTCACACGTCGAACGTTTCCGCACCCCCGAAGTTCGGGCGGAGCGAGCCGAAGCTGAGGCGAACGCGAAACTAATTGCTAATCCCAATGATGATGTGACACTAAACGCGCGGGCGCTGGCACGCATGCGGCTTGGCCGGTACAACGAGGCTCACGACGATTTGCGTCGAGCGGTCTCTCTTAAACCCGACAATTCGGAGTACCTGGCGAACCTCGGCTATGTTCTTTGGAAACTCGGCCGCGTGGACGAAGCCGTGAGCGCCGAACGCGCCGCCCTCAAACTCGATCAGAAGAATACGACCGCCCATTACCAACTCGGTCGCTTCCTGCTGAGACTGGGGGAGCGGAAAGATCTAAATGAAGCAATCTCAGAACTGCGCCGGGCGCTGGAACTCGATGCGCGGCAATACGAGGTCCGGTTTGAATTGATTGCTGCTTATCGCGCGCTGGGAGATTTAGCGCAAGCTGCAGCGCAGTTAGACGTCTTAACCGAGTCCAGACCGACGGATGCTCGTGTCTTTTATGTCAGTGCGTTGCTCGACACCGATCGTAACGACTTGAATGCGGCTATCAAGAACTTCAATGAAGCCTTAAAACGCGATCCGACATTATACGGGGCCTGGCAGGATCTGGGTCTGGCCTTTGCGAGAGCCAACCGGTGGGCAAATGCAGTTGAAGCGTTTGGCGAGCTGGCGCGCCGGCAGCCGAATTCGGTTGAAGCCGCTTATTTCCATGCGCTCTCGTTTTACAACTCGGGCAAGGTCCCTGAAGCCGAGCTGGAGGTTCGGCGGGCGTTGCGACTGGATGCTGGTGCGGTGGAAGCGCACACACTCCTGGGAATTATCCTGGCATCGCGAGGCAAGTCCAACAGCGAAGCTGCGGACGCGCTGTCACAAGCCATCGCCCTTAATCCCAACAGCTTCGACGCGCAGTTCTATTTCGGGCGGGTCCAGTATGCAATGAAGGATTATCCGGGAGCTGCAAAGAGCCTCCGCATTGCTGTGAACCTGAACCCTCGCCACGCTGAAGCACGTTTCTTTTTGGGCACGACTCTCGAAGCCGCCGGAGAATCTGAGGCCGCCCTGGTTGAATATCAGAAGCTGGTGGAAACTGATCGCAACTCGGCGATCGGAGAACTTGGTTTCGGCGCGTTATTAGTCAAACAGGGAAAGCTCGTTGAGGCAGTCGCTGCTCTCAAGCGGGCAATCAGCCTGGATCCGAAGAGCTTCGAGGCATATTGGGCGCTGGGTCGTGCGCTTGCGCTTCGAGAAGAATTCAAGGAAGCGATTGAAGCTTTCACCACGGCGGTTGCTCTTGCGCCTGAAAGATCTGACGCCCACTACCAGCTCGGGTTGGCTTTAAAGCGCGTCGGTCGGATAGAGGAGGCAGACCGGGAGTTCGCAATAGTGACTAAGCTGAACACGGACTTTCGAACGAACGCTGCCCCGAAGTGACTTGAAAAAGACAAGGTAAGCAGCAAAGCTAAAAATGATTCCGTTGTCGAGAAAAGAAGGGTTTTCCTGGGTTGTATTTCGATACTGCCTGCAGATCTGTCTGGCCCTTCTGCTCGGTTGCTGGTCGCTCCCCACCGTTGCAGGACAACGGGCGGGCAGGCAAAGTCGGGCGGTCCAGTCCTCGTCGAGTAAGGGTGCCAGTAGCTTGTCTCCGGTTGCACGCAAGTCTCTCGACGCCGCTATTGCCGCTCTGCAGGCTAATTCTCTGGTTGAGGCAGAACGTCAGGCGCGCGCTGCCGTCACCGCATCTCCAGGTTCCGCGATTACTCACAACATACTGGGAGTAGTCCTCGATCGTGGCGGACGGAAGGAACAAGCGTTCACCGAGTTTGACGCGGCCATCAAAATTGATCCAGGTTTTGTCAGCGCCAGAAATAATCGTGGAAGAATGCTCGCCGAGCATGGAAGAACAGCCGAAGCAATTGCCGAGTTTGAACAAGTGCTCAAGGCGGATTCTGCACACGTCCAGGCTCATTACAATTTGGGCGCGCTTTATGCGGACTCAGGTGACTTCAGCAAGGCGGCCGGCCATTTTGCTTTTGCGCGCCAGGCGGACCCTAACGATCCTCAACTGGCGCTGGCGTTTCTAAACGTGGCTTATCGCGCGGGTCAGACGCAGGAAGCGGATCAAGCAGCTAGCCTTGTGGAACGGGTCGCCGGATCCGATCCCAAGTCTTTATTTACCTTGGCAACAGTATTGGCGGAGAGTAAACGCTACGAATCGGCAGCTCGCCTGTTTGGCCGCGTTAACGAGATCACTCCGCATACTTTTGAAGTGCTCTACAATCTCGGTGTCTCACTTTACAATCTCGATCGTAACGATGAGGCAGTGACTTACCTGGCAGAAGCCGCGGATCTGAATCCCAAGCCGGCCGAGACGCATTTTCGGCTCGCACTTGTCGCGAGCGCTCAGGATGATCATCGGAATGCCATCCTAGAGTTTAGACACGCGATTGAGCGTGAACCTAACAATGCAAATTCCCATTTCCTGCTGGCTCGTGAATACTCGCGCGCGGGCTACTGGGATGGAGCCATAGCTGAGAACACGCGCGCGATAGAGTTGAAATCCAATGAGGCAGCCTACGTATATGCGCGGGCGAACGCTAATTACCGGAAAGGCGAGTGGACTGCTGCCGCTGCTGACTTTGATCGAGCTGCCCAGCTCGATCCGAAGATTGAAAATATCGATTACCTGCGAGGTTACGCCAATCGTGCTGCCGGCAACTTTGATATTGCCCGCCAGATACTGGAAAAATTCGTAGCCGCTAATCCCGACCACGTTGATGCGCTTGAGAGCCTGGGTTATGTGTTGCTCGAACAGGGCTATTTCGAGGAGGCCGAAGCGCCTTTGAAACACGCGCTCAAGTTATCACCAGAAGACGTGCCGGTACTTTATAACTACGCGAGGCTGGCCATGAAGCGTCGCGACTATGCGCTGGCTGTCGAGCGCCTGGAGAAGGTAATCGCGAAATATCCGACTCTGACCCAGGCGCATTATCAGTTGTTCCTGGCCTATTCCCGCCTGAAGCAGATGGACAAAGCTCAGGTTAAGTTGGCTGAATTCAAGCGCCTCGAGGGTCTGGAAAAGCAGGTGGAAAAGGAACGTATTATGGATGAAAAGTTGCGGACGCAACAGATGCTTGGGCAACCGGCTCAGTAAAGTTTTGCTAAAGGTCTTACCTGTTTGTGAAGAAAGGCAGAGTTTGTTTTGAAAAGGATTTATCAAGCTTTTAGTTTCATGGTAGTGGTTCTCTATTTCGCCTGTGGCTCATTGGCACCTGGACAGACCTACGAAGTAGATAACTCCTACAAAAAGTGGTCCAGGAAGTATGTGGAAAAGATTCTGAACGACTCTCCCTGGGTAAGTGTGCAGGAGGTTCGCATCAGGAGAGAAGGACAGGCCCAACGGGTAGCCGGAGCACCTCCATCGCTATTGAGAGATGAGACCAATTCAGTGGCGAGCGGTGGGTCTGATATACCTATCGATTTCATATTTACTCTTAGAATGCGTTCAGCTCTACCTATCCGTGAGGCGCTCGTACGGCAAAAGCAGCTCGACGCAAAATATGATTCGATGGACGAAAAGCAGAAGGCTGCATTCGATGCCGGTTTGAAAGGATTTTTGGGGTGTCCGGCATGTGCCGGCAATTATGTTCTAACGCTCAGTTCGAAATCGAAAAATAGTCCGGGCGCAGATGCTGTATACACAACCTTCAAGGGTGCGAGAATCGAAGACATCAAGCGATATATCCATCTGGCGAATGAACGCGGAGAACGCCGGGAACTGGTTCATTTTGTCGTTCCGAAAGTCCCTGGTGAGGAGGCAGTTTTCTTTTTTCCCCGCCTTGACGATAAAGGAAATCAGTTATTCGGAGCTGACTCCAAGGAAGCGATCGTAAATCTTACTAACAACGAAGTAAGCCTTTCCACGAATTTCCGTTTTGATATCTCAAAGCTGGTTTCAAACGGGCAGGTACTTTTCTAGCTCATGAGTACAGGCGTTTAGAGTCCAAGCTTTAGCTTGTGTAATTTCGAAAGAGGCAACCTGAAGGTTTGAACTCCACAGAGCGACGGCTGCGCGTTACTTGGCTGAAGCCGGGTGTTGATGAGAGGGGTGAAGCTCCAAAATGCGTAGGCCACGTTCCCGCCAGGTCCCACTGAACGCCGCAGTCGTAATCTTATTTATTCTTGCGAGCGCTGTCGGAGCCTATGCTCAGCAAGCGGGCCTACCCTCGATTACGAAAGTTGACCCTCCCTCCTGGTGGGCCGGCCATACAATCAATCCAGTGCGGCTTCTGGTGAACGGTCAGAATCTCGTTGGCGCGCGCGTGCGCAGCACTAATCCGGCAATACAAGTTTCGGAAGTCTTCGTCAATCGTAGCGGCTCTTATCTCTTTGTGAGTGTCAGGATTGCCGGCGCGGCGAGACCCGGATCACACCCGCTGATCGTAGAAACTGCAGCGGGACGGGCCACGATTCCTTTCACCATTGAGTTGCCGCTCAATCCGAAAACACATTTTCAGGGCATCACCTCCGACGACGTGATTTACCTGATCATGCCCGATCGCTTTGCGAATGGTGACCAGACAAATGATAGGCCAGCCGGAAGTCCGGCCGCGGCCAACGACCGCAGGAATCCGCGCGCTTACCATGGCGGCGATCTGCGCGGCATCATCAATAACCTTCAATACTTCAAGGACCTGGGCGTAACCGCTCTGTGGTTGACTCCGTGGTATGACAACTGGAATGGAGTGAATGCCTGCGATAAGCCCTGGTGTCCAAATACCTACTACCACGGTTATCACGCCCTCGATTATTACGCCGTCGAGGATCACTTCGGCGACCTGGCGACGCTTCGTGAATTGGTCGCGAAGGCGCATGGGCTTGGGTTAAAGATCATTCAAGACCAGGTGGCAAATCATGTGGGCTCGCGCCATCCCTGGGTAACGGATCCGCCTCTCGCCGACTGGTTTCACGGCACCGCCGCCCACCATTCGCTCAACCGGTTTCAGAATAGTGTTCTGCTGTCTCCACATGCTAACAGTGTTGAGGTCCGAAACACGCTCGATGGTTGGTTCAACGATGACCTGCCTGATATGAACCAGGAACAGCCTGAGGTTGCTCGTTACGAAATACAGAATGCGCTCTGGTGGATCGGTACGACCGGGCTGGATGGAATCCGCCAGGATACGATCCAGTACATGCCGCGAGAGTTCATCCGCGATCTCTCCAATTCACTGCATCGGCAGTATCCGAAGATGTGGATGGTAGGAGAAGTCTTCGAACGCGATGCGGCACACACGTCGTTCTTCATGGGCGGACATCAGGGCTGGGATGGCATTGATACGAAGCTTGACTCTGTTTTTGATTTCGCAGTTTGGAACGCTTCACTGTTGGTGTTTACAAACAAACTTCCAATGCGTGCCTTACGAGACCAATTGAAGTATGACGCGCTCTATCCCGACCCTTCAAGAATTACGCCGATGGCGAACAACCACGACACTCCTCGATTCATGTCTCTGGAAGGCGCCAGCCTGGAGGGCGCCATGCTGCACACTGCGTTCACGCTGAGCGTGCGCGGTGTTCCGCAGCTCTACTACGGCGAAGAGATTGCGATGGAAGGGAAAGAAGACCCGGACAATCGACGTGATTTTCCCGGCGGGTGGGCTGGTGATCCGCATAATGCTTTTACTACCCAGGGGCGCACCGCGAAAGAGCAGCGGATGTACGAGTGGACGCGGACCTGGATAGCCCTTCGTCGCGAGCATTCTGCCTTGAGGAATGGCAGCTTAATTGATCTCTTTTATGACGACGATGCTTATGTCTTCGCGCGTCGAGATAAAACTGAAACTGTAATCATCGCGATCAATCGAGCCGATAAGGAAAAGAAACTAACCCTCCCGGCGGGCTCAATCGGGTTGAGGGATGGTGCTGGGCTCACTTCCTTGATGGGAAGGTTCGAAGGCACGCAAGTCCTGAATGGGCAGGCGAATTTGGCCATCCCGCCGAAGACGGCAGTGCCATATAAAGTTCGTTGAACCCAAACTCAAGATTGTTTAGAGAGCGCACTTGTGTGCCCCGGGGAGGAATAACTCAATCAGGAGTTTTGGCCGCAGGGCGGCGGGCAAGTCCGCTATCTAAACGGAGCAACATGGGAACGGACCATCGAAACGCGGAAAAAAGAAGAGCGAACTAACCTTGCAAAAGCGACCAGGCAAAATGCATTTGTTTAAGTCGCGAGAACCTAACCTCGTCCACTACGCTACCGCTGTGACCTATCAACGTGTGCCAATTCAAGTAGACCAACGATGGTTATGGACAGAGGAAGAGTTGAGTGTAGCGCGAGGCAGGCGCACAAGTGCGCTCGCTAAACGGAAATAATTTACTTGGGATAATCACTAAATGAACTTTTCCAGAGCCAGCGGCATACTGCTCCACCCGACTTCTTTGCCGGGGCCTTTTGGCATCGGCGATCTTGGACCAGCGGCGTATGCCTTTGCCGATTTCCTGGTCAAGAGTGGCCAAAGCCTGTGGCAAATGCTTCCACTTGGGCCAACGGGTTATGGCGATTCGCCCTATGCCTGCTACTCAGCCTTTGCCGGCAACGCGCTGCTCATCAGCCCTGATCAGTTAGTCGCAGATGGATTGTTGTCCCCGTCAGATTTACCCGCAGAGGTCTCAGCGCTTGGGGAGCGCGTTAACTTTGAGCGAGTTCACCAGGTCAAAGACGATCTCCTTCGCAAGGCCTATCAAAATTACAGGCAAGACAGTGACCCTGGCGATAACGCTTTGCGCAATGCTTTTGAAACGTTTACGCGGGAGTCGGCCGGTTGGCTTGACGACTATGCCCTGTTTCGCGCCTTGAAAGACGTTCAAGGTGGTGTTGCCTGGAACGACTGGGAACCGGCACTGAGAAGTCGTGAACCCGCTGCGCTCGAGCGAGCTCGCGAGGAGCTTCATGAGGAGATCGAAGCCCAAAAGTTTTATCAGTTCCTCTTTTCCCGGCAGTGGTTTGCTCTTAAGGCTTACTGTAACGATAGGGGCATTAAGTTAGTCGGCGACATCCCGATTTTTGTGGCCCATGATTCGGCGGACGTTTGGACCAATCCCGATCAGTTTAAGTTAAACG
>JBPCKD010000106.1:0-16335 GCA_051004635.1 Pyrinomonadaceae bacterium
TCGAATCATAGTGTCCGCTAACAACGTAGGTCCGGCCTTCAGATTCCGGCTGTGTTCCTTTGAGCGTCACCACTATGTTCGTAACCATCGTCGGAACAGCAACACGGTCCGCTTTGGGCTGCTCGAAGGTTTGCTTCTCCACTGTCATTCGTCCGCCTGATAGCTCTGCTGCTTTTGAAAACTCACTAAACAACCAATCTCGCGCAGCACCGATTCCGCGGTTTGGATCATCTTGCATTGACAGCGTGTTGCGAGTGCCAAACGAAACTAGCTTGCGAATCGAGCGCTCGATATTCCGAGCGTCAATCTCTTGAAGAAGGCGCGCGATTTGTTGGTTACTTCTAACAACGGCCGACCGCGATAAGCGAGATTGTCGCGTTGGCTGCGTTGCCACGCCAGATGTTTGCGCTTTTGCCGAATTTGTTGACGGCAACAGAAGGGGCGCGGTTGATAGTAGTGCTGCGGTTGAGATAGCGATCGTCAGTCGTCTGATTACTTGCATTAGTGTCATAGGGAGGCTAGGTCTCAGTAGTTAGGAATTATCTCGACCCGCGGTCGGAGCCTTCTCGATACGCGGGGCTAAATGTTCGGGTTGTGTGTTCTGTTACGCTGGGCACCGGTTCAAAACGTGGCGGCAGGTGCTGTTGTGGCCCATGTGTTTGCGCGGGCGGCCGAACATTTTGCGGCGGCGGATAAGCTTCTCGACTGAATGAGAACATTTTGGACCAAAAACGAAGTAGTAGAGCGGTACAGCCAAATAGCATGGCCAAGCTAAAAATTACCATCCAGGTGATGGCGGCGGGATGCAGGTGCAGGTCCGCCAATTCCCTCGCCCCGCTAAATATGATCCCGAGGCCGACGGTAATAGTTAATCCCAGAACGACCGCGGGTGCGGTCAGCTTTATTGGTGTTGCCACCGGCGCCGGGTAGCTTGCAGATGTTAGCGAGAGATTCGCCCCGCAGCGGCTGCAATACTTGAGTTCAACCGTAATCTCATTACCGCAGGATGGACAATACATAACGCCTCCGGGAAGAGCTTCGTGTACAGGACCGCCTGTAATGTACCACTACGCAATCATGTTAGGAATCGGGTGACATCAGATTTGCCCCGGTATGCTGGATTGCTCGCTGATTTGTCTCGCACCTTAATGATGAAACGAGGGCCGTTGAGGGTCGGCTCACTGAATCCGGTAGGCTCGGCCATTCCAGACAACGATTATGAGGCCATTAAGTTTCTCAGCGATCGTGCGGATTCCTGGCTCGTCAGCTATCAGGGCACGAAATCGTTCCGAACCACGCGAGACATTAGTAGTTCCCCGCGATGAGTCGTAAGCAGTATCAATCCACGCATCACCCTCGCGACGGAACCGTTTACCGGAAACCGTCCGAGTTTCAACGTCGGCGGCGGCTTTTCTGCTGTCATCGGAGTCTTTTTTATTTTTGGCCCTGGTTTCCCCGCGTTCGGTCATTAACCCGTCGGCCCGTTTACTCCCAGTCACGACGGTGTTGCTTCTCGAGGGCCCGTGCCGTCCCGCTTCATCGCGCGGCTGGTTCTTTGCTTCCTCTGGGGGAAGGGTCTGGACTTCGCGCCTGGCCACTTCTTCTTTCTTAAACGAGGCACTCTTGTCGGCTGCGCCGAGGCCCGGCTTGGGAGGAGGGGGCGCCGCTTCGGGCTCGGGAGCGAAGATTGGTCGAGAGCGCCCCGCAACATAGGACTGGTTAGATGTTGCTGAATCTTTTAATGAACGGAGCGGAGCGTCGGTATCGGTCGTTGCAGCGGGTGCTTTAGCGACACTACTCACCTCATCTTGAGAAGTCTTCTTGTCCCTACTCGAGTCAACCACCACTGGGGATTCGGCGCCGCTTCGTGTTTTCGCCTGCACTTCAACATTCGGTTGGGCTACGGGTGATTCAGTCTGTTGCCGGTATGCGGGCGTCGTCGCTCTAGAACCAATCGGCTCGTTTTGTACGACTAAGTCGGGACGCCGCTGTTGCCGCAATGCAACGAAGCTGATTGCGATAACCGCAGTAAGTGCCAACGCTGGAACCGCGTAACGCAAAACCGGCGGTGAGAACACCGAGGCCATTTTATGCCAAAAGCCTGCTCCCGTTTGCTGCTCGAGCGTTTCAGATCTTGCGACGACCCCCGATGCTTGCGTCAGATTAATTACGGCGCTACGGCAACTTTCACAATCAGCAAGATGCGATATATAACGCTCCCGTGCCGGGGCGGGCACTACGCCCTCCGCAAAGGAGTTCAATTCGTCGGCATCGAGATGATCGGAAAAATGTCCACCCTCACGCATGGACATGCCCGGGACCAATGACGATCTGCCACGCCTCGCGAGAGACCGTAGCAGGAGATCCATCTCGTTGTTCTTATCCTGTTTCATCTGACGTAATTCTCTGCCCTCTTAAGAACGCTTTTGGACCTCAATGCTTGCAGCCCGCTGTTTTCTGACGTTTTCATCCATATTACTTCAGCCTGCGATCTCGTTTTCCTTATTCATCAAGACACCTTCACCGGCGAGCAACGGTTCAATATCCGCTTCAAGGTGGAGCGCGATATCGGAAAACGCCCGCTCCGTTTCACCTTTACTCCAGCCTTTTTCCTCTATTAGCGTGATTTCTACCTGCCGGCGCAAGTCGGCATGAATGCGCGTTAGCCTGCGACTTGCGGTCGCTTCATGCACACCGAGCACCGCTCCTGCCTCACGCAATCGAAGACCATCAAAATAGTAAAGCTTCACTAGAAGACGATCCTCCGCCGGAAGTTGTTTAATCGAATTAGCCAGGGCTTTTTGCATTTCAGCGCCCGCCAGCTTCTTAGAGACCTCGAGCTCCGGATTGACCACGCCACTATGACCCGACCATTCGTTTCCATCCTGCCCCTCCTGAATGATTCGATCAAAATCAGCGTCGTCTTCGGTCTGCACAAGTCGCGACTGTTTCCGATGCTGATCAATCGCGAGCTGACCCACCACCGCCCGCAGCCAACCTGCCAGTGATCCGCGCCCTGAGTAGTACGCGAGCTTGCCCGCCGGCTGTCCATCCTCACGAACACGCAAGCCATACAGCTCGGCCCAGATCGACTGGGTTAGATCTTCGGCACCCTCCTCATTCGAACTCGCCGAACGCGCTGCCGAACGGACCGTGGTGGCGAAGCGCTCCACAAGATCGCGCCAGGCCTCCTGGTTCCCTTGTTCGCAAGCGATAATCAGACAGAGATCATCTGCCTGGAGTTTCTCTATGAAATTCGTTATCGAATCCAAAGACGCATTCTCATCGTCCTTTAGAAGGTATTTACCAACCGCCGCTCTAATCCGCGGGATTAGGGCCTCGCCGGTTAATGAGTGGCTGTCGGAGGCGCGAGCGAGCAAGCGGCTGGCGCCTTCGGAGAACAGAGTTTCGATTTGGGCAGCTCTTGGGTTCACGGGGGAATTCTCGAATCGCCGGTCGGCCATTATGCTATCACGCCCATGTCGCCGTTCGGGTCCTTGTTTCCACAGCTTTGATGTCAAAACCCATTTCGAGTTGCCGCGATCTTCTGCTACTACTCGACTAACTTTGACACACATGGTTGGCTGGGCTAGATTCGAATTTCCAGAAGCATCCGAGTCAGTTTGTTTTCTGAAGGGCACAGACCTGGTGAACCAAATGTAGTGTACTTTCGTTCGAATTGTTACTTCATGCTGAGAGTTACGGAAATATTTCGCTCTATTCAAGGTGAATCTACGCATGCCGGTCGTCCGTGCTCGTTTGTCCGCCTAACCGGTTGTCCCATGCGCTGTGTGTGGTGCGACAGCGAATATACATTCAGCGGCGGTGAATACATTTCCATTGATGACGTAATGGACCAGGTTCGCGAGTTTGGTTGTAAGCTCGTTGAGGTAACGGGAGGAGAGCCGCTGGCACAGGACGAAACGTTTACATTAATTGAACGACTATGTGCCCAAGGATATGAGGTGCTGGTTGAAACGGGAGGCTACATTTCAACTGCACGCGTGGACCACAGGGCAAAGATTATCCTGGACGTGAAATGCCCGTCGTCTGGTGAAGAGGCGCGCAACTGTTGGCCCAACCTCGAACGGTTGCGAGCTGACCGAGACGAAGTTAAGTTTGTGATCGCCAGTCTCGAAGATTGGATTTTCACGCAGAAGATCATTGAACGTTATGAGCTGGACAAGCGCGCAAAAATTCTAATTTCTCCCGCCTGGGGCGCGATAGATCTAAAAGACATCGCGGACTGGGTCTCTGCCAGCGGACTCGACGTTCGCCTGCAACTTCAACTTCATAAGTATATTTGGGGACCGGAGGCGCGCGCAGTTTGATGGGGGGGCAAGATGAGGCAGCTTACGAAGCTCCGGCAAGCTCTGAAAGGGAGCTTCCTTCGGGGCTGGCAGTTTGCCTGTTATCAGGCGGCATGGACTCCTGTGTAACCGCTGCGATGGCCGATAGAGACGTCAATCGGCTGGCTTTCCTTCACGTCTCATATGGGCAACGGACGGAAGCGCGTGAACGTCGTGCCTTCGAAGAAATAGCGGACCATTACGGCGTCGAACAACGGCTGGTTGTTTCCTTAGAGCAGCTAGCCAAAATCGGCGGCTCATCGCTAACTGATAAACATATCGTCGTCACACCCGCGAACCTGGCCGGCCAGAGTATACCGACCAGCTACGTGCCATTTCGTAATGCGCATTTTTTGTCCATTGCGACAAGTTGGGCGGAAGTAATTCATGCTGAGTCGATTTATATCGGCGCTGTGGCAGAAGATTCCTCCGGCTATCCGGATTGCCGTCCTGAGTTTTACGAAGCTTTTCAGCAAGCAATAAGTTTAGGGACAAAGCCGGAAACTCATATCCAGATCAGGACTCCTGTTATCGCAATGACGAAGTCTGAAATAGTGGCTCTCGGACAAAGACTCAATGCGCCACTCCAGCTAACGTGGTCATGCTACGCGGAGTCGGAGCAGGCTTGCGGCGATTGTGATTCCTGCGCCCTTCGCCTTAGAGCATTTCATGACGCAGGTGTTAGAGATCCGGTCCCATATATGCTTGACAGTAAGAGGTTTGCTTATTAACTTTAGGTCGCTCCTTGGTGACAAATTACAACCAGGAGTGGCACCAGCGCATCTTATGGGCTCTCCCGTAATTTCAAATCACTTTTACCGATTCTTGGAGGAATCTTAGAATGTTTCGCAGATACTTTTTACCTGTCCTCGCGAGCGTTGCCTTTATCATCTCAACAAATCTAATAGCTTCCGCACAGGTCGGACAGCTTCGCGGGCACGTCGTACTAAGACAAGCTGATGGCACAAAAGTCCCTGCAAGCGAAGCTGCCATCGACGTTTTTCGGACTGATATATCTGGAAAATACGTGACAAAGACGAACAAGAAGGGTGAGTTCGTATTTGCTGGTTTACCTTTCGTAGGAACCTACACTATCGCTGCCAGTTATCCGGGCTATCAAGCTAGTTGGACTAATGGAGCTAAGGCGGGCAAAGAAGCCGATTATGCGATCGAGTTGACACCGGGTGACGGAAGGCGGCTTACGTATGACGAGATAAAGGGCCTCTCGTCGACTCGGGGCGGCGCCTCGAATACATCGGAAGCGAAGCCGGCGAGCGCCGAAGAAAAGGCCAAGCGTGAGGCACTCGCAAAGGAGGCCGCCGAGGTTGCCACCCGCAACGAAAAAGCAGTGAAATCGAATGAGGTCGTTGCTAGAACCTTCAAAGCGGGAAATGATGCCTTTAACGCTAAGAATTATGACGAGGCTATCAAGCAATATGAGGAAGGCTTGGCGGCTGACCCGGAGCAACCTGCCCTCTTGGTAAACGAGGCTCGAGCCTTAACGGCGCGCGGAGTTAGCCGTTACAATGCCGCAGTCACCTCAAAGGACGATGCCGAGAGAGCTGCGGGAATCGAAACTGCGAAAGCCGATTTTCGTGCAGCAGCTACAGTAACCACGAAGGCTGTTGCGATGATCAAAGCCCAGCCAGTGCCCACCGAAGCTGCAGACTTGACCAAGTATACAAACAACAAGCTCGCGGCTTTTACTGTAAACGCGGAAGCTCACCGGCTTTTCGTGAGTAAGGCTGATCCGACGCAAGCGGAAGCCGGATTAACAGCCTTCAAGGAGTACATAGCCATCGAGACGGATCCAGCAAAAAAAGCTAAAGCGCAATTGGACGCCGCCCAGCTCCTTCTGGATGCGGGCGCGGTTGACAAGGCCTTTTCCGAGTTTCAGGCCATAGTTACTGCGGAGCCGGATAATCCGGATGCCAATCTCGGCGCCGGCCTATCGCTTTTCGCCTCAGGCGACAAAGGGAAATATCAGGCCGCCGCTGATTTCCTACAGCATTATGTAGATGTAGCACCTGAGACCCACAAGTTCAAAGAAGACGCAAAAGCAATTCTGGCAGAATTAAAGAACACTGAAAAAGTGGTCCCGCAAAAAACAACCCCCACCCGGCGCCGACGCCCATAACGAAGCAAAGTTCATATCCAAAAGGGGCCGTACCTGCACTTCGAGGTACGGCCATTGTTTCGACGGCTTCGAAAATCACTGGTACTCACCCGCTGCCTTCCTTACTGAAACAGGATACGCCCCCTTTTAATTCTTCCCCACTGCTACGTCGACAAGGCTGCTCTGCCAGTTCGTTCCAAAAACGGTTGACAGTTACGCTGAACAACTTGTACTATGCTTGCCCAACGGTGTTTAGCACCGTCCGCTGTCTAAACTTCCAGTGCATTGCTTTTTCTCGCAGAATCGCTGGCCCTCTTGCGAATCATTTCCAGTTATCTCAATACCGGAGTATAAATGTCGGCAAAATTAGGCGAAATTCTCGTTCGGGAGAATCTCATCAGCCCGCAGCATCTCCGCGAGGCGCTTGACTACCAGCGCGAACACGGTGGCCGCTTGGGCTACAATCTCGTAAAGCTGGGCCTTGTGTCCGACGATATGATTACCGCCGTCCTCTCACGGCAATATGGCATTCCCTCGGTTAATTTGGAGCTCTTCCAAGTTGATGAACATGTCCTCCAACTCATACCTCAAGAAGTGGCCCAAAAATACTCGGTCCTTCCCCTTTCTCGTGTCGGAGCCAGCCTTACGCTCGCCATGGTCGATCCGACCAACGTGTTTGCCATGGACGACATAAAGTTCATGACCGGCTTAAACGTTGAACCTGTCGTAGTTGCCGAAGCAAGCATCCAGCAAGCGATCGCCAAGTACTACGGCACCTCAAGAGAGATTGAGTTGTCGTCAATCTCCGTGGATGAGGTTGCTTTCGAATCAGCTAACGGCAAACGTTCGAACGGTGGCATAACCCATGCCGATCTGGTCTCTCTGGATACTATTGAGTTTGACACGGATCGTTCGGAAGACGTTGAGGTACTTGAAGACAACGAAGAAATTGACCTTGCGACCCTCTCCAGGATCAGCGAAGACGCACCAGTCGTAAGGCTTGTGAACGTGCTTCTCGTGGACGCTCTGCGACGCGGGGCGTCGGATATTCACATTGAACCGTATGAAAAGGAACTTCGCATTCGTTTCCGCATAGATGGAGTTCTTTACGATGTAATGAGACCCCCACTCAAGATGCGCGATGCATTGATTTCGCGCGTCAAGATTATGTCGAAGCTCGATATCTCCGAAAAACGCCTGCCTCAGGATGGACGAATAAAGATCAAGGTTAAGATTGATGCCAGGTCACGTGAGCTGGATTTTCGTGTTTCCACGCTGCCCACGCTATTTGGCGAGAAGGTAGTACTTCGTCTCCTGGATAAAGAAAACCTGATGCTTGACATGACGAAGCTTGGCTTCGAACCGGAGTCGCTTGTTAAGTTTCAACGAAACATTTCGAAGCCTTACGGAATGGTTCTGGTCACGGGTCCCACTGGAAGCGGCAAAACTAACACTCTTTATTCCGCCCTCCAGTCTCTCAATACCGTCCAGACCAACATTATGACCGCTGAAGATCCGGTTGAGTTCAATTTAATGGGCGTCAACCAGGTCCAAATGAAAGAGCAAATCGGGTTAAATTTTGCCGCTGCCTTGCGCTCTTTTCTCCGCCAGGATCCCAACATCATTCTCGTTGGTGAAATCCGAGACTTCGAAACCGCTGAGATCGCGATCAAGGCAGCGTTAACTGGTCACCTCGTTCTTTCTACGCTACACACAAACGATGCACCGTCCACGATCTCTCGGCTGATGAACATGGGTATCGAGCCATTTCTCGTGGCCACGAGCGTTAACTTAATTCAGGCACAACGACTCATTCGCCGCATCTGCAAAGATTGCAAACGCGAAAACTCCTTGCCGCCCGAAGCCCTAATGGAAGTCGGTTTTACCGCTGAGGATGCCAAGTCGCTCAAGTCGTTCAAGGGTAAAGGTTGCTCGACTTGTAACAACACGGGTTACAAGGGTCGGATTGGCCTCTATGAAGTGATGGAAGTCAACGACGAAATTCGTGAGCTGATCTTGATCGGAGCTTCATCTCTGGAGTTAAGGAAGAAGGCGATTGAAGACGGCATGATCACATTACGCGAATCCGGTTTGCAGAAAATCCGCGCCGGATTGACCACTCTCGAGGAAGTAGTCCGCGAGACAGTTGCCTAACCGAAAGAAGGAATCTTATGTTGCGAACAGTCACATTGTCACTCTTAATGTTGGTTTCAGTTGTAGTCATGCTCCCCTTCGCCAGTTCCACTGCGCATGGTATTCGACAGACTTCTGCGGCGCACCAGCAGCGACGGTATCGCCGTCATTCGCGCGCCTGGTGGCGAAGGCACCGCGCTCGCATGAGATTGCGCCGCGCCGCCGCGCAAGCACATCGCAAGGCGCCACTTGCGTCAGTTTTCCCCAAAGCGACAAATGGGGATGCTTCAATGGCCTTGCTTACCAAACTGCCTGGATGGAACACCCCCACCGTAGCTAACAATGGTGAAGTTAGATTTCAGACTGAGAATAAGGCGATTGCGCCCAGCCAAGCCACTCTTTCGGTGGTCGCGCACAGCCGTCCCAATCCCGCTTATGTGACCCATCGAGAGCAGAGTCGCATGCTGTCGGGCGTGGCTTTTTCTGACTTACGACGCATCGTCATTGAGAAGATGATCAACGCAGGCGGATGGGTGATAAACGATTACGAGCGCCAGGTGAATGGCGCGCGTGTCTTCGTCGTAATCGCTCAAACCCCAAGTGATGGTCGTTCGCCTGAAAAGTCGTGGAACTTCTACTTTGCTGAGGTTGACGGGAACATCTACAGTTTGACCTTGAACACGCCGTTACAGTTCTCGGGTTCTCTCGCTGCCGAAGGCCAAAAGTTTCTGGCGTCCCTTCGCACAAAGTCTATCTCAAACAAACAGACCGCGAATCAATAGAACTGAAGCACCAATACCTCTCCCTCTCGGGAGCCACGCAAACTAAACTTCCGTCTCCTACAGGAGCAGCGCCTGGATGCCACAAAACGACACCACCACACAAATCTCACTCTCCGAACTGCTGCGGAAGCTTTCAGAGCTTGGCGGCTCCGATCTCCACATTACTACGGGCTCCGCTCCGCAGGTTCGTGTTGATGGACATCTCCGACCACTCGACGGCTATCGCCAGATGACTGCCGCGGACACGAAGCAACTGGCATACTCCGTGCTAACCGACGCGCAGAAGCATCGTTTTGAAGAGGCCCTCGAACTGGACTTCTCATTTGGCGTCAAAGGTCTCTCACGTTTTCGCGCCAACTTATTTAATCAACGGGGCGCCGTGGGAGCAGTCTTCCGAGCGATACCCTATGAGATCAAGCCCTTTGAAGATCTCGGTCTCCCCGACGTGGTGAAGAAGTTGTGCGATAAACCGCGCGGATTAATTCTCGTAACTGGGCCGACTGGTTCTGGTAAGTCCACCACGCTGGCCGCGATGGTTGACAAGATCAATCGAGATCGCCACGAACATATCCTGACCATCGAAGACCCGATCGAGTTTTTGCATAATCACAAGAGCTGTCTGGTAAATCAGAGGGAAGTCAATGCCGACACCCATGGGTTTGCTGAAGCTCTGCGAACAGCCCTGCGCCAGGACCCCGACATTGTACTGGTCGGCGAAATGCGTGATCTGGAAACGATTGAATCGGCATTGCGAATTGCTGAAACGGGTCACCTGACCCTGGCAACGCTGCATACAAATTCTGCCGCATCCACGATCAACCGCATCATTGACGTCTTCCCTTCGGAACAGCAATCACAGATACGTGCACAGCTTTCGCTGGTCCTCGAAGGCATTCTTTGTCAGGCCCTACTGCCGCGCGCGGAAAAGAGCGGGCGCGCTATGGCACTTGAAGTCCTGATTCCAAACGGCGCAATCAGAAACCTGATCCGGGAAGATAAAGTCCATCAGATCTATTCCATGATGCAAACGGGCCAGGACAAATATGGAATGCAAACCTTCAACCAGTCGCTCGCAACGCTTTATCACAAACGCCAGATTACACTCGATACTGCCATGCAGCGGTCCTCCAATGTTGACGAGCTGAAGGAATTGATTGACCGAGGGTCCGGTCTCAACACCGGAAATGGGACCAAACACGCGAGCCCATATGCCCAGGGACGGCCCATCGGAACTCGACCAGCGGTCTAATAATTAAAAAACCATACTCCGGAGCTTCTAGTTATGCCTACTTACGTATTCAAAGGCCGCAACAGACTAAATGAGATTATTGTTGGCGAGCGTGTCGCAGATAATCGGGACGCCTTGCGACAGATTCTGCGTCGCGAGCAAGTAACCCTCACGTCCGTTAAGGAAAAAGGACGGGAAATAGGGATTCCGAAGATTGGCGGCAGGAAGAAAGTCAAATCCAAAGATCTATCGATATTCACGCGCCAGTTCTCAGTGATGATTGACGCGGGTCTGCCGTTGGTTCAGTGTTTGGAGATTCTGGCGCAGCAGCAAGACAACAAATACTTCCAACAAATCCTGTCTCAGGTCCGTCAGGATGTTGAGGAGGGCTCAACATTGGCTGCCGCAATGGCGCGTCATCCAAAGGTTTTCGATCAACTTTACTCAAACATGGTTGAGGCCGGGGAGACGGGCGGTATTCTTGACATTATTCTGCAGCGTCTATCAACCTTCATCGAGAAACTTGTCAAGCTAAAGCGAGACGTAATCTCCGCGATGATCTATCCAACAGCGGTCATATTACTCGCCATCGTCGCGGTAGTAGTGATCATGGTTGTCGTGATCCCCCAGTTTCAAAACATCTTCCTGGGCTTGCTTGGTCCAGGCGAACAGTTACCGCTACCAACGCGAATCGTGGTTGGGATAAGTGATTTTCTCGCGGGTTGGGGAGGACTCGTAATCCTTGTCGCGATAATTACCTTCGCAATTGCGTTTCGGTTCTACTACAAAACTCCAGGCGGTCGACACATGGTTGATCGAGCGACCCTCAAGATTCCGATTCTGGGCGACATTATGCGGAAAATTGCCGTGGCGAGATTTTCGCGCACCCTTTCGACTTTGCTCTCTTCGGGCGTGCCAATCCTGCAGTCACTCGATATAACCGCCCGCACCGCCGGCAATGTCGTTATTGAGAAAGCCATCACCAGCGTCCGCACCGGAGTGGAACGCGGCGAGAGCTTTGTGGACCCTCTAAAGGCGACCGACGTCTTCCCTCATATGGTGGCGCAGATGATCGGCATTGGTGAACAAACAGGCGCGCTCGATTCGATGCTCGGGAAGATTGCTGATTTCTACGAACAGGAAGTAGACGCCGCGATTGCAAACTTGTTGACGCTTATTGAACCCATACTGATTGGTTTCCTGGGCGTCACCATAGGCTCGATAGTGATTGCGATGTATCTCCCCTTGTTCACCCTCATTGGGAAGCTTTCGGCTGGACATTAGAATCGCGTCCGAATTGTCATCGGTTCTGCAAACAGTCCCTAAGGGAGGCCCAAAAGTGGCCTCCCTTTTTGCATTTCAGAGAGCGGGGTTTGCAGGGCCCATCGCGGTGCTTCTATTCTAGTCCGACAGCATGGAGGATCGAACATGACTACACGCGCACCGCTACGAATTAAACAGGCAACTGAAGAAGATGTACCGCTGATTTTGAGGTTCATACGTGAGCTGGCCCAACACGAAAAAGCACTAGACAGAGTTTCAGCAACCGAAGAGGGGTTGCGCGTGACACTCTTCGGACCAAGGCCCTATGCTGAAGCCGTCATCGCGTATAAGGACGATGAGGCCATCGCGTTCGCAATTTACTTTTTCAGCTACACCAGCTTCTCAGCACTGCCCGGACTCTACCTTGAAGATATATTTGTCCGCCCAGCGGCTCGTGGACTCGGTGTGGGCCGCCAGTTATTTTCGTTTCTCGCACAGCGAGCTCTCGAGCGTAACTGTGCTCGGATGGAATGGTCCGTTCTGAATTGGAATCAGCAGGCAATACGTTTCTACGAGAAACTTTCCGCCGAGCCCGTGCACGACTGGACAGTCTTTCATCTCTCCAGAGAGAAGCTGGCACAATTGACTACAGAGACCACGCAGTAAACCAAATACCATTCCCGGTTCCTCGGCTTTTCTCTCTCCAAAAATGCAAAAATCGGTGTGCCTCTAGTTTCGCGCTCTGTGATAGGCTTGCGAGATGCCCCAGGAAGAAGCAATCGAACGATATTCGCTGGCTCAGAAGCTCTGGTGGCTTATTCTTGGCCGTCTTGCCGCCGCGCTAATTCTGTTTGGCGCTCGCGTCGTTTGGATGAAGGGGAGCAATCAGCCTTTCTGGAAGCAAATGCTTCCTCCTCTCTTGATAGTTTGCGGTCTTACCGCTCTTTACGTGATCGCTCACCGGTTCTCCCGAGCTTTTCTATTTCAAGCAAGATTCCAATTTCTGGTGGACATACTCCTGGTGACGTGGCTCGTCTGGACCACTGACGTCATTCATTCACCATACATCGCTCTCTACATAGTAATTATTGCTGCTTCAAGTCTGTTTCTGGGCCCGAGGGATGCCATAGTCGCCTCTGTTGGTTGCTCGCTCGCGTTTACGGCCAGCGCGCTCGCAGTTCTTAATGGTATTGGCCAACACCCTTCCCACGACTTACTCGATGCCGGCCGATCCCAGACGTTTCAGTCCATCGGTCTTTTCGACATCGCTTTTTTGATAGTGGGCCTTCTCTCGTCACGGTTGGCCGAGGGGCAGTCTCGCTCCGATGTGCGGCTGAAGGCGGCGACTCAATCCCTCGCGAATCTCCGCGCGCTGCATGAAAGAATCGTAGAGTCGATACGATCGGGCGTAGTGACAACCGATCTTCAAGGCCGTATCTACACTTTCAATGCGGCCGCCCGGGAGATTACCGGTTACCAGGAAGAGGACGTTCGCGGGCAGGATGCCTCGATATTCTTTGGGGAAATCAAGGGGATAATTGCGAATTCACTAGGCGCGGCCAGCGCGGCCCAAGCAGGCCCGAGATTTGAGGCCGACTGCCTCACGGCGGATGGACTCCGGCTCCGGCTCGGTTTTAGTATCTCTCCTCTTTTTTCCGAGACTGGCGATACAACGGGAACTGTGATCACTTTCCAGGATCTCACGCAGATTCGCGGCCTCGAAGAAACTGCACGACGTCAAGACCGGCTGGCCGCTATAGGTCGAATGGCTGCCTCAATTGCCCACGAGATCCGCAATCCGCTGGCGGCGATGCGCGGGTCGATTCAGATGCTGCGCGCGGACATGGAGGGTGAACCCGCGCAAACTGAATTGATGGAGATCATCCTTCGTGAATCGGACCGGCTTAACAGGATCATCAGCGATTTTCTAACTTATGCGCGTCCGCGTTCGATCATTCAGTCGAAAGTTGACGTTGGGGAGTTGTTGAGACAAACGTTTACGCTTCTTCGTCACAGTGCGGAAATCGATAAGAGTCAGATAATCAAAGAAGAACTGCCTGGCACCCCTCTTCTAATTAATGCCGATTCGGAACAACTGCAGCAAGTGTTCTGGAACCTTGCACGCAATGCTCTTCAGGCCATGCCCGCAGGCGGAACACTACAAGCTAAGGTGCAAAGAAACTCGAATAGCCGGTTGCGAATTACGTTTTCCGATACCGGACGAGGTATGTCGCCCGAACAAGTAGAACATCTGTTCGAGCCTTTTTCCTCCACTACAGGAGGAACTGGACTTGGACTCTCGATTGTCTATCAAATCATTCGCGATCATGGTGGTACAATCAATGTTCGGAGCCGCCAGGGACAAGGAACGACGATTACAATTGAGCTTCCCGATGAATTTGACTCCTAGGTCACTGATGAGTCGTCCGTTGTCAGCAGATGATATTGACGCGAGCTCCTGGATCTGATGACGGCAGCTACTACTCGCAACCACAAGGCATAAACGAACCCCCGAATGATCTACTATGGCTAACATCTTAATAGTTGATGACGAATTAGGGATGCGACAGTTTTTGACGCATCTTTTCCAGCGCGAAGGACACACCTTACGCGCGGCTGCAAGCGCTCGCGAGGCGATTGAGTTCTTACGGGGGGATCCCGCGGATTTGATCATCTCAGACGTTCGAATGCCTGATATGAACGGTATTGAACTTCTACGCGCGGCGCGTGAACTCTTGCCGAATGTGGAAGTTGTAATGATGACGGCCTTCGCGAATGTAGACACTGCTCGGGAGGCCTTCATGTTGGGCGCTTACGATTTCATTCAGAAGCCTTTCGACAACGATCTTCTGAAAGAGACTGTCGCTCGCGCTCTGGAAAAGATTTCACTGATCAAAGAGAAGGAGGCGCTGCTTGAAGAGAACAAAGTCCTAATTCAAGAGCAGCGGACACGCGGTCGGCTCAACAACATCATCGGCCGCTCTCCTAAAATGCAGGCGCTGTATCAGATGATTGAAACCGTAGCCCAGGTTCAGTCGACAGTCTTGGTAACGGGCGAATCTGGAACGGGGAAAGAGTTAGTTGCCCGGGCCATACATGATCTGAGCCCGCGAGCGGAGAAACCTTTTGTTTCAATTAACTGCGGCGCCTTCACTGAGACACTGCTCGAATCCGAGCTGTTTGGTTACGTAAAGGGCTCCTTCACCGGCGCCAATACTAATCGCAAAGGACTTTTCGAGGCAGCCAATACCGGAACAATATTTCTCGACGAGATTGGTGAGATGTCCCCAGCGATGCAGGTAAAGTTGCTGCGGGTTTTGCAAGAACGAAAGTTGAGGCCCGTGGGTGCAACCGAGGAGACGGTGGTTGACACGCGTGTTATTGCCGCAACTAATCGCGATCTTGGCAGCATGGTGAAGGACGGGACCTTCCGCGAAGACCTCTATTATCGAATTTCCGTTATCCCAATCGAACTTCCGGCGTTGCGCGAAAGAACAGAAGACATTCCCGATCTCGCGAAGCACTTCGTTGAAAAATTCTGTGCCGGCACAGGGCGCCCTTTGACAATTAGTGAGCATGCCATCCAATTGTTGGAGAATTATGTCTGGCCGGGAAATGTCCGCGAGCTTGAACACGCTATCGAGCGTGCAGTTGCGCTGGAAACCACCAACTCGATTGAACCCGAGCGTTTACCCGAAAAAATCACCAACTACAATCCTTACCGCGTAGCTGAGACCTTTGAATTTCCAGAACAGGGCATCAATCTCACCGCCCATTTGGACCAACTCGAGAAAACCTACGTTCTGGAAGCTCTCCGTCGCACCGTTGGCAACCAGACCAACGCCGCCGAATTACTTTCGCTCTCAGTCCGGTCGCTTCGGCACCTGTTGGACAAACACGGAATACGCGGGTTAACCGCACAGATGCGAGATGATCGCCGCACCGCGGAGTCAACTCCTCGGCGCCGTTCATCTGATCCAACGCCTCGCCGCCGTGACGACGACAGTTCCGAGTTTGCAGCCACAGCGGGCGAAAGCTAAAAGCAGGCACAAGCTGTCAAGATAAGGTCCTCAAAGGCCCTACAGAGAAATGATGTCCGTAGTCTTCATTGTGTTTGTGGATTGGTACTGAACTACTTCTGTCGCTTGCCTTCTGGGTGCCCCTCTACCACTTCATCCCGCTCCGCTTTAACGAAAACCGTCATTAGCTTGCTGCCGGAATTTGTCACTAAAACGAATTCCCGCCTGGCCTCAAAATTCGTTTAGGCCAAAACCCTCCTAATCCCCTGGGCTTTTCCACGATCTCTCAAGTGGCACAACCCTTGTTATCGACTCCCTGACATGTTCGCGCTCTGCTCGGCAATATCGTGAGCGAAGGCCGTTGGCGCGAGGAACAACAACACAAACTTTTCTTAAGGAGCACGAATGAAAATAAACACCAACCGCCAAGAGGGCTTCTCACTTA
>JBPCKD010000107.1:0-7910 GCA_051004635.1 Pyrinomonadaceae bacterium
CGTGTACGAGTCGGTGAAACCCTCGACTGGAACGGGTCGACTGCTTTGGCACGCGCTTGGGGCCAAGACGATTGCGCTGATCCATGAAAACGTTCACGTCGACGCGATCCGCGATGATCTCGAAACACTGGTCATGGACGCCGACCTGCTCGAAGCAGTGCTGGGAACGCCGGACCCAAACAAGAAGGCTAAAGAGATTGAGATCAAAGTCGCGCGCTGGTTGCGTCGGCGCCTGCACGATCCGCGCTTCAAGGCGCTCGGTGAACGCCTCGAAGATCTAAAGCTCAGGCATGAGCAGGGATTGCTTTCAAGCATCGACTTCTTAAAAGCGCTGCTTGAACTCGCTCGTGATGTGGTTGCCGCGGATCAAGCCGCTGCGCCAATAGGCAACGAAGATTTGGGCAAGGCCGCCCTCACGGAACTCTTTGAGGATGCGAAGAACGACGCGACGCCGATCATGGTTGAGCGTATTGTAAACGACATCGACGAGATCGTTCGCTATGTCCGCTTTGACGGCTGGCAGAACACCCATGCCGGGGAGCGACAAGTAAAATTGGCGCTCCGCAAAACTCTTTTCAAGTACAAGCTCCACCAGGAGCAGGAGCTTTTCGACCGCGCTTACGGCTACATCCGGATGTACTACTAGCGTTACATACGCATGTTGGGAAGTGCATCTCGTAATAAGCGACGTGAAATCGGTAAGGTGAATCGTTCCGGTTGCCTCACGTGCAATAGATCAACGATAGAAGGTGCTGCGCACCTGAAAATTTAGGACACGCCACCCCCGAATTTCGGGGCTGTGGCGTCTACGTTGTAGACGCCGCGTATACAATGTCTACTTCCAGAAACAAAAGACTTAAGAGATTCGTGTTTACATTCGTAAACGCGGCGTAGACATTGCATACGCGCATGTCCGCAACTTTCAGGCTACGGAGAGGTGAAAATGAAGGAAACTAAAGAAACGAAGAAGACTCGGAACATCACCTTTCGTCTCACGGACGAGGAGTACGGGAAGGTCGAAAAGGCAGGCTTGTCGTCTGGCGACGACCCGAATAAGTGGTGTCGGAAAGCCGCTATTAGCCAGTCGAGCGAGGGGCACGCCTTCACTAAGAACGAGCGGCTGATATACCAAGAAATCGCTCTGCTACGATTCCTTATTGGACACGGATTCAAAATGATTTTCAGCCGCGACGAGACCACCGCTGCGACCTGGAAGAAGCTCACGACCCAGGCCGATCAGAGATCAGAAGAAATAGTTGACGAAGTACTGTCTAGAAGACGGTAGCACCGGAGTTCCGACCCGGACTAGTCAGCTTTGAAACGGGGGCTAAGACCAGTCGGAAAATACTGAGTAGTAGCGACTGGAATTTAGTCGGCGAATGATGCAGTATGGCGGCGTTTCATTTTACCTCAGACCGAATGCTATCCGTCGATGACGATGTAATGGACGCAACTGATGATTTAGGACCGCTGCCAATAGCAGACCGCAATTCGGAACTGCAAGAGTTAAGCATTAAAGCGTTCAATGCAGCCCTCCCCGTTGAAAAGTTTATGTTCCGTGATGAACGGATTAACGATGCCGGCGTGGATGGCTCACTTGAAGTAAAGATAGATTCCCGCTACACCAATCTGCGAGGGCAAGTTCAACTCAAAAGCACTGACTCTAACCAGAGTAATCAGGACGGCAGTATTTCAGTCTCAGTCGCAGTTGCCAACTTAAACTACCTGCTCAATGGGCACAGTCCTCTCTATGTGCTTTATGTTGAGCCGCGAAAGGAACTACGTTTCGTCTGGGCGCATGATGAGCGCGGAAGGCAAGATGGTGAAAATCCTGATTGGGCACATCAGAACACAATAACTATTCGTTTTTACAACATCCTTACCCCGGAAGCCATAGAGCAAATACATCAGCGCATACTTAAACAAGAACGGATGCACCGGCGCATCAACGATGTTTTGAGTGCAGCGAGCAACACCGAAACATTGGCGGTCGGCATTAGTCCTGAAACCCTAAACGTTACTTCCCCCGATGAAGCCGCCAGAATTCTTCTCTCAAGCGGTACGCTTATCGTAACCGCAGGTTACCCCGAACAAGTCAGAAAGTTAGCCAAATTGCTCGACTCTGACTCTGAGCAGTTACCTCGTATCTTACTTGTTCATGCTTATGCAGAGCACGTTCTAGGACGCTATCAGGCGGCTCTTGCCTTTCTATCTGACGCAATGCTTCGTCACAACGAGCTTTCGGAAGATGACAAGCAGTTTATGAGCTTTCTTCAGAATAGCTGTGAGTACCTTACCGGGCGAATTACTAAACAAGAATTCGTTACGCGAGTAAATAGACCTATTGAACTTCAGGGTCACTTCGCGCAGTCATATCGAATAAATCAACTCCGTATCTCGCTTTTCTCAACGCGCGACCCGTCTGAACGCAAAACACTGATTGAAGAGTTTCATTCGTTAGTCAGCAAAGTTGTCGAGGATTCGACTTCTTCCGAGGTCTTTAAGCTATACGCGAGAACGATGCTATTAGAGGCTGAGGGCTTAGATGCCGCAGCTGGCTTTTTTATTGAGCTAGCAGAGGCAAGTGTTGGCATAGATTTAGGAAAACAACCGAATATACCTGACCTGCTACAGCGTTTTGAGCAAAGGCTGCGTAAATGGACAAAGGACGTAACTCAAGCGATTGAGGACGCGAAACGAATAGGGCATAACAGGATATTGGCATCCGCCATTCTGACAAAATCACTTGTCCAATATCACAGGTGGATAAGCCTATTTTCTCTTCGCGAGACGCTTAACATAGGGCAGCAACAAGTCCCACACGATGCGGTTCACACAGAAATCAAAGAGATCGGTGTAGCGATTGAGATCTTCTCTCTCACAAATGATTTAGAAGGGGAACTTCGTGCCAAACTACTAATAGCTGACTTTTATGAATTCATTGGAGACAAGCAACAGGCAAAAGAAGTTGCATCCGCCGTTTTGCCTCAAGCAGAAGCTATGGGCTATGTGCGGCAGATTGAACACGCGAAAGACCATATCGCGGGAGACGGTCTAATCAGCAAGCTTAGATCTACAAAGGTAAAAAAATCTGAGGAAGAAAGGATAATCGCGAACGCTAATTTTAGTGATGATAAGGTCAGTGAATATGCGGCTCAAATGTTAAGAATACTTGAGCTACCAACTGACCGCCTTCCCGTGTTAGAAAACGAATATTCTTCAATAAGGTATATCGCGCGCGAAAAATTGACGTGGTGCAAACATATAGACCTTCTCCAGGACTTGCGTCACACGCAACATCCTTCAACGCACTATAAGAAAGACCCGAATCGCCTTTGCGTATGCAACCTTCTTAAATACAAGTCTGTGTTGGAGCACCCAGATTGGGAGACCGTAGTCTCAGCTTTCAAGAAGACTTATTGTGACGGCTGTAGCGAACGGAAACCTATTCAGCCTTAAACCCAAAACGAAGGTTCGACCTGTGGTTCTGCGATTTTCAATCATCAACGCCTCGGGCTCTTCGGCGATGCGTGTTATTGACCTTTGCGCAAGTGCTGGTCGAGGAAATCTAATCGCCGCTGCACGTCAAGCAAGATCGCAGAATCGCAGGCCTGCTACCGGGTTACAGGCATGAGAGGACCTTTAAGCAAACAGCTCGTTAATCAACTCCGCACACAATACCAAGGCGTTGATTCCTTGTCCATGCAGCGTCGAGTTCCGTGGGCCAAATCATTTCGGAGATAAGCGATGGCCTCCGAAAGGTCGATAGGAGGGCCAATTCCCCCCGCAAGCTGGCGGCCCTTGAAAGCCTGTGCCAGCGTTTTCTTTAGACTTATCCTTTTCTTCCCAGCTTTTTGCTTGAGAGCCATTTCCAGTGAAGAGTATGCCTGCATCGCAGCCACGACGTTGAATGAATAAACGAACCAGGAGTAAAGCGCGAGATTCCGAGCGATCTCAAAATGGCTACGAACGTCCTCGGGAACCTTTTCGGTGAGCCGAATCGGTTCAATTAACCGATAAATACTCTCAATCGTCGTTTCCGTTATTCTTCCAGTCGAATGATCCAAGTCAACTCGATTTCGATATCTCACATCCGGCTGACATACTTCATCCAAAGGCTTTAGCGTCTCCATTTCATCAACCTCGATTCTGCCGCTCAAATAGCTTCGTCATAAAACGCCAGATCCTCAGAAAAATAATCCTGAGTACTTGGCAAATGATGGTCCACATTCGTGGCCCGGCCTTTGCACTAGGTCAGGCATGACATTCCAGTTCGCGCGAAGCTTCCGTAAGGGATGGGAAAGGATGGCAAAACATGGAAAACGCCAAAGAATTTGTGCAATTAAAAGCTAGTGTCGCTGGAATTTCTGGCCGAGTCTCCCGTCTACAGAGGATAGAGGGCGAATACGTGATCGTCCTTTGGAATGAGAAGTGAATTGGAAGAGAGCCGAAGACTGAGGCGCTGCTATGAAAATATTTTTTGAGACGCTACGAGGATTTCGCAAAAAGCGCCGTCAATAATATTAGGGACCCAAAGCTTTTGTGCACGCTCAAAACTATTTCATGTGTGATACGAGAAAAACGCGATTTGTGCCGTCAATATATTTATAAAGAGCTGTTTTCAAAGATAGCCTAGCGCTTTTGACCTACGCGCTTTTTTGTTCTTTTGCAACATAGCTTTGGGCGCTACTGGAGTTTCGGCCAGATCTGCCGTCTATCAAGCCGCCAGAGAACAGCTTTCGTTAACGCGTTCCCTGGCGCGGCGAACGAAGCGTTTTGGTATCCCCCGCCTTCCAAACCCTCTCGCTTGCACAAATGAGGAATTTGAAAATCCGCATTTCGCGGAAGGGGGAAGTACGCCATGAAAACGACTCTGGGGTTCCTGACAGAAGAAGGGCGCACTCGTTCGAAGAATGCGGCCCGAAGAATCAGGGCGTATGCCGCGCTGATGTTCTTAATCGCCGGGGCGAGCGGTTATGGAATTCATCGCTATTGGGTCAGTCCCAATCTCACGCCGCTCCAGCGAGTTTATTTCAAGCAGTATTTGAAGAGCAGCTACCGGGGCAATCTGCCGAACTCGAAATCACGTTACACGACACTCAATGCGATTGTTGCCGACCCAACCACAAAGAAGGACGTGAAAGGCGCGGCGGTCGAGAGCATCGTCGATCCGGTCCTGGACGATGAAAGACGGATCGTCTTTGACAAGAACCACCGTCCGGTTTTCCGGGCTAAGCCCGATAGCGGCGTGAAGGCGCTGGTTTGGACAGATGGATTTGCGCGAGATATTGATGCGTACAAATGGCTTCGCGTGCTGATCTACGAGGATCAGAGCATTCCTGATATCTGGCGTCCAGCATGGCTGGGAGCATTGCTCATCTTCGCTCTTGGAACAGTTGGATTGATGACGCTCGATACGTTCGCGCAAGGCCGCTATCTGAAATGGGAGCCAATCAGAGGGACGCGAGAGCTGTTACCTAAACACTACGGACGAGAACACCGCAAACAGAATGGTTACGGAATCGCAGTCTATGCACAAGCGAGGACTATATGATTGACACATTGAGACAAATGGTTGGACTGGAAGCGCGCTCATACCAGCGAGAATTCGCGCAAGGCGACCGCATCCAAGTCCGCGCGCCCTTCACTGAGAAACGCATCGCGAACGGTGAGCTCGGAACCGTCGCAAAGATCGGGGACGAAGAACTAACCCTGAAACTCGACAGCGGACGGGAAGTCAGCTTTGAGACTGAAAGGTTCCGGCACATCGATCACGGTTACGCGGTGACCAGTCACTCATCGCAGGGAACGACTGTTGACCGAGTGCTCGTCAACGCCGACACGCGCGAATCTGAACTCTTGCTCAATGATCGCATGGGCTACGTTGCGGTTTCGCGAGCCCGAGAAGACGCGATCATCTACACAAACTCAATCGAAGAGTTGAAAACCGCTTTGGACCGGAGAGTCGATAAGGAAATGGCTCTGGAAGCCACTCAATACCGGGCACAGCATCCCGTTGAATTCAAAGACGAACAGACTCCCAATGAATCTCCGACTCGTGAATCGTCGCAACCAGAACAAGACTACGAAAAAGGATTGACGGAAGAAGCTAACGACGACCGAAGCGCCGCTGAAGCGGCGGAGGGTGAAGAAATGGAATTCAGTCTCGCATAAATAATGAGCATTTGGGGTGATTGTATGAACATCAAGGAAGCTAAAGAGACACCAATCTACCTCACTCTAAAATAGGTAGCTGAACTACTCAGAGTTAAGCCGCGCACGATTTACGCCTGGGTAAGCGATAAACGAATTCCTTACGAGCGCAAAGGCGGTCTCCTGCGCTTTCGGCTGGATGCCGTTGTCGGATGGAATGAGCCGGCCCGCTAGGAAATCGAGATAGAAAATCACGCGTTGCTTTGCTATCCTCAGTCCGCTCCTGTGATGGCTGCAACCGGAAAGGAGCGCCATGTCAGTTTACAAGCGACGAGGTCGCTGGTTCTGTGATGTCACCATCGATGGCAGGCGCGCTCAGCGTGTTCTTAAAAAAGCACGCACGAGAGCGCAAGCAATTAAAGCCACGGCAGTGATCGAGAACAAGTCGAAGGACTCGTTATCTGACTTACGAGGAAGAAGCAAAATTGCTTGCCGCACTTGAAGGTCAGGAATGGGTTGGGTCAATCGTGACGACAGCGATTCACACCGGCATGAGACAAGGCGAGATTTTCAATCTCACTTGGTTCGATGTCGATTTGCCGAGACGCGCGATTCATATTCGTGTTTCTAAGAACGGCAGAGATCGCTTCGTTCCCATCAATCAGACGGTACGCGAAATCTTGGAAGGACTGCCACGCACCAGCGAGTATGTCTTTCCGAGCCCGAAGACGGACGGACGCCTTATCGACATTAAGTTTCGGTTTGATAAGGCCAAACGCGACGCCGGTATCAAGCACTTTCGCTTTCATGACCTGCGTCACACGGCGGCCACTCGCATGGCCGACGGCGGGGCCGATGCGTTCGCGTTGGCTTCGATCTTCGGATGGTCTGACGTTCGAATGGCTCTGCGCTATACCCACTCAACAGACGAGGCAAAGCGCCGAGCGGTTGAGAAGTTGGTCAGTCCGAATGTACCAAGTGACGAATCGGTGACAAATGAAGACGGCAGGGTCGTTGCCCTGCCGTAAGTCGTTGATTTAACTGGTGGAGCAGAGGAGGGTCGAACTCCTGGCCTCCGCATTGCGAACGCGGCGCTCTGCCAACTGAGCTACTGCCCCACGCGAAAGGAATATTAGGTAGCGGGAAGTTGAGTGTCAAGCTGACTTTTTGGCTGGAAGCTACTTGCTTGGAGATGGCGTCCATTTTCCATTTATCAAGGGTCGTTTTTCATTTGACCGCAACCTACTGGAGTCCGCTCCCTGGAGTGCGGCGACCTGGCACCGCTTTGATTGAGAGCCATCCGACGTTTGGAAGCTGCGACAGGTCGCAGCACTTCAAAGGAGGGGCCTCTTTCTAACCGGTCTTTCTGTTCACCAGTTTCTACCCCGAGTACTGACAAGATCCCTCGTAAGCGCATTCACTCTCCGCGCACGACACTGGCCGCTTGGGTAATCGCCTCGCCAAGTTTCGAAACATTCTTTCCGCCGCCTTGAGCCAGATCGGGCTGACCACCACCGCGTCCATCGAGCATTGCACAGGCATCGCGCATCAACGCGTTCATGTTGCCAGGTGCGTCGGCAGATCGAGCGAAGACCAGGCGCGCAGCATCTTTGTCCCGCGAGCCGAGCAAGGCGATTGTCGCCGAGTGACTAATCAAACTGAGCGCCAGTTGTTTCAACGATTCGGCGTCGCGGTTGTCAAAAACCTCATTAACGATTCGCACGTTGTCATGCGCCGCGGTGGCCCGAGCAAGTAGC
>JBPCKD010000108.1:0-153312 GCA_051004635.1 Pyrinomonadaceae bacterium
AATGAAAGCCAACTGCCTTCAGGTTCCGGCAGGCTCTAAACTTACTTGCTTAGGTTTTTGCGCATATCTTAATAAACCGATGCGCCGTTGAATTGCTCTTCGTGCGATCTCTCAATTAGACAGGCAGGACACAGAAAAAACTTCGTCAGTCAAAAGGGTTCAACCCAGTAAGTTTCCGGCGGCAGCACTCAAGACGCGATGGCGGTCCTCATGCACGTACATGGCGGTGGCCAAGGCCTTGGAGAGCAGCTGGCAAGAGTCTTTCAACTGGTCAGCGATCTTTTTCCCTAGTTGCGGCGTGAATCGGGGCTTAGGGATACCGACGCTGATACTTCCGCACACGGACTGGTGGGCATCAAAGACCGGAGCCGCAAGAAACACGGCTCCGACGATTGTTTCCTCGTCGTTAACGGCGTATCCGAGGCGCTTGACCTCAGCCAATTCCTGTTCTAGTTGGACACGCCTGGTTAAAGTCTTTTCTGTTAGCCGTTCCAATTTACGGTCATCGAGAAGCGCAGCCCGGTGATTTGACGATAGGAAGGCGGCCATCACTTTGCCTGCAGCCGTCGCGTGGTAATGCACTTCAGCGCCTAGTGGGCCAACCATTCTGAAATCACGGGTGCTTTCCTGCACATCTACAAAGATGCCCCGGTTGGCGTGCAGCACAGCTAGATAGGCACTCTCATTAAACATCGACACCAATTCACGTAGATATGGTCGTGCCACATGCAGCAAACTGATGCCGTCATTCAACCCTCGCGCCAAAGTTAGGAACTGCATGCCCAAACGATATGGCTCGCCAACCGTCTCTTGCTCTACATATCCGTGCTTTTTGAGGCTGTGAAGAATTCGGTGAACTGAGCTCTTCACATAACCGCTGCGAGCGGCAATTTCCTGCAGGGTCAGACCAGTCGGCTCATCCCTCAAAAGCTCAATCAGGACGACGATTTTCCCTACCAGTTCAATGTAGTGATCTTTTGCCATTATTCTGCTGAGCAGAATGCGTTCTTTCCAGCAGAATACCTTGGTCAGACGATGAGTGTCAAGAAAATAAATCAGGCGGTGGCTAATCGAGCGTTACTGAGGGCGTCGTCGAACAACAAGGAAGCACTTAGAACTGTGCCTGTAATTTCCCTTCGTAGCGTGCGGACTTGTAGGAGTGAAGATTGTAATTCTGGCCCTGTATGAAATGGCCCGCTAAACATAGCCAACGATCGCGGCTTTGCATTAAACAAAATCTAACAGGTTAAATCAGGACGTGATCGCGGAACGTTAGCGGGCAGGCTGTTGAAAAACAAACACGATCCACAAAACCACACGAAACTGAACGAAATGGATTCCTTAATTCGAGTTACTTCCTCTGCTTTCGTGGATCGCATTCCTGCATCTATTGCTTCTCAGCACTTTTTCAGCAGCCTGCCAGGCGACGCGTCGAGCAGGCCCGCGAACTGTTCGTTGTGTCGTAATTCCGTGTTGGTTGAAGTACAGCTTCTATTGAAGTTCACCAAACCATCCGCGTCGCTCCACCCACTTCGCCAGTTCGAGGACGGGTGAGACAGTAAAGGCCGCGGCGATGATGATCAAGCAATCCTTCAGCGGCAGCCCAAATGTGCCGAAGGTTCTTTCCAGGACGGGCACGTACAGGATCAGTGCCAGCATGAACAACTCCCAGATGATAGCCAGGTTCAGCCACTTGTTAGCGAAGGGACGGCGCAAGACCGAATGGCGGTCGGATCGGAAGTTGTAAGCCTTGAAGAACTGGATCAGGACCAGGGAGACAAACGTCATCGTCATCGCCTCCTGGACGCTGCGCCCGGAATTTAACGCCCAGACGAACAAGCCCAGATTGACGGCAGTTGACCACAGCCCTCCGACCAGCATGAGCAGGACAACGGGGCGCGTGAAGATGCCCGTGTGCGAGTCGCGCGGCGGCCGCCGCATGAGGTCTTTCTCCGGCGGGTCAACGGCCAGCGCCAATGCCGGCAGCCCGTCCGTCGCGAGGTTGACGTAGAGGAGTTGCACTGCGCTCAGGGGGAGCGGGAGCCCAGCGAGCGTCGCCCCGGCCATCAGCCCTATCTCGCCGATGTTCGACGAGAGCAGGTACATCAGATATTTTTTGATGTTGCTGAAGATGCCGCGCCCCTCTTCCACGGCAGCGACGATGGAGGCGAAGTTGTCGTCGGTGAGCGTCATCGCGGCGGCCTCCTTTGAGACGTCTGTGCCAGTGATGCCCATGGCAATCCCGATGTCGGCCTTCTTAAGCGCGGGGGCGTCGTTCACTCCGTCCCCCGTCATGGCGACGACCTGTCCCCTCTTCTGAAGGGCCGTGACAACGCGCAGCTTGTGCGCCGGCGAGACGCGCGCACACACCTCGACTGATTCCACCGTGCGCTCCAACTCTTCGTCGCTCATCGCCTCCAACTCAGGGCCGGTGACGATGCGCCCGTGCTTGCTCAATCCCAGCTCGTCGGCGACAGCTTTCGCCGTCAGCGGGTGGTCGCCGGTGATCATGATGACCTTGATCCCCGCCTCTTCGCACTCGCGGACGGCGGCCTGCGCTTCCGGCCTTGGTGGGTCGATCATCCCGACCAGTCCCAAAAGCGTCATGTCCTTCTCGGCGTCTTCCGGCGCGGCGTCCCGTTTGTACGCGACCGCCAGAACCCTCAGAGCCTCTCCTGCCATCCGCTTCGCGACTTCCAGAACCTCCGCCCTGCGCGCGTCGTCCAGCGGCTCTTCACCTCGTTCGGTCAACTGCCGCACGCACGATTGAACGATGACCTCCGGGGCGCCTTTGGCGTAAGCCGCCACGCCGTCCGGCGTCTCGTGCAGGGTGGTCATTCGCTTGGTCTCTGCCGTGAAAGGAATTTCGGCGACGCGCGGGAACTGCGCATCGAGTTCCGCCTTGACGAGGCCGGCCTTGGCCGCTGCCACCAGCAGCGCGCCCTCTGTCGGGTCGCCTTTGACCTCCCACTTGTCGCCGGTCTCGCTCCGCTCGACGCGCGCATCCGAGGCGAGCGCCGCGGCGCGCAACAGCAGCAACGTCGGCTCAATCAGCTCGACAGCTGTTCCGTTTATCGCAAACTTCCCGTCCGGCTCGTAGCCGGTGCCTGAGACTTCCAGCATCTGGCCGCCGACAAACAACTGGCGAACCGTCATCTCGTCTTTGGTCAGCGTACCCGTCTTGTCCGAGCAGATGACGGAAGTGCTGCCGAGCGTCTCGACCGCAGGGAGGCGGCGCACGAGCGCGTTGCGCTTGACCATCCTTTTCACGCCGAGGGCGAGCGAGATGGTGACGACCGCCGGCAGAGCCTCGGGGACGACGGCGACCGCCAGCGCCACACCGAAGATGAGCATTTCTACGAACGGCTGTCCGCGGAACAGTCCGAGAGCGACGATGACGATGACGACCACGAACGCAACACGGGCCAGAGTTTTGCCGACCCGATCGAGGTTCTCCTGCAACGGCGTTTTCCCGACCTCGACCGAATCAAGCATCCGCGCGATCTTGCCGAACTCAGTGCCCATGCCCGTCGCGACGACAACCGCGCGACCGCGCCCGTATGTCACGACCGTGCCCGCATAGGCCAGGTTCTTCCTGTCGCCTGTGGGCAGTCGCTCGTCGTCGAGCGCGCGTCTGTGCTTTTCGACGGGCGCGGACTCACCCGTCAGCGCGGCCTCAACGGTTTGCAGGTTAACGGCCTCTACCAGCCTCACGTCGGCCGGCACCTTGTCCCCCGTCGCGAGGAGGATGAGGTCGCCGGGGACCAGTTCGCGCGCCGGAATCCGCCTCTCGCGTCCCTCGCGGATAACGGTCGCCGCGGGCGCGGCCATTTCGCGCAGGGCCTCGATTGCGCGCTCAGCGCGGTACTCCTGCACGAAGCCCAGGATGACCGCGAACAGCACGATCACAGTGATGGCAACAGCCTCGATCCCGTGACCGAGGAAGGCCGAGAGCGCAGTCGCGAAGAGAAGGATGATGATGAGTACGTTCTTAAACTGTTCTAACAGGATCGTCCACGGCGAGACGCGACCGGCGGCCTGGAGCTCGTTCGGGCCCAAGTCATCGAGACGGCGGGCGGCCTCTGTGGCAGTCAGCCCGCTGGGCGTGGACTTCAGCCTCTCGAAACTTTCTTTGATCGTCTTCGTGTGCCAAAGCGTGCCGGGCTCGGCGTCAATGTTTTTTCTGGGCAAGGTATCAACCGACATGATATGGAGACTCCTCTTCTAACTTTTGTTCAAGCCGGGCCGCTCGCCGCACGCACCACTTCAACCGAGCACTGCGCGCGCGCGGCCACCGCCGAAGAAACGCTGCCGTGCAAGAGATGTCGAAAGCCGTGTACGTCCCTCGTGCCGACGAAGATGGAGTCGGCGCCCCATTCTTCTGCCTCCTTAAGGAGGACGTGCGCTGGGTCGCCTTCCCTGCTGACCTCCACTGTCGTCAGACCGGCAGCGCGCAATTTCTCCGCCGCCACTCCGTGCATGGCCGGCTCCAGTGTGTCGCGCGCGATGGTTACGCGCGCCTCGCTCCCCTCCGGCCACGCGCGCGAAGCGACTGCGGCCACGGCCAGTTCCGAGTCTGGCGAGCCGTTAAACCCGACGACGATCCGGACTGGCCCTTTGCGCCGCACGTCAGAACACCGCGCCACGCGCACGGAACACCGCGCCTCGTAAAGCACCCTCTGAGACACGCTGCCTAAAATGAGACGACCACCCAGTAGAGAGTGTCCGTGAGAACCGAGGACGATGAGGCCGAAGTTATCCCGGTCAGCCATCTTGATCAGCGCCCAGGCGGGCGAATCGGAGTGCACCTCGGCCCTCACATCCCAGCCCGGGAAGTCTGCTTTGACTCGCTTTGCCGCTGGCTCCGCGAAAGCTCGTGCCTCTTTGATAGCCTTCTCTGCGTGTGCTCGAGCGTGGCGCTCAACCTCGAGGATGCGAATCGCGGGCATGTCATCAGCCGGCAGAGCCTTGTCCGGCGGAGGGAGGATGATGTCAGCCACCGTGACGACCACCGCCTCGACGGCCGGCGGCAGCCCGGCCCGCTCCAAATCGTTAAGCGCCGCATCGGAGCACGCGGAGCCGTCGTAAGCGATTAGTATTTTCGAGCCTTTCATCTTCCACCTCCTTATGGTGAACAGGAGTCGGTCATGCCATCCTGCCATCGTGCAAATGCAGCCAGCAGCGTGGCGCCGCCTCTGGAAGCTTTAATATGAACGGGAGCACCAGCCCGTCCCATACGACGCTCCAGGAGGCGGCGTTGCGAAGACTTACGGCGCAGGCATGACGGCAGGAGACGCTCAGGTTGGAGCTAGAGAGGAACAGTAACGAGACGAGCGAAGTCAGGATAAAGCCGCCGGTATTCGGAGAGCCGAGATGCTCGAACATCACCCAATCCTTTCGCGCGTCAGCGCGCAAGCGTGACTTGCAGCGGTCGCGCTAAAAGGAAAAACCCTTTGCGCGCCACGTGAGCCGCAAAAGGTCTTGGTCGTCGAGCTGGTTTTGCTCTACCCGATGCGCCGGATGCCCTTTGGGCACCGTGTTGACGGCCTCACCGGACCATTTAACGCAGGCAACCTACTCCCCTTTTGATTGCAATTATTCTACAACCGACCGGACCGGATTTCAAACGCATGTTCTGACAACTTGGAGTATGTTCCACCTCCTTCTGATATTCTTACCGTCAGTCCATGACTCAGTACTTTTGCGCCAGTCACAGCCTTCAACGTTCTGACTGACCGAGATAAGGTGTGCGGATTTTGCTGGTGGAGGATGAGCCGAACGCCGCCCGAATGCTCGCCAACGGTTGTGCGAAGAGGCTTTCGCCGTGGAATGGCAGGCGATGGCGGGAGGGCGTTGGACTCCCTTCACTGACACCGGCTACAAAGTTCACGCTTAAGCCGGAAGTCTCCGACGTTTGATTTGGAAGGGGCTTGGAAGTCAGCTTCGGGGAGGAAGTCTCGCATGATAGGATCCAATCACAACCCGGATAACGTAACAGGCGTTATTCTCGAGGAATCTACGAAAATTCAATTGCCCAAGCTGAAACAAGTTTTTCTTTTCGCGATGGTGCTGGCACTTCCAGCAGTTATGGCTAGCTGGCTGGCAGCTCCGGGCCACGCCCAACAGAAGCGTAAGACGTCACAGGAATCCGAAGCCGGTGCCCGATACGCTGAAACGGCCGACCGGCTCGCCGAGCAGAATAAATGGCCGGAAGCAATTGACGCGTATAAGCTGGTCATTCAACAACACCCTAAATACACGCCCGCATACAGGGGACTAGGCGATGCTTACCTCAACACAGGTCGATCGGAAGCTGCGCTCGCCATTTACAAAGAAGCCGTCCGCCTAGCGCCCAACGATGCGGAGGCTTGGTACGATCTGGGCTATTTTTACAATTTCATGGGGCGCCACGGAGAGGCGTTTGCGCCGCTTGTAAAAGCGACCCAACTCGATTCGGGATTTGCCGAAGCTTTTTATGGCATCGGTTATGCCTACCTGAGAGGTTCTGAGATTGAGAAATCTCTCCCCTGGCTTAAGAGCGCAACTAGCCTGTATCCGGATTACGCCGACGCCTATTACGGTTTGGCTTTGGTATATACGCGACTCGGGAAATCAAATCTAGCCGACGAATCGAGAAAAAAACTTCTCACCCTTGACGCGAACCTCGTACGGAAATTGGACAAGGAAGTTCGGACGCCTCAGAGTACATTAGCTGGACTTCTTCCTCCAATCATACCCGAAAGCCAATTAAAGACTGCCGCAGTTGCACAGCATCGGGCATCTGAGACACCGCAACCAACGCCCCACGCCGAAGCCCCGAAGCCGCCACCGAAGACTGACATTGCTAGTCCATCCGCCCCAAGTCAACAAGTATCGCAACCCGCGCCTGTGAGTCTGGTTGTAAGTGACAAAGCGTCGACCTCTATTGATCAACCAAGGGCGAGGACGGATTTGCCCGCCGGGCGAGACACAGACACAGCGTCGCGGCAATTGCCGCAACCTGAGCCCGAGCCACCGAGGCAAGTCCCCGGCGCTCCGGCGTCTTCAGTTTCCCCTGCTCCGCAGGTAGCGCGAGTTGATGGAGCAACGGAGCCGGCGCCGCCCGAATCGGCAGCCCAACCTACAGTCCCTGCAGCCGTTTGGCCCGTCGCTGCCTGGCCCGCCAAAGCAAAGCGTTGGGCCTTAGTGATCGGAGTCGATAACTACATCGAAGAGCAAAGCAGTACCTGGCAAGGCTCGGCAAACGATGCCCGAATTCTTGGCGATGCGCTGGTTCAGTATGCCGGTTTCCCTTCGGACCAGGTCATTGTGCTCTCGCCAGATCAGCCGTCAGCAACCCAACCCCGCCGCAACACCATTCTGAAGTCTCTATCGAGCCTGCGCGGGCGCGTACCCCAAGACGGATTGTTATTATTTTTCTTTGCCGGCCATGGGATTGAGCGGAATGGCCGATCTTATTTGGTTCCTTCCGACGCGCCCGCGCTCGATGATCTTTCGTTGCTTGAGTACACCGGAGTCAACGTCGACCTCTTGAAAGAGTTGATTCGAGCCACTGGAGTCAGGCAGGTTTTAATGGTCCTGGATGCAAGCAAAAACGATCCTACGCCCGGTCGCAGCGCAGGCGACAATCCGATGACCAGCAATTTCAGCAGAAGCTTTAACTTCGATTTGAACCGTCGCGAAGTGACCTCCTTTGCCACGCTCTACGCGACCGCAGTGGGGCAAAGAGCCTACGGTTACGGTGGAAAAAAACAAGGCTACTTCACCTGGGCGCTGGTCGAAGGTTTGCGCGGAGAAGCCGCAAATGAAAAGGGCGAAGTGACCCTGGCAAGTCTGATGAAATTCGTGCAAGAAACCGTACCGAAATACGTGCAGCGAGACCTGGGCGGCAAGAAACAGCAAGTACCCTTTGCGGTGATTGAAGGTTATAAGGCAGACGAGCTGGTAATCGCTACGGCTGTCAAGAAGGTTCCCTGAGATCGCAGCACCTTCTGACAGACCCTATCCGCGCGGTGCGAATCATTCGGTTAAGGAGGTGTTCCGAGTGGCTTCTTCTCGAAAGGCGCAGCCGGAAAACGGCTCACCTGACAGTTCCATTGTGCCCGCAAAAACTCCTGGCGTTCTCGGTCTGTTAGATCGCGCCGATCCGAATGTTGTCGCCTGGTTTGGAGACACTCCCGGACCTCTTGGCCTCAACGACTATGCTCAGCCCGGAACATTGCAGTCAACTCTTCCATCCGCCAGGCTCCAACCTGCCGGATTGGGAGTACCGCCAGTTCAGTGGATTACCCAGCCGATCTCACAACCAATAAATGTTCAGCCGGTTAGGGCAAACCTGTTACCTCCCCCAAGTCCTTCAGCGCCAACGCTAGCTGAAGCTGATTTCAAAAACGCCGCCGAGTCGCTAGGGGTCGAAGTCGCCGTTGTTAAAGCGGTGGCCGAGGTTGAATCGAGTGGTAAAGGATTCGATTCTAAGGGCCGACCCAGGATTTTGTTTGAAGCCCACTGGTTTCATAAGTTCACCAAGGGAAAGTTTCAATCGAAGTATCCGCACCTCTCGCAACCAACCTGGGCATTGGGTAAACAGTATTACAAGCTCGATCAGTGGACGCGCATGGAGGAGGCGATGACGCTGGATTTGGAAGCGGCTTTGCAGTCAGCCTCGTGGGGCAAATTCCAAGTGATGGGTTTCAATCACAGCGGGTGGGACAAAGTGAAAGACTTTGCCTTCGCGATGTTTGAATCCGAAGCTCAACACCTCAAGTCATTTTTGGCCTACTGCAAGGATCGGAAGCTTGTTACACATCTGAAGAAGAAAGACTGGGCAGCGTTTGCATTGGGGTACAACGGGAGCGGGTATGCTGCAAACAAGTATGATGTGAAGCTCGCAGGTGCGTACGACAAGTACCGTAAAGCAAACTGAAATTCCGACGGCTTACCCCGGACGACCGACGGTGATATATCGTTTGGACGAGCCTGATGACTCTCTGGATTAAACTTCGGGTACTTTTCAATTCTGACGCACTAATGCTACCTCGTGCTTTGAGCGCCATGCCAACGAAACTGTCTTATGGCGTCTCGGAAGTGTGGTTTGGTTCGATCGAACCAGTCTGAAAGATTGGTGCAAGTGATGGTTAGGGCTTCATTGCTCTTAACCAGGTAGACTTGAAGTTGAATGATTCGCAGATTGTCCTCCGCAACATCAAATTTATGAACTCGCTCGAAAGCACTCATATCTCCCAAGGTCAATGGGGTCTCCTCAAGGACCTCGTAGTGCTGGTCCGCCAGACCCTCCCGCAGGGCCACTAATTGACTTGCCGCATATTCTGCGGTCGTCAGGTTAAAGTTGAGCTTTTCGCGGCTGATCGTAATGTTCGGACTATAACCATCGTTGGGGGGGCCCGCCAATACGACCAGCGAAGAATCGATCCATCGCGCCGGAAAACCAATAGTAAAATCGTTATGAACAAAATCCAACATTGTTCTGTCCTCCTCAAGAATTCCTGGCTCACCATTTAAAGAAATTTTTGACGCTATTTATAGCGTGCCCTGCCTTCTGTACAGCGGCGTCTGCCAAGTGGCCAGCGGTATTTTCGTCAACAATAAAGCGATTCATCACCTCACCCGCACCTTCTCCGGCCCACATATGTGCCCCGATGGCGCCTAAGGCGGGTCCCGCACCAGGGATCAAGCCGGCAACTGCTCCTACTGCAGCGCCTACAGCAGCGCCGGTCCATTTCCCTTGATCGCCCCCTAACGCCTTCCCGATTTTGTAGCCAATAGCAGAGCCCCCCAGGGCTCCTCCAACAGGGGGCAGCACCGCTCCGATCACGGCGCCAGCTGGTGCAGCAGCAGCGCCGGCTGCGTACTCGACTGCGCCCTGGACCGCACCGTGAGCGATCCGCCCGCCATAATTTGCGCCGCTGATTTGCCCGCTCCGATACTTACCGAGGTTGTTAATTCCCGATGCGACGCCGCCCAACGCTACCGAAACGCCCCCCCCTATAGCTTCCACGACAACGTTGCCCCGAGAGAATGTGAAGGCCTTCGAGTAGGCAAACTTGAACTGATTCACCGTCGGTAGTGTCCAGGGTCTAACTGTTTGACGGGCTGCCCCAACTGCTCGACGCATTATTCCCACTGACGGGCCAAGCAGCTTCGAAAGGTCGAAGGCGTCCTTGATACCGAACCCAGCCTCAACCAAATTTCTCAGACCGTCACCCGGCGTATCCCTCAAAGCCTGAGGCAGAGGGCAAGCCAACACTGGCTTCTTTGCGGCGACCTGGTCAAAAGTCTTTTTTACGTTGTTAAAGGCTTGACTAACCTTGCCCGCGGTCGTAGCTACCGTCTTCTTGACCTCGCTAACTGCCGCACTCGCTTTTTGCTGAATCGCTTTAGCAACTTGCCCGCCTGTTTGCTGGGCGGCTTTAACTACCTGCCCAGCTTTTTGTCCGGCGTCTTGAGCTAATTTAGCCGTCGTATCCTTCGCCCATTGCGTTGCCGCAGATACAGCTTGTTTCACGCCGGTGGCAATCTGGGCCGCTTTCTGTTTGGCGGCATCAGTGGCGGAGTTCCACGCGGATTTGAAAGGATTGCCCCAAGCCATAATCACTTAACTCTCAAGAGCCGCAAAAAGTGCTTCCGTCCATTCTGCCAGCCACTCTCGCTTACCTTCGGGAGAATACTGATCCGAATTGAGCACCTCCTGGGCAGCGGGAAATTCTAAGTCGAAGTCCAATCCCAGCAACCATGCGCAAGTAACATAAGTAGCAATTTGTTGTTCCGTGATCAGGCCGTAGGCGCCGGCATTGTTAGTTTGCTGATGAATCGCTGCCATGAACTCCTCGCGCGGCTCATCCTCAACTTCAGGAAATTGCTCTCGTAGGTATTCCGCAACGCGCTCGACAAATTGCCGAGTTTGGTGGATAGACAGCGTCTCGATCTGCTGATTGCGTATCTTTAGCATTATCTGGATAGCTCCCCTTGATTGAGCACCTCGCCTATTTCTTCGAAGCGAGCCCTTGCTGAATTGCCAGTGAATACTCCAGCACCGCTTGCGGCCGCCAGATTAGACTCCACGAGCTATACCAGCTCGCGTATTTGTTCCCGCCGCCTACTCTTAAGCCATTTGCTACTACCGTCGAGCAGTTTTGTGTGGCGAGGTTGTAAGGCGGTAAGGGGCCTTGAAGTTGGATATTACCCATTGTTAATCCGAAATTCGCCCACCAGTCGAGAATAGCCTTCTCATCTAAACCGTTGAGCTGGACATACCAATCGGGCTTGCAACGCTCATCTTTCACGTCGCTGTGGTAACTCTTATTGCGAATTGGATGGTAGTCGCGACCGAAGCCAGCAGCCTCATCTGGCCACCAACTGATGTAAGTCAGACCCCCCAACAACATCGCAGAGTGACCGACGTTCTTCTGATTGCCAATACGTTTCGGTAGCCAAACATAGACCGTGATCATTTACTGCCTCCCTACCCCCAACTGAAATCACGAGAGATAAATCATCCGCCTGTCTCTGTGCAATATCGAGCTGAACCACGCCATCTAACCTACCGGCAAGCGTTTCGCTCTGAGGCAGTCCGACTCAATGTCAAAACACAGCATGGCAGATGGATCTTTGTCCTCGATCCAGTACGAATCGACCGGACCAAAAACTGTCTGTAGTTCTCCCGCATCGCAGGTTGGCAAGTACGACCTCAGGACGCGCGGATCGTAGTAGCGAAACAGCATTGGTTTCCCCTCAGCGTCGTACACGGTAAGCAAGCTTCTCAGATGTCTGCGCATGGTGCGGAGGTCGGCGTCGCTCTGAGCAAAGATGCCCCAGTGCTTTCCCCAGCCCTCCTCAAGGAGCCATTCGGTGAAGTCCGACTCGTCGTCAAGTTGGACCAGATACGGCGCGACGTGAGCGATGTCGGGCTCCAATTCCCCGCGATACAGACACACAAACTCGGACTGAAGTTGATACAGTTCATCCAGCAGGTTGGGAATCGCGGCGCCATCCAGGACGGCGAAGACGTTTGCGCTGTCGCCGGTGAATAGCTTGTCCGCAACCGATTGAATGACTTCTTCTGTGACCATTAAAGGTTTCAGCGGCGAGTCGGTGCAGCTTTGGCGCAAATCTCGCAAAAGGGTTGGCCGGTGCGCGCGGCCTGTAGCATGACCAACGCAGCAGGACTATTTACCGCTGGTTTCGGCGGAACTTTCCGGACCGGCGCCGATTTGCTTCCCGGTTTTGCTCGGTCAGCTTCCTGTGGCCGTTTCGGGGCCTCGGGCGATGCGCCTGCACCGGAACCGGCAGAGCCGCCACTATTGATCATTACCATGGTGCCGGAAATAAAAACGCCGCCGGGATTGATGTTGATGAAGTTGCCGCCCACCTTGAGCGTCAGACTGGTACCAGTTTCCAACACCAGATTCATGCCTGACTTGAGGTGAATCTCGGTGCCGGCATCCAGAGCATATTTATCGGCGACCTTCTGTTGTTTGTCGGCGCCGACGATTAGGGAGACAGTGCCGTCCACTTTTTCATTCTGATCGCTCTTTACATAAAGGTGCTTGTCGCCACCGACTCGTTCAAACTGATCACCGTAGACTATGAAGTGACTGCTGTTCCCCACGGTTTCATAACGGTTATTGCGAATCCTGATGTCCTTGTTTCTCTCGGCGTGGATAAAGATCTGCTCTTTGCCTTTTTTGTCCTCGACGCGAAACTCATTAAAGCCGCCGCCCCCCTTCGAACTGTTTGACTTGAAGATTACTGTCTTTGTCTTCTCGTCCGGCAACTTGTAAGGTGGCATCTCCGAAGCGTTGTAGACCGTTCCAATGATGATCGGCTGATCCGGATCGCCCTCCAGAAAATCGACGATTACCTCCTGCCCGATGCGCGGCCAGAAAGCCGAGCCCCAACGCACCCCTCCCATATTCTGGGCCACGCGAATCCAGCACGAGCTGTCGGCGTTCGCCCGGCCGGCTCGATCCCAGTGAAACTGCACCTTCACGCGGCCGTACTTATCAACAAAGATCTCTTCGCCGGGTGGGCCTACCACGATGGCCGTCTGAGTTCCCTGGACCACGGGTTTCGGTGTCAACATCAGCGGTCGATACGGCACCGCGAAGGGAATGCTGGTGAAATTGTTCTGATAAAAGAATTCGCCGTCGCCGCTGCGATAGTTTGCCGGCAGCTGGGAAGAATGGGTGACGCTGACCAAAAGATATTCACCATTGGCGTCAATGTGCCGCTCCAATGTGAACTTGTGTCCTGAGACAAAATTTCTACAGTCGCCACCGCCCTGAATCACCAAGCTGAGCAACGCTTCCTGCTGCATTCGAATTTTCGTCGTGCGCTTATTGTCCTCAAAAATCTTCTTCAGATCGCCGGACCGATCACCTCCAGCTTTGGCGACCCCATCGAAACGCTGCGCATAGCCCCCTGGGTAGTCATAAATCTCCAGCGCACCCTTGCCGCCAATATTTAGTTTATGCGCCACTTTGCCAACCAACACTTCCGGGAGAATTGGTTCATCGGCTTCGAGGTGCTGATGTGGTAATTCGAAAGAGTGGTCCCACAATGTATATTTACCCGAGCGTAACTCCTGCACCTTTTCCCACTCGCGCACACGCATCTCATCTCGCAGGCCGCCGGTGAGTTCTTCGAAAATTACGGTGCTAAGTTCAGGCATTCTCGGGTGGCTTTGCGGCGTGTTAGCCACTACCAGAGTGTGCCCGCGGATGGTATGTTGAAAGAAATAGAAAATCCCCTCTTCCTCCATCAGGCGACTGGCAAAATTGAAATCAGTCTCCCGATACTGGACGCAGAAATCGCGCGGGTGAAATGTTCCCTGCAATTCGAACGTGACGTTGAGCCCGCCCAGGACCTCCTTCAAAATTTCCGGCACTGAAAGGTGTTGGAAGATTCTGCTTTGCGCCCTTCTGGTGAGAAACCAAAACTCGGGTACAACTTCCATGCGATAGGATGTGAAAGTGGTGTCGCGATGGCCCTTGATCACGCGATTGCAGACTCCGCTGAAATACCGATTACGGCGGTTGTCCAAGGCAAGCCTAACAGTGACCTTTTGGCCGAGCAGTCTATCGAAGGCGACATTGGTACCGTTTTCGGCAATTAGATCCAGATGAAAATTGAAAAGGCGTGAGATCGATTCTTCACCTGAGAAGCCAACGAGCAAAAGCGCATCCTGTCCCAACGGCGTCGTGACTGCCAAAGGTCTGTCCGCTTGAGTGTATGACGCCATAGATTAGAGAAGTGCGCTGCGCAGGGTGATCGCGGTCGTTATGGTTTTGGTTTTTGAGTGCCACCCGGACTGGGGGCAAGGGCGTCGTTCCATTTACTACCCTGTGCTACGCGCGCGTAACTCGATTTCGACATTTGATCAATCAAGGATGTCAGATCAAGCTCCTGGGGCGACTGAATCGCCTCGATCACACTTTGCCAATCGCGCCCAGCAGGCTGCGCGCCATTGGCCGCTTTCCTCATTTGCGCTAACACGGCCTTTACGACTTCGCGAGTCATGGCCCTGTTGAGAGGTAGGTGCGCGCCGCCTCCAAGGCGATGAGACCTCCGAATGGTGGCGAGCTTCACATCCTGGATTCGCTCCGCCAACCGATCGTCATCCTTAAACCCGAGACAGTGTTCATAAGGCTCAGGCTCGATGAGATCAAGCCGAGCCAGACCGGTCCGAAACGTGGTCGGCATACCAAACTGCCTTATCTCGCGAGCGAGTAAATCCCTGAATGCAGGATCTGAGTGGTTCTGATCGGCATTTACTATCTTCCCTAGCGCTCCCACCGCTCCGGGCTCTTCGGCAAGAGTGGCCACCGTGGCATTTGCCAGTCTTTGTTTGAAATGAGATTGGCCCACGGCATACAATTCCGAGAGGGTTAGAGCATGAAGCGCCTTACTGATCTCCCGGTTCCCTAACAATATCCGGATCTCATTCGCCCGCCGCGAAGACAACAGTTTGTCCAGTTGGGCCATCATGCCTACAGTCGTTTGATTGGGTTGTGATGATTGGGCCACCACATCCTCGCCCAGGTCTATGGTTCGGGCCACATACTCCTCAGCACGTCGCGTTACCCAGCGCCTGCCGAGTAGTTTAGCGGAGCCAAGCATCGCTTCTGCAAAACTGGAGTTGCCGTTGTAAACGGGAGATTTCGCTTCGAGCTTGGCGAGGGCCTGACTCAACCGCGCGGCGCTACCCGTAATTCTTCCATTGGCATCAAGCTGCGTACTGCTCCACGGCTCCTTGCCGAAGTCGTGCTTCCTTACTAGATCAGGGCTATAGGAGACGTCTCCTGATGAATCCGCATACGCGGCGTAAGCGTAGCCCAGCAAGCCTTCACCAACGAACGGCGCCACCCGGGCGCGAATTTCGCTGATTGTCGCCAACGAGACGGGAAGGGACAGCCCAGCCACTACCTCTTTTAGCAAAGGCTCCACCACGATGGGCAGCTTAGACTTTTTCTTCTTGGGCTCAGGCGGTCGCTCGGGCTCCAGGAATGTTCCCACGGCTGTCTTCAGTTTGTTGAGTTCATCACCCGAGGCGGGATTCGTTCGTAAAGCCTCCAGCGCAGTTAGGGCATCAGTCACAGCAGCGAAGTTGGTGTATTTCTGCGACAAAAGGAATCGCCTGCTTTCATCTTGCCTGGCTCCGGCCGTATCAACTTGCAGACTGTTGTCGACCGCTTCTCCTTTCTTGTCTCCACCGCGAGTGGTTGAGGGCAGCGCCAGGAGCGGGCCGGCAACCAAAAGCTCGATCAATTTGCTGTCCAGCTCAGCGCCCGTAGCTGCGGGATCAGCATTCAAAAGCTCAAGGCGGATAAACGAGACCAACTGTGGTCCATACTCAACTGCCGACGGATCGAGCTTCAATAACCGATCGGTCAGATCACTCATGCGCGACTGCGTCAGCGACGAGTTCACCGCTGCCATGCGCAACAACTCAAAAGCACTTTGAAACGAGCGGATGGCGGCCGCCTTCGCCGGCGATGCCGGAAGGGCGTCGAGTTTTCCGAGCTGTGACATGAACACGCCCAGCTGCTGCGCACTCATTCTTAGATCCAGGGCCACCTCCAGCGCTGACTCTTTGTCCTCGCTAGTTTGACGGGCAATCAATGCGACAGTTTCCAGGCTCGCGGCCCAATCTGGCCGTTCACGTTCAATTTGATTCAATACCGCCAGTTGTTTGACTAGTGATATCGTTTGGCCGGGCGAAACTCGGCCCATCTTCATCAGCAAAGCCTGTACTGGATCACCGGATGACCCCATCCAGACCTCTCCGACTTTTGACAGCCGCAGCTGGTTGTTCTCAACATGTAAGAGCCGGAAAAAATCCATCAGATCAAACGGCTCGCGCGCGTTGGGTAAGGCAGATTTCTCCACCAGTCTGAACACCTGGTCGAAGCCATTTGAGCGAGCAATGGCATCACCAACCTCGCCGGCGGCCGACAGCGCGCAGAACAGATATAGCGCGCCACCGTTTTCCTTCAGAAAAATAGCTCGCGATAGCGGGATGTTGTTGGGTTTTACCAACCGTTCCCAGTTAAGCTCGCCCGGTCGCTGTCCTGGGATTTCAAGATGACCCTGAGGGGTAAAACGAAGAAAAGGAGTGGCGAAATACAAACCGGCAGCCAGTGTATCCGCTTTCTCTTTAACGAAGATCTGAGCGCCGAATTCCCTGATGGCTTCATCGGGAAGGATTGAGAAAGCCACGTAGAACCGCATGGCCTGCGGATCTTTGAGGAAGGCGAGCAGCTGTTGTTCCGGCTTAGTCTTGATTCCGTCTTTAATAACTTGAGTCCAGGCCTCCATGCCGCGAAGCACTGGAAGTTCGCCATTCTGCATGTTGATCGTGACCGGCTCGCCGCGCTGAAGCTTGCCGGCATCGCCCCCCAGGGCTTCAAGAATTTGCTGTCGCGATTGAAATTCGTTGGCCTTGACTTCACGACGACCATTCTTATCAACTACGCCAAAAAACTTCAGCGCTTCCCTGGCTTCCGCCGAAGCGATTTGGTTCGAGGAAGGCAATTGGACTGAACCGCTCAGGTTTGCTCCCCTGAGACTGACCTTTCTGGCGAAGTCCGGGTACTGCTCATAAAAGCTTACCAGGCGAGCGGCGATGCTGCCGTTTCGCAAACAGGCGCTGAATACTCTGGCAAGGACAACCGGATCCGCCTCGTCTGCCGACACTCCGGTCATACGCTCAAGAGCTTCCAAGCCACCCGGTATGATCAAGGGTAAGGACCGCGTCGGATTGTTTCGATCAAACGTACTGCTTACTTTCGTCACGGTCCCGGTTTCCCTGGCGCGTTCTGCTCGAAGCAATAGCACACCATGATGAGTTTCCAGCGCCCTACTGAGTTTCCCATCGCTTGTCGAACGGCTCGCTTCCAGATATTTGAAAGCCGCGTCGCTCAAGCGGCCGCTACGCTCGAGGTATTGCGCTAACAAACGCAGGCGTTTGCCATTCTCTTCAGTATTACCTTTGGTCAAGTCCACCGCTTTTTGGGCGGCCGCGACGGATCTCTCCAGGGCCCCCAGTTCGTCGAATCGCGCTGCCAGCGCGTCGTATATTGCAACGTTTGGCGTTCCTTGATCGGCAGCTTCGCGAAGCGCTGAGATTGCCCTATCGAGATCACCGGCCCGGCTAAAGGCTTCGCTAAGGAAGAGCAGCGACTGGTCTCGTTTTTCTCCCAGCGGTCGTTGAACAATAACCTTCAAAAACGAATCGATGGCGAGTTTCGACTCATTGGTAGCGAGCAGGATCTGGCCCCAAAGCTCTTCAGGCTCCGGATCGTCGGGAGTCAGCGTACGCGCTCGCAACGCCAGGATTTTGGCTTCCCGGAGCCGATCGGAATTTGGATTCTTCAGAAAAACCTTAGCCAATAACATAAGCGCGGGCTGGTAATTAGGATTGACCTTCTCCGCCCGCCGCAGTTGCTCTTCGGCTTCTCCGTAAGCACCCGAATGCACCAGTACTTCAGCGTACTCAGTGATCCACTCAACCGTGGGATTCTTGCTCATCGCAGGGCGATACGCGCGGATTGCCTTATCCCACTTTTTTGAACCCGCAAAGAATTTTCCGATCTTCACGCTAAGTAATGGATTGCCAGCCTGGCCGTCTTCGATCAATGTGAGCGCAAGGTCGGCTTCCCGCTCGGCACGGGCCGTCTCGCCGGTTGAGTGAAAGAACATTACGGTGGCGAACAATTGCCTGGCTTTGAAGCCGCCATCGCGCGAGAGTTCGTAAGCCTTTTCCAGATTCTCGCGCGCTTCATCCCAGGCGATGGAATCAGGGGACGACTGTTCAATCAACTTGTCCGCCTCTGTCGTTATCTTAGCCAGGAACTCCTCACGCTTTAGTTTGGCGACATCGGGTGGGGTGCCGCCGTAGCTGCTCAAGTTGCGGTAGAAATCCCAGGCGCTTTGGCCTTGCGGTCTGGTCAAACGATTCTCTCTCATAGATTCATCGAAGGCAGCAACCAAACGCGGGATCACAGGATCTTCGCTAAACCACTTACGGTATCTCTCACGTCCTTCATGCCGGACTATCGCCAGCGGAATCGAGCGATCGAATGACGGGTTATATTCTGGCACCTGTTTGATACCTGCAACTTCCTTGTCATTCCGAATTCCCTCGGCGACGAAGTCGTACACTTCCTTTGAAGTAACAACCCCGTCGCCATTAGCATCGGCCGGTCCCCCGAGTCCCTGTAGCATGTAGTAGGTAAACAAGCCATGCTTCAACGAGGGACGTTCGACCGACGCTTGCGTTGGGGATGCAGCGGTGAAAATGAAAGAAGACTGATCGCGTCTTCCCGAGGGCTCCGCGAACGAGGTCGCCGAGACGTTAGCAACAGCTCCTGTGCCGGAAGAGTTGAGCAAATCGCCGAGGGCGCCGGAGTGACAGGCATCGCTAATAATCACGGCGCTGCGCGAGCGCAGGCTTTGCACAGCGCTATTAAACATCTTCATGTCCACAGCGGTGTTCAAGGGATCATCAATCCGGGTGTCGGCAGCGACCAGAAAAGCCTGACCCGACTTATTAACGGCTCCGTGTCCCGCAAAGAATATTAGCGCCAAACTGTCAGGCCCACTGAGATTCTGCAAATGTGCCAGCTCAAGGAATATTTGCTCACGGGTAGCTTCCCCGTTGAGCAATAGCTTCACGTTCTCTGGTCTGAAGCCCCCTTTTTCGCCAACGAGAAACTCTCGCATCTCTCGGGCATCCTGGTCAGCATATTTAAGCTGGGCGCTTTGCGGTAGGTTTTGATAGGAAGAGATGCCGATGATAAGAGCATAGGCTTGAGTTTCTGCTTTATGAGCAGGATAAATGGAAACTGGATCGACTCCGGGGGTCCTGTCGGAGCCCAACTTGAGTTCACGTTCCTGTTGGTCTAATGAAGACTTTGAGTCTTTCGTTGCCGGGTCGTGAGGCGGGCTTGTTCCCTGCGTTCCGGTAGAGGAAGCTTTGTCCCCTTTCTTCTGGGCTAAATCAATAGACCCGGGGATGTGGTCGGCAAATGTCAGAACGATAATTGCAACCAGACAAAACAGAGTTACTCGTCTGAGATTGAACCGAGAGAGGAAAGTCCTGCCAAGAACCTTCTTCAGAATTGCTCCTGGATTGGGGGACATATGGTTCTCCTTGCGAAAATACCACTCATACGATTTCGGCTACACGCCGAAATCCTGACCTTAGGATGAGCGGAAGGCCTACTATTTCTGCTATCGCTTTCAGCGGCGGCTTCGCGGCTTAGTTTGCTGATATCTCAACGTCACCGAGACCAACAAACCGTCGTCTTTCCCATCAGGCAAACGAAATACAGTTTGTGGAGGTGGCTCATCCTGACGAAGACGCCGTCCCGAGTCCGTCGCTGCTTCTTTTTCAGCGTTGGTCCATTGCTGACCGACGCCGCCAACCATTTCAAATTTCTGTACGCCGCTACCCCACTTCTTCTCCCAGTTGGCAAGGTCGGCGGCGGGGATCCGTAAACTAACGTCGGCAAGAGGTAAATCCAAAGGCTCGGCCGTAACGAGGACGCTAAGCAATTCACCCACCTGACCCTTTTTAGTAGGCTTCGCCTCAAAATGATTAAATATATCGTGCTGGCCGGGGATATCAATCAACCGTCCAGGTCGCACCTTATTGTCGCCATCGCGTATTTTGCGTACAGGAAAAATCAACACCGGGGATCCGGTGGAACCATCAGCAAACAAATCGCGGTCAATTACGTAAAGGTAACCGTTGCGGGCGGACTCAATGCTTAGGCGGACTTTTGCACCTCGTTGAAGCGGAGTATCACTGCTGGCGCGTTGAGCCACATAGTCTGATCGCTCCGCTCCCGAAAGCAGCATGCGCGCGCCAGTATCGGTCTTCATTGCCGGACGCAAATGCCAGATCGTGACGCCGATGAGCCCATTCGATGAGGCCGGCGTGTTGATCGTGGACGGACGCCCTGCCGCCAGACGATAGACTTTAGGTCGTTGCCCCGACAGTCTTTTTTTATTGCCTTTCGGACGATTTTTGGTGACATCGTCGGCCAGAATCTCCCGCGATTTATCCTGGCCAATGGCCGCTGATTGGTACAGAAACAACCCGCCCGAAGCCAGCAAGGCCAACACCGCGATCATCCACACGTTTCTCGAAAACGATTCTTGAAATTTGGGGAAAGGAATTCTCATCGCACTATTCAACTGTCTATGTAATTATTTGGCTGATTCATTTCTTAACGGTGTTGTAGCTCCAAACGTTTTAGTAGTAGATCCGAGTTACCGCCTATTACGGTTCGATGGGTTGTAATGTCCTTGCTAACTTCAGACGCCGAGGAGGCAGAGCTGGTCAGAAACTCTCGTACCTTACTCACAACCGCCTGGTCGGTAATCCGCCCTTTGTTTCGAAACTTAAGAGCTGAATCCCGCGCTGCTTCTAAGTCTGCCATTGGCGCCGCGGACCAAACTATCCAGACCTGCTCTGTACCCGCTTGCCCGGCAAACCGGCCGCCGATTTGGACGGGTTGCCCGCCATCGATTTTCGCCGAGCCATCTCCCTTAAAGGGATGGAGTATGATGAAACTCATCGCGCCGTTGTCAGCCGCTCCTTCGTTTAGCACATAGAGGTATCCCGGCTTTGCCGCCAACACGTGGAGCTCAAACCTATCGCCACCCTCGAACACCTCATCTCCTGAGGACTCGAATGGGTTGTCAGCTTGCCCGGGCCGGGCCTTATGCACGGTGAGCCAGTAAGTTAGCGTGTGGAGTGGAGCAGTAACGATGGCATTGTTGGTGCTGGGTAGCACTGCGACGGGCGGCCTAAACGTTGGTTTATTAACAGGCTTCTTCGATCCGCCCAATAACACCGAAGCTACTAAGCTCGCCACCCCGACCACCGCTAGCGCCGCAACGACGACAACAACCAGCGGCACGCCTACTCTTAGCAGGCTCGCCTGACGGAGGTTTGTCTGAGGCAAGCTTGCCTGAGGGAAACTTCCTGGCCGACGGAGCGTTGCCTGAAGGGGGCTCTCCTGAGGGGGACTTGGTTGAGGGGGACTTGGCTGAAGGGGACTTGGCTGAGGGGGACTTGGGGCGCTGGCCTGAACTTGCAGTCGTTTCACTAATCCCTTCCAGGACGGCGGGTGCACGCGAACCTTGCGGCCGTCGATTAATGACTGCGCGAGTGCCTCGCCAAATTCAACCGCGTTCTGAAAGCGATCCAGCGGTAGTTGGGACAGCGCTTTCAAGATCAGTTTCTGTGCACGTTCGGGTAGCTCGCGCCGTAGTTCCCTTGGCGGCACCTTCACACCGGCGCTATACATGTCACCCAGGTTGGTGAAAGCCTTAGGATCGAATGGCTGACAGCCAGTCACCATTTCATAGGCGATTGCGCCCATCGAGTATATGTCGCTGGCGGCAGTAATTCCCTCGACTCTGAATTGCTCTGGTGACATGTAGATGTAAGTGCCGAATCTTCCAGCTACTGTATTATCGGCAACGAGTGAATCATGAACTTTAGCAATGCCGAAATCGATGATTCTGACCTGCTCTGCTCGCCCAGTCCGAGACTTAAGCATAATGTTCTCAGGTTTGAGATCGCGATGATAGATTCCCTCATCATGAGCGGCCGAGAGGGCGCTGCCAATCTGTCTAATCAAGTCTCCAGCCCGCTTCAGGTCCATGCCTCCGGGGGATATCGCGTCATGTAGTGTGACGCCATCGATGTATTCCATTACGATGAATGGCTCGCCGCCTGGCAACTTTCCAGAATCGCTGATGCCGACGATTCCTGTATGGTCCAGGCGGCTCAGTGCTTCGATCTCCTGCAGAAACTTTCTTATTACCCATTCATCGCCGACCAACTCGCCCAGAAGGACCTTCACTACAACGTGTTTGTTCATCACGCGGCGATCACGGCACAGATAAACTGCGCCCATCCCTCCCTGGCCCAGCTTCTTCTCGATGACATAGCGCCCAACGACTGCCGAGCCGATTGCACATTCTTCGAGGTCGCTGCTTGATGCGGATCCTGAAATCACAGAAGGGGCGAGGGTGCACGCTGGGATGTCAAAAGATGGATCCGCCCCCGCCGGCAAGGTCGGCGCCGGCCCAGGACGCACAGGACTGACCGTCGGCGCAGGAGCAGCCTTGCGGGCATCGGGATCGATCTCAGTTTGCCAATTTTCAGGTGTCATGCGTGAGAAGGACTGTGAATGGGGCGGCGCCCCGTGGTGGTCAAACTTCCGGTCGAATGGGAAATTCGGATAATGCTACCCGAGTCCGCAACGCGGTCAGTCACTACTCTCCCGAAACGCTAAATGGATCCTAGACTCGCCGGGCACAAAACCGTGGGCCATTCAGATAGGACCGACTTTGAGGAAGTAAGAAGACCGCGCAACCTCAAACCCGTTGATAACCGACTCCAAGTCAGCTTAGGAAGTGGGGCAAACTGTTTGCGCGGTGCTTAATCTATGACCACCGACCGTCGAAAGTCAATTGTTTTCGGCCCAAATGTTTTCGACGTTGGTCAAGGTTCTCTGGCGGCCGGTGTCTTATTGAAACACTGAAGAGTCGAGGGCTGCGACTCTGATTGGAAATCAGCAGCCTTCTAAGGCTAGACTAGATTCGAAAATCAACCTCGCTCGGCGCGAATGAGAGAATTCTAGTGACAGGAATTGAGCGTCTACAAAAGACCGGGATAATCCGAACTGGCAGCCCTCAGCGAGGATTCAGCTACAAGAGTATCGATGGGAGACGACTGTCGAAGTCAGACATCGCCAGAATTCAGGGACTCGGGATACCTCCAGCCTGGACCAAAGTCGCTATCAACCCATCGCCCAATGGTAAGTTGCAAGTAGTTGGACTAGACGCCGCGGGTCGCTGGCAATATCGTTATCACGAAACTCATACCAGGATTCAGGGACACAGGAAATTCAAACGTCTCGCTCATTTCGTCGAAGACCTGCCCAGAATGCGAACGACTGTAGCTCGTCACCTGAGGCAGCCGGGTCTTGGCAGAGAACGGATTCTGGCATGCATCTTAAGAGTCCTTTCGACCTGTTTTCTGCGCCCGGGAAGCGAGGTCTACGCAAGCGAGAACGGTAGCTACGGAATAGCCACCCTGAAACCTCGTCACGTTTCGGTGCAAGGTGATTTGGTAAAGTTTGACTTTCCCGGGAAGTCGGGCGTCCGCCAATGCCGCGAGTTGCGGGACCCCGAGGTAGCCAGAGTTCTCAAGATGCTCCTCCGGTGTCGCAGGACAGAGGTCTTCAAGTACCAGAGTGAGGATGGTGATCTTGTCGATATCAAGCGCCGGCACATTAATGAATACATTAAGGAGGTAATGGGCGAAAAGTTCACTGCCAAGGATTTTCGCACCTGGGCCGGAACTCTCTTGTGTGCCTGTGCGCTGGCGCGCTCCGGCACTGATGAATTTGAAAAGTCTTCGGCACGACGGAGAAAGGTTGTGGCGGCCATCAAAGAAACAGCGCAGTCTCTGGGAAATACAGCAGCCGTCTGTCGAAGTTCTTACATCTGCCCCGGCGTAATTGAGCGGTTCGAGAAAGGGCAAACCATGGAACATTATTTTTCCACACCGCAGGAGTTCATGGCCTATCGCAGCTCACGACTTCATCCCGCGGAGAAGTCTCTTCTCAAACTGCTCAAATAGGAACCAGACCCCGCCAGTTGCAAATGGCAGTTAATCGTCAGCCAGTATGTGGTAATGCCATCCAGGCGAGCCCAATCACACACCGCCAGCATTATCGTCTGGCAGGCAGTGGATATTCAGGCCCAATTTTGTGCTAGCATAGCGCCGCCGACCAGTCTCCTATGTATCTGATCCCTCCGAATACTGGTTGCCCTGAAGCTTCATGATAATAGTCCTGGCGGAAATTCGCGGCGAGCAGAAACTGCCCGGGCGCGAGTTCAAGAAAACAATTCTCAGGATTGGACGTGACCAACAGCGATGCGACTTACTGTTTAATCAGACGCAGTGGCCGATGGTTTCGCGTCTGCACGCGGAAATCCGTCTTGAAGATGGCCGCTATTACCTGACTGATCCCGGCTCGACTCAAGGAACCTTCCTGAACGGCCAGCGTGTCGCAACCGCGACTGAGATCATTCCAGGCGCGCGCATCCAGTTTGGCATCGAGGGTCCCATTGTGGTGGTGGAATCCATCACTGCTGAACCAGCCGCCCCGGATTTTTCTCACACACTCATCGACTCGTCAGCCTCGCATAAACAAGAGGCATTGCGCTTGCAGACACAACCGCGCGCTCAAGCTCAACCCCCCTTAGTCGTCGCGAAGCCCCCGTCAGAGGCTTCGCATGTTCCAGAACCACTAACAGCTACAGAGAAACCGTCTGTTGTTCGACCGTTGCCGCAGTCTGCGCCCCTGCTGGTCTGCGAGAGCGGGTCTGTTGCGCAACCGGGCCGCCAATTCGTTCTCAAAGACGACCGCACACTGCTTGGGCGCGATCCGTCGGCTGATATTGAAATCGATGCTGCCGCGGCAGCAGTCTCGCGCCAACACGCAGAGGTACGACGCCAGGCTGATGGGACGTTTCTAATCACCGACCTCAAGAGTTTCAATGGGACACTACTTAACCAACAACGAATAGCACAACCTGAACGACTTTATCATCGCGATCAGGTGCAGTTAGGGGCAGGCGGCCCGAGCTTCCGCTTTATCGATCCATCTCACCCAAGTCCGGAGGGAAAACCTACCAGCGTTCTCCCGGGTGTTGCCCTCTCGGGGGCGGCAAGCCCCAGTTCCTCCGACGATGACATTGGGCCCGAAACTATTTTCTACCGCCCTGGAACCGAACAAAGGTCGAAACCAACCGCCGATGCCTCAGGAGCGCAACTGCTCCTCCAACGCAGTTTCAATGGCAAGCAAAATCTGACCGTCGGCCGAGAACCAGACAACGATATCCAGTTGGACGGCCTGGTCGTTTCGAAGCACCATGCGCGTTTCATCAATACCGGGGACGGGGTCTGGGTGGAAGAGGCCGGCTCTACAAATGGTGTTTATCTAAACGGAGGCCGGATCAGCGGCAGGCAACCCGTGACGAACCGGGATGTGGTGCAGATTGGACCGTTTTTATTAAGATGTGATCCGCGCATGGGCGTCGCAGTTTTTGACACCAGAGCAAAAACCCGAATCGATGCCATCGGAATTACTGAGACGGTGCAACGGCGCTCCGGGCGCGGTTCGAAAAAACTACTCGACGACATAAGCCTTGCGATTGCTCCGAATGAATTTGTGGGTTTGCTTGGCCCCTCAGGCGCGGGCAAATCCACGTTGATGAACGCACTCAACGGAATGCACCGCACTGGCAACGGCAGAGTCCTCATCAACAATCTCGAGCTCTATCAGCATCTCGATTCACTTAAGCAGGGGATTGGTTACGTACCCCAGGAAGACATCATCCATCGCCAGTTGACGGTCTATCGCACGCTCTACTACGTGGCGCGCTTGCGCCTCTCACGCGACGTTGCCACGAGTGAGGTAGACCAGATAATTGGCGAGGTGCTTGACGTAACCGGTCTCAGTTCCAGGCGCGACGTGCTTGTCTCAGAACTCTCTGGAGGACAACGCAAACGTGTTTCAATCGCCGTGGAGTTGATTACCAAGCCATCGGTGATCTTCCTGGACGAGCCCACTTCGGGTCTCGACCCCGCGACTGAGCAGCGAATCATGAAGCTCTTTCGGCAAATAGCCGAGTCAGGTCGCACCGTTATTCTAACGACCCACGCGATGGAGAACGTGCGTCTATTCGACAAAGTTGTGCTGTTGATGGGCGGCAAGCTGATCTTCTACGGCCCACCAGCCGGAGCTCTCAAGTTTGTTGGTGCAACAAATTTCATCGATCTCTACAACAAGATAGAGGAACCGGTTGAGGCGGAGATGGCCAAGCTGGGGCCACTGCCAGCCGGCGCAAAGGAGGGAGAGCTACGCACTTACGAAACGCGCGGGATGGAGATTGCCGACTCCGTGGCCGAGGATTGGCGGCGCCGTTTCATGGCCACCGACCTTTACAGACATTACGTCGCGGAGCCCTTGAAGAAGGTGCAGGGCGAAACCAAGATTGCCCATCCACCACCTCGACGCCACAGCATTATCGACGCCTTCCTACAATGGATGACGCTGGTACGACGTTATATCGAGGTACTCGCCAGTGATAAGTGGAACTTGTTTATTCTCTTCTGCCAGGCCCCGATAATCGGCGGGTTGACGTATCTCGTAGTCGGAAAGAATGACCCTCGTGATTTTCCTTATTTTATTCTGGCGCTGGTATCAATATGGTTTGGGACCTCCGTGGCAGCTCGCGAGATAGTTAAAGAGGGGCCCATCTTCCGTCGGGAACGCATGGTCAATCTGCGGCTGCTCCCTTATCTGGCTTCAAAGCTATTAGTCCTCTCTTTGATCGTCGGACTGCAGGCGACGCTTCTATTCGGTTCCCTCAAGATTCTGCATTTTGCGGAAGTCATGTATCTGCCTGGTCTCTTCTTTGGGATCCCGCAGTTATTCGTCCTGACACTCACAGGCATTGTTGGCATTGCTATCGGACTCTTTGTGTCCGCGGTTGTGAAAACATCTGAGGTGGCTACGAGCCTCGTGCCGCTAATCCTGATCCCGCAGATACTCTTTGCCGGACTGACTGCAGTGCCCGCCGGGATGGCAAAGCTCATGGGCGCGGCCATGCCGGCGACCTGGTCGTTTGACGAAATGAAAAGACTCTCGACTCTGGATACCTTGAAAGAAGAAGGTTCGAACCCGCATGGAAAAAATGAAGGAAGGGGGCTCCTGGAGCACATCAAGAAATTGAACGCCAGGAATATCGAAGATGCGCGGATCCAGATTGAGGATTACCACAAACGCACCACCGAAGCAGTCAAGGACCACGAACAGAAGGTGCTTGAGTCTTTGAAGTCTGGCAAGGGCGCGGCGGTTTCGCCGGGTAGTCCACCACCCCTGACCATTGGTTCGCCACCTCCGATCCCAGAACCGCAAGAGATAAGCAATGACCTCAGCAGCTATGTAAGTTTCCTACATCCCTGGGGCAGTATCGCATTGGATGCGGCCGTGCTCTGCCTGATGCTCGCGGGACTGATCGTTGCAACTCTGATTGCCTTGCGGGTCAAGCATCCCTAGCAGTCTCACGCCACCATGGAATTAAGTGCCTACGACAGAGTACCCTACCCTTCCCATACCTATCCTCAGACCCATCCGGACCGTCTGGCGACCGTAGCAACGCTGTTTGGAATGAATCCGGCGCCGGTTGAGCATTGCCGAGTGTTGGAACTGGGATGCGGCGCAGGTGGGAACCTCGTGTCCTTTGCCTTTGACTTGAAGCAAAGCGATTTCATCGGAGTTGACCTGGCGAGTCTTCCCATCTCAGAAGGTAACGCACTGATTGCGGAGCTTGGCTTAAAGAACATTACGCTCAGCCAGGTCGACTTGAGGGAACTCAGTAAAGACCTCGGGGAATTCGACTACATCATCGCCCACGGTCTCTATTCATGGGTACCAAAGCCCGCGCAGGATCGGATACTCGCCATCTGTGAGACTCACCTGGCGAAACAGGGTGTCGCATATATTTCCTACAATGCTTACCCGGGCGGCCATTTGCGTGAGATATCACGCGAGATGATGCGCTTTCATACGAGCGACATACTCGAACCCAAAGAGCGCCTGGAGCAGAGTCGGACCGTCATCAGGTGGGCGGCTGAGGCTCAATATGAAACAGACACTTACGCGACGTGGTTGCGCGAATTTGACAAGCGGCTTCAGAAAAGATCGGATGGCTCTTTTTATCACGACGATATTGCCGAAATAAATACACCGGTCTACTTCCGTCACTTCGCGAAGCACGCGGCCGAACACGGACTTCAATTCCTGTCGGAAGCGGATTTTTTTGAGACTGAAAACTACGGTGAATTCCCTCCCGAGGTGCGGGCGCACCTGGACCAAATGGCCCGGGACAATCTTCTTGCCAAAGAACAATATCTTGATTTCCTGAACGGCAGAAGTTTCCGGCAAACGCTTTTGTGTCGTCACGAGGTGGCGCTTGATCGTCCCGTCACACCTGAGCGAATCAAGGGACTGTATGTGAAATCTTCCGCGCTACCCACCTCCGGAACGCCAGACATAAAATCAAAATCGGTAGAAGAGTTTCGTACGAAGAAGGACGCTGCCGCAACGACTGATCTGCCATTGGCAAAGGCAGCGTTGCTCTATCTGGGCGAAATCCATCCGCGCGGAATTCGATTTGAGGAGCTCACCACGCGAGCTCGCGAGCTGGCTGGGAAAAGCGAGCAGAATAACGGCGACGATGCTCAGACGCTTGCGGAAGTGATCCTGAGGAGCTTCAGTGCCGGTGTAGTCGAATTACATCTTCATGAGCCGATCTTTAGTGTCGAGGCCGGCACATTCCCGCTCGCGAGCCCACTCGCTCGTTGGCAGGGGCGGAGAGGAGACGTGGTCACTACACTTCTCCACGAAAGCATTAGGGTTGCCGATAATCTTGCGTTGCAATTGATACAGCTGCTGGACGGCACCCGTGATCGGGAGGCGCTCATTAGAGAACTCTCCAGCCTTATGGAAGCAAACATACAGAGTCCGCAAACTGCCGCAGTGTCAGCAGCCGGGAAAGAATCGTTGCTCAGGGCGATTCCTCAACAACTCGAACAAAAACTCGCGGAACTGGGAAAGCTCGGATTGCTACTGGCGTAAGAAGAGCATCTGAACTCCTCCATGCTGTTGTCTCCGCGGCGCCGCTTTGAACTCCATCGTCCCGTCGTCCACGCGCCCGAACCGAATCATAGAGAGGTCCTTCACGTAGTTCTGATGTATGCGCCAGGGCGTCTTCGATCCCTGCCGCGGCAGCGTGTGTAGCGCCCTCTGCACATAGCCGGAAGTGAAGTCGAGTACAGGCTCCTCCGTGAGCTGGGGGTCCTTCACGCGCGGGGTGCACTGCGCGTAGCCGTTCCTGTCCATGTGCTTCAGAAGCCGGCAGACGTACTCGGCCGTGAGATCGCACTTCAACGTCCAAGACGCATTCGTGTAGCCGAAGGCGGAGGCAAGGTTCGGGACGTCGCTGTACATCATCCCCTTGTAGGCCATCGTCTTCGACAGATCCACGGGCGCACCGTCCACTACGAGTTGCAGCCCGCTCATGAGCTTCAGCACGAGCCCCGTGGCCGTCACGACAATGTCAGCGTCGAGGTGCTCGCCGGACTTGAGCTGTAGGCCCGTCTCCGTAAAGGTATCAATGTGATCGGTGACCACCGAAACCTGGCGGTCGCGTATCGCCTTGAAGAGGTCCGAGTCAGGGACCAGGCACAGCCGCTGATCCCAAGGGTTATATAGTGGTGTGAAGTGCTTGATGTCATATTGCTCGCCGAGTTCGTGACGCACCTTCTTCCGGAGCATCCTCTTAAAGACATCGGGCCACGACCGGGCCAGCTTATAGAAGAACATTCCGAGCAGCACATTCTTCCAACGCGCGAGCGCGTAAGCGGCGCGGGCGGGGAGGCGCCGGCGGAGCCAGTTCGCTACCTTGTCCTGGGCGGGCCGCGAGACGACGTAGGTGGGGGAGCGCTGGAGCATGGTGACGTGCGCCGCCCGCTCGGCCATCGCAGGGACGAGTGTGACGGCGGTGGCGCCGCTGCCTATAACCACTACCCGCTTGCCCTCGTAGTCGAGGGCTTCCGGCCACTTCTGCGGGTGTACAATCTGCCCACCGAACCGCTGGACGCCGGTCCACTCCGGGGTGTACCCACCCTCGTAGTCGTAGTAGCCCGTGCAGAGATAGAGGAAGTTGCAGGTGAACAGGACGACTGTTTTCTCGGGCCCCGTCTCGGCCTCCACGGTCCAAAGCGCGTCGTCGGACGACCAGGAGGCGCGCCTCACCCGGTGACCGTAACGGATCTCTTTGTCTACGGCGAACTCGGCGGCCGTCTCACGGATGTAGTTGAGGATGGCGGGCCCGTCTGCGATGGCCCTGGCGTCGCGCCATGGGCGGAACCTGTAGCCGAGCGTGTACATATCCGAGTCCGACCGGATGCCGGGGTAGCGGAATAAGTCCCATGTGCCGCCCATCGCGGCCCGCCCTTCAAGGATGGCGAAACTCTTCCGCGGACGCCTCCGCCGTAGGTGGCAGGCCGCGCCAACCCCGGAGAGGCCGGCGCCCACGATCATAACGTCGAAATGTTCCATGCTAGCCCTTCGACCCCAGCCGCGGGTAAATCAGTCGTGCGCCGCCGCCATTAACTTCCGTCCTAACCGGTTCGTTGGCTCGGCCATACTATTAAGGCGGGCTGCGGCAGAGATGATCACACTCAAGTTCAGACTCCACGCTTCACCCGCTGACACTCGTTGCGGATGATCTTGAGTACCCACGCCCGGCAATCACTCCCGTCATGTTAAAGAAATAAAGCCCAGTCCCATCGCTCTCGAGACAAGGTCGCAGAAATGTTCGGGTTGAAAATCAGCCGGGATCTCTGAACGGGCCCTCGCTTCTTCATAGATTTCTGCCAGCGTCGTTTGCCCATTCAGTCGAGCGAGGAGTGGCACCATCCACCCGTCAAATTCGGCCGCCGTTTCAAACGGTCTGTCAATCTCAAACATAAACCCGGCCGGCACCAACCCTCCCTCGGAAACAACGTGTGTGACCTTAACTTGCAGCCGCGCAGCCAACTGCGGCCGAGCGTCGATTAATTCCGCAACAAAGCCTGGCTGTGACAACCGGTCATGTAAAACAAAGGCCGCCTCGAAATCAAATCCATTGGTTTCCTTGTTCAGTCTCTGGCGCGCGGTCCATGGTTGGTGGTTTGCAGGATCAGAAGCGCGACGCATGAAAAGCACACCATAAGGCATCTTCACAATACCGAGGCGCTCAAACTCCTTTTCTAATTCCTGAAGTGCACTAGATCCACCGGTGGGATCTCTCTGAGAGATATTCTTTAAGACTTCAGCGGGCTGCCGTTCTTCGACGAAGCCGAAGAGGATATCAAATTCATCCGCACTTTCTTTGAGCCAGCTTCGCACTCGCTCTTCGAAACTTTCCGTCTTCGTATCGAGACCAAGCGTGAGGGCGCAGAATGTCCCACCCGCACGCAAGTGGCCGGGCAACCCTTCTATGATCTGTCTGATGAGAAGTTCGCCGGTCGGGCCACCGTCGCGCCAGATGGTGGAGACACCGATCGAAGGCACATAAGGTGGATGTGCCACAACGCAATCAAACGTTCGCCCGGGGACCGCACTGTATAAATCGCCGCTGACTACGTCGACGTTCTCACGATCGTTAAGCACACAGTTGAAGCGCGCGAATTGAGCGGCGCGCGCAGTAATGTCTGCCGACACAGCGCGCTTACTGGTACGGCTCAAAACCAAAGCACCGATGCCTGTGCCGGAACAAAGATCGAGCGCCTCTTCGGCCTCAGGGGCCGGCAGCACTCCGAGAAATATTAGCGTCCCCATAAAGATAGCTGGAAAGACGATGTCGGGTGGCGGCTCAAACTCCGTACCGTCCGGCATGCTGTGACGATCCGAGGCAATGAAGAAGCCGGCCACAGGATACAAGAGCACTCGGGCATAAAAGTCGTCATCGCCAAATTCACCGGCGCCCCACAAACCCAGCGACAAAAAAGAATCAACCGTGGCCCTGTCGAATACGCGCTCGACTTCGGACCGCGGAACCAGGGCCAGGTACTGGAATAGCCTAATCAAAATCTGTAACGGCGGCGCTACGTTTGAGAAGTCAACCTCGGCCTCGTTTACCGTGCCCACTTTAGACATGTCCTTGACCTTGAGCGTTCGGCAGATGGTTTCTTCATCAAAGGAAGCCTCGCGCAACACCGCGGCCACGCATCGAAATTCTTCGGGTGTTCCGATACGTACAGGTATCTGCTCTGCAAATGAAGCCTTCATAAATTCGCCTCTGTCCCCCGCAACTGAGAATCCCCGGGCTTACTGACTCAAGGACCAGATGCTCTTTGTCACGCCGCAAACCTCCGTATTGACAAGCCGTCCAGCGCCTTGTAGGCTTCCGGCCAATTCGAGCATTTTCGTGTTCCTTCTTCGCCTTTGCTTAACTAGTGGAGATCACATTCATGGAAGAAAGCTTTAGTACCCAACGCCTTTTGACGCTAAGAAAATTGACCAGGGGTGTCGCAGACCTGCTGCGTGCCCAGATGAAAGATTATCTTTCCACACTCGCCCCCCTTTTCCGTCCGCGTCACGTGCTTGGTAACTACGTCGGAAGTGGCGCCTATGAAGCTTCACGAACCGGCGAAAAGGCGTTTAGGGAATTGCAGGAACTGTATCAAACAATCGCCCAGTCGAAAATATACCGCCTGCCCGGTGAGCTCAAGACGCCGCTGGAGGTTATTAATCCGCAATTGGAAATGACACCTGTTGAGTATACACATCTTGCGACCAGTGGTAGCGAGAGCAAAACAGTCATGATCTCTTCGCCGCTCAAGTGGGTGCTGACCTACGGTGGGTTCGGACCGGGACGGTTGCGTGAACTGATCCAAGACGAGCAGCGTAGCAGCGATCAGTTACAGCAGTTTGTCCTGCACTACCTGATGATGCACACCGTCGTCTCCAAACAACCAGGTGTGCAACAGATCATGGAAGCACTGCACTTTCCGCTGAGCATTGAGCAGTCGGCGGATTTTGGAAATTTGCCCATCATTTACGTCTCTTCATCGATTTCCACCGTCCGTCCACCGGATGAGTTATTGGTTGAGAGCACCGAAATCTCAGGGATGGATACCTTCGAAGAAATCGTGCAATTGGAAGATGTCGAAAAGCTTCGCGATCCGCTGAAGGAACAACTGCTGGAAATTACCAAGAGCCACGGCCTTTAGTGGTTCATACGGCTTTGAGGGTCTTAAATGTCCACCGGGTCGCTGGAATACGCCGACGCTGAATTGGTAGCGTCTATGGGCGAGACGAACGCTAAACGCACCGATGGACTACCCTTTTGTGTGGTCCTTCCTGGCGATTGGAGCGGACGCGTCAATCGCGGACTTTTCGCGTCCAGCGCGGAACTCGCTGACTGGCGCCCGCTGCTAGTTGACCGCGACAACCTGGACCAGGTGATCGAGAGACTCGGCGTCAAACTTCAACTAACGCTCCATGCCCATCAATCCTCGTCGCTGACCATTGACTTCAAACAATTAGCTGATTTTCATCCTGATCGTCTCTCCGAGCGATTAGAAATTTTCGAAAGTTTGCGACGAACTCGCGCGCAACTGAGCAATCCCAAAACGTTTGCCGCAGCAGCGTCAGAGGTCCGCAGTTGGGCGGATTTGCCGTCACACGACCCGTCGCCAGAAGCTGTTAACAAAGAGTCTGACGCGCAGGAACCTCCCCAGACAAAGTCCCGGCCCTTACCTGGTGGCGACCTGCTCGATCAAATTCTCGATAGCACATCCACCGAGACTTCAGCGCCCAAGGGTGTTCCCCGGCCTACTCCCGTTTCTCCCGAAATCTCTGAATTAGCGAGAGCGGCCGTCCAACCATATCTGTCACCAAACATTGAAGCAGACCAGGAGCAAATGATCGCCGCGGTTGACGCTCGTATCGCCGACTACCTAAGAGCAATAATGCATCATCCTGATTTTCAAGCGCTCGAGTCAGCGTGGCGCGCCGTCGACTTTCTGGTAACGCGGCTGGAAACGGGAACTGAACTCAAGCTCTATCTGCTCGATATCTCGTTCGAAGAAATCAAAGCCGACCTGCGCTCCGAGGCGGACGTTCGATCGACGGCACTTTACAACCTGCTGGTGGAACAAACTATAAACACACCGGGTGGCATTCCCTGGTCTGTGATCGCCGGCAACTACACGTTTGATTTCGCCAGTGGCGATCCGGCGTTCATTGAGCGCTTATCTCTCGTTGCGAAAGATGCAGGCGCCCCATTTATCGCTTCCTCCACTGCCCATCTACTCGGTTGCGAGTCTCTGTCTCAAACACCGGATCCAGACGACTGGCAACACTCGCTCGACCCGCAAATTGAAGCCTGGTGGGAGAGCCTGAAAGCCATGCCTTCCGCTGCTTACATCGGTTTCGGTCTGCCGCGTTTTCTGCTACGGCTGCCCTACGGTGAGGAGACGGATCCGACAGAAGACATCAACTTTGAAGAGATGCCGGAGGCTGAGGAGAATGTGGCAGCTGGTGTCTCCAGACACGAGTCGTACCTCTGGGCCAATCCCACCTTTGCCATAGCTTTTCTCCTGGCTAAAGGTTTCAGCGAGTATGGTTGGAATTTTCGCCCGAGCGATTCCATGGAGATCGAAGGTCTCCCTCTGCACGTTTACAAACGTGACGGGGATTCCCAAATACAACCTTGCGCGGAAGTGCTCTTAACCGTGCGCGCCGCCAACAAAATCATTGATCGCGGCTTGATGCCTTTGCTTTCGCTAAAGAATTCCGACACCATCCGCCTCGGCATGTTCCAGTCAATCGCCGGTGGCCGTCTCGCTGGTCCATGGGACCAGGCCTCGTAAGTGAAACCGGGAACTGGCCGACTCGATCCAACTCGAAACGCGGGCTCGCGCCTTGCGGAACTTTCAGCTTTGGCCTTGCAAAGCTTCACTTTGGTTCGACACGCCCCGCCTGAAGTAGCCGGCGCCTCTGCGCTTCCCATCTGGCGGGCGACGGCGGCCCGTCTTCGTGACGCACAGATTTCGATGTCATAATCGAACGCTCATGACTGGGGATTTGATCTAGTTTTATTCCCGCTTCATCAGGGAGAGAGACAATGTGGCATCGTCCTTAAATCAGCGCCATTGCAGAACCGTCGAGCAGAAGTTATTTACAGTCGCTGCGAGTGGTAACAAACTTATGAGCCGGCCGGGTTAAGAGAAATTGTGGCAGCCGCTCCGCAGAATTCCGGCGATCCTGTCGCGGTTCTTTCACGGTTCATGTAACCGACATCAAGGGGGGACCTAAGATTTTCATTGAGAGAAGCCTTTCCAACCTGGTAATCAAGAAGCATCAATGAGGAGCGCGGTAGAAATCAAACTGGCTACGGCAACACCGACAGCAAGTGGCCCTTCTTTTCAGCGCCTTTTTTGCTTCTGGTGAACTGCAAGAGGATCTCGGATCTTTCGTCCTCCATAAAATAAGAAATGATTGGGCCAAAAAACTTTTCGGCTTCCTGCCCGGTACATGTTTCAAGAAAGGCGCGAAAGAATCGGGGATCATAGAACCGCGAAAACAGCTCCATTCCATCCGGCATCGTAACCATCAGCGACGTCCTGAAGAATTCACGCAACTCGATCACCGAAAACCGACTGGTTAGGTAGACACCCCACCCGTGACCCCACCCCTGTTGTACCATCTGTTTGAGAAGCTCTGATCGCGGCGGTAACGCAACCAGATAGGGGGCGATCGCAGCGTTTTGTTCGTTGCGATAAAGCGAATGAAACGCCTTGCTGGAGCTGCGAATGAGATCAAGCAATTTCCGGTCATGAACGGCATCAACCAGGGCCATCAGGGATCCGGGTTGACTGGATAAGATGTGGATTAGTCGCCCGTCGGGTGTTCCCGCTTCATAACTTTCAAACACATTCTGAGAAACAGCCTCGGATCCGGACGGCGTACTCGCAGCGGGTAGCGACGGTGGAGCTACCGGCTCCAGCTCAGACCTGGTTGGGATCACCCGTTCATTCGCCACTCTGTGCGGAGCTTGTTGGGGATGGCGCTGGTCGGAGAGTTCTCTACTTGTGCTCGCAACCGGGGCTGCCGGCACTTCCTGGGGTGTGGTTGGAGGGTCCGGTGAAATCGCTGCCGGCCGTGCAGTCCCAGGAACTGACAGGGGAGGAAGCTTCTGCGACTGTTTCCGCTTAGGCGCTGGTGGAGGTTCAGATCTGGCCAGTTCGCTTCTCATTGCCACTTGTTCAACCGGCGAACCCTTACCCGTCCTTACAGAATCTTCGATTCGAACTTTGAAATCCGTTTTCCCCGCATGCACATGATCGCCGTCGGTGAGGTCCGCCGCGGTAATCAACTTACCATTCAGCTGAGTACCGTTTCGGCTGTTCAGATCCTTGAGGCGACAACCGTTCAAATTGCACTCGATGGCAAAATGTTCACCCGACATGAAGTTGTCTTCCATGGCAATATCAGCCTGCGTGGTGCGTCCTATGCGCACGACACCACCGGCTTCCGCTTCGATCCTTTTGCCCTGAAAAGGGCCTGATATGACTTCCAAGACAAGACGCATAACTAATTCTCTGCTTATTCTTTCTAGCAGAAATCATCAACGCTGAAAAGCGCAGACAACCACCGTTAATGCAATCAGGGGTTCCTTAGTGGATAAAACTCGATCGGTAAGGACCGAAGGACGAGGCGGGTCAGGCCTGGGGTACAGATAAAAAGGTGTATTCATTTTCTTCCAGATGAATCTGAATTCTTGTCGGGGCCACGAAAACACACTGTGAGGATGAGAGTGCCAGTCTCCGATGATTACGATGGACAACAGCTCTTGCCCGAAAACTTCAAAGGCATCAGCGAAGGGGTACCGCCCTGGTGTCGGGGCTACTTCGGCTAATCTTCCAGCGCCTGGGTGACCTGTTCCACATTATCATCCGTCGCGCGAAGAATCTTAATCGCCTTCAGCGTCTTATCGTTTCTTGATTCGAGAAAGAAGATAAAGGTCCCGCCGGTTTCCGGCTCCTTCTCAGCCCTGCTTTCGGGCAGCTTCTGGCAGGTGTAAGCGATCTCCAACTCTTTCTCTTTTGTTTCCCCTTTGAGTAGCTTGACCACCCGAATAGAGGCTTTGTCAAAATAGGCCTGCCCTGGCGCGCCTGGGTCGGCTACGCCGGGCTTGGTCAGTTTGGCGATGAGGATAAGGTCGCTGTTTGCTGACCCAGCCTTCACCTCAATGAATCTACCTGTGAAATACTCTTGCATAGTTATCTCTCCTGGATGTGGAGCTGGTACTTTGCGATGTCCGCTCTCGCAACCCCTGACTCCGAAGAGGCACAAGACTAGAATCAGAGTGGCCTTCATACCCGTTGCTAACAACTCAATTATTTGCAGTAGGGTCAATCGTAATAGGCAGCGCCCCGCCCACGATGCCTCGGACCTCTGCTTCCGTTATCGTCGCACTGAGAGTCCGCTCCGCGAAAGAATTTTCGAGACCCTCCCAATCGCTTGCTACCGTGCCAGTGGTGGCTTTTCTTTTCACCTTGATGCTCTGACCGTAGTGCTTTTCAGCGCAGGTTTGCCAGCCCCCGCGCACATCAAGCTCCACTCGGTACGTGAAATCCTTTTCTTCGTAGATAAAGTCCCCAACTTTGTCAGCAGCGACATTGCCGGGCAGCAGAGCCGAGCAATCATAAATGTAAATCTTCCGGGTCGCGCTCGGCGTCGGATCGTTGAAGGTATCGTCGCCTGTATCATCGTCGGGAAAGCCACGGCGGGTGCGTTGCGTCACATCCCATCCCGTTCCGGCGGCGTTCATCCGAATGTTCCACGACCGGCGCGTGAGGAGTCGCTGCCAGCGAAATGTCTGCGAGACTGCGGCCGCCGGCGAGACTGTGCCGATAACCATTATGGGACAGGTGTAGGCTGCACTGGGGAAGTCACCCCGGCCCTGCCCCATTGGTAAAGCCCCCAGCGTGTCAACTCCGCCGGCGGAAGCCTTTTCATCGGCGTAATCTTCGTTTTCGGGCGCGGCAACGATAGTCCCAGTGTCCTGCAATGCCAAGACGATCTTTACGACGGTGATGTTTACCGTGTCAGTGCACGGCGAGCAGCCTGCCACCCTGTAAGTAACCGTGATTGTAGCCGTGCCCGGAGCCACACCCCTGACGCTGGCAGTGCTGCCGTTGCCCGTCACCGTGGCGATGGACGTGTCGCTGCTTTGCCAGGAATAAGTGCCACCAGCCGGGCTACCCGTCGCCGTCACTGCTTCAGTCTGGTAACAACTTCCGCAGACACAAACTATGAGGGGCTTAGGACTCAGGGTCACAGTGCAGGCAGGACAGTCCGTGGAAGTATTGGACGGCGAGCCTCCGGAACCTCCGCCCTGGTTACCAGGTCTGTTGCTTCCACAACTGCACATTCGATGATCCCTGACATGGGCGCTGAATCGCCCAATTCACTCAATGAAGGCCTTGCCTCCGACTCATCCACCCATGCCGCGTCCTAAATTGCCAAAAGGTGCTCTCGTTGCCGACGTAGTCAAGGTTATTTCAAGAAGTATTGCCTGGCCGTCGCCCGGATTCATGTCTCTGAAGAAGTATCTCGCAAAGTCAGGGTTTCTTTTGCGCAGTTTTCAGGGCGGCGCGGGCCTCCGGGCTAAACCACTGGTCGTCAGGAAGAAAGTCTTCAAGCTGGTCTATCTTCTTGTAGAAAACAAAATACACCGAGTCATTCAACACCAGGATGTCGGCTCGGTCGTCCCGAGATTGTAAGTCCCTGATGGGGCGAGCGCCACTGTTCGAGATCAACCGCTGATTCCAGGACTGATCGAGATCCGCAGGCAATTGGAATTCCCAGTGATGGCCGGTCGCGTCGGTCTTCATCGCGACCTGGATCAGACCGGCAATATAGTTCCGCTTGCTTTTCGACTGGGCCAGGCTCTCGTTCTTTCGTGAGACGTTGGCGAAGACTACATTGCGGCCTTCGGTGATAGCCAGACGCAATCCTGCCGCTTCATAATTGCTCCTGAGGAGATCGATGCCGCCCTGCTCGGCGGCATGAGCCTTCCACCGCACATCCCGGACACCGCGATACGGATCGACCTCTTCCTTAAGAAAAAAACTGAGTGCCCCTTTGGATTCCTGAAGAGGCCGGAACAGCAAGTCTCGATGTGCATCAACAGGCACGAACAGATTGTCAGGGACGAACAAAGCGCCGGCCACCCAACGCTCAAGAATTGGCTCATTTAGATTCAACTTTTGCAACGGTCTCCTCCTTCCCTGGCTGCGGTCCAATCCACAATTCACTAACGAAGTAAAGATGAGTATGCAAATGAAAAATCTACCTTTCATGTGCCTGCCATAGTCTCGTAAGACTGGATATCGTATTCAAACCATTGCCATCTTCAGGCGACGGATCCAACCATAGGTTCTACGAAACACCCTTAGTAAGTGAAAATGACCCCTACCAATACCGCGGTGACATCATCCCTCCAACTCATCGTCGCAAATACCTTGATGACCTCGTCGACATTGTCCTTTCGCCCAACGCCGCCAGCATAGTATTTCTGGATACCGCCATGCTTGAATTTCAGGCAAGCTTCATATCTGTTTTGCCGGCCGTCGCCGTCAACGAGGGTGGCTCGCCAGGTAGCTTTAGCCGGATCAGGAGGATTGAATGAATTGTACCATTGCTTGGGATTAGACATGTTGGGTTCGTAAGCTGGGTTTTCTTTGCCAACCTCTGGTGCTGGCACTTTTGCCCAGACGACAATAAACTCGGCCGTGCCCGGGCAGCCAACCATTCTAATCACACTCTCAGTGTGCCGGACGATGGTCTGACAATCAGCGCCAACCAGATCGCCCGTGACCGGATCTGTCGCGTCGTCTGCAAGCTCCCATTCGTTATCGTAAACCTGGTCTAGGTTGAACTCGCTCCATTTGCCCATCACGAACCTGACTATCTCGTGGGGATCCAGACTCGCAGCCGCGCCGGTCGCTTTCACGGCATGACGCATCCTCTTCAACGTAATTCCCGGCCATCTGGGTGTCGTCGGTGTATCCATCGTGACAAACATCGTGTTCGAGGTCTGCGATGGGAAGATTGAGACGCTGGTTCCGATTGTGCTCCAGTCGATCTTAAAGTCCAGCTCCTGAATTTTCTTCTCCAGTTTTATGTCTGATGTGAGTTCGATTTTCTTCTTGCCTGGCGCGAAGCTCACGCCAGTTTTTTCGAACACCATTCCGTTAGGTCCCAACCCCTGAAGGGTGCCTGTCTCAGGACAAGCATCCGGAGGAGTAACTTCAATCTCCACCACGACCGTGACAACTTTATCCATTGTATGACTGACTGGGTGTTGACGGGCAGTGGTCCATTCCGGCTTCGGAAAGCGGGAACCTCCGTCTTTCCAGTCAGCCGCGTAATCCTTCAGAAGTTTGTGATCAGATTTGAAAGTCAGTGAGACTATGTTGATCGAAGAGATTGGGTTGCAGGGACACAGATCAATGCAGTCCCCCGGCTTCCTTCCTGTCGGACTAACCTCCACCACGTTGCCACCGGCAGCCTTATAGGCTTCCATCCATTTCTTGCGCAGCTCTTCGTCTTCGGGTCCCATCGTTAGCGGGCGCCCGCCCGTTTCCGCAGCGATGGCCGCGTTTGCAGCGGCAATCGCCTGATCATTGTATGGCTTCGTGGCTCGGTAGTAGACGCTCATGACTGCCCCAACTTCAGTGAAAACAACTCGTAATCATTAATCTGATTCATCTTCTCAAAGCCGCTCAAATCTTGGTTCCGAAGAATTTCGCCCGCCCATGCCGTTTCGGGGTTCACATCAAAGTCGTGACTATAGAGCAACGTACACTCGAGGTAACGCTCGATATCAACTTCGTCCGTGATGTCATACTTCTCGGCCGTCTTCATACTTTGCTTGATTGAATTCCGCAAATCGTCTTCCGGCGTGTTTTCTGTTTGTACTGGAAAACTTTGTTTCAGATGAGCAACCATGCGGTCTACGAACTGCTTAAGCATAGACACGCTCAAAGTATCCATCTGTTCTTTACGAATGAGCATAATCGTGTCTCGTTGGACGCGCCGCCATCAGCTTCGCGCCATTTCATATTGGGCATTCGGATCAAACTTCACGACGATTCAGTGTTTCGCAGGACAAGGCACGATGCGCTCTTAACCGGACGGTTACTGAAAGTTTCTGATTGGGAAACTGTAGGCATCTGCCGACTTGGCTGCCTGACCCATGCACAAGCCGACACCGGCCCGGTGACCCTTGCTGACGTTGGAGTCAGTTCTGGTTATGTACGGCCCGCGGCCAAAAATCTGGAGGTGGTGGAATCAGGGAAAAGAAAACTCAGTCGTCTTCGTCAGCACTTCACCGACAATTGGAGCACGGTCCTCGAGTTTGTCCCTGAAGTTGCAGTAATCAACTCGAGCAAGGTATTTGCTTCCTGACTTGCCATAGAAGAATCCTGTCATCTTAAATCGCATCGTTTCCCTGGGGTGAAGCAAAAAGGCCGCAGTTTCTGGTTGCACGACTGCGGCTCCCACTGGCTCCGCCCCGGTCAGCTGTACTAACACCTTTTGCTCGGACCACATCGATCCGGGCTCAGGAACCGCAGGCCAAACCTCGATGCGCACCCAGCCGTCTTTGGACCGGACAATGTCCCACGCTGAACGAAACCACAGATCCTCCCTGCCAACGTTCGTAAGCTTAAGTTCGAGGCTCAGATTGCCCGGTGGACTAACTGCCGGCGAAGCGATCCCAGCCTGCATCACGGAACGCGGATGCTTCATTATTTCCAGTACCAGTTTGTCGAGACCTGCAAATATCTTCTGCAGCCGTGGATCTACAGGGTCGGCAGGGCTGACCTGCTTCACGACCTCGCTCGTCGACGTGGTAAGTCGAATGGTCTTGGTGGTAATGCCTTTGGGCATCTTTCCTGTGTGGTCCGGCAGTTGCGCTAAGGGCGATTGATCAAAGATATCGGCCACTGACCTCATCGCTTTGGCATCTAGTATTGTTTCGTAGACTCCTATCTCGGGTCGATCCAGAAAGTTCTCATTAGTGTGAGAAACATATCGTGCCTCGCCAGTCGCCTTTATGGTTAGCACCTGGGTCGTTTCCGGGATGTCACCAACCGAATATGTCAGCGTTGTAAAGTCCATCGCATTCCTCTTCTCCGGCCAGCAGCCCGCGAATGATACAAGCAGAAGCACGAACACTATGCAGTTGCCGTCGCGCGCACATATGGAATCACGGCCCCGCCGGTATGATGTCATAAGGATCTCCCGCGGCATTGTTGTTCAAGAATATTAGCATCCACCGATAATGACGGTTGAGCAAGGTCGTGTTTCCGGCGTGCGACAGGAGATTGCGCTCGGCAGCGGGCACGGGAGCCGGCTGTCTGTAAAGTGTTCCCAGTGGAGATGGATCAGGACAACTAGTCACGTATTCATCATAGTGTCCAATCATGTGTCCGGTTTCGTGGGCGTAGGTGGTGTTGGCAGATCTGGGCGGGTACGCCCATTCGGTGTCGTTGTATCTTGTCCAACTCGTTAGTGACGGATTGACAGGGTCAGGATCCGCTATGATTTTGACTCGCCAGTGCTCTCCGCTGTCGACAAAATTAACGTCTAATCGGTAACCAACTTTGCAGCAATCGAATGCGCAGTCGCACGTCGCGCCCCGCTGACAATTGTGCCGGTGAAACTTCTTATTGTTGAAGCCATCGCTCCAGACAGTCTCGGCCTGCTGCTTCACCCTCTGTTCGAATGCTAACTTGGTAGCCGCACTGACGCCGGGACCGCTCGACGATTTGAGCTTGAGCGACTGATGGACGCGATTGGCCTCAAGCGCCGCATCCCAGATCATCCTGTCTGTCCCCCCCGTACCGCCGCAAGGGAAGGGGTCGTTCGTGGCAATCCACCCCGTAATTGGGCGCTGGCGAAAGGTAAACTCGTTACTCGACGTGCAGGTGATGCCGGCGGCGTTGATGCGGAATCGATGCCGGTCTGTCCGCCAATTTGCTGTCTGTGCCTTCGTGATCCAGGTCGCGGCAACGTGTCGCCCAACCATATTCGCGGCTATTGTATCCACTACACTACCATTCGTTGGGTGTAGAATTTCGACGGTCGCTGGTCCGTCCTGACAAGTGCCGTTTAAGGTTCCCTCCAACCTGGCGCTGTCGCCGCAGTAAGCCTGCGTGTCGATCCAGCGCGTGGTCCCACAAGTGCAGGTTGGCGGGCAATTCTGGTCTATCGCCGTCGGCGAAGTGCCGCCGGAGGGGCTTCCTGGACTGCCCGGGCTGGGCCTGTTGGATCCGCAACTGCACATACTCGATCGTTGCTAGAGACGCGTCGCCTTAATCATTGTTGGATACATTCAGTGATCAGTAGTGCGATCGATCCGCAATTCTAAAGGTCAACGAGATCGCGCGCTCCCGGCAAGGAGAGTCCACGACTCAACCGCACCACTGTCCAAGATATGTCATCGCGTCCTTATGGAGACGCTCGACTCTCGTCTTTTCGTCGGCAATGCTCTCATCTTTCAGGACCGCTGCCACCCAGGGGAATTGCGGATCTGCATCGACGCCGCTGCCCAGCATGAACATCAAAGCAGTGAGGACAGCAACTCCACGCTCGCTTTTGATCCGATACTTTTCCGCGGAATGTTGGGCCAATGCAATCAGTCTGCCGATACAGGTGTCACCAATGTACTGGCACTTTTCGGGGAAAACTTCCTTAAGCTGCGTTTGCAGGCGAGCGGCAAAGTCCGAGGTTGCAGCGATCGGCGATTCAGAAAAAGTTTCGACGCTTTGCTGACTTAAACGTCGCTGTGCTTCATCGATATGTTCGTTGTTGACTCCCGACACGTGATCCAGATAGCTCATGGCCTGCTCATAAAGGCGATCGATCCGCACGCTCTCCTGAGCGATGGCGTCATCTTTTAGAATCTCGGTTGCCCAGGGCAATTGGGGATCCTCGGCGAAACCGCTACCGAGCAATAGCATTAAGTCGATGTACACGCGCACCCCGCGCTCGGCGACTACTCCGTAGCTTTGCGCTCGCTTCAGCCCGAGCTGAATTATTTGGCGCAGGTTGGCCTCGCCAAACAGTTCACAATGTTGTGGGAAATACTCTCTGAGGTGTTCGATGGTGCGGTCTTCGAAGTTCTTCAGCGCGGCCTGTTCAAATGCCGTCATCTGCTCGTTGCGTATCTTCAGCATAATCTTCTCAATCGGTCCAGTAAGCGTCGCTCACGTCAGTCGCTGCTTGTAGAGACCTCCGCTCAATGACAGGCCCATCTTTTCGTAGAAGCGGCCGGTTGTCTCTGCGTTAATTTGGGTCGAAACGCCGAGGCAAAGTTCGCGTGACCCGCGCTCACCGGCCCAATCGCGGAACGCCCGAATCAACCGCACGGCGGCGGAACTTCCACGGTGTTCGCGATCCACATACAGGATCATGTCGCAAGCGACTTTCTCATCGCAAAAGAAATAATCGCTTACATAGCCCGCGAACATGCCCACCACAACCCCAGCCTCTTCAGCGACGAGCCCACACTGCGTTTCATGATCGTTGATGTAAGAGATCATAAGTCGTTTTACCTTTTCACGATCAAACGGTAGGAACGCGTACGCGCCCTCGTTGTGCATGCGCTCACCCATCTCAATGAGCTGTTCGATATCCTCGTATCTCCCTGGCCGAATCACCATACCTGCTAACCTGTTTACGAACTATGAAAGTCTGGCGGCGCTAAGACGCGCTCTTTGTTCTTACTACGGGCAAGCGGCACCATCAAAAGGATGAGCGCGGGCGGGTATCGACGAGCGCGTAATTGCCCTCCACCATTGCGATCAACCACCGATGATTACAGTCATCTCGCCTTTGACGATCTTATTAGGCGGGCCAAGCGGTTCAATGATGGTGTCGCCCATTCGACACGCTGGAAGATTGTTGATCAAGACTGTCTTCGAGCCATCGACCACGACGCCGGGGCCGTGCGGTGGAACGGGCGCGGGCGTGACACAGGCGTGAATGTCTGCGCCGCCGGCCATACCGGTAATCATGCTGCCCAGCGCTGATGCCGCGGCTGTTTTGGCGGTCTGCTCGGCGGCATAAGCCGCAGGCGCGCCTGGCGTACCTGCCGCAGCCAGGGTGGCAGCTTCGGCGGCTTGAATTGTGATGTCTGAGGCCTGTTTTGCAGCTTGAATACCAGCCGCCGCTCCCGCCGGAATGCCGCGCCAAGCCAGTAAAAAGCCAATCAAAACATTTGGGCTACCCGGGCCCGGAGTTAGAACCGGGGGCAAGGGATGCATAACGTTATCAGTGATTCGGGCTGCTGGGCCTGTCGGCATGCGATTGCCTCCTGCAAATCAATTCGCCAGTTGAAAATTCAAGCGGTCCTCAACTGGCTATCACTTGCTGCTCCTGCTGAAGTTGTACCTTCTGTTGTTCCAGGGCACCCAATACGAAACGGTAGCGCAGTAGGGTGTTTGGAGTCTCGTCCTCGAGCAGATAAGCCTCGACTGGTCCAAACATTTTTCCCAGTTCCTCGGAATTACACGTGGGCAGATAAACACGCAGCACACGCGGATCGTAATACCTAAACAGAAGAGGCTTGCCGGCACTGTCGTGAATTGTTAGAAAATTACGAAAGTGGCGACGCAATGACCTGAGATCGGATTGGCTGTGGACAAGGATACCCCAGTGCTTTCCCCAGCCCTCCTGAAACACCCAATCCGCGAAGGGCGAGTCGGCCTGCAACTGGACCAGGTACGGCGCGACCTCCGCCATGTCAGGAGCAAGGTCTCCGAGATAAAGACAAAAATGCTCCGGCTGGAGCTCATACAGTTTCATGACAAGATCAGGAACCGAAGCTCCGTCCAGCACGACAAACACATTCACGTCTGTCCCGGGAAAGACCTGCTGCCTTAACGTCTGAACCATACTAGTTAACGATCCTTATTAGCCTCACGGGCTAAGCTTCATCTGGTCATATGTAGCAGAAGGGAGTTCCCTGCTGTGCCGCTTGCTTCATAACCAGGGCGGCCGGACTGTAAGTGACCGGCTTGGGAGGCGGCGCCGCTGGTGGAGGTCTGGAGACATCACCAGGATCCGCCTTATCAGCCTCGACGGGATCTTTGGGTGTGGCCGGGGAAGATCCAGCGCCTGATCCCGCGGAGCCTCCGCTGTTGATCATCACCATCGTGCCTTTGATGAAGATGCCACCAGGGTTGATGTTGATGAAATTGCCTCCCACTTTCAGCGTAAGGCTCGTGGCAGTCTCAATGACGATATTGACCCCAGACTTTAGATGAATTTCCGCGCCCGTATTGAGAGCGTAGTTTTGACCGACCTTCACCTGCTGGTTCTGGCCCACGGTGAGAGAGGCAGTGCCCCCAACTTTTTCGTTATGATCGCCTTTAACCTGCAGGTGCTTGTCGCCTTTGACTTGTTCCAACTGGTCTTTGATGACGATAAAATGACTGTTGTTGCAGACGGTTTCATAACGGTCGTTCTTGATGCGAATATCTTTGTTTCGCTCCGCATTGATAAAGATCTGCTCTTTCCCCTTCTTGTCTTCAACACGGAACTCGTTAAAGCCGCCCCCTCCCTTTGAGCTGTTTGATTTGAAGATGACGGTCTTGGTTTTCTCATCCGGTAATTTATACGGGGGCATCTCGGAAGCGTTGTAAACTGAGCCGATAATGATCGGTTGGTCCGGATCACCTTCGAGAAAATCGACCACGACTTCATGTCCTATGCGCGGCCAGAAAGCCGCGCCCCATCGAATCCCCGCCATGTTCTGCCCCACGCGAATCCAGCACGAGCTGTCGGCATTCGCTTTACTCTCGCGGTCCCAATGAAACTGCACCTTCACTCGTCCGTACTTGTCCACAAAGATCTCTTCTCCCTCCGGCCCTACCACAACGGCCGTTTGTGATCCCCGGACCGTCGGCTTGGGTGTCATTTGAGGAGGAGTGAAAGGAAAACTGACGTCAAAGGGAATACAGGCAAAGCTGTTCTCGTAAATGAACTCCCCGTCATCTGAACGGTAGCCTGCGCCCATCATTCGCGCCGAGTGGCTGATTCCGGTTAATACGTATTCCCCATTCGCATCGAAATGGCGGTTGAGTTCGAACTTATATCCAGAGACGAAGTGGCGGCAGTTGCTGCTGCCTTCGATTACGACGCCGGGCAGCGTTTCCTGCTCCATGCGAATCTTGGTGGTGCGCTCGCTGTCCGCTGTATGTATCTTGCTGAGCTCAGCAGCTTGCTCACTGCCGCCCTTATCGATGCCATCGAAGCGTTGGGCATAGGCGCCCGGATAATCGTAGATCTCAAGCTGTTCGTTGGTGCCGAGTTTGAGCTTGTGATTGACAGTGCCTACGGTCAAACTGTCGAGAATCGCTATCTGTCCCTCGAGCTTCTCGTGGGGTTTTTCGAAGCAGTGGTCCCAAAGCGTGTACTTTCCAGTCCGAAGCTCCTGCTTCTTTTCCCAGGAGTTAATGCGCTCTTCCTCCCGCACACCGCCACCCAACTCCTCATAGATGATTGAGCTCGGATTTTCTAAATTGGGATGGCTGTCAGGCGAGTTTGCCACCACCATCGTATGACCACCAGCCGTGTGCTTGAAGAAATAGAATATCCCCTCCTCCTCCATCAGGCGGCTGGCAAAGTTGAAGTCTGACTCTCGGTACTGAACGCAAAAATCGCGAGGATGAAAGGTACCCTGGATTTCCAGCGTGACGTCCAATCCCTCAAAAACTTTTTTCAAGATTTCAGGCACGCTGAGGTGCTGAAAGATTCTGCTCCGCGCCGTCTTCGTTAGAAACCAAAACTGCGGCACAATCTCCATTCGATAACTAGTAAATGTGTCGTCACGCGCCCCCTGGCTCACCCACCGGCAAATCCCATTGAAGTAACGCTCCTTGTCCTCAGGCAGCAGGAGCCTGACCCCGATGGGCCTTCCCAGGAGCTTGTCAAACTTGACCTTGCTTCTGTCCTCTGCCAGCAAATCCAATTGAAAGCTGAAGAGTTGCGAAATAGCTTCGTGGCCATTAAGACCGACTAGCAACAGGACATCCTCACCCAAAGGAGTCGCGACGGCCAACGGTCTGTTTGCTTGCGTGTAGTCTGGCATTCTTATCTGCCTTCTCGGAAAGCTTTCCTCAGGAAATAGCGTACTGAAACTTTCCGTCGCCGCTTACTGAGACATAAACCTGAGAGACCGTGGCGCCGGCGGCCATGCGCGACAGAAATTCGCCCGACATCTCAGGCAACAACGTCCGCGTTAGTATGTGGTCCACGTTGCGGGCACCACTTTCAACTTCCTTGCAGCGATTCGAAATCTCTTTGACGACGCCATCGTCATAAGTAAATTTCGCACCGTGATTCTCCTGCAGGCGCTCGCCGATCCTACCCAACTGCAGTTTGATGATCTGCTTCATCACATCATCGGAAATCGGATAGTAGGGAACGACCACCATGCGGCCAAGCAACGCGGGCTTAAATACTTTGACAAGCTCGGGCCGAATCGATTCCACCAGAGCTTCAGCCTCGGGCTTCGTATCCGGGTCAGCACACAGTTTCATTATCGTATCAGTTGCCGTATTTGAAGTAAGCAGAATGACTGTGTTCTTGAAGTCGATTTCGCGCCCCTCACCATCTTCAAGCATTCCTTTATCAAAGACCTGATAAAAGAGTTCCATTACGTCGGGATGGGCCTTTTCGACTTCATCAAGCAGCACCACCGAGTAGGGCTTGCGCCTCACTGCCTCCGTCAACACTCCGCCTTCTCCATAACCCACGTACCCTGGCGGCGAGCCCTTGAGCGATGAAACGGTATGCGCTTCCTGGTATTCGCTCATGTTGATAGTTACCAGATTTTTCTCGCCGCCGTAGAGGGTGTCGGCAAGCGTAAGGGCAGTTTCCGTCTTGCCGACGCCGCTTGGCCCCACCAGCAGAAACACGCCCACCGGACGTCGCGGGTCGGTAAGTTGGGCGCGTGCCGTGCGAATCCGCTGGGCTATGGCTTCGAGGCCATGCGCCTGGCCGATTACGCGCTGCTGCAGACGATCCTTAAGTGTCAGCACCGTCTGAATCTCATCCGTCAGCATCTTGCCAACGGGGATTCCAGTCCAACCAGAGATGACATCGCCAATCGTCTGCGAATCGACACAGGCTTGCATCAAAGGCGTCTCGCCTTGCACCTTCTCCAACTCTTCATTGAGTTGAGAAAGCTTGGCCCTCAAGGCATCAAGGTCAACCGGCGGTACGCTGGCGCCAGCGGATTCTACCTCCGCTCCGGAAACGGCCCCGGCGGTACCGGCGGTCCCAGGCCCAGCGCTTGCGGGTGACGGCGCTTGCCCTGCGCTGGACGCCGATGGAGATTGCCCGGTGCCTGCGGTTGATGGCGCTTGCCCTGCGCCGGCTGCCGTGGCTGAGGCGACCGGCTCAGTCCGAGTTCGCGCTTCTTCGAGCTGTCCATGAATCTCACGAATCTGGCCGATGATCTCGCGTTCCTTATCCCACTGCGCTTTCAAATTCCCGAGCCGCGCTTCTTCTGCTGTTTTCGCCGACTTCAATTCATCGATACGAGCGCCGTGATCGACGCCCGTAATCGCTTCCCTTTCCAGGGCCTGCATTTCAGTGGTGTTTTGGGTGATACGACGCTGCGCGTCTTCGACTGCCGCCGGCGTGGCTCCCTGCCCGATCGCCACCCGCGCGCAGGCTGTATCCAGCACGCTCACCGATTTATCAGGCAATTGCCGTCCGGAGATATAACGATGCGAAAGCTTCACCGCATCCGCCACCGCTTCGGCGAGAATGCGTACTTTGTGGTGATGTTCCAGCGACTCGGCCAGTCCGCGCATCATCGCGATGGCCTTCTCTTCATCAGGCTCCTCTACTTTTACCACCTGAAAACGACGCGCGAGGGCCGCGTCCTTTTCAAAATACTTTTTATACTCCGCCCAGGTAGTTGCGGCGATGGTGCGTAACTCACCGCGTGCCAGCGCCGGCTTAAGTAAATTAGCCGCATCGTTCTGGCCGGCCTGACCACCAGCCCCGATCATCGTATGCGCTTCGTCAATGAAAATGATAATGGGCTGCGATGACCCTTTGACCTCCTCGATCACCGACTTTAGTCTATTTTCAAACTCTCCCTTTATGCCGGCGCCAGCTTGCAGTAGCCCCAGGTCGAGTGTTCGCACAGCAACATTCTTGAGCGGGTCCGGCACATCCCCGGCGGCAATCCGCAAAGCAAAACCTTCAACCACCGCCGTCTTCCCGACACCTGCTTCGCCCGTAAGAATTGGGTTGTTCTGACGCCGCCTCGTAAGAATGTCGACGACCTGCCGAATCTCGAAGTCGCGGCCGAGCACCGGATCGATCTGACCGGCCCGCGCCCGGGCTGTAAGATCCACAGTGAATTGATCCAGCGCTTTAGTCTGTCCGGCCATGATGGGGCCGGCGCCAGCGGCGCCACTGGCAGCCGCCTGACTACCAGGACCCGCTGCTTCTTTTGCTTCCGCTGAACTGTTAGTTATGTCGGCAAAATCCTTCTTCAGCGACTCCACGGAGATAGTGCCAAGCTCTCGCGAGATCTCGCGCCCCAAACGCGCGAGGTCATCGGTTGCCAAAAGCGCCAATAACAAATGGCCACTACGAGTCTGGGCCGCCCCGTAATCAACGGAAGCCAGAAGCCATGCTTCCTGAATCCATTGCGGGATCCTCGGCGAAAGTCCCGGCGTGCGAGCATTACCGGTTTTCAGCTTGTCCATCGCGGTGGTCACATCTTTAGAGATGCGCGCAGGATTTATTTCGAAGTGGCGCAGGATGTATCCGATATCCGCGTCCGGACTTTCAATCAGCTTCAGCAGAAAGTGTTCCGGCTCGACTTCATAATTCGTGCGCGAGAGGCAGAGCCCCGCGGCTCCTTCAAGTGCACCACGGGAAGTGGCATTGAGCCTGGCAATCAAGGATTTTAAGTTAACCGCCATGATCTTACCTTTCTGTTTTTAAGACTACTATGGCGAGGTACCCAAACTCGGAATCCCCGGCTGCGCACTGCCGCTAAGTGGCAAACCGTCAGCCCGGCTGGGGTGCTTGCTCGCAGTAGTGGTTCAGTTACCACTGGCAATGACCACCTGGTCGTCATCTGTCACAAACTCGCGCGTCTTGAGCCAGCTCGTCCAGCCGAGTCTTGGCCCGTCAGTACTATTCCCCGTCAGTACAGCAAAGGGGACTTCCTCGGCCTTCAGCACCAATTGCATATCAAACTCAAATTCGAGCCCTGAAAACAGACGCCCTAACTGTGAAAGCGGCTTGTAGGCAGAACCTACCGGCACAAAAGCCTTGAACTTCTTCAAGCTCATCGGGCCAACCCGAATTCGAAACTTAGACTGATCGCTCCACACCCGAGTGCCGGCTATCGTGCTGACACCAAGTTCACTGTTTTCGCTACCCAGGCTGGTTACATTATCGGCAAGTTGCAGCCATTCGCCTGGAAATTGGACCACTTGAGCGGGCACGCCGAAGAAATCACTTAAAACGCCCGACATGGCGACGGCGGAATGCGGTCGTTGAGAAATCAGACCACTGTAGGGCAAGAGGGCCTGATCCTTGAAACTTAGTCTCCCGCGCAGACCTTTCGTCCCCATGCCGATGATTCCAAACAAGTAGGACGTGAACCGATCCTCCTCGCCTCGCTCATACGCAATAGGAAAGTGATACTTCTCCCACACGCGATAGAACAGCGAGATCATCCGGTGATTGAAAATATCGAGAAAGTGCCAGAGCGCAGTATCCTGGTAACGAGCGCGGTCCATGACGAGCTCGGTGTACTGGTGGGGAAGCACTCCGACCGGACCAGTGAGCCCCATGAATGAGACGGTCATTTCCGGCGGTCGATCGTCGCTACCGTCATGACTCAAGTCGTGAATTTCGCAGGGTGGAAACGAGAGAGTCTGCCGCGTACGAAAACGCACGACTTCGCGTGAGGCTTCCGGATCCAGGCCGATCGGGTTGCGCTCCGGGTACATGCGTTCGAGCAGGCGCACCGCTTGAAAGAATTCAAAGCGATACGGCTCGTCAAAAAGCTCCTGCGCTAGAGGAGGATTTGTTCTCCGGCTCTCGGTGGCCATCTCTTCAGTATTCCTTCTCGCTGAGTGGTTACAGCAACGAGTTGATTAAACGAATTAACCGACGCATACAACCCCAAAAATCTTTCCAGTACAGAGGCAAACAGAAACAATCCGCTGCCTACGTATTGCTCTTCGTCAAACTCGATTGTAGTTTCAATGCCCCTGACAAAACCCGCACCGATGCGGGTGCCGGTTTTCCGCACTGCGGGCCGGCTCCTTACTCGCTTGAGACCCTTGATCTGCTTGCGAGTCGCGGACGAATCCAGCAAATCGTAAAGAAACAGAATTTCCTGGAGCGCTTCAGGCGTGCCATCTGCTCCCGTCTCCACCAGGGAGAGATGGTTGAGCGATAAATGCGAAATTAGCCGCCACTGCATGCCTCGCCCCAGCGGAGGCCGCATTGTGGGAGTTGGTTTAGTCAAACAGTGTACCCGCGATAACGGCACCGCACCTTCGGCTTCCAGGTCTCCCTCGGCTCCCCCGAAAGGAAGTCTGGCGGGGAGATCGCGATTCGTACAGGTCGTGTGGACGGTCAGAATGTTTGCCGCCGGCACATGCGGATTAAACCCTAAATCAATCAGCGTGAGAAAAACCTCGCTGCCCGGGTCTTCCGGTTTTTGCGACGGCCGGCGTGAGGAGTACCAAAAGGTGGAATCTGCTCCGCCACTGTCGAAATGATGAAAAGAGTAAAACGGCTGGAACTCGCGCGAGCGACCTTGTTGCGGATCGTCGGCCACCACCGAATCGATGGAATAGACCTCCATCGCCGACTGGCGGCGGACGTCCGGTATCACATGGTACTCATGCTGTCTGCCGCTCAAACGGATGGGTTCGGAAAGATCATGGAACAGATTGATAATCGGAGTGCACCCGAGCCTGAACGTGCCGGCGTCAACCACTCCCGGCGGAGGGACCACATCGCGCAAATAGATATGGACCTCGAATCTGCTTTCAAACCCGGCACGCGCCGCTTGATCCAGTCCCTTGAGATCGAAGAAAAGGAACTTCTCCGGAAGCGCAAAATACTCTGAGAGTAAACGGTATCCGGGAAAAGAGCGGGCTGTATACTGGAGTAGCCCTTCATCCAACTCAAACCCAACCTGACCGAGCACCGACGGTTTCAAGACTATCGGCGACAGCTTCTGGAGTACCAGTTTTTTGGTGCGCCGGGAAGGAGTCGGAGGACCGGGTCGAATCTCCACGCGCGTGGCATGATTAAAAATCATCTCGTACAGGGGATAGACCACCTGTGGCTCCCCGTTAAGATAGAAGCGCAAGCTGGAAATAGGTTGCTGGGTATCGCCGGTCGTAAGTGTCTTAAGCGAAGTGTCGTTCATGCAGGAGAGCGGCAGCTTGATCACTGCTTCATTCCATCGGCCTCGCGTATCAACCGGATCCAACGATTCCAGGGAGGCGGACACCATCTCGATGGGCCAAAGGGTAGTTGCATAGCCGGTGCGAAAACGGCAGGGTGTTCCCTGGATGGGTCGTGAATACAAACCGGTGTCGCGCGGAATTGAATACCCGGTCGTCAAGGTCCCTTCTCTGGGAGTGAACTGAACAATCGACATCGAAGGAATCGGGGCCAGATAGTGGGGATAGAGGACGTTGAGAAACGATTCGGTGATCTCCGGAAACTCGTCATCGACCTTCAGGCGTACGCGTCCGGCCAAAAAAGCGAAAGCCTCGATGAGACGTTCGACATGTGGGTCCTCGCATCTATCGCTCTCTAGCAAGAGCCGCGAGGCTATCTTGGGATATTTCTGGGCAAACTCCGCGCCCATTTGGCGCAGGAAGATTAGCTCACGCTCATAGTAACCAAGCAGCTCGTCGCGCATATCACGATTTGTTCTTTTAGAGTGTTACCGAAAAGTCTTGTCGGGGCCTAAAGCCCTGGTCAACTTGCATACTTTGGGACTTACGAATGAAATCAACACGACCAGGGTTCTTGCCCGTAGTCCTTCATTCTCCGCGAACCAGATATTGTCCGCTCCCAAGCTGCAGCACTGTGTCGAAGGTAATGGGCTCTGGGGCCGGGTCGACCTTTAAACGGGCATCGATTCGAAAACGCAACCCGCGCTCTGCGGGCCGCCCTGCCTCGAAGGAGACAACCACGTTTTCCAGGCGCTGCTCAAAACGTCTGATGGTTTCCTCGACCTCCCGCTTTATCTGTTTTAGATCCACATCGCTTTCAACGCTCAGGGCGGTAAAGTCGGGCAATCCATAAGCAGCCAGGGAATCGTTCATTTCTTTCAGGTCGGTGGGCAATCCTCCGGCGATCTGCCTGGTATTTAGCAGCCATTCAAGATCACGCCTGACGGCCTGCTTAAATTGGCGCAGGCTTTTGGCACGGCTCGCCAAGGGCTCACGTGATAGCTCAGGCTCGTAATCGAGCAAGCGATCCAGCACCGAAGGCGTAACACGAACTTCATTATCCGTCCTCGCCATCTTTGATCTTTACCTCAGTGAACCCGGAAGATCGTTTCCGACGCCCGCCGACCTTTTTCATTCGAGGGGGCGCCGGACTCAGTTCAAAATCAGGCATCATAACGGCGGAGACCACACACCTGCATGAACGTAGAAAACACGCCGACGCCGCCCCTGATGGGGTGCCGCATTGTCACCGATGCGAAACCTGCCAGACGGCAGCCGACCTGTTTAGACCTTCGTGTTCGTCGCCAGATCCCATCCGGTTTTAATGGGTGAGCCCAATTTCCCTGTTGCATCTTGCGGGGCGAACGAAAACTCAATCTTGGCAAAGTTCATGGAAAACTGGTCCGTAGGAACGATGTCTCCGCCGCTGCTTCCCCCAATCTGATAGCTGGAAATCATTGCGTCGGTAAGAGTGATTTTCATGTAGTCTTGCTGGGTACCTCCAGCCTTACGACACGTGAGCAGCGCGGATTTCAGATGATCGCCCTTGGCGCACGCAAAAAACAGCAGCGGCGAAGCACTGTCGTTCTTCTTCACGATATGCATATCCTGCATCGCAACTCTGCCCGCACCCAGGCCGGCGCTTCGAGAACTGCGATCGACATCATTGGTTTCGCCCCAACTAAAGGATTCAATCTCTATCTCACCCTTATGCGCCTTGTCCGTACTCTCACCTTTAATTCCATCGATCTTTAGAAAATAATCAACTTGAGCCATTTCAAATCTCCTCCTTCTTCGGTTTAGATCAACTCTGAGTGGTTTCTAACGGAACTGCCTGGACATAAACCCTGCCGGCTGCGCCGGGCGATAGCAATATGCGAGTCGCCCAAGCTATCCGGCTTGCAGCTAACCTCTTGCTGAGGCCGGCAGTTCTGCCACCAGCCGCAAAGAGACTGTCAATTCATCCAGTTGGAAGTGCGGCCTCAAAAAAGCAACAGCCTTATACGCCCCGGGCTTGCCAGGAATCTCGACAACTTCAATACGCGCTTCCTTCAGTGGGTGGGATGCTTTCATCGCCTGACCCACGTTGTCATTGGCAACAACGTATTGCATGATCCACTGATTGAGGAAGCTCTCACACTCACCGCGTGACATAAAGCTCCCGATCTTGTCTCGCATCATGGCTTTGATGTAATGAGCAAAACGCGAGACCGCCATGATGTACTGCAACTGAGTCGAAAGCCTGGCGTTGGCGTTGGCCGCATCCTGGTCGTACTTCTTAGCCTTCTGGGCCGACTGCGCTCCAAAGAAAGCAGCGTAATCGGTGTTCTTGCAATGCACCAGAGGAATGAACCCAAGATCCGAAAACTCCTTCTCGCGCCGGTCGGTGATAGCGATCTCCGTCGGGCACTTTAGCGCAACGTCGCCTTCGTCAGTTTGGAAAGTATGTGTAGGAAGTCCCTGCACCAACCCGCCGCCCTCAACTCCGCGAATCGCAGCACACCATTGATACAGCGCAAACGACTCGGTCAGTCGAGTGCCAAACGAATACGCGGCATTGCTCCACAAATACTTGCTGTGGTCTTTACCAGTCACGTCTTCCTTGAAATTAAAGGTCTCGGTTGGTTCCGTTTCCTCTCCATAGGGCAGGCGCGCCAGCGTCCTTGGCAGCGTGAGCCCTACGTAACGCGAGTCTTCCGACTCGCGGAACGAGCGCCATTTTGCAAATTCAGTACGATCAAAAATCTTTGCCAGGTCGCGCACTTCCGTCAGATCCTGGTAGTTGTCCCAGCCAAAGAGCTGCGGGCTGGCGGCGGAGATGAAGGGAGCATTGGCGGCGGCCGCAACACCCGAGATCTTTTCGAGCAGCGACATATCCTGAGGATGGTTGCTGAACTCGTAGTCTCCGATCATCGCGCCGAAGGGTTGCCCACCAAAAGTGCCAAACTCTTCCTCATAAACCTTTTTGAAGAGCGCTGATTGATCAAACTCGGCAGCTTTTTCGAGATCCTTTAAGAGGTCTTTCTTCGAGCAATTAAAGACTCGAATCTTGAGCATCGTCCCCGTCTCGCTGTTCATTACGAGATGATTCAATCCGCGCCATGAACCCTCGAGCTTTTGAAACTCTTCCGCATGCATTACCTCGTTCAATTGCGCAGAAACCAGCCTGTCAATCTCAGCAATACGCGCATTGATGGCAGACTCCATGTCCTTGGCGACGACCAGTTGTCCCTGCATCACCTCCTGGACAAATTCGCCGATCATGTCCTTGGCAGCCTGCACCTGAGATTCATTTCGCGCCAGGCGCCCCTGGTCGAGGATGCGACTCAACAGGTCGGTCTCGCCCTGCTGCTCAACGGTCACGACCCCTTTTTGTTTATTGACTTCACTACTCATTTGACTCCTCCTTTGTCGGGGCCGGATCACCCGACGGCTTCTCAAGACCAAGCGCGGAACTTAATTGTGCCTGCGCGCCCGTATCAGAAGCGATTTCATTCAATATCGATTCCAACTTGTCATTGCCATCCATCTTCGACAATAGATCCGAAAGGCGCTGACGTGCGTCGACCAGCTTGCGGAGCGGTTCGACCTGCTGGACGACGTTGTCCGGATGAAAGTCGTCCATACTCTTGAAACGCAATTCGACACCCATTTTGCTGCCGTCGTTGGTAAGCTTATTGTCTACCCGATAAGCCAGTCGCGGCTTCATCGCAGCCAGCACCCCATCGAAGTTGTCTCGATCAATCTCGATCAACTTACGATCTCTGACGCGCGGCAAGGCTTCGTCGGGCTTGCCAGAAAAATCGCCCAGGACGCCCAGGACAAAAGGCAGCTCCTTGGTTTCAATTGCTCCGCCTACCTCTACGTCGTAGGTGATGTGGACACGCGGCGGCCGCACTCGATCGAGCTTGTGTTGTACGCTTTCCTTCTTTGGCATTGATAGTGCTCCTTTTCTGATTCTGCAGACGAGGTTGATCAACCGAACTGATTCAAAGGTCCCAATCGTCTATATAGTCTTGTCAATTACCGGAACAGTGACATGAAAGAGTCATCCCTCACAAGCGCTGAGGCTCTAAGCATTCGGATCATTTGTGCCAGATGGGGTGTCCAACCCGAGTGTCTCTTTTAGATGGCCAAGTACTGCACCATCCTTTATCACATCCTCCAGCCAAATTTCCAGAGGCATTTGCCCCCACTTGATCGCCCGTTGTACCAGATAGGCTACCGGGCTGTGGGGCTCGGTTCTTTGAAAGTATTGAGCAACCTCAGCTAAATGTCGGAGCGCGTCGGCACGCGAACCTAAAGGGCCACCCGGGACTCCCGAATTTCCTTCGCCATCAGTTGCCCCAGCGACCGCCGAATCGAGCACGGGATCAGGCTCAAGTATTCGCTTCTCCTTGACCAGCTTCTCAACCTGCGTGCGAATCGCGTCAAGCGTTTTCTTTAAGGTGCCCAGGCCCGGTGTCTGCCGTCCAAACTTCTCGTCCATTGCGTGGTCGAGCGCCTGGTATTCCTCCCAGCATTGGTTGATGAGTAAGTATAACTCTTCGTAAAACGCCCGCCGCGTACTATTTTTCGCCTTGCGCCAGGCTTCCCCGGTGGTTCTGCCTTCCGCCTCGGCCTGGGCCTTCAACTCCGTCGCTCGATTAAAGCTCTCAGTATCGAGCTCGTCAATATTCTCCGGTATATCGAATCGGGTAGAGTCTTCCCACTGGATGTAGGAATAGTTGACTCCGCCTTCGCTTTTGGTCAGCAACACATTCTTGAGCGGTATCTCCAGGCGACTATCCATGAATGACAGCGCATTAGCGCGGGCATCTAAATCACCTTCCTCCATCTCCGGGTAGAGGCGATCCCAATACTGCTGGTGCAGCCCACGCATGAGTTTCAACCCATCGCGCAATCCGACAAAGCCGTAGAGGTTCACGATCGCCTCCACCAACCACGCTCCAATCTGCAAGTCCTTGGACTTCGCAGCCAGAGCGCCGGTTGCGATATCGATGACCTTCGGCCACTCCGCGGTCTTTGGCTCCCGTTGCCAGTCGCCTTGAGCCAAACTATCCTCTGAGCGGCGCGCTTCGCGTATTTCATCATGCAGCCCGGAGTATTGTAGGTTTTCGCCCGCAGGATTCTCTCCGGGGATAGGCACGAGCAGAGCGTCGACATCGACTACTGCGGGTGGTCCAGTGGGTGCTGCCACTACCGCTGCTGACGTCGGTTCTACCACTGCTGACATCGGAAAATCCTTTCCTTTCTCAATTTGATTCCGAGCACCGCTGATGCAGTTTAGAGTTCAACCTTTAGTTTGCGTAGCGAAACCGCAGCCTAAAGGCTGAACTCTGAACTACCGGCTTCAAACTGCATCAGTACCCGGGCCAGGAGACATTCGCTGCCGAAACGCGCCGTCAGCTTATCCTAATAACCTCTCCAAATGCCATACTTTCGAGACTTAGGATGGAGCGCCGTGTGCCTCCTCCTGGTTCGCATCAGTGCTTGCGAATTCTACGGCTTTGACTTCAAACAAACTCTTATCCGCGCCATCCACAAGAAGCAATCGCTGGCCGACAGCAGTGTATAGATCTTCGCCAACATCCTGCCAGTCCGTCATCCGGCCCAGCCGTACCTGATCGTTTTTGGAATCATGCGTGCCCGCGTACAGACTAGGAACATAAACTTCACCAATCGTTCCGTCCAGAGCTTCGATACGGGCACTCGCCCACAGCATGTCACGCAACTGCTTAGGTGGCGAGATATCCATACGCCTAATCTGCTCAAACGGCAACCAGACGTATTTGTCCTTCACTATCAATTCCAGCACTGGCCCAACTCGATCGTCGTAGTCTCGAAAGTCCTTAAACTCCTGGCCATCCAGCTTTCCGGCGATTGCCGGTCGCTCTTCTTCCGCGCGATCGAGCGTTGCCCGCGCCTCCGCCATTTCGCCCCGGCTCATTTGACCCAGGGCCGCCACGTGCAAATCCACGTAGGCAGGTGGCTCCAGGAGGAAGTGAGGCTGCACTCCCTCGACAAATACGCGTCGTCGTTCCCCTTCGGCCTTCATGTTTGCACGATAGACCATCACACCCAGCTCAGCTTCTGCACTTTGATGACCGATCACGTCGAGCTGTCGTTCCGCTCGTTCCCAATCGCCTGCGAAGCACGACAACTCGAAGAGAAACGTGCGCCCCGCCGTATCACTCGGATTGGCCTTCACCTCGCGCACCAACTCATCAATGGCCTCATTGAGCTTTCCCGCCTGAAACAATTCTTTGGCTTGACTCATAAAATGGTTCCTCGCTCACCGCTCTCGCCTGCGTATCTGCCGGTCAATAGATATTCTGCGGAGCGTGCAAATTTTTGAACAGAGTGCGTTGGAACGGATTGTTGGCGCTCGCCGGCTTCAGCGTCGCGCGAACCTGCACGGATCCGACCTCCCACGTCAGCTCATATTGAGCGCTGGTCGTCGTAGGTCGCATGCCGGCATCCAACATCTTAAATAACCCCCATGTGCCGGGAATTGTCTTCTCAACTGTTTCACCACCGCTCGGTGTTACGGTGATTTTTACTCCGGAGGATCCTGCGCGTGCTGGCCAGGTGAATTTTGCCGATTGTGGCGAACTTCCGCGCGTTTCCACTTTGGTGCCATCGATCTCCACCATTACATCAGTATTGGGCACTGGCTGAAGAGTAAGCTCGTACCCCACTTCGGGTTGCTGGCCGCCGCCCGCAAACATTGCCTCTCGCAGCTTACGCGCGCTATTCAAATACTTAACAAAGTCGGCAGAAAACCTGATTGCGCCCGATTCCTTCAAGCGCCACTGTCCTTGAGCGTCTTCAAAAGAGGTGGCGAGTTTCTGATTAAAGAAAGTCGTCAACTGGCCATTGACCGGATTCATGAATCCGGCCAGGTCAGTCAAAGAGGCGTCGCCAGTATCGGTGAAAGGATAGCCCGATTCAACAGCGTGGGCTTTCGGGTAGATTTGCTCATTCCATCCCTTCACAATCTGCTCCCGGCCGCCTACGTACAAAAGCGCGCGCAGATTCTGCAGTGGCTGTTTCAACAGGTTGGCCGTATCGTTAGCCGCCGCTGTCTTAAACCCCTCGAGCAATCCCGACACAGTCTGTTCGGCTTTCTGCAATCCGAATTCATCTTTTCCAGTGAGTAGGGCTTGCGACGTTTGCTGAAGCTGATTTTCTGATGCCGACTCCAGCGGATCCAGAACACGGCGGAACTCAGCCCGGTACTGCGACATCGGAGAACTTTCCTTCTTGTTAGCCTGTCCGGACGATACGAACTGGAACAAGGCCCGAAATTCCTTTTCGACCTCTGTACTGCCGCCAAATTCATCATCACTGGCCGTTGAAAACCAGCTCTTAATCCAGGCCCAAACACCGCTGCTTTCCGGCTTGGCCGAAAGATGAGTATTAAGCGCGACGGTCGACATTACTCGCTCCATTGGCGAGTCGGTAGCGGATAAGGCTTTGAGTGTTTCAACCGCGTCATCCTTCGTTTTGAATTCGCGGACGCTGATACCTCTCACAAATCTTCGCCATTGATCAGTATAGTCAACCAAATACAGAGACTGCAGCTTACTTATATCTGTGCTTTGAGTCTGGTTGCTACTGACGGCTGCCGTGCCCATCACCCAGTCGTCTTTACTAATCTCTTCACCGGCGTTCTCGATCGTGGATTTCATGTAGTTGCGATAACCATCGATCGTGTAACTCCCGGGCACCGTGTAGGTTCCTGTTAACGCTCCGCGACCTCGCACCTCGAGCACGGAGTCTATGCTTACCGGCTCGGCCTTCGCGTTGATTTCAGTGACGACCCGCTTGTAGAAGCGGTTGACTGCTGGATAAGCGGCGAGCTTGCGGCGAGCATCTGCGACCAGCCTACCGTCAACCTTGATGTGGGGAGCGTCGTCCCTCACCAGTTGACGCGCGTAAAAATCCAACTCCTGAAGAGACAAAATCTCTGTGTCTGGCGGTGCTGTTCTTTTCCAGTAATCGGCAATTGTGTTTGCGAGAAAAGTAGGTTCCACCCTGGCGGCATCTCCCAGCATCAAGTAAGCCTTGAGCAGGTCGTAATGACGGCCGAGCACATCTTCCGGGGAGGCCGCTTGTCCGCTGGAGGCAGCCGCGTCGCCGGTGCTTGCCGGGCTGGCAATAATTGCCGAGGGCTGTCCCGCCGCAAAGTTGCGCAAGTCTTTTTCCAGAGCACTTACCGTCGGCTTCTTGAATCGTTCTTCCACTGCGCCGAAATAAATACCGCGCAACTGAGGAGCAATGTCGTTGCCGGAATAGAATCCAAGCCGCATATAGATCGGCGGACCTGCATCCAACTCCACCAGCTTCTCGCGAAGAGCATCCAGAGCTTCAACCTCAACCCGCGCCGCAGTGTCCTCCTTTTTAGTAACGTCCTTGCCGAAATCCGCCCGCGTGATTGCGTCAACCCTCACGCCCGTCTCAGTCGCGTCGGCAAGTAGTTTCTTGTTTGTGAAAAAGGAAATGACCGAACCAAAAAGCAGGACCATGAGCACCAGCGCGCCAAGGATCAGGAGGACGGCACCCATACGCGGGGGTTTCTTCTGGCTGGCTTGAAACGACGCAGCGAGATCCTTGTCACTCAAGACAACTTCTTTGAAGAACCGATCTGTGAAGAATCCCCTGCCAAGCGCCCTGGCAGATCTTTCGTCGCCTCCCTCCGAAACTTCGCGAGCCGGAGGCGCGCCCCCGGCTGTGACGTTTGCCGTAAAGTAAAAACCTCGCAACAGCGGACTCTCGCTAAACGGGTTTGGCCTGAAGAGCGCGGAGGCAAACAATCCTAGTTTCTCGCGCTTCTCCGCGAACCGCAGTGGAAAATCAAAGATCCTCAACTGGGTTGCCGGCGCTACCGGCGCACGCAGACGCAGCAACCGCTGGCGCAGTAGTGACTCGTAGAGATGATCAAATTCGAGATCAAACAGCGCGTGAGCGTTTGCCGACTTCTCCAGTGGGATCGTAGCTCCCCAAACTTCACCCGCGCCCTTGCCGCCCTTAAAGAACTCCCCAAAGCCCGATAGCGCATCGATATGCGTGAAGACAAGGTAGACGGGAAAACGAACCCGCACCAATTGAATCATCTCGTCAAGACGAGCGCGCAGGGTCTTGGCTTGCTGTTCGATTTCCGGGTCGCTTGATTGGACAAGGCGCGCGGCATTGACCGCTACCACAAAGCCGTCAAGCGCGCGGTTGTTGCGGTGCTTCTTAATGGTTTCAGTCAGTGCTATCCATTCGTCGCGCGAGGGACCATCGCCTTGATAGCGACCAGAAGTATCGAGTAATACAGCCGAGTCGGTAACGCGCCAATCACAGTGCTGGGTTGGCCGCACGATCTTCATCTCGCCGCGGCGTTGGCTTGGCAACGCGTGGAAGTCGAGACCTGAAGACAAAACCAGCGAAGTCTTTCCACTTGCGGATGGACCAGCTACCACGTACCAGGGCAACGCGTAGAGCGCCTCGTTGGATTTGGCGCCCCCAAGCCGAGTGCTCCTCAACCACTGCACGGCTTCCTCGGCCCCACGAGTCAATTCTTCATAGACTCGCTTCGGCGCGCCGCCACCTTTGACGGGCGTTTGCGGAGTAGCGCCTTCCGGGACTGCAGCCTGGGCGGCCTCGCGCTTCCGGGCACGCCGCTTACGCATATAGTTAATTAAGACCGCAAACGGCCACGTCAACAGGAGCAGGGCAATAATGATGATTTGCCAGGCATAGCCAACACCTAATGAAGACCCAAAATAATAGATGGCAAAGCTGGCAATCCCATAGAACGACACGAGTGCCGAGATACCGAGAACTGATTTTAGTTGGGACCCGTGACTAGACATAAAAAACCTGAAGCGATATTAATGCAGCAACTGATTGATGTTGGCGTTTACCTCTAACTTGAGCAGAACGAACAGAACTAAATAAATCAAGATCCCAATCAAGAGCCCTGCGCCCGCTCCGATTTTTGCCCACAGAGGTAAACCTGGATCGCTTCGCGGCGCTGGTTGGTCTCTGACCTTCCAATGCGGCGACAACTCGGCTTCCTGCAATCGTCCAACTCGCTTGAGCTGCGCGGCTGTGTTTTCAATCACCCCTTGCAGCTGATCTTCCATGTAAACCTGATACTTACCTTTGAAGCCCAGCAGCAGGCTTACGTAATAAACCTCGACCACATCAGCCTCCGTTTCGATCTGTTTGAGCAGCTCATCGAGGTGTTCATAGAACTTAATTCCGGCAAGCTGCTCTCCGAAATATTCGAGTTGCAGCGGAAACTTCTCCCACTCATCGCGCAGCGAGAGATTGGTGCTCATTATTGTTTCGTCGACAAAGGCCGCTAACGCAAACTTGACCTCTTTGATTTGTCGTTCGCCATAACGCAGTGTTGCGCCACGCTGCTCCATCTCCTTTAACAACTGCTGAACGACGGGCCTTGGATTAGTAGCGGGAGCGGCCGTTCCGGCGCGAAGCTTTAAGACCAGCTCCAATACCGGACCCGCAAGACTGACCAGGTCGGCGCCGGAGCGTGAGCGGCGCCGGCTAACGCCTTGTGGGTGTTCAGCAACTGCACTCATGGAATTTTGGATTTCGGATTTCGAACTTCAAATTTCGAATTTCGGAATTCAGTTTGTTGCGTTGTACCCGTCCGGGTGGTCTCCCGCCTATTCTTTCGACAGGGTTAACAGGATTTACAAGAAACACCACACTGGGTACAGGATTTCCCAGCGACGGCGCTCCTAAACTATTCTGTGAATCTTGTACATCCTGTCTAAAAACTCCTGACCTCAGGCAAAGGCTTACGGATTATTTCGACAGGATTAGCAGGATTTACAAGAAACACCACACTAGGCACAGGATTCCGAGCGACCGCGCTCCTAAACTATTCTGTGAAACTTGTACATCCTGTCTAAAAAGCGAGCTTCACGATTAGCAAATCTGAAATCCGCAATTCGCAATCCGAAATTCCTCAGGGCTTCACCGCATACATCTCAACCGTTTCGTCCTTAAACTCTTCCGGGACATAAACCGCAAGCGCTTTCGAGCCGGCAATTCGCTCCCAAAACATACCGCTGGAGTCCAGATGAAAATAGTGAAACTTCGGCCGCGTAGGGATGGGTGCGGGCGGAGGCGAAGCATGCGTGAGCGTAACACCCGGTAGCGCCGAACCGATAACCACGTCAATGGTGTCTCTGGACGCGACTTTTATAACCCGCGGCACGCGTTCAATCAACTGTCCTTCGGGGACGTTCGCCCGAACCCCGAGATAGAAACCGGCTTCTTTCAGCAACTGATCGTCTAACACGCGGCCCGCGTAGAGCGACTCGCGAACTTTTTCGAGCGGTATTGGCACACACCGGGTTGGGATTACCGTCTCGAGCATGTCGCGGATGTCCTGGGCCAGTTGGCTGAAAGTGAAATACAGATCCTCGTGTTCATACCTCACGATGTCTTTGGGATGCCGGTCCGGCGTAAATGTCATCAGCTTGCCGGCCAGCTCAGCCATCTCAAAATAAAGCCGCTCGGGGTGCAACACCGGCGTCCGAAACAAATGCGCCAGATTTGGAATCGTGGAGTTGATTGTGTGTAACAGCCAGAAGACAGCTACTTCGGAACTGGTGAAATCAGCAAGTGAGGTGGTGCGCTGACGACGCTGCTCCCCCAGGGAACTGCTCTTCGTTATCAGGATTTCGACCAGCTGCCGAAGCATGTTTTCCATCCACGGCGAAGAGCGGATGTTAAGCGCCGGCGGAATATAGTTCTCGGCGAGCTTCAGTTGGCCCGTGGCTGTACGCCCAAGCTCCGCTATTTTTATCGAGCTATAGCCGTCAGTGACTTCCTCTCCAAATAGCAGACGCAGATTCCCCTGGGCGAAGGCGAGTTCCTGGTCGTTCTCACCCGTCGTCTCATCAGGAGTTGACCTGGCTGTTTGCAGGTAGCGGACGTTTTGATCCGGGGCGCTGCCGCTGCGCTGAAAGTTTGCCGCTCCAGCACGTTTGGCAGGAATTGCCAGATGAACATCCAGGCGTTGGGCATCCGGCGCAAAATGCTCGCCAACCGGGCGCGGAGGTGGCGCAGGATCCGTGTCAGGAATATTTATAAGGAGTCCGTCGGGCATCACGGCGCGACAGCGAAGGAGCTCGATATTGCCGTTGGCAATCGCTTCGCCGTTAACCTGGATATCGAGAATGCCCCACTCATAAGGCGCCAGGGAAGCAAAGCGGGAACTTAGGAGTTCCTCGTAGTAGTTGTCCCACTGTTGAAAGTGATGGGGCGAGAGGAGCATGCCCTCGTTCCACACAATTTTGCGATATCGGGCCATTACCTGGTCGTTTCTCCTGGTCTGACGTCCGACTGGCCACCTGCGCCGGCGGAGCAGGTCATTTTGTCGGGAGGGTCGGAAAGGCTTTCATGGAACGCGGGTACTGTGGCCATTACCTCACTACCGAAACGCGAGCCCTGTTGCGCGCAGCCGCTGGTGTCGATCATTTTTCTCTGGATACCCGGAGCTGTCTGCATCTTCAGAGTCTGAACCCACAAAAGGAGACAGGTAGACGGCTTGGAACCGAGCAAAACGCGTAGATCACATAAAGCTATCGGGTGCTTATAGTTCCGAACTTGGGTCGAAGAGGATTTTGTTCTCTGGCGTTAGATTTGTCAACGGGGTGGTTTCAAAGGCACTGTGATTTGTCAGCGCGTTGTTGCAAAAGCGGCGGTGAGTGATCCCAGCCCGTGGTAGCGGGCGACAGTATAAAGCCTGGGTGGAGCGCAGCGGAACCCCAGGAACTGCAGACCGAAGGACCACAGCCCGCGGAGCGGCAGACAGCCCCGAAATCGCGGTAAACACTGTCGCCCGCTAACGCGGGCTGAGCAAGTTGCAGCTAGATTGACTGGAGTTCACGAGCCAATGCCGTGGCAGTCGTCTGCCGATGTCCAGGGTCCTTTGCCAGGGCCCGCATGATCGCGGCTGTGACGTGGCGAGGGATTGGTGGCGATCGCGGCAGCGGTGGGGGCGACTCGTACAGGTGTTTGCTTATGATCCCCGAGATGTTTTCAGCAACGAATGGCCGATTGCCGGAGACTATTTCGTAGAGCATTGCGCCGAGGCTGTAAACATCTGAGCGCGCATCCAGGGTTTCACCCCGACACTGCTCTGGCGACATGTAATAAGGCGTTCCCACCACCGTGCCTGTGTGCGTTACCCCAGCCTTGGCGATGTCCCACAGCTTGGCGAGACCAAAGTCGACCACTCTCACACTCTCGTATTCATCATCATCATCGGGCGCGATCACCATAATATTCTCGGGCTTGAGATCGCGATGGACTACTCCCTGGCGATGCGCCGCCCCTACGCCGGCACAGATTCCGCGCATCAACCGCACGGCACGCTCAGCCGGGAGGGGTCCTTCGCGCCTCAAGATATCGCGAAGCGGTATGCCTTTGACGAATTCCATCACAATGAAAGCCGGCATCTCGCGGTCAGAGCTTTCGCCGAAATCATGAATGGTGACCACGTTGGGATGATGTAACATCGCGGCGGCGCGCGCCTCTCTGCGAAAACGCTCGAGCGCTCCATCTTCCCTAACGAATTCTCGCAGCAGAACCTTGACGGCAACTTCATCGCCGATATGAACGCGACGAGCACGGTAGACGACGCTCATGCCGCCCTTTCCAAGACGACCGGTTAGCTCATATTTATCGGCAAGTATGCGGCCGATGAGCGGATCGAGTTCAGGCAATTCTTGTGTGGGAAGCGGGACCGGCTGGTGAGGCTGGTGATCCAGATTTTTCCAGTAGGAGCCCGGCAAGGCCAGCGGCAAACCGCAGTCTGAACAGAACAGTGCCTCTTCATTCAAAAACAGTTCGCACTCCGAGCAATAGGGATAGAGCCCCCGCAGGTTCTCGAGCATAAGATCCAGTCGATCCTCGAGCATCTGGAGCCCACGCTCTCCTGCGGTAAAGCTCCTTAGCTTGCCCTGTATGTCAAACAGATAATACGCAGGCACATAGCCTTGCTCGTTTAAGAAGGCATCACGCAGCTTGTGCTCGTTATCAACCGCGCAAGGCTCCGTAAGGTGGAGCTTTGCAATTGCCTGGCGAACGGCTTCCGTATCTGTCTCCGATTCAAAGCGCGGCAAATGAACAGCGATGACCCGCAGTCCTTCGCGCTTCCGCTCGTCGCGCAACTCCGCCACATGCGGCAGATTAGCTTCAGAAATCGCGCAGCTAATGGACCAAAAATGAACGAGTGTAGGCCGGCCTTTAGTTTCCTGCACGGCCTGCGCCGCCGGACAATTAAACCACTCCGTGGCGCCGCTAAATGAGGGCATGTTTGAATCGAGCTTCATCGGGTATCCAATATTAGCACGGTCGTGAACACAGAATAGTCTTCCGCGATCTTCCAAAGGGCTAGCAGGCGAGGAGGAGTCAACTCTGTGGAGTGCGGTAACCTGTTACCGCTTTGGTCGGCTGCGACCTGTCGCAGCCTTCGGCGTTGGAATAGAAGCTAGTGGAACTTGAGGGCGCAACGCTGGAGAGGACGGCGGCGACAGGTCCCCGATTACCAAAGCGGTAACAGGTTACCGCACTCCAAGGAGTCGACTCTGCCGCAATTTCGTCAGCGGTCGACTGTCGTCGGTCTGCGGTCGACATTTCTCCGTGGCGTTTCGCCGCGAAGTAACGTACACTGTGCCAGCCCCAAGCCGTTAGGGAAAGCCTGTTCACACCTGAACTAATTACTAACAAACTTACAATCCCACCTGAGTAGTTTGAGGAGATCCAAGGAATGTCCATCGCCCGTCGCACGTTCTTGAAGTCTGCCACCATGTCTACTCTTTCCGCAGGCCTTGCGCTTGGCAGCGGCCATCTGATTTTTGGCCAGCTGGGCAGGAAAGTAGAGATGCCGCCAGCCCGGCAGGTAGGGCAACTAGATGTCCGCGGCAACTTCGAGATTCCCATTGAGGCGCAGGAAGATGCGCTCTTTTCTTTCAAGGCCTCAACTTTCCGGCCTTATGTCGGCGACATTCTCCAGGCACCTAACGCCCGGGGCGAGATGATTGAGTTAAAGCTCACCCGCGTCAGCGAGTACAAAATGAAAGCGTCCACGAGGCTCTCGCCCAGGAAGGCGCGACAACCAGAATCCTTCTCACTTACGTTCAGCGCTGCGGAGCAGCTGCCGCCGTTTACTTCCATCCACAGGATAAGCCACCCGGCGCTCGGAGAGTTTGATCTGTTTCTGACCGGGAGTGAAACAGAGGATGGAACGTTCATGTATGAAGCCGTCTTCAATCACTTCCGGTAGAGGAAGGCAGTAAGCAGTAAGCAGTAAGCAGTAAGCAGTAAGCAGTAAGCAGTAAGCAGGGCGCTACGAAGTTCATCTCGCGTAGTGCTCTTTTTTTCTGCCTACTGCTTAGTGCCTTCTGCCTACTCTTTCCCCGACTGGTTTATACTCAGCCGCAATGACGAACAACGCTGCTCCTCCGAATATCACCCTTCGGCCGGTAACGAAGGAAGACGATCCCTTCCTGCTGGAGGTCTACGGCACTACGCGCGCAGATGAGTTGGGCCAGGTGGAATGGGCGGAGGGGCAGAAGGAAGTATTCGTGCGCTGGCAGTTTGATTTGCAGCGGCGCGAATACGACGCGCGTTTCCCCGATGCCAGGTATCAACTGATCCTGATCGACGGAGCGCCCGCCGGAAGAATTTGGGTTGGCGAGGACGAAGAACAGATTCGCCTGCTCGACATCGCGCTGCTGCCGCAGTTTCAAAAACGCGGCGCCGGCACGTTATTGGTCGGAGAGTTGATGAAGGAAGCCGCCAGCGCCGGGAAGCTGCTACGCCACATGGTCTTCGTTCTCAATAACAATGCCCACCGGTTTTACGAGCGCCTCGGGTTCGTCGTCATTGAAGACCTCGGCGCATACAAGCACATGGAATACAAGCCCGGAGGGCTGAGTGATGAGTTCTGAGTGCTGAGTACTGAGTTGTTTCGATTTTCGGCTTCATCCCTCAGTGCTCGGTCTCATCATTTCTTGAAGTAGTTAAAGACCGCCTCGTAACGGAAGCCATCGCCGTCGCGTCCGATTGGTACGAGGAAGAGATGGAATGTGCCCATCCCCTCATTCGAGAGAGAGTAAGTGCTCTGCGGCAACTGGGGAGTGCCGGGTCCCTTGAAGAAAAGCGAAAACCGCTCCAACCCATCCTGATCGCCCGGGTTCTTCAGATAGCCTTTTACCTCGACCAGCTCCAGATCGACTGGCGCGTCCGGACCAGGATTAAGGCGGAAGGGCGTGTTCACCTGTTTGGAAAACTCTTCTTCGGTCAAACTAGCGGCCATAGATTTCTCCTCACAAATATAAGGACTAGGGCATCCGCAGATTACGCAGATTAAGACCTGGACAGTTTAAGATATGGACACGTTTAAGACTTGGTCAAGACGAGGCGGCGATATTCCAGTGAGCGAGTGCCGAAGTTCAGTAAGAGCCCTATCTCATGCCTAGCCCGGCCGTCTGCAACCCGGAGGGTTCTGAAGAAAGTAGCCGATGGTCGAAGCGCAGCGCAGACCACCGGTAAAGATTCTCTGGCCCTCTTGCATCCTGCAGGGATGCCAGAACACTTGAGTCATCGTAAGCGCCTTCGTCTCGCACCCCTCCCCGGGGTGCCAAACCATTTCCAATCGTTTTCCGGTGGTCTGCGCCGGGCTCCGACCACCGGCTACTATCTGGCAGCCTTCCAGGCTGAAGATGCTCTACCCTGCCTAAATTCTAATCTGCGTAATCTGCGGATTATCTTTTTAATTCATCTTTTAAGTTTAGGTTTCTAATTAGACGATGCAGATAGTTTGGGTGGACGCCGAGTATCTTGGCTGCTTCGGTGTAGGTGCCGTTCGCCTGCTGCATCGCGTTCCGGATGATCTGCTTCTTGGTTTGGGCCACGGCATCATGATATTTGGTGGCCGGCGCGGCAGCACGTGATTCAGCTTCCAGTACGGAATCGGGCAAGTCCTCGAGCCGAATATGTTCCGTGGTACCTAAAACTACTGCTCGCTCAATTGCGTTCTCGAGTTCTCTTACATTGCCCGGCCAGTCGTAGTTAACCAAATGTGCCTGCGCTTCAGTCGAAATCCCGGTAACGCGTCGTTTACATTTTTCGCTGTATTTGGCAGCGAAGTAGTTTGCCAGCAGCGGTACGTCTTCCAGACGGTCTCTCAAAGGCGGCATCTCCAGGTTCACAACATTAAGCCGGTAGTAAAGGTCCTGCCGAAACGTGCCGTCGTTGACCGCATCTTCCAGATTCCTATTCGTCGCCGTCACCAGGCGGATGTCCACCTTGATCGTGCGCGTGCCGCCGACGCGTTCAAATTCACGCTCCTGCAAAACGCGCAGGAGTTTCACCTGGAGCGCGGGCGACAGTTCGCCAATCTCATCAAGAAACACGGTGCCGCCGTCGGCAATTTCGAGCCGGCCCTTCTTCTGGACCAGCGCTCCGGTAAACGATCCTTTCTCGTGGCCGAATAGTTCGCTTTCCAGCAGCGATTCTGCGAGTGCGGCACAATTAACGGCCATGAAGGCTTTGTCTGCACGCTTGCTGTTCTGATGGATCGCTCGCGCCGCCAGCTCCTTGCCAGTGCCACTCTCCCCCGAGAGCATCACAGTCGCATCTGTGGGCGCGACTTTGGAAATAAACTGCAACACTCCACGCACGGGTGCGCTTTCGCCCACCATATTGTGCTCGATATCGAAGTCTGCAATTAGCCTTTGGTTCTCGCTGACCAGCCATTCGATGTGGCGTGCGTTTTCGATAGCCACTGAGGTGATCGCGGAAATCGCCGACACCAGTTGCAGATGATCTTTGTCAAAAACAGTGTCGGGCTCTTTGGTGTCGAGATAGATCACGCCCAGCGTGCGATCGAGCATGATCAGCGGCACACATAATATTGAAACGGGATGGTCCAGGATCAGGCTGGGGGCCTCCAGCTTTTTCGCCTCTGCCTGATTAATCAGAAGTGACTCCCCCTGGCTCAGGACCGCCCTGGTAATTGTTCTACTCACCTTAATCGACTCGTCTGGTCCATGCCGCCGGTCCAGGCCAAACACTGAAGCAAACTCCGCGTTCTGCCCCTCGGCGCTTCCGTCCGTCAGAAGAATTGCTCCTCTCTCGGCCGGTACCACTTCGAAAAGCAGTTCGAGCAGGGTCTTTTGCAGCTCCTCGACGCCGCGAATGGCATTGATCGTAGTCGAGACTTTCATCAGGGCGCTCAGGTCGCGAGCCATCAGGTAAAGAGCGTCGTTGAACCTGACCTGCAGAGTGGATCCGCTGACAACATGCTCGTCGTGAAATTCAACCTCGTTGGACTTCGACTGCATGTCGCTATCCTGCATCAGGAATAGAAACTGCGAATCCCCGATGCGCACGCGGTCGCCGTGCTGGAGGGTCCGCCGTTTCACCGGCACATCATTGATGAAGGTGCCATTGAGGCTGTCGAGATCGAGCAGGACAAACTTATTTTCTTCCTTATCTATCTGGGAATGCCGGCGCGAAACTGAAGCATCCGCAATGCAAAGCGTGGCGGAGGTATCGCGGCCGATGACGACAGGCACCTCTTCAATCGTGAAGACGCTGCCCTTGAGTCTTCCGGCAATGGCTGTGAGTCGCGGGTTCATCGCAGTCGTGTCTGTGAGCTGTGGATCTTTACGCGCGCAAGTTTACGCGTCCCCTGAATTAGGGGCAATGAATTATCCACAGATGACGCAGATTACACGGATTCTGAGTCTGGGTAATCTGCGTAATCTGTGGAACTATCTGATCAGATAACAGCACCTATCTAAATAGATAGTAATCGGCGTGCTGCTGTCCGTTCGAACTTCAGGTCCCCGCATTGCAGAGACATGCAAATCTACAATAATTACCGGCCTTCCAACTCTCAACAGTCGCCGAAGACGCAGGCACAACGGTTGAGGCACAGGAATGGCAATGGACCGCCAGCGGCTGCGAAAAAGACAGCTGGTTGGAAATGGGTTGAGACCCGAACCCAGGAAGCAATGCTAAGAAGCAATTCACGAATTTACTTGCTGGCTACACAGTTAGAGAGGAAAGAGCCTCGACCATTGCACGAAATGCAAAAGGGAGGCAAGAGGAGAAAACATGAAAAAGGAAATTCTTAAACGGTTCACGATGTTGATGCTGTTAGTTGGGCTTACGCTTGCAACTGCCGCCGTCTCGGCAAACGCCCAATCGCGAAATAAAGTGATTGCGAACATCCCCTTCGAATTCGTTGTTGGCGACAAGACGCTGCCAGGTGGAGAGTACAGTGTGAGATCGGCAACCGCCGGAAATGAAGCACTGATGGTCGAGGGAGCTGACAACGGAAAGTCTGCCGTGCGCCTTAGTTATCCAACGAAACAGATCAAGAATAAGACGCATGCGCGACTGCTGTTCCATCGCTACGGTCAGAGCTATTTCCTCGTGGAAGTTTGGGACGGCCAGGGCACCGGGCGCCGGATTGTGAAGTCGCGGCAAGAGCGCGCCATCGAACGCGAACTTGCGAGGATTCCACTAGCCAGCATTCCATCCAGGAGCGAGCTGGTCCGGAATACTTGTGAAACTGTCGAGGTAGTCGCGGTGCTTCGCTAAAACGTAAAGTCTCCCCGCGCAACGGCTGGTGAGCTCCCGCTTGCCGCTGGTTGTAGTAACCAAAACGGCAACCCAACGCCCCCGGGTTGCCGTTTTGGTTTGTCCGCAGGAGTATCCGCAGATTACGCAGATTCTGCGGATTATCAGAACCGCCATCCCACCCCAGCTGCGAATTGAAAGTTATGCCGAGTTTCCGAGCGCGTTGTGAACGGAAACAATGCCGGCACACCAGTGATGGGGTCAAACGTCAGAGAATTAGTCTGGCGCTGGCCGTAGTGAATCATTGTGTCGCCGGCCTCAAAGCGCGTCACAATCCGCTTGGACGGATAAAACTCCAGCACTCCGCCAAGGTCGGCCGCAAAGTGCGTTTGACGATTCTGTAAAATGGCGAAACCGTTTGGGCTGCCAAGAAAAATTTTGGAATCGCCTTCACTGAAACTGACAACACCTGGCCGGGCCTTTCCGAAGACGCCCCACTTCTGAAAGCGCTTGCCGGCCTTGACTCCAAAGAGTCCCTGCGTGATGTTGCCACTGTTCTCGCCAAAGGCACCACCACTCGAGCAGAAATTGCATTTATGCGGAAAAAAGTTTCCCACTGCTTCGAGAGCCACACTTCGGTTAAGGTTGAAAGTAAACCGTCCGCCAAAACCCGGCTCTGTCGCACCGAAAGCGGGTTTTGTAATTGAAGTGAACTGCACCCCTAACTCAAACTTGGGAACATCATCCGATTGTGCTTCTGCTTCAGCGAATAACGACAAACAAAGCAGGCTGACGATGGCTGCCAGGCGTTTATTAATTTTCATTTCCATCTCCTCGGTAGTTGGACCATCCTGGACTCTGAGCGGTCTCCTGTCGGGGCCCGGTAGACGGTGTCCGTTCATACTTTTGGTCACACGTTGGTCCGGCTTTGGGCACACCTGGCCCCGGCCCCGCAGCCCAACCTCTCAGGCTCCGGAGAGACGCACTCGAGTTACTTGGGGAAACTAGTTAAGTTCGAATCGGTCCACGAATCTCCGCGCTCACAGCTTCCTGGGCCAAAGATTCTCGATGCGATCCGCGGCGCCAACCATTGCCTTAAAGCGTTTGGCGGCCTGATCCTGCTGGACTTGTTCGGTCTTGTTTTGAAATGTGGCAAGCGCGGGATCACCGATTCTGGCGGCCTTATCCTGCGCAGCTTTGATGGAGTCGTCCAACCTCTCTAACTTGTTCTTTTCTTTTTTGACGATCCCCTGCGATCCAAACGGGACGTAGTTTGGATCGTGCAGCACCCAAATGTTCCAGCTCCCACCGCTGGGCAGGATGGGTGAACTGGAGAGCCACTCATAATGCTTGCCCTTGACGGTAAACTCCATCCTGTTCTCGTTAATTACTCCGACCTTCTGAAACTGATAGCCGTCGCGTGGAACGAGGGAAACGATGAAGCGGCCTTGTCCCTCGACGTAACACCAGAGCAGGGCGCCGGTGAAGTTCGTTGCGGGTTTGCCCGCTGCCACGAGATTGCCGTCGACGAGTAGCCTGTAATCCATGATCGTCAAAGCGACCGCATCGAGCGTGAAGTCCCGCGGGAGCGTTCTCGGGTTGTCATCCCAATGATTCAAACGATCGAATGACACACTGACATAATCGACGATCTTCACTCCCGTGTTTTGGTTGACCAGTAAGTCGAGCGCAAATGAATCGCCGTCATCCAGGATTTGCGGCTCGGCGGATTGCTGCAGTGTAGCGATATGCGCTGCCTGACCCTCAGGGCTGCTTGCCAGCAGCTTGGCTTCGATCAGCACATTCAGCGGTGTGACGGCGATATTGAATGTCTTTGAAGCAGGGACAGCTTGAACCAGGAGGTCGTAACCGAAGACATATTTTCCAGTTGCATCCACCAGCACTCGGTGAACTACCTGGTCCTCGTCAACAAAAGCCCGTGATTTAAACCCTCCTGGCAGTGTCGATACGGCAGCTCCGGTCTTAGTCGTCCCAGCCCGGGCAATTTCGTTCTTAAAGGCCACGAAGCCGCCCTCAGGCAGAGACACAACCACGTGACTTCTACCAACCCCAGCGGGCTGCTGGCTGTGGGATCCCGGTCTACTACCCGACCCCGGTCTGGTGACTTCTTGCGCTATCCCAACCGGGGGCAGAAGCAGCAGAGCGCAAACCAGCGCGGCTTTGCCCAAAAAGTGCTTGATCTCACCCGGTATCAGAACCGGGAGCGGTAGCGACCGGGTTACCCGGACCCAAGAGGTTTTTGTCGCATAGTCTTTTATCAAGCGGGACCCAGTCGCTACCGCTCCCGGTTCTGATAAGGGTGGGCTCCCTGGTTTATTTACTTTTTGTGCAAGCCACACCAGCGCCACAGTCTTACTTCTCATAGCTCCCCTTAATAATCGTCAGCTTAACCTGATCCGTCGGCTTAAAACCCGCCAAACTCATTGCCGTTTTGCCGGACGCGTCCGACCCGGCCCTGGCAAGGCGATTCGGCGCATTTAACTCCTCGCGATCCAGTTGGTTCGAGGCGCCTCGCGATCTACTCGTTTTCTTCTCAACGTAGACCACGCGGGTGACCACTTTTTCCTGAATCACAGGGATCTGAATCATTCTGGTTTCTACCGAGGTCAATTGATTTGACGGAGTGGTATTCACTGGCCCACGAAACCGTAGGACGACGACCGAGATTACGAATAGAAGCATCAGCGCCAGGGCGACAGGGACCGGCACCTTCACTGAAGTTGTTGCCAGCTTCCGGCCCATCAACCGCAAACTAATAAGCACCCCACCCGGGCTGCCCGGCTGGGGACCCCGCTCAGTTTGCGTTACAACAGCGATCCAGAAGCGTAGCCACAGTGATAAATTCAGGGACTGCCGCACTGGCTGCAGCGAAGACGAAGCTTTTTCATTGTCTTGATGCTGGATCAGTTTGCCTTGTAGCCTGGCATGGTATCCCGCCCAGAACGTCTCGGTGGGCTGTGCAGATCGCAGCGCCTGGCCAGACACGCGCCAGGTATTTCTTAGTGCAGCATACTCCTCGCTGCATGCCGCGCAGTCGTTCAACTCTGCCAGCAATTGCTTTGCTTCCGCTGATGGCATTTCATCAAGCACGAGATCCATCAGACCATTTCTTGTCAATCTGCAGTTGTGCATTTGAAAACTCCTAGCTCAATATCCCGGTTGCGGCACATGAGATGTAATTCTCCGACTCGTCGTTAACTCCCAGCTGTGCGCGAAGTTTCGCAATCGTGCGCGAAACTGATTTCTTCACAGTGCCGATTGAACAACCAAGCTCTTTCGATATCTCTTCGTAGGTCATCCCTTCCTGATGTTTTAGCAGGAAGACTAATCTTTGCTGAGGGGTTACGTCCGCCAGGGCTTGCATGACTTTTTCTACAACCAACTGGTTTTGCAGAGTGATTTCCAACTCGGCCACCGCCGATCCGGAGTCGTCCTTAATCGCGTAGCCGTCGATCGTAGAGGGGTCGATGCTTTGTCTCTGCCAGGGAAAAGCGTTCGCGCGGCGCCGTCGATAATTTATGAAGCAGTTGATGGTGATCTTCCGCAGCCAGGTGTAAAAGCTCGATTCGTATCTGAACGTTGCCAATGCTGAGTACGCTTTTAGCCAGACCTCCTGCGACAAATCCTCGGCGTCCTGGCGCTCGCGACAGTAGTGGAACGCCAGCGAATAGATTCGCCGTTCATAAGCCTGGGCGAGAGAACAGAAAGCGTCTGTGTCACCGGCCTGGGCCCACCTGATTAATTCACTTTCACTGCTCAAACCAGAGTGTACCTCGAGGAAAGCAAAGGCGCGTTCTACTGTCTCAATAGACACAGAAGGGCGCTAGTTGGTTGGCGAGGGGAGTTGTTTTATTTGAGGAGGCAGGAGCAGGAGGCAGGCGGCAGGAGCAAATGCACTAAGGCAGCCTGGAAGGCTGCCTCCCTGCTCCTGCCTCCCTGCTCCTGCCTCCTGCCCCCTGCTCCCTGGACTACCAGACGATCTTCCAATTGTTCGTCGGTTCGGTGGGAATAGTTTTGTGTCGCTCCACCCAATCAATGATCAGCTCACGAATCTCTTCACCTGATCGGTAGACGACCGGCGCCCCCTTGTACATCGTGTATCCGCCGCCGCCATTCACGCGGTAGTTGTTGGTCGCCAGACGAAACTTCTGGTCCGGCAAAACGGGTTTGCCCTGGTATTGAAGTTTCTCAATACGTTGCCCATTCGGCTTTGAGATATTGAGCTCGTAAGTGACCCCTTCAGCGATATCAAAGTTGTAGGCAGGAATCTTTTCGTCCACCAGATCAGCCGGAGATTTTCCGGGTTCGTAAGTGCGAAAGTATTTAGCTGAATGCTCGAGCGCTTCCTTCAACTGCCGGCCGGTCACTTCTATGACGACCAGCGTATTTTCATAAACGTAAAGGCCGGCAATGTTGCGCACGGTGACCGGCCCTTTTGCTATTCGCGCTTGCGGATTGAAGACCGCGGCCATTGATACCTGGGCCTTGCCCGCTTCCAGTTGGACTCGCTGAATCAAGTCCAAAATCGCAGTATCCTTGAAACGAGCCTCGAGGGCAGTTAACTCCGCGGCCGACTCGCCGATCTCCCGGGACAGCCAGGCTTGCGTCTCCCGGTTGTACGGTTCGGTAAGTTTGAGTATTTCTTCGTCGGCGTCCACCTTGTCATCAATGGGGATTGTGCGGGCCGAGCGCGCATATACTCGCCACTTGTTACTGACGTTTTCCAGATACAAATCCGCGCGAGCCAGGTGGCGTCCCCAATAGTTGGCCTGGGTCAGCACCACTCCGTTGATCACCAGCGACGGCACATCACGATGCGTGTGGCCCATGAAAATAAGATCGATACCCGGCACCTGCTTCGCGATCGCAATGGCCCGGTTTTCATTCTTGACCTGGCCGGGATTGATCTCGCCTGTGCGTAGGTCTTCTTCGAGTCCCATATGCATTGCGATCACGACAACGTCAGCGCGTCCTCTTCCGCGCAAGATCGGAACCCACTTCTTCGCCTCGAGCAAAGGGTCGTCAAATCCTAAGCCCACGTAGTTTGGCGCGTTTTCCCAGGTTGGCACTCCGGGCGTGGTCAGCCCCAGGATTCCCACCCGCACACCCGCAACTTCTTTGATGATGTAAGGCTTGTAGTGGGTCTCGCCGGTTCCCTGATTGTAAGTGTTGGCTGAAAGCCAGGGAAATGTTGCTTCGCTTCGCGCTTTTTCAAGCACCTTTAAACCAAAATTATATTCATGATTACCAACGGCCATGGCGTCGTACTTGAGCGCGCTCATAGCCAGCATCATCGGATCTGGCGGCTTGTTATTCTTCTTGTTGTGGTAGTAGGCGAGCGGGGTTCCCTGAATCGTATCGCCGGAATCGACGAGAACGACGTTCTCAGTTTCCTTGCGAACTCTCTTGATCAGAGTGGCCACTTTCGCCAAACCACGATTGTCGGGCTTGTCAGTGTAGTAATCGATGGGAAAGATATTGCCGTGTAGATCCGTGGTGCCAAGAATTACGATTTGAACGCGTTTGGACGAACCTTGGCCGGCAAATGGAAGGGCCGCCAGCAACAGCGCCAGCAGAATCATGAACGCGGAAAAAACAGCTTTTCGTTTGGTCTTCATAATTTCGATTCCGCTTTCTTGAAACCAGCCATGGTTATCTGAATAGAGGCAACTCCTTGGAGTGCGGTAATCTGTTACCGCTTTGGTCCGGCGGAGCGCTGTCACTTCCTTTATCTCATTGAATACTCGTCAACAACGCGGCGCCAGGCCGCCGCACTCCAAGGAGTTGAATCGCTGGGCCACTATCAGCCGTCCGCTAACGCGGACTAGGATTCACAAATATCTCGGCCGCAGTCAACCCGTTTACCTTAACTTCATGGACCTTAGTAAACGTGGCACGGACCAATGCTAGCTTGCCCTGGTTTTCGAAGTAGGTTCGACCGCGTTGAATAATAATGTATGCCGGGCCGGAAATGTTTGCCACATCAAATTCCGGCGCTGATATCGCTTTGGAATTCAGGTCCGTACGCCCAAACCTCTCGAGATAATAGCGCGTTGCGGCCGGTGTCTCATGGGCGATGAGCGCTCCCGGCGGCGCCGTATCGCAGACAAACTTGATCGCTTCGCGCAGGCCATCGTCATAAAATTCGTCATGCGGAAAGAAGTAGCCGACGTGTTGCGGGCCCAGCGCGTTAGTGTAAAGACTGTAGTGTGGACCAGCCGCATATGCAGTCCAAGCCGGCAGCCCAAGAAAGATCACAACAACGGCTGCAGCGACCATCCTCTTTGTTTGCTTTGAAGCGTTCAAACGGGCTGCAACAAATCTCACGAGCTCGATGACACCCACCGCTGAGAGTATGTAAACGAAGGGCATGAGCGAGAGTGTGTAACGCAACCATTTTCCGCCGATTAATGAATACGGAACAATCCAGAACAGAAACATGAACAGGGCGAAGGCATACCCCGGTTGTCGCCAGCGCTTCATCGCTATGACAACACCCGCAATGAATGAAGCAAGCACGAGGAGAGGGATCTTGATTGCCATAAACACGAGGTAGAAATAAACAGGCGTGCCCCAGAAGGGCGTACTCGACAGAGTGTTCTTGTAAAGACGATCCGCGAACAGATAGCCCGAATGCTGCACCAGTCGTTCGCCCATGAAGGCATTCAGGTATTCCCAAACCTGGGGCAGTAGCACCGCCGGATTGGCGATTAAGAAAGCCGCGACAAGTGCTACATAGAAAATCAGCGACGTATTGCCGGCAGGCTCACCGGGGTCCCGTTTACGCACGCGAAAGTATTGGTGATAGAGCGAGTTTAGACCAAGGTAATGAGGAAAGTATTTTGACGCCAACATAAGTCCGAATGAAACTCCGCTGAGCAGATAGTTTCGACGTCTCACCGGAACGTTTAGGGTGCTGGTCTGCTTGGCCCGCAAGTAAAAGTAGAAAGCAAAGAGCATAAAGAAGACCAGCAACGTTTCTTCTTTCCCGATGCGATTGTAAGTGATGGCGTTTACGCCCCCAGTCCAGAATCCGGCCGCAAGGAGTCCCGTCCAACGGTCGAAGAATGCTCCGGTCAGCAGAAACAGCGGGATTACTGTTAACGCGCCGAAGAACGCATTGGGCAGGCGAAACAACACTTCGTCGCTGATTGCCTGCCCTCTTAAAAAACGGCCACCTTTGACGGAGGCGTACATAAGTAACTTCATGAGCATCGGGTGCTCAGCGTTAGCAGTGATGTCGCCTCGCTCGTAGGCGCGCACTGCGTCGACTTTGTTTACTTCGTCTTCTGCGAAGCCAATAGCGTCCAGATTTTTGGCACGAAAACACAAACCCATGACGACCAGTACTATCAGGGCGCCGACAACGCTCCACTCGATGGACCTGCCTGGCTTGGCGGCCTCGATACTTTGAGGTGGAGCGTTAGACATCGTTCCCATGTTCGTTTAATGGTTCCTATGTTCGTTTAGAGGGGGGCATCGCCCCCCGGTTCAAAACACGCAGAATCGCGAATTGCACCGGCGGGCGGTGCCCGCCTCTAAACGAAGCGGATTTTCGTAGATCGTTGACCTCGTTCCTATGTTCGTTTAGAGGGGGGCATCGCCCCCGGTTCAAGACACGTAGAATCGGGAACTGCCGGCGGGCGGTGCCCGCCTCTAAACGAAGCGATTTTACAGTACTCCCCGGCCCATCTCATTGGTAGGTTTCAACGAAATGTCTTATCGTAATCAGGAAATTTCCGAGTTCTGTAAAAGCTAAGGATAAACTAAGCGTCTCGCGCCCAGTACAGATGGACAATCTTGTCGTATCTAACATTCGACAGCGACCCATTCGCACCCTGGTCAGTGTTACGGGCGTCGCGCTCGGGGTGTGCCTCGTTATGCTTTTCACCGGATTGGCTCGCGGCATGTCAAGCGATTTGCAGCGTCGCGCTTCAAATGTGCGTGCCGAGATTATTTTCACTCGACCCGGGTCGATGCAGCTTACCAGTTCCACTGCCAATTTAAGTACCAAGTATGTCGATCTCCTTAAAGCGGTGGAGGGAGTCTCGGAGGCGCTGCCGGTTATCATTCACGTTCTCCAGAGTAATAGGGGATTCGGCCTGGAACGAATTGAGGGGGTGGAATGGGAGCAGTATGCGCGGGTGAATGGGTTACAACTGGACCATGGCCGGCCACCGCAAGCCAATGACGAAGTAGTAGTCGACGTAGTCAAAGCCAGAAATAACAATCTGAATGTGGGTAGCACTCTAAGTCTGATCGGAGATCGACCGTATCGTGTCGTTGGTATTTATTCGCCCGAATCAACCGCGCGGGTGAAAGCCTTGCTGCCTGGTATGCAGGAAGCATTGGAAGCGCCAGGACGGTGCACCTACATCCTCTTAAAAATACGAGAAGGAGAAAACAAAGTCGACGTTGCCAAAAGAATCGATCGGGAGATTCCGGGTAACAAAATTCAATTTACTGATGAGGTCTTTGCCAGCGTCGAAAAGAGCATTCCTTTCCTGGGCATCTTTTTGCGAGTGCTGGTGGGGCTGGCGGCAGTGGTGAGCGCGCTGGTAGTGATGTTGGCAATGTACACGACGATAACTGAACGGACGCGCGAGATAGGAATACTGAAAGCGCTGGGCGCCTCAAGGCGTTATATTGTCTTCATCATTGAATCAGAGGCCCTACTGATTAGCGCTGTGGGCCTCGTCGCCGGCTTTGCCGTGTCGTTTGCCGCCGGCTACCTGATTCACCAATTCTATGGGCTCCTTTTCGAATTTAGCTGGGGCTGGGCCGTCACAGCGGCTGGAATCGGGATGCTTGGAGGAGCCTTCGGAGCACTGTATCCCGCCTTGCGCGCTTCCAACCTCGATGCTGTAAGCGCCCTCTCGTACGACTGAACGCAACCTGTTAGTTTGCGCCCGTTTCATCAACAATTGCCTGGGCCTGTTTGTCGATCCCTCTCAGCGATAATCCCCTGCGGATCATAAAGGTCATACCGACTGCGGTCCAAAAAATGTCGCGCGTCTTTCGCACGATGGCCAGAGTTGTACCGCTGGCCTTGGTAAAACCGAGAACCTTTGCCAGCGCTCCCGAGCCGTACTCATCCACACCCAAACGGAACGGCACAAACTTAAAAGCAACGTTGATGACCCGATTGACTGACTCGAGAATAAAGGCCGTAAACAGGGTGGGCGCTATTGTGTCGCTGACAAAGGAGAGAGTGGTATAAACTTCGGCCACGCCCGCCAGATGGAAACAGAACTCAAGCGCAAGGATGGAAAGAAAGTGTGCGCGGTTTCTGTCGTAGAAACCATAAATCCTTTCCTCGAGAGTTTGCGCTCGCGTAATCGATTTCTCCACCCAGCTTCGTTTAAGTCGATTACCCAAAAGAATGAATGAGCCGCTCAGGAATTTCCATCGCTGACGAATAATCAGAAATAGCAGAGGGGCAATCACGACGCTGACGACAAGGGTCGCAATGGCTGCATAACGCAAAGGCCTGGGAAGCGTGAAACTAAGCAGCAGGGCCGTGGTGCCGGAAAAGATAAAGAGCACGACCGAGAAGCTGTAGAAGATATTTTCAATCGCCAACGCCGACAAACCGATCATCAGCGGCACTCGATCTCTCACGAATGCGGCTTTCGATGGCTCGCTGACCGCCACGCTGGCGAGAGGTACGATGTTGCCCAGCGCATCGCCCATAACGCGCGCCTTAAAGGCATCCCGGAAGCGAAGTCGATAAGGGGCCTCGAGGCATTTAGTCCACGCAAACGAGCGAGCGCATTGACGAATTGCAGAGAGCAAAAGGATGAGTAAGAAACCGGCCCCCAACCGGCCAAGGCCATCCATGATGTTGGAGACTCCCGCTTTTCTTACGGTGTAAGCGAAAAGCAGCAGCCCCAGAAGCCCAAAGATTATGCCGAGAGGCGCTAGTTTCTTACTTCTGGCCTTGCCCTTTCCGGAGTCATTTAGTCGCTGATCCATTTGCAACTCAATCGCCGTTAGCTCGCGCGTCGAATAAGGAATACCTATGAAAAGTAGAAAAAGTACGGTATCACACGGCCACTCTGTTTCGGCAACGGTTGATGGCTTAAGCCAACCTTACCAAGCGGCTTTTAGCCGAAACCAACGTAACTGCTGAAAGAAGCCTTCAACCAGCCTGCGAAGCTGGCGGACTGAGTGATAGCCCCAGGCGATGGCGCAGCCGAGCCTGGGGAACTGCAACCAGGAAGGACTTGAGCCCACGAAGTGGGCGACAGATAACATCGCTACTTAACTAACCATCTGTCGCCAGCTTCGCAGGCTCAGTTGGATCCTATGGCTGTGACCCCAGGCTCAGCTGCGCCATCGCCTGGGGCTATCACTCTGTCCGCCAGCTCCGCAGGCTACTTGGATGCTTTCATGAAACCGCCTATCACCCACGCGGCCCAGCCGAGCTTTTGCCTTTAACTTTTCCCTTGATTATGATGCACATGTTCAATCCCTACATCCGAAGAGTCAGGTAAAGATGAGTCAATCTCAAACTGCTAGTGAAGAGCTTGCTGGTCGTCCGCTAACCACACTTTCCGAAGACGAACAAATGTTTCGCGCCAGCGTGCGTGAGTTTGCCGAAGGTGAACTCCGGCCACGTGTGGCGGAGATGGATGAACACGCCAAACTCGATCCGGCGCTGATCAAACAGTGTTTCGACCTGGGTCTCATGGGAATTGAAACGCCGGAAGAGTTTGGCGGGGCAGGTTCATCTTTCTTCACCGCGATTCTGGCAGTCGAGGAACTATCGCGGGTTGACGCTTCTGTGGGCGTGCTGGTTGACGTGCAAAATACGCTGGTCAATAACGCCCTCATTCGCTGGGGAAATGAGGAGCAGAAAAAGAAGTACTTGCCGCAATTGGCAAACGAACGGCTTGGTGCTTACGCGTTAAGTGAAGCAGGCTCAGGTTCGGATGCCTTCGCCTTGCAGACTCGCGCCGTGGACCAGGGCGGCCACTACCTGCTAAACGGCCAGAAGCTTTGGATTACCAATGGTAACGAAGCCGAAATATTCATCTTATTTGCTAATACCAATCCAGAGGCGGGTTATCGTGGCATTACCGCATTTATTATCGAAAAGGGTTTCGAAGGCTTCTCGGTTGGCAAAAAAGAAAACAAGCTTGGCATTCGCGCATCATCTACAACGGAATTGATCCTGGTGGACTGTAGGGTTCCCAGGGAAAACGTGCTGGGTGAAGCCGGCAAAGGATACAAGACCTCTATTGAGACACTAAACGAAGGGCGCATCGGCATCGGCGCCCAGATGATCGGCATCGCTCGCGGTGCGATGGAGGCCGCGCTTGCCTACACCAGTGAACGAACGCAATTTGGCAAATCCATCAACCAATTTCAGGGAGTGCAGTTTCAACTTGCGGAGATGGCGACTGAGTTGGAGGCCGCGCGTTTGATGGTCTACAACGCGGCCCGAATGAAAGATGCGGGAATGAATTTTGTGAAGGAAGCGGCGATGGCCAAGCTCTTCTCCTCCAGGGCTGCCGAGCGCATTAGTTCACAGGCTATCGAACTCTATGGCGGCTATGGTTTTGTCAAAGAGTATCCGGTGGAAAAATTCTGGCGCGACTCGAAGATTGGCGCGATCTACGAAGGAACATCAAACATGCAGTTGCAAACGATTGCGAAGCTGCTAATTGGGAAGTAAATCTCTGTGCAGAGTAAAAACAATGACTGCGTCTAGAATCGAGATCTTCAAGCAAATGCTGGTGAACGATCCTATCAACAGCAGTATTCTGTTTGGTCTGGCCAAGGAATATGAGAAGGCTGGCCAAACCGAAGGGTTGATCGAAATGCTGGAGCGTTATCTGGCAATTTCGGACGACGAAGGCAATGCGTTTGGCATGCTGGCCCGAGCGTATGAGCGAGCGCTCCAGCGCGACAAAGCCAAAGAAACCTTTCAGCGCGGAATGGAAGCAGCCACCTCGCACGGTCATCCATCGATGGCTGAAGAATATCGAGCGATTCTCGAAAGCGAATTCTGAAGTAGCAAATCACTATGAGCACCAAAGTCTTGAAACTGGTAAGAAAGCCTAAGGCTGAAGCGGCCGCCCGGGTTGACGCGCCTAAAGAGATGAAGGCTCAAGCGGAGCCGGCGCGGCCCCAGTCAGTATCTCAGCCGGTTGTGAGGGCCGCACCGGAAGTCGCACCGAAAGATCGTAAGGCCCAAACGACATCATCGCCTCGACCCGTGCCTGTATCGAATTCTTCGGCTGCGGCCCAAACGGCCCGCGCCCCCGAGCCACGGCCACGCCAGCGGCAACGCGATGAACCTACGCGCCGCGAAGTCCCCAGCCTCTCGCGTGAAGAGATGCTCAAGATGTATCGCACGATGTATCTCTCCCGCCGGCTCGACGACAAAGAGATTCAACTTAAGAATCAGAACAAGATATTCTTCCAAATCAGCGGCGCCGGACACGAGGCCATACTCGTAGCCGCCGGAATGGTATTGAAGCCCGGCTACGATTGGTTTTACCCCTACTATCGCGATCGCGCGCTCTGTCTCCAGCTCGGCATGACACCGCTTGAGCAATTGCTTGCCGCAGTGGGAGCCGAGAAAGATCCAAACTCGCATGGCCGGCAGATGCCTTCACACTGGGGTCACAAGAAACTCAACATCGTTTCCCAGTCGTCCCCAACCGGCACCCAACTGTTGCAGGCCGTGGGCTGCGCGGAAGCTGGTTACCGGTTTAAGTTGATCAAAGAGCTGAGGAAGCGTGCGTCAAACTTTCAGAAAGACGAGGTGGTCTACGTTTCGCTTGGGGATGGAACAACCAGCGAAGGCGAGTTTTGGGAGTCTCTCAACACCGCCTGCAATCTCAAGCTGCCGGTGCTCTTCCTGCTTGAAGATAACGGCTACGCGATCAGCGTGCCCGTTGAGGTGCAAACACCCGGCGGCAATGTTTCCCGTCTGATCAAAAACTTTCCGAATCTTTATCTGCAACGATGCGACGGCACCGATGCCCTCGAATCGCTCGGGGTCATGCAACGGGCTGCGGCCTATTGCCGCGCGGGTAATGGTCCGGCCTTCGTGCATGCGAAAGTTATCAGGCCATATTCCCATTCGCTCTCGGATGATGAACGGCTCTATCGTCCAGATGAGGAACGAACGGCGGATGCTGAACGGGACCCGGTAAAGCGCTTTGGCGCGCTTTTGATCGAGGAAGGTGTGGTAGATCAGGATGAACTGCAGCGCATAAAAGACGAGATCGACCGTACGGTCATCGAAGCGGCCGACCAGGCGCTCGCAAGTCCTCAGCCAGCTCCGGAAACTGTGAAACTCCATATCTATTCACCCGACGTCGATCCCTCGTCGAAAGAATTCGATACCGAGGAAGGCGCGGAGCTCACCGGCAACCCGGGCACTATGGTTGACCTGATCAATCGGTGCCTGCACACGGAAATGGCTCGCAACCCGCGCATCGTTATCTTTGGCGAAGACATCGCCGATTGCTCCCGGGAAGAGTTTCTCGACAAGGTAAAGGGCAAGGGTGGAGTTTTTAAGGTTACGGCAAATCTTCAACGGAAGTTTGGCAGCGCGCGCGTTTTCAACTCGCCACTCGCGGAAGCCAACATTGTCGGTCGGGCCATCGGCATGGCCACGCGTGGGTTGAAGCCTGTGGTTGAGATTCAGTTTTTCGACTACATCTGGCCGGCGATGCACCAGATTCGTAACGAGCTGGCCGTGCTGCGTTGGCGCTCCGGTGGCGAGTGGAAAGCGCCCGTGGTTATGCGAGTGCCGGTTGGAGGTTATTTGAAAGGAGGCGCCGTCTACCACTCGCAATCCGGCGTTTCAACATTCACGCAGATTCCCGGGCTTCGGGTCATCTATCCCTCAAATGCCCTTGATGCGAATGGTTTACTGCGTACGGCGATTCGCTGCGATGACCCGGTACTGTTTCTCGAACACAAGCATCTCTACCGTCAGGCCTATAACAAATCGCCGTACCCGCCTGATGACTTCATGATTCCCTTCGGCAAGGCCAGGACTGTTCGCGAAGGCACGGATCTTTCAATCATCACCTACGGCGCCCTCGTCCAGCGTTCGCTGGTGGCAGCCAGGCAAGCCGAGCAGCAGGGCATCAGCGTCGAGATCATCGATCTGCGCAGCCTGCAACCTTACGACTGGAATGCTGTAGTGGCAACAGTCAAAAAAACAAGCAGAGTGATCGTGGCTCACGAAGATTCGCTGTCATTTGGCTACGGCGCGGAGATAGCCGCGCGCATTTCAGACGAACTTTTCGAACACCTCGACGCGCCGGTGCGTCGCGTTGCCGCGCTGGACACCTTTGTCGCCTACGCTCCGCAATTGGAAGACGCGATCCTGCCGCAGGTCGCTGATGTGATTAAGGCGATAACAGAATTACAAAGCTATTGATTCTCAGGATCCATCTTTCAACGTATGACTTGAAAAGAGCCGACCGGATTCTTCACCCCAGAGGGGTGAGATGTTTATAGCATTCGCAGCCTCTCAAATCCTTTCAAAGCTCCTTTAGGAGCGGAAACCAATACGTACACCAGTGTACTGTTGTGTATCGCAGCTTTAGCCTGGATTCTTAGAAATCGCCAATAAAACCTGCCAAAGTCTGAAAGGTGTAGGGTGTTTTCACCTATCCTGGGCGGCATAATGCTTGCCGCTACCTCACTGTACTAGCCCGTAATTCCCGACGCACAAGTTCCCCCACGCACAACTTAATCGCGATTGAGACAGGAAAGGAGCAAGCACATTTATGAGTAAACGCTTTTCTCTTCTGGCTGCGGCGCTGCTGATTTTTTTAACTGTAGCGCTCGTTGCCGCACAAACCCAACAGACACAAACAACAACCACCACAGTTACCAAGACAGTCCAAAATGCTGACGGCACTTACACGGTGATCGAGTATCCGGTGAACAAAGAGGTAAAGATCAAGATGACGCCGGTAACCGTGCCCGGCGCGAAGGGCATCGCCACGATTCTACGGGATGACGATGGTACGAGGATTAAACTTAACCTGACAGGTTTGCCGTCGGATCTAACGGCGCTAAATCTTTATGCAGTTGATCAAGACGGAGCGGTTACGCTGATTGGACCCATAACGGTCACCCAAGGCACGGGCGCTTTTGACTCCGCGACACCACTAAACAAGTTCATGCTCGTCGCTTCTCCAGAAGCTAATTTGAGCGCCTACAATCCAGAGACCGTCTTTTTCCGCAGCGCGGTGCCTGAAGGGTTTGCGGTGATTCCCCACACCACAAACCCGGTAGGGGAAAAGGTAGGGGCCACCACAGCCGAGGTCAGCACACCCGCGGCGGGGTACACGGTGCCGATGCTCAACCTACCGGCCTACAAGAAGGGCGACGACACTAAGATGAAGGTTAATTTCAGCGGTGCGCTAGAAGGCGCGCGCGCGAATATTTTCATCACTCCACGAAAAAGGGGAGTGACGAAAGTCAATATGCGTTTCCATGAATTGAAAGATGCTCCTGCCGGCAAGGTGTTTACACTCTGGGCGGTCTCGCCAGATAATCAGTTTCTCAAACTTGGCCAGATCGTGAACACGGGCGGACGTAATGAAGCCGAGATTAAGTCGGAAGTCACACTCCAGAATTTCGGTTTGCTGGTGACTATGGAGGATGCAAACGCCACGATTGTGAATCCGTTGGGACCAGGTATCGGGGTGGTTCAAATAGTTCCTTAGATTAACCATCATCGGTAAACTTTAATTGGAGGCCGCCACCTGGCGGCCTCATTTGTTTTGTAACGTAAACTGTTAGTCTGCGGTCGAGGGACGCTAGCAGATCCGTTATCGAAACGGGTCACCGCAAACTAAGCATTCGCCTTGTGCACCTCGCAAACTAACAGTTTGCGCTACGTACCGAATTTTCCTGTTGCGGGAGCCGCATCCTGGGTTACTATGCGGCTCAAGGCCCGGGGTGACCTTTGGAGACAATCCGGTCCTCGCGAGTCTCCCGACCTCGATTGCCACAGTAAACGCCGCCCATGCTATTCGGCTGCATCGGCATCCCATCAAGATGGAATTCTAGTCGCGGTTACAATTGAATATGTACAAACGCATCTACCCCCAGTTGCTGCTTCCCTTGCTGTTATCCGGCGTAAGCCTGCTTTTCTTCCCCACACCAACCTTCTCGCAGGAAACTCTTCCGGAACTGGTCAGACGCGTTAAGCCGGTTGTAGTTGCCATTGCAACTTACGATTCTCAGGGCGAAGCGCTAATGACGGGAAGCGGATTCTTCGTGCGACCCGGACAGGTCGTGACAAACTTGCACGTCCTCCGCGGCGCGAAGCGATGCGAGGTTAAGACCCTCGAGGGGAAAGGAAAGGTGTTTCCGGTCGGGGGCACTTTGGCCATCGACGAAGAAGGCGACCTGGCGCTGCTCAGCGTTCAGATGCCGCCCGAGCGCGCTCGCGCCAGCGACGTGTCTGCGGTCCTACCCGACGAAGGTGAAACGGTTTTCGTGATCGGCAATCCCTTGAAACTGGAAGGCTCGGTTAGCGACGGCATTGTTTCAGCCGTTCGCGAAGTGCCGAACCTGGGCAAGATTATCCAGATTACGGCGCCGACTTCCCACGGCAACAGCGGCAGTCCAGTCTTCAACCTCAAGGGGCAGGTAATCGGTGTGGTCACAGTTAAAGTGACGAATGGGCAGAATATAAATCTTGCCATCGCCGCAGCGCGACTGGCCAAACTGCGACCGGGCCAGCTACGCCCACTGCCGACGAAAGATAAAAGCGGCGACATTGGGGAGTCGTCGTATAGAACAGGGTTGGAATCTCTATGGCTGGGTAATTACGATAACGCCATCGGACATTTCGAAACCGCGGCGTACAGAAACCCGAAACGCGCGGATGCCTGGGTGCAAGTCGGCTATTGCAAAGTTAAGCAAGGCAAAGCCGCGGAAGGTATTCGTGCGTACCAGCAAGCGCTTGAACTTAAGCCAGACTCAGATGAGATACACAATAAGCTGGGCGATGCCTTCTACTACGCCGGCAGAATGCCGGAGGCGATCGCTTCATACACCCGAGCGGCACGCCTCAGTCCCGGCAATGCAGACGCCCATTACAATCTTGCGGTCGCCTATTTTGAGAGCGGGAATGAAAGGCTGGCATTGATCGAGGCCAGGATTCTTCGCCAGCTCGACGGCAAACTCTACGAAAAGTTTGAAAGCGAAACGCGGCTCGGACACTGATCAGGAGCAGGAGGCAGGAGGCAGGAGGCAGGGGCAGACGGCAGGTCAGAACGGCCTGCGTGAACGGCGGGTATTACTGGAGGCCAAAGGGCAATGAACAAAACAGGGCGCTACGAATTTCATCTTCGTAGCGCCCGCTCTTTTTGACTTCCGATTCTCTAACGAGCTGTCTTCACACCCGCCCGCTTACCCAGGCGGTTCTGACGTGCTCCTGCCTCCTGACGCCTGCCTACTGCCTACTGCTTCAGCCCCCCGCCACTCCAGTAAAGACTTTCGTATCGATGCTCTTCGGATTGCCCAGCACAACGAAGCGAATATTACGCATATACTTCTGAGCTACCCGCTGAACATCCGCGGGTGTGACGGCACTTAGTTTTTCGATAACTCCAATCGAATTGCGCCAACCGCCACCCAGCAATTCATACTGGGCCAATTCGCCGGCCTGGGCAGCATTTGTTTCCTGGCCCATGTAATACGAGGTCAGATACTGGGCTACCACAGCCTGGATGTCTTCATCTTCCACCGCCACTTTTTGCAATCGGCCGATCTCGTCAAGCATGAGTTGGACTGACTGATTGGCATCGACGGCAGTAACGTAGAGCCCGCCAATGTTCGCGCCCTGGTTCCGTAAAAACGCATCTGGCGCATAAGATAAATTTCTTTTCGCTCGCACCTCCTGGAAAACCCGATCGCGCAGAATCGAGCTAGCAATACGCATGGGATAGATATCAGGAGAGTTTGGCGCTGGGGCGGTGAAGAGTCCCTGAACGTAGTTTGTTGGCAAAGTGCGCGGCGTGACTTCGACGCTGGATTTATCAAATGCCAACTGCGGGACCGGATCAGACTTGTAAGTGCCTCGCGGCAGTTTGCCAAAACTTGCGGCCACCAGCGTTCGCACCTTTGCCGAATCCAAATCGCCAACGATGACAAGTAGCAGCCTCGACGTTTCCATTATCTTTTGATGGTAACGGCGCAAGTCTTCCGCCGTTAACCGGCTCACCGACTCCGCCGTTCCTTCCATGCGATTCAGATATGGATGGTTTGAATATGCAACGCGTTCCTGGAGGCGCTGGAGATAAGTGTCCGGATCGTCAGTGTCGTCGCGCAAGGAAACGACAAGGCGCTCCTGCTCGAGGGCCACGTCTTCTTTTGCGAAGGACGGATGGAGCGCAACATCGGTAAACATCTGCCACGAGCGGTCGAAGTTTGGCCGGGTGCAACGTAGCGACAGCACCGAATAGTCGTAGCTCACGCTGGAGGAAACAACTGTTCCCATCCGGGACTGTTCGTCGCGCATCCGGCCCCGGGAAAAGGCGGCGCTGGCTTCAGTTGCCGCGTCCAGCATCAAGGCTTCTATGCCTGCGTTATCGGCCGTAATGTTTCGTGAACCGCCTTTGATGAAAAGACCCGCGGCGACCGTCAGACTCCCTTCACGGCGTTTGACTAAAACTTTCAGCCCGTTCACTTCAAACTCACTAACCAGTGCAACTTGTTTCGCAACCAGGCTTTGCGCGCTTTGCAAATTGCGAGCAGGTTCAGGCTGACTCACCTGCCCACTGGCACGTGAAGCGAAACCTGCAAGCAGCGAAAGGACCAGCAGCAGCAGTGTCGGGGCGAACAGGCGTGTTCGCCCTTCCCGCTGGGATTTGGCGAACGTAGTGGGGGGATTACCGGACCGACCCACAGGTCCGCCTTTATGCGTAACGGTTATTTTCTTCATTTACCTATTAACTCTTCCGTCTGGATTTTAATCTTGTCCTGGGCTTCCGGAGAAAGCAGGGCCAAGCCCACGTGAGGTTTCTCCTGGATGTAGGTGGTTACATAACGGCTGATATCTTCTCGCGACGTGGCGCGCAAGCGCCCCAGATAACCGCGAAAGTATTCGAGCCCGGTAGACGACCACCAGAAGCTGAGTGTGTGCGAATAGTCGCTTAGCTTTTCTCGCGAGTAGAGATCGTCAGCTTCCAACAAAGCTTTTGCACTCTCGAGTTGCTCGTCTGTGTAGTAATCCTTATCGTTGAAATGCGCGACCTCACTGTAAATAGCCTTGATCGCCGCGCGCGCTTTGTCAGGAGTTGTCTGAACGATGATTGAAATGGGTCCAACATTGCGCTGGGTGTAGTAGCCAATTAGCGCCCCGGTAGTCAGACCTGAATCCACCAACGCCCGGTTAAAACGCGAGTTGGGCTGATTCAGAATGAATGAGAACACGTCAGCGGCATAAGTGGCTGCGTCGTCTTTGCCGATTGATGGTCCATGCCAGCCAATGTTGATGATCACGTTTTGAACCGGCTGCGTGATTACGGTGCCTTCGCTTTTCGGGAGTGGCGGATGTTCGACGAGTGGAAACTCAACAAACGGATCTTTCTCGCGACGCGGCCAGTCGCCGTAAAACTCCTGCGCCAGTTTGAAGATTTCTTCCGCGTTGACGTCTCCGGTAACAACCAACGCGGAATTGTTCGGTACGTAATAGCGCTGCTGAATCAAGCGCATCGTCTCTGCGGATGCTGAGGACACAGTTTGGCGATTACCCAGCGGATTCTTGCGGCTCGTATACTTGAAAAAGAGCCGGTTGGTCATCTCCTGGTTCAGATAAAAGAAAGGATTTGATTCGTTGCGATCAAACTCGCCAATTACAACCTCGCGCTCGCGCTCAAGGTCGCCGGCCGCAAATAACGGATAGCGAATCGAGTCGCGCATAAACTGCATTGCCGTGCGCAGGTTTGGGCTGGTCGTCGTGAAGAAGTAATTGACTACCTCTTCGCGAGTCGAGGCGTTGTAGGCAATTCCCAGTTGGCCGATCTTACGGAGGTATTCTTCCTGGTTTGCCACCGCCCGGTTGGTCTTGAAAAACATGTGCTCGTAAAGATGCGACAACCCATTCAACTCCGGCGGCTCGGTAAACGAACCGTTTCTCGCCGCCATCTCGATAGTGATCAGAGGGATTGAATGATCTTCCAGGACGATTACTTCCAAACCGTTTGCGAGTATGCGATTGGCAAGCTGTGCCTGCGGCAGCCGGGCAGGCGCCGCTGCGGTTCCCTGTGACGTGGAAGTCCTGGGCGGGGTGCGCGGCTGCTGAGCGGCTTGTCGCTGCCCGGCAGAAACCGAATTATTGGATGTCGGAGTGACCGCCGGGTTCGCCAGCAGCGACCAGACGAGAACAAGTAGAACTAAACTACGTTTCACAAAAAGCTCCATTTAAAGTTGTTATGCGGCCGCATCTGAGATTCTTCGAATTTCGCCCATTTTGGGGGATGCCGTTCGATGTCGTTTCGCGCGATTTAGATGTCAACCGCCATAGGATTCATCCTGCTCGATCTTCGACAGCACCCAGTCAAACTCTCCCGAGGTTATCTTTCCCCCGCAGAATTCACAAATGCCAGCGGTATTGACCTTAAGGGGCGCACCGCAATTTGGGCAATTCAGATCCGCTCGGGCGGCGGCGGGTTTCGCGTGGCGGTTCCGAATGAATGTCCAGTATTCACTCCAACTCCGTAGGTGGTTCTTCGAACCGCTGACAATGCCTCCGCTCGAGTCAACGGTGTAATCATAGCCTCGGGCGCCGATCCGTAGAGTTATTGAGTTGTAGAATGCGTCTTCCGTGATCTTCACTGGCTGCATCGCCGTGACGCTGCACTGGTCAAGTACATTGCGCAGGTGTTGCCGTTTGTAGGCGTCAATCCAGTATTGATGCATCTGAAACAGGTTGTCCGTTTCGTGGGGACGCGCCCGTTCCCAAGCGAGGGTGGACCATGCGGCCTGAAGCTCATCGAAGATCAGCCGCGCACGCGCTTGAAAATGCCCCCACGAAAAACTCGGATTATTCTTCTCAAACTCGGTGCGATTGTTTTGCAAGTTGGGCTGGATCACGCTCGGGTAGTCAGTGCCCATCTCAGGCACGTTGGAGGTGAGCAACGGACCTTTTGATTCACGACTAAGCAGCGTGATGCTACGCACGTACCACTGAAACTCGCCGCTATCAACACGCGTGCCACAGAAGGCACAGGCCCCCACCGTATCTTTCTGCAGGGGCGCGCCGCAGCGCGGACAATGAAGCGCGGTAGCTTGCGCCGGAGGTGGAGACAACACATCGCGCCTGCGCTCGAGTTCCCATCGTTCGCGAACGTAGTAAGACATCTCCGCCGGCGCCCTGCTGTCAACGGCCACCACCTCAGTGTAGTTAGATTCGAACACCAAACTGACATTGACGAGGGGAGTTTCCAGTCCGCGTACGTTTTCAATGTTAAGCGCGCCGACGATTATCCCTTTAACTTCTCGAAGTCCTGATGGGTTCCGCGCCGCCAGGTCCTTGCCGGCAACCTCGCTGAGATATGGTGAAAACTGATCAAGCGCCGCGGCGCCATGTCCGCGCGCATCGTGCGCCTTTCCATAAAGCGCATAAGCGAAGTCAGTAAAAACAATCTCGGAGAAATTGGGATCGAATTTTCGTAGCTGCTCAAACTGACGAGGGATGTCTTGCGAACGGACCTGTTGAGTATCCAGTCCCAGGGGTGTCGCTGGTTCAGTCCTTCTGGCGCGCCTTACAAAATAGTAGGCCACTCCACAGGCGACGAATATGTCCAATGGAATGCCAACTACGGGGTACTCAATTGTGAGATAGATGAGAACGCGAAATATCTGGAAGATGAGCCAAATGATTGCTCCGGCAGCGCCGTCACCACCGCCGCCACCGCTGCCGCTACCACCGCCGTAGGATTGTCCTCCACCAACACGCGCTAACGCCTCTTCCGACAGAAGGAGGAAAGCCAACATCACGCCGGTAGCAATCGCAGCGAGAAACGACAACCGCGCGACAAACTGTGCAATGCGCGATCTTTTCATTTCAACTCAAAACGCGGCATGTCAGGCAATTCGTTCGGGTTTTCTCCCGTGGCCGGCAGGTGTTGAGCCAGCAAGTCGCCCAGCTCGCGTAATCCCTTCAATAGAGTTTCCGGTTCCGGCTTTTCGCCGGCCTGGTGTAACTCAAATAAGATCCGATTCCAGCCGAGCGCAGGCGCTGCTTTCAAAACGCCTCGATCGGCGATCAGCTCAAGCCGGCATTCCAGCAAAGAGAGGTAAACCAGCACGCCCATTTCGGCATCGGTATTGGCGATTCCCGCCTCATAAAACATCGCCGCGGCGCCAGTGCGAACCGCTTCTTTCCGATGTCTCTTAGTCGTCAGCAAATAACGGATCGTCTTGCTTCGGGATGAAAGCAACACTCCCAGTCCAAACAACAACGCTACGTCGATAGCAACCCAGTAGACCTGGAAACTGACGGGCGAGAACAACAAAAAGTTGAGACCCGCAAAAGCGAGAACCGATCCAAACAAGTAATCGGCGTGACGGTAGGAACCGGAGCGAGCCCGAACTATGAGTACTAGTTCGGCGTCAGAAGTTTTCTCGATCTCTCTTACGCAGTTGGTCAGGGCTTTGCGTGCGGCGTTATCGAATCTGGCGTGACTCATGATTGGGGCTGGTCGACTATGTTGGGAATCCAAAATGTTTGGCCGTCAACCTCGACGTTCTTCAGTCCATTCTTAGGCAAGTCTTTCTCTTTCAGGCCGAGAAATGTGAAGTGTGGCAAATCGCTCAGGACGGTCTGAAACCAACCATGCTTTGCGAGAATCTCGCGGACGCGCGGGTTATCAAATTCAGTAACGTCAAAAGCGAGCATGGCGATGTGCTGCGACGTGCCGGGCGCGGCTATTGAGTAGAGGATCGACTTTGAAAGATCCTTACTGAAGTAGACGCCGCTCTTCTCGAGTTCCAGCACTTCGGCAATCTGGCTGTATAGCGGCAAAGCTTTCAAGCGAGCTACCTCGCCTTCGGTTAGTCTTCCCTGGGCCAGCCAGTAGGCAAGCGCCGGGAGGAAGCGGGTGTCCCATAACTCCTGGCTATCTGCATACGTTCGGCGAGCAGCTTCAGCACCGTCACGCGGTGTAATATCCAGGCCCTCTTTTTGCGCCTCCTCGCGAGCTTTCATTAACGCTTTCATTGCTTCGGGCTGCAGCTCAATGTCGTCGAATCCAATTCTCTCGGTTGTAAAACCCGCCCTTTCCTGGAACTGCGTAACTTGCTGCTCGCTGGAAAAGATGCATACAGGCGGCGGCATAACTTTCCTGGTTGCTATAAACATTGCTCCGTAGTCTTCAAGAATACGCCGGGCCACGGAGTCGGAGGTGGGACAGAGGTTTTCGATCTTTATCTTTCGCTTCTTGAGCGACTTGCTCAGTATCTCGTAAAACGGGGCGGCTGGTTTGGTGTCATTGTTTGCGGTTAGCTTAGTCATTGCCTCAGAGTGCTTTCGCGTCATTGAGCTAATCGTTGTCTCTTCTGCTTGATTTTGCGTGCTTTGCGATCGCACTGGGCAAGTGCAGAGGGAAATCCAGATCACCAGAAATGATAAGAGCTTCGGCAATCTCCAACAAACTGACAGGAGCCCCCGCCCGGGCAGCCCGCGTGGAGTGGCTGAAGTTTGTCGCATAGTTGGCGTCAAAAACCACCACCTTTATTCCGTAAACAACAAACTGAAGTTTGTCGCCCTCAAGCGCTCGTAAGCGATATTAGTGGCGCGCGCCAAGTGCGGTCAAACTGGGCCACTGAGGCAGGAGGCAGGTCCAGAAGGCAGACGGCAGGTGCGGTAGCGTCTGCCGGCCCTAGTCGGGCCACAGACCCGGTGTTCCTACCCTGCCTGCTGCCTCCTGCCTCCTGCCCCTTGCCGTCTGCCGCCTGCCTCCTGCTCCTATATACTCTCCGCTGTTAAGACGATATCAGTGGGGAAAGAAATGAAGCCCAGCGATCTCATCAAACAAACTGTCGGCACTTACCAGAAACATGGCTGGCAACTGCGGCGTGTACTCCTGCGCCCTGAAACCTGCGCTGAGCTTGATGCTGAACCCGACTTCGATTCTCAACCGTTAGGTGCGGCGCAGGTCAAAGAGGCATCGATAGATGCGCTCTGGTTTTCGCGGGCGTCTCACGAACGGCGCGAGGCCTGGGAATTAAGGCTGCTGGCCGACAATCCTTTCGCCCTCTTTGAAACGTTTGAAGAAGATGAAACTGAAGAACAACGGGAAGAAATGCGTTGCGAGATGGAAGCGCGCTTAAGAGATCATTTGAATAAGTGAGTGATCCTGGTGTCCTCTATAGGTCCTATCAGTCCTATAGGTCCTATTGTTCCCCAGCATTCAACACTTTTAAGTCTGCCGGCCCATCTTTACTTGAATCGGTATTTTCTCGGTACCGCGCATCACCACTATCGTGATGGTGCTGTAAGGTAACGCACGCTGAACGCGCGAACTCATCTCCTCGGGAGTGCGAATAGGAACTCCATCAAATTCAATGACGATATCACCTTCTTTTATTCCAGCCATGTCCGCGGGCAAATTCGGCGAGATCTCGTCTAATCTCACACCAAACATTTTAGTTCCGGGAATTGGAACTCGCTCGGTGTTGTCATCATCGAAACCAAACCGCCCATGGCCTTCAGGGCGTTTACTGAATTGTTTTCCCAGACGGTCAAACTCTTCCTTGGATACAGTGGTAAGTTTGGTAGTTTTCGTTTCCCCGTCTCGAACGTAGATAACATCTACAGTCTTGCCCACAGTGGTTCGGCCCAACAGATCCATGATCTCATCGTCAGAGGTAATAGTCTGACCATCAAAAGTGGTGATAAGGTCACCCCCTACCAGACCCGCCTTGTCAGCCGGCGAACCCGGAGGCTCGACGTTATCAAAGGTCACGCCGGCGTCCGTCGTGTCGAAAGAGTTCACGCCAACATAGGAACGCGGGGGAGCGGCTCTTGCGATTTCGGCGTTAATGTTTCGGCGAATCGGCCTGATGATGGCCGTGAATCCGGCGGCGGCGATAAAGAAAATGAGCAAGCCAAGAAACATCCAGGTCATTCCGCTCATGCGGCGCCGGCGTTTTCTAATCTGACCGCCGGTGGCCGCGGCCATCGGTCCGCCTGGCGCTGCATAAGGCGGAAACGAAGTGGCTGGGCCGTTACCGGAAAAGGTCCCTGGAGGAGCGTTCTGAAAACGAACCGTCTCCGTATACTCGGCGGATCCTTCGCCTAACCGAAAGCCGCAGTTGCGACAGAATCGCAGATCTCTCGGCATTGGTGAGTGGCAGTGCCCACAGGTGGTAACCATCGGTTCCATTTCGGGGTTCATGGAAATTTCACTATCAAGAGCATTTTCACTATGGGATAGCTTCGGTTCCAACACGGAAAAACGACACCAATCGTCTATACGCCAAATGAAGCTTTCCGGTTGCATTCATGGTGGTATTCAGTTATCCCGGGATCTGCGAATATTGTACGCCACATAGACATCCGCGGTCTTCCGGTGCAATATCTCTAAAGTCTTTAGGAAAGTTCGGGTCCCAAGGGGATTGAACTTTGGAGAAGAGGGAAACGTGGAAGTCACGAAAGCACTTGCGGCCCTTCAACCGCTGTACGGCAAAAACAATATTGAGATCGTGACGGTTGACGGCCAGCGTGTGCGGGGCGTTGTCCGGAGCATGAAAACCACCCAAGCACTCACCACTCCAAGCGTGAAGATAGAATGTGCCAATGGCGAGGTCATCAAGATACCGTTTCCTACGATCGCCGAAATCAAAGACCACAACAGCAGTGAGCAGTGAGGCGGTGGCAGACGGCAGGAGCAGGAGGTACCGTGGCGCTTGTTACTGGACACTGCCCCTGCCTCCTGCTCCTGCATCCTGCTCCTGACTTCTGCCGATTGACTACTGTTTTTTCAGACCGGCTTCGCGTATAGTACGCCGTTTTAGTTTTTGGGAAGGCCCCTCATTTAGGAGTTAGTGTTGTCATTAATGATGGAAGATTTCGGCGGTCGGCTGGCAAGTGTTTGGTCGGAACTGCGCCCCACTACCCGCGGCCTTGTCGAACGCGCCTTGCAAGCGCCCAACGCCAACTTACCCCAACCTCGGAATCCTAACGCCCCGAACGCTCCTTACGATGCCCGTGCAGATCACGAGTTGAGCCGTCTGCTGGCCGCGCTCGACGAGCGAACTTCGGAAACCGATGGATCATTGGCAAAGGAGAAAGGTTCCCAGCTACGTCACATTGCCGATACGTGTGCCGCGGTCTTACAGGAAAAAACCCGGTCGGCTGAAGTTTTTGCTCAACTCGTACGCCGGGCCGACAAACAACGTGATTACGCGCGGGTCGATGCTCTTGCAGATGCGTTGACGCGTTTCGCGCCAAGCGAGATTTGCGAGTTGGCACGATCGCCGGACGTTGTGGTCAGGGCTCTGGCTAGTGAAGCGCTGGCACAGTTTCCCACTTCGGCCCTGATTGGATTACTAAGCGATCCGGTTGATTCGGATATTGCCCGCGACGCTCTGCGGCGGCAGGCGTTGGATTATGGTTCAGAAGAGGCGCGGCAAATTGTGAACGCGCTGGACCAGATCAATATGAATCAAGACGATTTGTAAGCCCACCCAGAACCGAATCCACAGATTAAGCAGATTAAAGAAAAGAAGTGCGTAAAGTTGATCTTCCAGAGATGACTTGACGCCTGAGTTTTATGCTGGATTTAATCTGCGTAATCTGCGGATTGAAGTCCTTAGGCAGCCGTCTTCTCACCAATCTCATGCAGCCGCGCAACAACCTGATCGATTAACCAATTCGGAGTTGAGGCTCCAGCGGTCACGCCAACGCGCCTGGTATTTTCCAGGTCGGCTGGGTTGATTTCTGCGGGTGTTTCAATCAAAAAACTGTGCCGGCACTGTTCCTGACAAACGGCCAGCAATTTGACGCTGTTTGAGGAATGGCGTCCACCAATTACATAGAAAACATCTACCTGTCCAGCGAGCGCACGTGCCGCGTCCTGGCGATCTCGCGTAGCAGAACAGATTGTATTCACCACTTGCGGCTCGGCATCTGCATTCGCACGTACCGCTTCCGCTACTTCCAGAAATGTCTGCAACTTAATCGTCGTTTGAGAAACAACCAGCGGGGCGCGCAGCTTGGGGAGCGAAGCAACTTCGCTCGCGTCGCGCACGACATACGTATTATCCGGAGCGTAACCAACCACACCAATCATTTCAGGATGGTCGGGATTGCCAGCGACCACCACATCCCGGCCGTCTTTCGCCGCGCGTTCAGCCAGGTGTTGGACTCGGGTAACAAAAGGACAGGTGGCGTCAATAACCTTTGCCGCGCGATGTTCGAGGTCGCGCTGCACTTGCGGCGTAACTCCGTGCGCGCGAATGACGGCGATAGTGTCGCCATCGGCCTCGTCTGGTACATCAATCGTCGACACCCCTAACTCACCGAGGCGCTCCATCTCCTGCGCATTGTGAATCAAAGGCCCCAGGGAACGAATCGGGCGCACGCCTTCGTCAAGTGCGTCTTCTACCATTTCAACGGCGCGTTCGACGCCAAAACAGAACCCGTATTCGTCAGCTAATAAGACTTCCATTGTTTTCGTGTGGCAATCTGCCAAGCTGTTTAGCTTACCAGTCCCTGCTTCCCGCCGCGGTGTTTGTAACGCTATCTGTTGGATGGCGATTCGCGCTGAGCGCCACCCGGGCCCACTGCAAGCCAACGGAGCGCCGCAGCGCGCCCCGGGGTGGTAGCACCTTGCGTTACAAGTCAGTTTACTGGCTCAGGAGCGCCTTCTGAGTTGTCTCGGTTACATTTCTGCTGCCATTCTTCGCGCAGCCGGTCACCACCAGAAACACGCGCATCTACCCACTCGATGTCTTTATCAATTAACGAACGGATCGTACTTAAGAACGATTTCTTTAAATCGCCCAAATTATGCGCTACGTCCTTCGGGAGAATTGCATACGACGCATCTCCCAAATAGCGCAGACCGTCACATATCTCATTCAAGACATTACGTTCTGGATTCTGTCCGGAAGACTCCGAATTTTGACCTGACTCTGTCGTTTCCTGCATGATTAATTGCCTCCAAACTTGCAAACCGCGGTTGATTCTACGGCGTCCCGTATCTTAACACTAGTCAAATACGACCGCACGGCCAGACTCGTTCCATTAGTCTCAACTGAGATTGGAGAGTTCATTTTGATAGACCGTCCTGGCGGCCGGACTCTAATCTCGCGCGGAACTCCCACCCCTGTCTACGGGCCAGTTAGGAGCAGATTTGCATCAGGTCGTTCAAAAGTTCCTTGCAAATACCCACCGGCACGTTTTAATAGTTGCAGTCAGCTCAAATCCACTCGATACGAACACTGGGAGCGAGGGGCATCCGCGTTGCGACGAACAGTCACGTTTTAGAACGGAAGCCTGGACAACATTTGGGTAGAGCACCCTGGTTATTGCTGCAGCTGGCGTTTGTGCAACTTTAGTCGAGGTGGTGAGTTTACATAATCGCCGGATATGTTCGATAACGGAAAGAATAAGGAGCTTAAGTTATGAACCGGATGCGCCTGACTACTATTGCTTTATCAGTGCTGATGCTTTCGTGCGGCTCTGCTTTCGCGCAAAGACCAGGTCCAGAGTTCGTAGGCCGCTGGCCTGCGAGCCGCTGGAGCCTCGGACGAAGCTCGAGGACATTGAGTCGAGATATGAAAGCGTAATAACCAAAGGGTTCACCCAATATGCCACCCTAAACGTCCGCGGGGTCGAGGTCCGGCTGGACGCAGTCGAAATAAAGGATACCGCCAACTCCGCGCGAGCGCTGGGGTTCGTTATCGCGCTCAAAGAATTAGGTGATAAGCCTCGCGAGAATCGATCGTTCATAGATTATAAGAGATTGATCGGCTGACAAAAGCCATGGAGTCAGTTGCTAAAGTAAACGAGACCATGAGCAAGCTCGCAGGTTATGAAGCTCGCTACCGAACGCTGGGCGACCTGGAAATTAACGTCTTTCGGCAGACCCGCAGTGGGACGGCAGTGTCGTTGTCTACCGGAATTTGCGATCGCGTTACCGGGCTTATGACCCTTGATGACCTGGATAAACTAAGAGGATACCTGATTGAGGCAAAAGCACGACTCGACGAGATCAAATGATTCCATAGCAGAAAGCCAAAGGCCTCGTTCGGAACGAGGCCCTTGCATTCTTATTAACCCCCTCGTTTGGAGAGGGCACTTGTGCCCCCGGCGGGGCGCACAAGTCCGCTTTCTAAACAACCAGTAACACTAACCGACCCCCGGGTCTGCCCGTTTGCTTCCCCACAGGGACTGCCGAATCCGCTGAGAATTCTGAACCTCCATCAAACAAAACTACGCGCCGGTAGTAATCTGAGACCACGACCGGCGCGCACCGTATTTACTTTTACTGTTTGCTGATTGCTATGCGGCTAACCAGCCTCTACAACGCAGAACCGGCCTCATTCGCTTGCGTCAACTGAAACACCTGCTGGGCTTCGTTAGGTGACACAACCTGGAGATGAGTTTTTCCGTAATTGGCGACGATCTTGCGCACGTAGTTTTGAGTCTCGTTATAAGGTGGCACACCGTCGTACTTGTCCACGGCGCCTTCGCCGGCGTTGTAGCCAGCCAACGCCAGGGTGACGTCTCCGTCAAACCTCTTCAACAACCAGGCTAAATACTTTGTTCCAGCCTTGATGTTGGCGGCAGAGTCGTGTGGATCGTCACAACCAAATCTTTTCGCCGTCGCAGGCATCAGCTGCATGAGGCCCTGGGCCCCCGCGTGTGAAAGAGCCTGGTTCTTGTATCGCGATTCCTGCTTGATAACAGCGTGGATAAAGCGTGGGTCAACACCAGCGGCCTGGCCCGCGCGATAGATGGTCCAGTCCAGGTCACAATCGCCGGACACGGGGATATCCGCTGGTATCGCTTCGACGAGCTGAGTGACAGCATTAACAGAAGGGCCAAACGCGGGACTAAAGAAGAATCCGGTAAAGTTAGTCAAAAAGAAAAGTGAAATTATGACAGCGGGCGCAAACTTTGCGGCGTGGAAATGGGGCAGACGAAGGGGACAATTCATTCGATAAGTTCTCCATGATTAGCGATGGCCGGTGGCCACCAAGTTGCTGTCTTAACCTGGGAAGCAGAGGTTCGGGGTCCGCATGTTTCCCTGGCTTTTATCGCTACGCATGGCCGACCGAATTCAAAGAACTTTGCAACGAACTTGAAATCCGAGACCGACACTCAGATGGAGTTTTGATTGCGATGGTTGCTGCTTTGTGACAACTTTGGGTCATCGATGTGACGTATTCAAACGAGCCGTCTGTTTGTTGCAATGGGGTACAGATTATCGTTCAAGTTGAAGGGTTCTTAGGTTGGAGGGCCCAACTGAAAGCGAGCCTCCCAAACCTGGAGCTGATCAGGGTGGGTCTTAATATATTGAAAGGCTCTCAGAGCGAGGGCAAACAAGTCCACATGAACGTCTCAAGGGCGGGAAGGGCGGCTTGGCCGGCTAATGTTGACCACCCTTCCAGCTCCTCATCAGATCCCGCTGAAATCGTTTGACGGCACACTAAGCTCGGCCGGCGACTTCGCCCGTTTGGGTGTTGAGGCGGACCACTTCGCCTTCCTTGATAAATAGTGGGACGCGAACGACGAGCCCGGTTTCCAATGTGGCTTGCTTAGTTGCGCCACCGGCGGCGGTGTCGCCTCGATTTCCCAGCTCGGAAGAGACGACTGCGAGGTCGACATACTGCGGGAGTTGAAGTGAGACAGGCGCGCCGTTGTACTTCAAAACCTGTAGCGATACGCCTTCTTTAAGATAGCCGCGATCACTCCCAACAGCTTCTTCGTCAAAAATAAACTGCTCGTAACTCTTCTCGTCCATGAAATGAAAACCCTGCCCGTCGCTGTAAAGATAGGACGCGGGCGACAACTCAATATCGGGCTCCGCAAACTTCTCACTCGAGCGGAAACTCTTTTCCATGACCGCGCCCGTCAACAGATGTCGCAGCCTGGTGCGTACCATCGTGGCTGCTCCGCGGGCAGTCGGCGAAGCGAAGAAAACTTCAAGGACCACGTAGGGCTGCCCGTCAACCGTGATCAGCAGTTTGCGTTTTAGTTCGTTGGCTGTAATCAACGCCATTAAGATTCATTCCTCCAAACAAGAGCGTCGCAGGTGACTCACCTTTTCGAAAAGCGGCTTACCGTCGAACCGCACGGAAGGCTCTGCTTTTCCCTGTGGTCTATACCATAACCTTTCCAGGCCACGCCTCAGAAATGGAGGTGTGGAGGTTAAGTCAACTCCTTGGAGTGCGCCGGCCCGGCGGCGCTTTGTCCGTCGTGAGGTCCCACGACGTTTATTAATTGAGCCCTTCTCCCACACCGCGGCGCCAGGCCGCCGCACTTCAAGGAGTTGAATCTGTCCTTAAGGCGTGGTGCCTAATAGGCCTCATTAACGGTCAGGATCCGCTCTCATCAAAAACTCAAGCGCAATCTGCGTAACCAGATCCGCCGAAGCACTTTCACTATGCGGGCTATGAGCCGCGCCGTCGAGTATCTGCATTTCAGCGTGGGGCAATTGCTGCGAGACGGCGTCTAATTCACCCGGCTCGGTACGAGGATCGAGGCGGCCGTGGATGAATAATGTGGGCGCGTAAATCTCGTGGAGTCTGCCACGGTAGAGATCCCCGCGCGGACCACTGCTTTCCGCTGCCAGGTGCAACCAAGCCTTTGCATGGCTGCTGATTAATTTGCGCCAATCCTCCCGGCCGAATTCGAGCGCAAATCTCTCGCAGAGTTCGGCACCTAAAGCTTCAGGTTGATAGGCTGGCGTTTCAAACAACTCGCGTGAACCCGGCTTCCTTCCGTAATAGTGGAAGGCTTCGAGCACCAGCCCACGCACGCGCTCGGGCGCAGTGAAACCGATGATCGCTGCGATGACGGCGCCATCGCTGTGGCCCCACAGAAAAGTGCGTTCGATGCCAAGCGAATCGAGAAACATCAGCGTCTCTGAGGCCGCGCGGTAGTGAAAGTCTGCCGAAAGATCGTTGAATTCGCCCAGGTGAGTCGAGCGGCCATAGCCACTGCGATCGGGACAGATCAATCTGAACTCGTCGCGAAGTTTCACTATCTGGCGATTGAAAGGATTCAGGCTGTATCCCCAGCCGCCGTGCAGCAAGACGAGCGGCAGCCCTTCGCCTTCATCGCGATAGTAAATCTCAACCGGACTGACGCCCGGAACAAGAAGGGAAGATGGTAACGATACAAAGGGCAATTGGTGCTAACTCAGTAATCAGTGGGAGCAGTCCGCTCGTTTAGAGACCGGACTTGTCCGCCCACCGAGCCGGGGGCACAAGTGCCGTTACTAAACAGAGATGTTTGGTTTACCGCCTACTGCTGGCGATTGGGTGCTGGTTCCTTATCGCCCAGACGATACTGTTCCTTCTCCTTCTCGCGTTGCAGATATGGAATCCCTTTCTCCATCCAGGCGGCTGTCTGAGCGCCTTTCAGAAAATGGTCGAAGAATTCCTGCAGGCGCCGCGTATAGTCCTTCTGATTGATTCGTTTGCGCAGGCCATGTTTTTCGCCGTTGTAGCTGAACATGTAGACCTCTTTGCCTAAACGCCGGAGCGCCAGGTAGTACTCAATGCCCTGGTACCATGGCACCGCGTCGTCCTCATCGTTATGAATCATCAGGAGCGGCGTCTCCACACGGTCGGCGCGGAAGACTGGCGAATTTTCCAGATAGCGCAGCGGATAATCCCACAGGCTGCCGCCAATGCGCGATTGTGATTGTTCGTATTGAAATTGGCGTGGCAGACCACTGCCCCAGCGAATACCGCTGTAGGCACTGGTCATGTTTGAAACCAGCGCGCCCGGCGACGCGGCGCGAAACCGATTTGTCTGCGTCACCATGTAGGCGATTTGATAACCGCCCCAACTGTGTCCCTGGATCCCAATCGCCTTCTCGTCCACAAAGCCTTTGTCGATCACCGCCTGAATTCCCGGCAACACACACTTCAAAGCGCTCTGTCCCGGATAGCCGATGGTGTAGACAATGTCGGGCATGAAGACCATGTAGCCGTTGCTGACATAGAAAGTAGGATTAATGGAGGTCCCCGGAGTGGGATTGCGGAAGTTGTGCAAACCCTGGGAGAGCCGCTCGTAGATGTAGACGAGCATCGGATACTTGCGCTGCGGATCGAAGTTCTCGGGTTTAAGGAGAATGCCCTTGAGCGGAATCCCGTCCACGTTTTTGAAATTGACTAATTCCGCTGTGCCCCACTTGAAGCGAGCTCGTTGGGCGTCGCCGTCACTGATCTTCTTCAGGTTTTGGAAGTTGGCACCCGTGACCCACAGGTCAGGAAACTCATCAAAACGCGAAGCGCTGAACACCATCGCTTCAGCGTCTCTGGCTTTAGTTGGATTGTTGAAATCCTTTGCGGCCATTGCCAGCTTTTCTGGCTGACCGCCATCCACCCGATCGCGATAGAATCCCGAGTCTCTGGTCTCTTCGTTTTCCGCACGCAGGAGCATTGGCTTTGAAGGATCAATCCAGCGCTCTTTCGGATCCAGACGAACGTAGCGAAATGTGGTTGCCTCTCTTCTCCCAACGCCGTCAGTCAAGTTCTTCCCGCCTTTGCCGTCAGGCGACACTTGCCAGATGTCGTAACGGTCATACAACAGCACATCGTGGTCGTCTTTGGTCCAACCCGCAGTTCCATAGGGCCCTGGTGTCGATGGCGTGTCGTTCTCTTCGTTAAAGAAGCGTGTGTTGAGGCTTTGAGTAAGATTCACAACCCTACCATCAGCGACGGAATAGGAATGCCAGTTTTTGCCATCGAAATAGATCGCATACTTTGCATCTGGCGAAAGCGAAACATTAAACCGCTGTTTGGAACCGATGAGCTTGCGCGCGCCCGTAGAAGTGTTGACGAGGTAGTAATCCGTCAAGCCAGGGTTATAGTCGGCCATGGTGCGGTACTGCCGGTTATCGGATCCAATCGCATAGCTCCCATCGTTTGAAGGCGAGATATTTTCCATCGTCTCGTCGGCGAGCTGAACAAATCTCTTGTTTTTGATGTGATAGACAGCACGATACGACCTGTTTCGATCCTGCTCCACGCGAATTCTTTGAATTGGTTGAACGTAGTCGTCCTTCCAATGCCAGAGATCGACGAGCACCTTTTCATCCGCAGAAGTTTCCTCGTCCGGATTCTTTTCGGGTTCGGGTGGAGGCGCCGCGCCAAGAAAGAGGTGGCTGCCATCCAGTGAGAAGCTCAGGTTTGCCTTTTCGCTGACAACAAAATCTTTGCGGAAGTCTCCGGAAGAAGTTGAGACTATCTCGGCGGCTTGCAGCTTGTTGCGATTCCAGTGATAGACCTTGAACCTGGGCTGCTTAGCACTCGCGTCGTCTTTGTCGCTGATAAGAGCCAATTGGGTTTGGTCTTCGTCCCAGGTTAGTTTCAGATACTTCCCCTTGCCGTTTAGCAAAACCACTGGTCCGGAGGCGGCGCTCTGCGTCGGCAACGTAAAAACACCGTTCGCTTCTTCTTTCCTGGCCGAAACCGTAAACACGAGCGTCCTCGCGTCTTTACTCAACGTGTAATCAAGCACGTCGCTGAATTTGCGCTCGGTAGCGTTCGCCGTATTTCGCAAAACAAGATCGCTGCCATACTCCTTTTTCTTCTGGGGTCTGGCTGGTGCTTTTGCCGCGGTCTCGCTCGATTGGGCGCTGGACGGCGTGGGAGCTAGGGAAGTGGTCGGCTCTGGTGAGGGCGACGCCATTGGTACCGGGGACGGTAATGGTTGGCCTTCGGTTGGAACCATCGAACTCTCTCTAACACCCGGACTACCGCCTTTGTCGTCAGCCTTCTTCTCTTCGGGCTTAGGCTCCATCAGGTAAGCTATGAATCCTGAACCGTCTTCGGGAACCTGGAAGTTCTTCACCTTCTCAATGCGCGTGACTGTGCCACTGGCAACCTCGATGAGCCCGAGACCGTTTTTCGGCATCTCTTCGGGTTTCTTCTTCTCCTTCTTTGCTTTGTTCCCTTCGGCTTTAGTCGGCTCGATGCTGAAAACCACAAAGCGACTATCGGCGGTAAAAACGGGTCGAACCAGGCGGGCCTGGGCTGCCAACACTTCGCCAAGGTTCACGCTGGGATCGTCAGGGGGTGGAACCGGCGGACGATAACCGCGCGGCGCACGCCACTCAGCGCCGCTCGCAACGTTGCGTACGACAACCTCGCCGTCGCCATCCTGCGGCAGGTACGCATAGGCGACGAACTTGCCGTCCCGTGAAATTTGCGGCGCTTGAATTGAACGCCACGAATCGTAGTCCTGGTGTGTAAGTGGCCGCTTTGTAGCGGTAGTTTGCTGCGCGTGTTCGGCGTGGCCGCGGGCCTGAACATACGTGAACTGGTAAGAGTTGGCTGTCACCAGCAATGCTACCGCGCAAAGCAAAGACGCGAATCGTTGCAGCACGGCAGGTTTGGGCGTCACTTTTTCGAAGCTCTTCATACAATCACCTCAGTTTAGTAGCACCGTCGCTTAATGACGGTGAGTTTAGGATGTCCAACAGCTGACAAGTCCGCTTTCTAAACGAGAGCTTTCACGAGACCGAAAACTCTTTCTGAATCTCTTTTTTTGGCTCAAGTCGAGAGCTACGATCCACGAACTAAGACGAAAGCACACTAACATTTCGTGTTGATTCGTGTCGTTTCGTGGATCGTGTTCATCGGTGAAGAATTTTGCTCAATAGACAAGAAACTGGAAATCGTTTTCACACTGAACTGTTCTTCATGTCCGTAACTGCCTTCATAACCGGCGCACGTATTCGGTCCGGGCGACGAGTAGATACCCAGCTTCAGTCCTTTCCTGTGAACGTAATCCGCGAGCGCTTTCATATCGGGAAACTTCTTGTTGGTTTGAATGTTTCCTTGCGAGTCTCGTTCACCCTCCCAGGTATCGTCGATGTTGACGTAGAGATAACCTGCCTCTTTCATCCCATTGCCGGCCATCGCATCGGCGATGCCGCGTACCGTAGCGTCGTCCACTCTTCCTGCGAACTTGTTCTAACTGTTCCAACCCATGGGCGGTGTTTTCGCCAGTCCGTTGTAAGGCACCTTGTGGCGTGCGGGCGGCTCGATCCGCGCGGGCATCGCGCCTTCACCGGCGGGCGCGCGATGGGCCACTAACACAGTGGACTTATCTTCCGGACGGCGACGGGTCGACAGATGCAACTCGTCTCCCACCAACTTGCCTTCGTACTGCACGCGCCGTTCGTTTCTACCCTCGTTCATGGTTGCAACGAGGGTGAAGCCGGCCGGGCCGCCGGTGCTTTCCTTGATCAGGTAGTAAAACTGTGTGACGCGGATGGAGCCGGTGATAAGCGGACCTTCCTGTTTCAAATTGAAGTAAGACCGGCGAAAAGTGCCGTCCGGGTTTTGTGTTTGCACCCGCCAGTTGCCGGTGAGAGCGACGTGCGCCTGTTGTGCAGTAACAAAAGAGAGGGTGAAATTTGCGGTCGCGAATGTGAATGCAGCTAAGAATGCTGCAAATACGCTGAGACTACAAAGAAACCAACGGCGCCTAGTTTCAGTGTGGTCCATTAAGCTTCTCCTCTAACCAATTGGTTCTCACTAGCTGAAATTTCACGGGTGGTTCGGTGAGGGGAACACTCATCCGCTCTAATAGATTGAGTGCGCGCATTCTAGCCAAGATGGGGCTGCAGCGCCACTTGAAGAACGTGCGGTGGGGCTAGTTTCGCGTTAACAAAACTCGAGTTCTTACAGAACCGAGCGCGGTAGCGCCGGATGCTAGAGTCAACTTTACCATTGAGACGAACACAGCGCGCCGTCGCCAGCGGATGCTGCTGATATGGATGACCTTCGCTGTGCTCTTGCAAGGGACCAAGTAATTTTCGTGAATCCTCGTTGGGTCTAAAGTTATCACCAAAGTTGACTCCAGGATCCGGCGCTACCGCGCTCGGTTCTGTAACAGCGCAACGCAAGCGCAAAGAATCGCAAAGGCAAACTCCTACCTAACTGGTTCTTGTAGAACGGCGTCTGCTGCGACGGCCGCAATGCGAGCCGCTTCTGAGTGTGTTTTTCTCAATCCCGCCAGCTGTAAAAGCGCCTCACCGGTTCGCGAGAGCATGCGAAATAGATCGCCTTCTTCGGCGCGAGTTTCATGCACCAGTGTGGACCACTGTGCCCCAGTGGCCCATCGGGCGGCGGCGGCGGCGGCGGAGAAGTTCAATTCGGGCGCGGGCTCAATTCCGAATTTCCATTCTTCAGTTGAAACCTTGAATCCCACGTCTTCAAACTGCGCCAGCGCCTGGACCAATCCATCCTCCAACTCGATCTGGCCATAATCGCGTTCTTCGTCGGCAGTCAGCGCGGCCATCACACCTGCCATCCGGGAAAAATCAAGCGAGCCCAATAAGCCGCTTTCGAGAGCTTCTCCTACCAGCAACGGACGATCAACGTGGAGATCTGCGAGCCAGCGTCCACGGTCGGTAATTTTCTCTGCACCGAAGTCGAGATAGCCGAATACCGAGAGCACCCGCGCTCGCTTATGAAACGGCTCCCAAACCTCGTCTCGTAGTTGTTCAATTCGTTGTGTTGCCCTTTGCAAATCGTCAGCGTCGTCCAGCAGGCCCCACAACGTCTGCGTGCACCTTAACTTCTCTTCTGCACTAGGTTGGTCAGGCAAGATTGTCTCGATACGATCCTCGAGAACATTCAGCGCCTCACTCCCCTCTGCATGAGCATCGCGCAGGCGAGGTTCAGAAATCACGAGTTCCCTGCCGCGTTTGCGGACGTCCTCGAAAGCTTCATCTATGAACTCGTCCTTCATGCGATAGACGGGTTCATAAACGCGCCCAATTCGTTCCAGCGCGAAGCTGGCGCTGCGGCCGTCTTCGCGTATCCCACGAACATTCCCTTCGCGCTTTTCCGTGATCAGCACCAGGCGGCGACCGCTGCGGCCAATGCCAACGATGCGGCCGGGTTGGACCACGTTATCCAGCCAGCGATGCAAGACCTCCGCCCGCGAATGCGGCTTCGACTCGTGCAAGCGGGCACGTGCGCTTACGAGTCTTTCAAAACCGACCACCGTAGTCAGCGGCAAATCGCAACTTGCGTCCTTGAGTTTGGCCCGGATTCGCTGCTCGCTTTCTTCTCTGGAGCTTTGCAGTTTAGTGATCTGCAAAGCGGCTTCGCGATGCGCAAAACTCCTTTCCGCAATCTCACGGATCTGCGCGAAATTTCCGTAGGCGTCGAGCAAATTGAGGAGTGTCGTGTAGGTAGCGCGAAACTGGGAGACGAGCGGATCCGGCGGGGCCTTCAATAGCTCGGCAATCCTTTGTGGATCCTGGTGCAAACCCGGAGCGACAATGACAAATCCGACGTTGTCACGTCCTCGCCGGCCGGCCCGGCCCGTCATCTGCTGAAGTTCAGAGGCACTCAACTGCCGCCAACCGCTGCCAGTCCGTGCGTCCGCAACCGTCAGGACAACAGTGCGCGCCGGAAAATCAACACCGGCCGCTACTGTGGAGGTGGCGAAGATCGCGTCAAGCAGCCCGGCACTCATCAGCTTTTCGATAACTAACTTCCAGGCTGGAATGTGGCCGGCATGATGTGAAGCGACACCACCTCTTACGATCGTGTCCCAGTGGCGATGGTTGCGGATTTCCGGATGTTGTTCGACGACGCTGCGCATAAGATCGCGCCGCGCTTCGCAACGCTGGTTATCGGAGTCGCGACGCATCAACGCGCCCTCTGATGCTGCCTGGTCGCAGCGCCGTCGCGTGGGTAGAAACACTATCGCCGGCAGTAGATTGTAGGAACCGAGCGCCCCTAGCAAGGTCGCGGGCGGCATCTCGGGCATGTGGAGTTTCATAAAAAAGCAAAAGGAAAAAGGGAAAAGGTAAAAATAACCAAGGTGTCATTTCCTACTTTTCGCGGTAACGATTATGGAGCCGATGATTTTTGCCAATTCCTGAGCTTCGGTCTGAAGTCCCGAAAGGCGACCAGCGGGCATGCTGCAGCCAGCAGGCGCAACCAGAAAACTGTCTCGCGTGCTTCCTTTAGAGCGATCGCATTCTGGCTAATGAAGTCGAGTTTGCTTTGCCCAGCCTGAGCTTCTTCCATGTTTGCTCCGACGGAAGTACCAGACTTCAACAACTGTCTGCTCAGAGTTCGCGCAACGCCAGGTTGCAATCCAGCTCCTGACATACCTTCACTATGCGCAAGGTGAAATCGAATGTTCGTTCTCGAATGTCTCTCAGAATCTAGCTCCTCCCGCTTCTTATACCTTCGCGAGTCACATCTCAGTGGTTGAATTCCCCTTTACCTTCTCCCTTTTTCCTTTTGCCTTTCAGACAGGCGCATAATCTCTGGGTTTAGCTTTTGCCCTTCAATCAGCAAGGGGATCAACCGCCTGTCTGGCAGCAACATGGCGGCGCGCAACGGCACCGGTCGCGCGCCCGGACGCGTGATCACGCCGCAGCGAACGCCGCGCACTTCCTCGATCCAATCTGCAAACTCATCCGCGTTGCCTATGGTTGCCGACAGCAAGAGCAATCGAATCCGAGGGGGTGTCAGGATGATCGCTTCTTCCCAGACGTGGCCGCGATCCGGATCGGAGAGATAATGCGCTTCGTCGAGGACAACGAGATCCGCATCTACGTCACTGCCGCCGCGCAAGGAATCAAAAAGTTGATTCCGATATATCTCGGTCGTTCCAACGATCAGTTGGGCATCGGTATTATCTTTCCGATCGCCCGTCAGAATTCCCACCCGGTCTGACCCAAACTCGTCCATGAATTCCTGGTACTTGGAATTAGTCAGTGCTTTTAGAGGTGTCGTGTACCAGGCACGACGACCGGCGTCTAACAATCTCCGGATCTCCTCGCGTGCAATCCACGTCTTGCCACTGCCGGTAGGCGCTGTCACCAGCACATCCTCAAATTCAAGGGCCGTCAGCGCTTCAAGCTGGAAAGGGTCAGGCTTGAATGCCTTTGAGCTCGGCGTGCCAATTCCTTCCAGCAGTCGCTTTACGTCACGCGATTGAGACGGAGCATTGTTAACTCCTTCGGACGTTGGTGGTGAGCTGTGTCGGGAAGATGTCCGGGTAGTTACCGGACTATCTTTCGATTGGTGAAATCGGTTTTTGCCACCGGATCGTCGCTTCTTCTTGAAATCCCTGTCCCCAGAATGGCGCATAGATTCCATTCTATCTTTGAGGGGTCTGCCCGCGAAGTGTTAACGTATAGCTCTTGTGACGAAAGAGTTAACAACGTGTCGATGGTAACCAGCGTCTAAGACAGGGAACATGAACCCCGGGATTGCGTATTTAACAAGATATGGCAGAGCTTTTTGCAAATTTCGAAGTTAATCGAGACTCCCGGTGGGAGCTTGTTTTGTGGATGGTGGAGGGTTCGCTTGCATTACATTTGGTGCTAGTGATTTGCATTCTCTATATTCCGGGACTCAGAGATGCCTTCAATATTGCCATCCTTTTCTCAGACACCAGTTTTGTCGATAAGCCTTATGAGAAAACAGAAATTGGCGATGACGTCCAAATAGTGGAACTGACCACCAATAAGTTTCGCTATCCCGACGGCTACTGGGCGCTTAGCACTCAAGCTGGAACGTTACCTCAGCCCCCTGCTCCCCAGGTTGTTGCACCAGTGGTGCCGGCAGTGATCTCGCAGGCCGCGCCAACGCCTGTGGCTTTGCCCAGCCCTTCGCCAATCGCACCGCCTTTGCCTAGTCCTGTCTCGACCCAGTCGCCGTCGCAGGCAGTTGCGCAAGCGAACGCGAGTAGGTCTCCAAGTCAGAAGGCTGCGGTTGAGCAAAAGGCGGGCGATCAGAAGCTAACACCCGAGCAGGCGCAAGCAGAGCTTGAAAAGACCGCGGCCCAAAATAATATTGAGTTGCCAAAGGAAGGCGAGATTAACAAGAAAGCCCTGAAAGACTTCGCGGTTTTCGCGAACGACTTGAAACAACAGGGCAAGCTCGATCTCGACAAGCCTTTCGAAATCGTTATCGAAGCTGAACTCGATCAAAACGGCAAACTAAAGAATGCCAGATTTACCAAGAAGGCGGGCGACCCCAATCTAGTGGAACTATTTGGTCAAATGATTTCTGCCTTAAACGACAGCGGATTTTTAGTTTATTTGAAGCCACTCGATAAAGACAATCCCGGTACGAAGGTTGTGTTCACGGTGAAGCAAGGTGAAACTGAAGTTCTAGCCACGGTCGAATCGGAAGCCTCTTCGGATGATAGCGCTCGTGTGCTGGCCAAGGGATTCAATGCGGCACTCGTCATTGGCGCTGAGTCCCGGGCCGGTAAAGACGAGGAAGTTCTGCTGAGAAATACGAGCGCCGAGCCCGTCGGCAAAAAGATTATCTTCAATTTTGCGATGCCAAGGCAGGCAGTTGTGGACTTGATTAAGAAGCAACTGGCGTCGTGATTGGTGAAACATCTGCAAGAAACTCGGCTGTTCTCCGATAGGTCGCGTTAGTGAAGTGTCAGGAAGATACGCTCGCTTGCCTCGCCCTAATCGCTCAACTAAAATTAATAACTGACCAAATAATGAAGAAATAACCGCCGTTATGAAAATGGCGTTTCGAGAACAGGATTGATAAGTGTATGGGCGTCGATAAATTATTAACGAAAGTATTCGGTAGCAGCAACCAGCGTTACTTGAAATCCATCCAGCCGATAGTTGATCAAATCAATGAGCTTGAGCCGGCGATAAAGAAACTGTCTGATGAGCAACTTCGGGCTCGCACGGCGGAGTTTAAGGAGCTGTTGCAGCGCGCCGTCGCGGATACTACTGATCCGGACGATCGCAAGCGTCGCGAACGAGAGGCCCTTGATGAGATTTTGCCGGAGGCTTTTGCCATCGTCAGAGAGGCTAGTGTGCGCACCACCGGCATGCGCCATTTCGATGTCCAGCTAATAGGCGGCATCGTTTTGCATCAGGGCAGGATCGCCGAGATGCGAACTGGGGAAGGCAAAACTCTGGTTGCCACGCTCCCTGCGTATCTTAATGCGTTGACAGGCCGGGGCGGCGTTCACGTCATCACCGTGAATGATTATCTTGCGTCTCGCGACGCAGAATGGATGGGGCAGATTCATCGCTTCCTGGACCTCGAAGTCGGTTGTATCCAAAACGACATGGACGATTTCGAGCGCCAAACCGCCTACGCCGCCGATATCACCTACGGCACGAATAACGAATTCGGCTTCGACTACCTGCGCGACAACATGAAGTTTGACCTCGCGACCTGTGTCCAGCGAGGCCATTACTTCGCGATCGTCGACGAGGTTGATTCGATTCTCATCGACGAAGCGCGTACTCCTCTAATCATCTCCGGACCATCGGATGAAGCGACTGACAAGTACTACAAAGCTGACGTGATCATTCCGCAGTTGCGCAAAGGCGAAGAGATCGATGGCAAGAAAACCGGCGAATACGTAGTGGACGAAAGACAGCACACCGCCGTGCTTACCGAAGAAGGAGTGGACAAAGCTGAACGCCTATTGGCGGTGGGCAATTTATACGAACCTTCGAACATGGAGCTGCTTCATTGCGTTGAACAGGCCCTGAAAGCACATACGCTCTACAAACTCGATCATCAATACGTGGTCCAGGACGGCGAAGTGATCATCGTTGACGATTTTACGGGACGACTGATGAAGGGGCGTCGATGGTCAGACGGATTGCATCAGGCTGTCGAGGCCAAAGAGGGCGTGAAGATCGAGAAGGAGAATCAAACACTTGCCACGATCACGTTGCAAAACTATTTTCGTCTATACGAAAAACTCTCTGGCATGACTGGTACGGCTGAAACCGAGGCTGCTGAATTTCAGTCAACCTATAAACTGGACGTAATGGTTATCCCGACGCACATGCCGATGGTCCGTAGCGATTTTTCAGACATGATCTACCGCACGCTGCCGGAGAAATGGGACGCTGTCGTTGAGGAGATCAAAGACTGTTACGACCGCGGCCAACCGACCCTCGTTGGTACCGTATCAGTGGAAAACTCCGAATTAATCGCTCGCCGGCTTCAACGCGAAGGTGTGCCCCACAACGTCTTGAATGCGAAGTATCACGAACGTGAGGCGGAAATCGTGGCACAGGCGGGGCGCAAGGGCGCCGTTACGATCGCCACCAACATGGCAGGCCGCGGTACCGACATTCTGTTGGGCGGCAATCCGGATTTCATGGCGCGTGAGTTTCTCAAGAAAGACGAGATCGACCCGGACGAGGCTACGGAAGAGCAGTGGTCTCAAGCTTTCGCGGGCGCAAAGCGAATCGTGGAAGAAGAGCATAAAGAAGTAGTTGATATTGGCGGACTCCACATTCTGGGCACCGAACGCCACGAATCACGCCGTATCGACAATCAGCTCCGCGGGCGCGCGGGCCGGCAAGGCGATCCAGGGTCGTCCCGCTTTTTCCTTTCACTTGAAGACGACCTTATGCGCATATTTGCCGGCGACAAGGTCAAAGCCCTGATGCAGCGTCTAGGAATGGAAAAGGGTGTCGCCATCGAATCCAAGATGGTTTCGAAGCGCATCGAGTCAGCCCAGAAGTCAGTGGAAGGCCGAAACTTCGAATCGCGAAAACACCTGCTCGAATACGACGATGTCATGAACAAGCAGCGCGAGACGATTTACGGATTGCGCCGCCAGTTGATGGAAGAGCCGGATCAGCGTGACTATCTAATGGGCGATCCGCCGTCGGCCGGAGTTGCCTATGATCTGCTTTCCGATTTGACCAAGCAATATCTCAACCCAGACGTTTCACCTGAAGATTGGGATGTCGAAAACTATAAGATCCAAATCAAAACCATCTACGATCTCGATACGGACAGCGAGCGCATCGATTTACCAAACTTAACTTCTCAAGAGGTAGTAGAAACCGTTTGGGAGAAGCTTAAGGTTAAGTATGCCGCCAAAGAACAGCAGATCGGCCCCGAAGCGATGCGCACGTATGAACGCATCATTATGCTCAACATCATCGATGCACAATGGAAGGACCACCTGCTGTCGCTCGACCATCTAAAGCAGGGAATCGGTTTGGTGGGCTATGGGCAGAAGGATCCGCTGGTCGAATACAAAAAGCAAAGCTTCGACATGTTTCAGGAAATGCTGGACCGCATTGACACGACTACGATTCGATCGCTGTTCAACCTTCATATTGTTTCGGAAGAACCACCCGAAGCCCTGCGTCAACGACGTTTGCCGCGGCGTCCTAGTCCAATGACATTTACCGGACCGAATCAGGGCGCCGCCGCTGCTGGGGAAGAAGCAGGAAAGGTCAAGACCGTGGTTCGCGATCAACCAAAAGTTGGTCGCAATGAGCCTTGTCCATGCGGTTCAGGCAAAAAATATAAGAAGTGTCACGGAGCGTAGGTACCAGTTTTATTGGAGTAGGAACAATGAGCAACGCTTTAACTTCTCACCGCCTACTGGCTTTTCTACTGGTGAATCTCGCATTCTTCGGATTGCGGGTCCCTGCCGCAGTTTCGCAAAACTCTCTTGAACAACTTGAAGCGAAACTAACATCACAGTACGCCGCGATCGAAAAAGAGATCGCCGCGCCCCCATCCCACGTGGATTTTCCTGATGCGTATCGTGTGGTTCTGCGCGCATGGCAGGATCGACTCGCCAGGCGTTTCGCGGAGGCGGCCACAACTGTTGAAGAGATCTTAAAACTGATTCCTGCGAATTCCGAAATTTGGCGCGAGCGTCTGGAGACTTTGCGTCTTTATTCGCAGCCAGTGAGCAGTCCCGATCAACGCACCGTTTTCGGCGATGGCGAAGTGCAGAGGCGCACGCGCGTCATCGATTCACCTGCGGCAACTTATACGGCAGGGGCTCGTGCCGATAAAACCCGAGGCGAAGTCCGGCTCCGGGTGGTGCTAGCCTCTGATGGCACGGTCCGAAATGTTTTTCCAATCAAGTCCTTGAGTCACGGTTTGACAGAGTCGGCCATGGAAGCGGCGCGACAGATTAAGTTCCAACCTGCGATTAGGAACGGCGAACCCGCATCGCAGTTTGCAACATTTGTGTATGAGTTCAAGAAGGACAACGCTAAACCCTATATCCCGAGAACGGTATTCTAGCTTCAAGTTCCTTAAGGAAGTCATCCGGTCAACTCCGCCTGCCAAAGCTTCGCACCGCCGGAAGTATTTAGAGTAAACTCTGAACCCTTGTGATGACCTTGTGTTCGCCAGTTTTTCCTGAATGAGTATTACTGCATCAACGAATCCCGCTGTTCGGGCCATCCTCGATGGCACCGCTCCCCACCAAGCGAGACTCGCCGCGGCAAGCGGACTGTTGCCCCTGCCTCAGGCAGATCTTCTGGAAGTGCTGGTTGCCCTTCGGACATGGGAAGAACCTGAAATCGCCGAAGCTGCGATAGAAGCGCTTGATTCTCAAGATTCAGAAGACTTGTTGGCCGCCGCCAAAAGCGATGAAACGGCTGGGGCTGTACTGGACTACCTGGCAACGCTTTCAAAAGGTAACCGGCAGATTCATGAAGCCGTAATTCTCAATAACAAAACGCCCGATGGCGCTGTTGCAAGTTTGGCATTATCGACCCCAGATGTTGCGCTGCTGGAACTGATCGCCACTAATCAGCAAAGGCTGGTGCGATTCCCTGAGATCATTGACGCAATCCTGGCGAATCCAGCACGCTCTGCAGAAGCAGAACGCCGCGCCCGAGAGACCAAGCAGGAGTTTTTTGAAAAGGAACGTGGCGCTCAGCAGATTGCACAAGAGCTTAGGGCACGGGGCCAAAGCGCCGCGGCAGAGTTCTTTGAAGGTGCCGATCTGGCCGGAGGCTTGAGCGTCGAAGATGCCTGGCTGATTGCGGAACATATCGAGGTTTCAGACGCTGAACTCGACACATCCTGGCTACCTTCGGAACGATATGAGGACCTTACGGCGGAGACGCCAGAGGAGCACGCTGCCAACTTCAAGCGCATAATTGAATATGAGCGAATCGAAATGGGAGAGGTCCCGGCCGAGCGGGTATCTCTGATCAAGCGCATTATGTTCATGAATGCCAAGGATCGTGTAAAACTGGCGATGAAAGGCGATCGAGAAGCCCGCAGCATATTGATCCGCGATTCCAATAGGGTTGTGGCAACGGCCGTGATCAAGAATCCTCGCGTGACTGATCAGGAGGTGGAAAATATCGCATCCATGAGAACCGTGGCCGATGAAGTGCTCCGCCTTATCGCCCTCAATCGCGCCTGGGCACGTTCGTATGCCATTATTCACAATCTTGTTCGTAATCCCCGTACCCCACTTCCCACCGTTATTAGCACCCTTCCTCGCATTCGCACCAAGGATCTAAAACACCTCTCCCAAAATCGAAATGTGTCTGAGTCGGCGCGCCGACAGGCACTCCGTCTCTCAAGCGCCCGTTCGGGTGAGTGATCCAATCTCCAAGAAATCGTTCCTTACTTTGACCAATTAGGAATGGAGATGTTACGAAAGTTTTCCGAAATGGTTAAATTGTGCTTGACACGTCACGGTTGTTCGGTATAATTTCACACTGAACATCATCGTTCAATTGAAAAGGTGCTAATCAAAGGGAACGCGGTCTTACTTCTTTATCAAGCCGCGAGGCATTATCTCACCCGCAAAACCGCACCGCCTGGTTTCACGGAATCGGCCGTAAGTGACGATTCTCAGTTCTTTGCCACCGCCACCCGATCTACCCGAACCTGCCGGAAAGTTGCCCCGCCAATCTTAGTTGATTAGCGGGGCACATCTCTTTTTACACAAGTTCATCGACTACTTCTTCGAAACTGCGACCTCGTTTGTTTGAAGCACCGACCCAGCTTCCGTTTCCGGATCGAGGTTCAAGCTACCACCCACCATTTCGGCAAACAGCTTTTCATACTGGTCAACAATCCGATCCCAGTCATAGTATCGTTGTACCCGAACTTGAGCTCGGTGGCGATAACTCTGCACCAGGGAGCCATCCCGCAAAACGCGTTGCAGTTTTTCAGCTAGATCTGACTCGTCCGCATAGGCTATTCCTGCCTCTCCTATGGCCTCAAGATTTTCGGGAGTGGCAAGCGTCAATACGCAGTTGCCGTAACCCATTGCCTCCAGAAGCGCTGGATGTGTTCCTCCAACCTCCGTTGCGTGCACGTAACAATAGGCATTCTGCTGGAGGGCCCGGTAGTCCTGACCAAAAACGAACCCAGTGAAAATGATTCGTTTGTCGCCGCGCGCGAGCGCTTTCAAGTCATTAATGTAATCGCGAGCGTAGGGTGCATCCCCGACGATTAATAAGCGATATGCGGTCCGCACCCTCTTGAAGGCTGCGATGACAAGATGCGCATTGTTCTCGGGCTCAAGCCGTGAGACGTACAGAACGTAACGATTAGGTTCGGTTCGCCACCTCCGCACCGCCGGGCGATCCTGACGACGTTCAACTTCCGCACCGTAGGCAATCATCTTCGATGAGGCGTTGTAACGAGCAAGATAATAATCGTGAATAACCTGTGCGTCCGTTATCGTCACGTTTGGAAAAACTGTAGACAAACGCTCGGCAAGCAAATAGTAGTACCTTCCTAACCAGCCCCACTTTTTCCGTTTGTGTTCAAGCCCGTCGACATTAATCGCCACCGGCGTTCCTGTGAGTCTGAGTATGGGTATGAAGGGGGCGTTGGCCGCATTGCAGATGAGTGCGACGTCAAATCGAGACGGCACAGCATGTACTGCAGATAGGAAGGCGTGAACAACTGTGTCTAAGTATTTGTGGCGGATGGTTGGGAGCACCTGCAGCCGAACCCCATGGTATTCCAGCTGGCGAGGCGAAACATAGTGGGCGCGGCAATAAACTGTAACCTCGTGACCGCGGGCAACAAGTCTGGTCGATAGGTGTTCGGCGAAGGTTTCGAAACCTCCGTAGCTGGCCGGTATGCCGCGCGTTCCGAGAATAGCGATGCGCATAAGCCTGAAATCGATCCTTACCTACTCACGTACATGAATCGTTAACTGCTCCCCAAGTCCGCAGCTTTCTTGTAAACAGCCAGGGTCTTGCGAGCAGTTTCTCGCCAGTCAAAAAGCTTGGCCTGCTCCAGGGCCTTCGAGCGAAGGTGGGACCGCAAACTTGAATCTACCATTAGCTTTTCCATTGCAGAGGCAATGTCATCTACATTAAATGGATCGACCAGCAGAGCAGCATCACCGACTACTTCCGGAAGGCTCGTCTTGTTGCCAACAATCACTGCCGCCCCACACTTCATCGCCTCAAGCGGTGGCAAGCCGAATCCTTCGAAATATGAGGGGTAAACAAAACAAAGCGCTCCCGAGTACAGTGCCGGCAGATGTGCTTCGGGGACATAGCCAGTCAGAATCACAGAATTACTGAGTTCCAGTTGCTTGATGGTCCGGAGTGTTTCACTATACAACCAAGCACATTTTCCAGCTAAGACAAGTTGAGGGAGCTTAGCCTCTGGTTGGGCACAGCGCAAGCGTGAGTAAGCCGCAATTAGGCGACTCAAGTTCTTCCGGGGTTGAATCGAGCCAACGTTCAGAATGTAGTCGCCCTCGATGCCATAAAGATTCCGTACTCGCGCCAACTCTATCTCGTCGGTCACGGGAGCGAACGAGGCAGATGCAGCCGGGGGCGTGACGGTAATCCGGTGCGGCGCAATACCGTAAGTCTGCATAATGTCGCGCCGCGAATACTCTGAGACGGTAATAATGTGCGCTGCCCTTCTGGCCGTATGCCGAACGGTCAAACGTAACTGCATTGAGCTTCTGCGTTTGAAAGTCCGCGGTAAATGTTCAAACGCAAGGTCGTGAATGGAGACGACTACGGGACAAGGAGCAACTAGCGGGGCGGTAAACTGAACGTGCAAAACATCGACCGGGTTCTTTCGTAACTCAGCGCTTAGGGCGAGCGGAATACGAATAAGAGGAGTATGGGGCAGCGTAGCGCGAACTGTAAAGTTTGGCCACCTATTGTTGAAACGTTCTAAAGCCTCTCGCCTGGTGACATACAGCGTGTAATCATTGGTCGAGTCAATCTCAGCGAGCGCTTCAATCAGATTCGTCGCATAGCTCTCGTTCCCGCCAAGTTCAGTCCCAACAGAGTGGGCGTCAATTGCTATACGCAAATCGCCGGCTCCCCTGGCTCAGAGTAATGAAGTCATCCGGTAAGGAAGTTATGTTCAGGAACCGAGCAATCGAGCACACGGATCAGGTCTGTAGTTTGACAATTCAAGCTTGGGTACAAGAGCAATAACAAAAGGCATCTGTTCACAAGATGACGCCGAAGTTCTACTTCTTCGCCGCGGCAGAAGCTTGAGTCTCTCCTCCCTGATGGCCACGCGTGTCGCGCTCACGAATGCGCGCAGCTTTCCCACGCAGCCCACGCAGATAATAAAGTTTGGCGCGCCGCACCCGGCCCCGTTTTACTACATCAATATGGTCGACAATAGTTGCGTGGAGCGGAAAGATTCTTTCAACACCGACACCAAAGCTCGTCTTACGCACCGTAATTGTTTCTCTTGAGCCACCATGTTTGCGAGCGATGACGACGCCTTCAAACGCCTGCAAACGCTCCTTGGTCTCAGATTCCTTGATGCGAACATGCACGCGTACTGTATCGCCCGGTTGGAACTCAGGAATATTCTTGCGCAGTTGGGTTTGTTCAATACTATCTAATCTGTTCATCTCATTACTCCAGCACTAATATCCGAAAAGTCAGAGTTCAAGCGTTCGCTTGCCGCACCGGTGAAACTCTAACAAACAATTACTTCAAGAGATCGGGGCGATTCTGCTGCGTCTTCTTTAGAGCAGCTTCGCGGCGCCAGCGCGCAATCTCTGCATGATTACCTGTCAACAAAACGTCCGGAACTCTCAATCCCAAAACTTCCGTGGGACGCGTATACTGCGGATGATCCAGCAAGTCTTCCGAAAACGATTCGTTCATCGTCGAGTTCTGATTGCCAAGCGCTCCCGGTAATAACCGCACAATCGCGTCAATCATCACCGTAGCCGCCGGCTCGCCACCCGACAATACATAATCGCCGATTGAGATTTCGTCCGTAGCGAGAGCCTCACAAACGCGTTCGTCAACACCCTCGTAGCGACCGCAGATCAAAACAATCTGCGAAGCATTCTGTGAAAGATCAACCGCAAGTTCCTGCGTAAACACTCGACCCTGAGGTGATAGAAGAATTACGCGCGTCTGCGGCGAATAATCTTCGCGACTGTGGTAACCGGTTACATCTCTGACTGCGGCAAAGATCGGTTCGGCTTTGAGTACCATGCCCTCACCGCCACCGAATGGGCGATCGTCAACGACATGATGTTTGTCGCTCGTCCACTTGCGCAAGTCGTGGGCCAGGGTCTCAACCAGGCCAGCCGCTCGAGCCCTTCGGATAATCCCGTAATCAAACGCCTCGCGAAAAAACTCTGGAAAGATCGTTATGATATCGCAGCGTAACACAATGAATTTCAAAGAAACTACAAATCCAACAACCCATCGGGTGGATCGATTAAGATCTTCCTGCGCGAAAGATCAATTTCAACTACAATCGACTGCGCCATAGGTATCAAATGTTCGCGCCGGGTCTCGTCTTCCACGACAAGTAACTCAACACCACCGGTTCTCATAACCTCGCGCACATTGCCAATCGCTGCTCCGTGTTCAATCTCAACCGAACACCCTTTCAACTCCCAATCGTAAAACTCGCCGGCAGAAAGTTGGACGCGTTCCGACTCTGGAAGCCCTAATTCGTAACCTACGAGAGTTTTTGCCGATTCGATGCTGTCGAAACCTGAAAACTTGAGCACCACTCGATGGTTCTGAAACCAATAGCCCTCGAGGGTGAGTTGCTTGAGTTCACCGTTCGGCCCGATGCCCTGCAGCTCAGAGATGCGCTCGAATCGTTCCGGAAAGTCTGTCAAAAGCTCAGCTACTAACTCGCCTTTTAGGCCTCGCGTCTTGACAGTGCGAGCAACCATGATCAGTTCCTCGCGGCTTTCCTCGCCTGGCGAATTCATTCCACAATTTCAAGGACGAAGCGGCGTCTCTTTTTCAGACTTGCGGCATAAGCCAAAGAGCGCAACGCGCGGATAGTCCGTCCCTGCCTGCCTATTACCTTTCCCATGTCAGCCGGAGCTACACGAACTTCAATAAGAGTTGCGCCCTGTTGATCAACTTCGCGCACGTCGACTGCTTCAACGTCGTCAACCAACGACTTAACCACCATTTCGACGGCTTCTCTCATATCTTCGATGCTACCGGCACATCATTAGACTTCGGCTTCAACCGCCGGTTGCTGTTTCCCACCAATCTTGATCAGTTGACTCACTGTGTCAGTCGGCTGGGCGCCCTTTCCGATCCAATAACGAACGCGGTCCATGTCCAACTTAATCTCAGCGGGCTCCCTCGTGGGATTGTAGGTGCCGATATTTTCGAGATAGGCACCATCGCGCTTTGATTGTTTCTCCTTCACAATAATCCGGTATGAAGGTCTCTTCTTGGCGCCCGTGCGCATGAGTTTAATTGCTAACAAATCATTACCTCCGTTTAGCTAACTAACTTTTCAAACTAACTCATCAATTCTTAAGATTTCAAACTTGAGATCTGAGATCTCAGATTCATAAACGCTATCTTATTCATCAATCATCAATCATAATCACTCATCAATCATCACTTTTGCTAACGTCGTTTCTTCTTTCGTTTCTTCTTAAGCTTTTTTCTCGATGGTCCAGCCGGCGCTGTTAACGAAGCTAAGGAAGGCATGTCATCGCCATTCCCTTCAAGACCGCCCAACCCCATCTCCGGAATACCGGTCAAGCGCCGCATCATCTTGCCTTTTAGGCCGCTACCTCCAAACATACCCGAGGTTGAAAGCTGCCTCATCATCTGGCGCATCTCGGTGTATTGCTTGATGAGCTTGTTCACCTCGGCTACTGTCGTTCCCGATCCACGCGCTATTCTGCGCCGCCGATTGGCATTCAGAATCTTATGATCCGTTCGCTCCTCGCTGGTCATTGAGTCAATGATCGACTCGGTGCGCTTCAGCTCCTTCTCCATCTCCTTCGTCTGCTCTTCATCCATCTGCGGCATGCCGATACCGCCGAGAAGCTGGTCGGGAAGAAGCTTCATGATCTTTGAGAAAGAGCCAAGTTTCTTTACCTGACGAAGCTGCGAGCGAAAGTCATCGAGGGTAAACTCATTTTTCTGAAGCTTCTTTAACTGCTCCTCAGCTTCGGATTGATCGACCTTCGACTGCACCTCTTCGATGAGCGACAAAACATCGCCCATCCCGAGGATTCGCTGGGCCACTCGGTCAGGATAGAAGGGTTCCAGCGCGTCATACTTTTCGCCGACACCGACGAACTTTACCGGCTGACCTATGACCTGCTTGATGGAAAGGGCCGCGCCACCGCGAGCGTCGCCGTCCATCTTCGTCAGAATTACACCGGTAATACCTATGCGCTTGTGAAACTCTTCTGCGGACCGGACTGCGTCCTGGCCAGTCATCGCGTCAGCAACGAACAGAATTTCAACAGGATGCGTTTCGGCTTTGATACTGACCAGCTCCTCCATCAACTCATCGTCGATGTGTAAGCGCCCCGCAGTATCAATAAGTAACGTGTCGAAGCCTGTTTGTTGGGCGTGCTTGACAGCTCCGCGCACCAGCGTCAGCGGATCGTTCGTTTCGGCATGTTCAAAGATCTGTTGGCCAGTCGCCCTGGCAATAACGTTGAGTTGTTCGCGAGCGGCGGGTCGGTAAACGTCTACCGAAACCAGTAATGGCTTACGATCCTGGTTGGCCGCAAGCCAGCGCGCGATCTTTCCGGTTGAAGTGGTCTTACCGGAGCCTTGCAGACCCACGATCATGACCACGTTCGGGATCTGCTTTGTAAATACCAGCCGTGATGACTGGCCCCCGAGTAAATCAACCAGCTCGTCATAGACTATCTTGACGACCTGCTCAGAAGGCTTAAGTTCTTGCCAAACCTGCTGTCCCTCAGCCTTTTCCTTGACAGAGGCTATAAAGTCTTTTGCGACCTTATAATTGACGTCGGCTTCAAGGAGCGCAAGACGGATTTCACGCAGCGCCGCGTCAACGTGCTCCTTCGTCAGCACGCCTTCGCCGCGCAGATTCTTCAGAGTCCGTTTAAGCTTGTCAGATAAGGACTCAAACATAGAGCACTAGGCGAAGTTTCCTGTCGACGACGGAAACGGAGATGATAGCGGCCATCCTAAAAGGGTGTCAAGGTACGGACTATGACGCCTTTCTTTTAATCTGTTGATATCGTTGGCTCTGACGCTTTGGAAAGCCTCCCCATGAGGTCGCCGCCTGGAAATAAACTCAATGGAGAACACAACTTGAAGACAGCACAAACATCCCAGGAAGGTCTTTTCCCGGCACGCAATTATTCTAAATCCCTGGCCGCACTGGCGCTGGTTCTTCTGTTTGCAGTCGGCGCCTCGCAGTCACTGCTACAAACAACAGACGCTCAAACTTCCTCCGGTCTTCGCTTCACAGAGTCCCTAAGCTTTCACGAAATCTCGCCGGGAATTGAACAGGGACAGATCAGCAGCGGGCAGGCGTCGAAGGACGAGTTGACCGGTCCGTGGTTCATAAATGTCCTGAGAATTGATCCCAGCCGGACCACGCTGAAGATAGTACATGCGCTCGACGAGGGTGTCGGCCTGGAAACCGTGAGTTCTATGGCAACGAGATATCGAGCCACAGCCGCAATAAATGGGGGATACTTCAGAACGACGGGCACCTATCGAGGCGAATCCATTGGATTGTTGCTTCTCGAAGGCAAGCTGATCAGTGAGCCTAACAATGATCGGGCCGATATCGGACTGATAAGCTCTGGAAATAACACTGAGGTCGTGTTTGGCCACTTAAGGTTTTCAGGCCAAATCTCAGTCGGCCGAACAAAACACAGCGTGAAGGGCTTGAATAGACCTCTTTCCCATGACGAACTCATCGTCTTTACGCCTGAATTTCATCGCACTAGTTTGACCAATCCTGATGGAGTTGAAGTAGTAGTGCGAAGAAATAGAGTTGTAGCCGTAAGTGATCTAAAGGGCAGCTCGCGCATTCCTTCCGATGGCTACGTTATTTCTGCTGTTGGTGAGGCGCGCCAATGGGTAAAGAAACACCTCCGCAAAGGCTCGAAGGTAATATTCACCTGGCGTTTGAGTTCGCTCGAGCCTAATGTGGGACGCATTGAAGAGGAGAAGTGGCATCGCTGTTACAGCATCCTCGGTGCCGGACCGCAACTCATCAAGGCGGGTAAGGTCGACATTACCGACAAGCAAGAGAAAATGAGCCCCGCATTCCGCACCGATCGCCACCCGAGGACGGCCATTGCCAAACTGGGATCCGGAAAGCTTTTGCTTCTCACGGTGGATGGAAGACAGCCAGGCGTAAGTGCGGGAATGTCACTCAACATGCTGGCGGACCTCTTACTGGAGTTTGGCGCAGTTGAAGCGATTAATCTCGACGGCGGGGGTTCGTCCGCGATGGTGGTCCGCGAGAAGCTTGTAAACCGTCCGTCCGACCAAACCGGGGAGCGGCCTGTTAGTGATGCAATATTAGTTTTTTCCAAGCCAAACTGAAAAAAACCGAGGTGGACGCCTTTTGTTGCATGTGTTAAATTCTACGCTGTTAGTACTTAACAGGGCGCACGGCCACGTGGGGAATGCCGCCGCACCCAACCTCCCGCTTGACACAATCGAAGTGCAGTTTGAAAAGCACTAGGAATTGACAGTCTTATAAAGGATTACATGGCTAAGAATGCAAGTTCCGGGGCTGGCAGCCCGGCGCCGGAAGAATCCTCAAGCGGTAAAGGTGTGGTCGATTTGGCCGACGCTCGTGTGCGCTTGCACTCACGTTCGCGTCCGGGTCACCCGTCTAACGATAGCCTGCTGCAGGAATTAGACGAAGTTCGTTCACTCCTTGATCAGGGTCTATCCGCGGAAGCAAGGTCGCGGATTGCTTCTCTTATCACCAACGGCCGTAACAGTCCTTCGATCCTGGCCCTGGCACGTTGTGCTCTATCCACGGCTCTGGAGATGCAGGGTCAGTATCGGGAATCGCTCGCCGCGGTAGCGATGTATGAATCCCCGGAATCGCGAGCAAAGCTCGATCAGCAGGCCATCCAATTACTGAAGGTTCAGATTGGACTCGCATACAACTACAACGGCGATCACCCCAAAGCAATTTCAATTCTCAAAGGCGCCTTGCGCGAGTTTTCCGAAGCTGACTCGGAACAAAATAACGGTCCCCTCTATGCCGCGTTGGCCCGCGTCTATCGCAGTATTAATGAATACCCGATTGCCCGCGACTACGCCCAACGGGCCCTGGAGCTTTTCCGCCAAACCGGCGAATGGCGCGGTCTTGCCGAAGCGTATTTTGGGCTCTCTCTAGCGGACTTGCAGGAAGGCCACTACGAAGCATGTCTCGAAAATCTCCAGCAAGCCCTGAAGCTCATCGGCGATCATCCAGCCAGTTACACGCTGGGAAGAATCTACTCCAACATGGCGGGCGCATGCTGGTTCCTAAAACGGCCCCAGGAAGGCATTCGCTATCTTGAGAAAGCAATTTCTTACTACGAGCGCACGGATCATAAAGGGAGCGCCGCAAATGGTTATAACAATCTCGGTATTAATCTGATCTTGATTGGTCAGTGGGGGAGAGCGCAGGAAGCTTTGGAGCGCGCTTTGGCCCTGGCTTCTGAAGCAGACGAACGCGCCGAAAAAGTGCCGATGATTCTGGATTCGCTTGGCGAGTTACTAATGCTGCGCGGCGAGCTTGACGAGGCCAAAGACTACCTTGAACGTGCGGTCGCCCTCGCTACCGACGACAGCAATAAGTGGTATGCCTGCCAGGCGCTCAGAACATTGGCCCGCTGTTACCTCGCTATGGAGGATCATGTAAAGGTGCTCGCGAAGGCAGAAGAGGCGCTTGCTCTTGCCGAAGGCATGGGTGACCGCCAGGCCATCTGTGAGTCGCGCCTGATTCTGGCGGAAGCACATCTGCACAACGGTGATACCGCTAAATGTTCCGCGCAGCTAGCCAAGGTCTCCGGAGAAACAACCGAATCTACTACCGACCTCAGCTTTGCGGGAGAGTCGCACCGACTCTTCGGCATGCTGGCAATGCAGCAATCCGATTTTCCCTCGGCGGCACAACATTTTGGCAGCAGCGTCTCTATTTTCGACATGCTCGGCGATCGATATCGCGCCGCACGCGCTCACACGGAACTCGGGCGTGCGTACGCTTCCAGCCAGCCCAGCCGGGCGATCGAACATCTTTCGCGAGCGGTAAACGCCTTTCGCGAACTAGGGGCAAAGCTTGATCAGGCGCGAGCAGAAGCGGTGCTTGCCAACCTGGATCACTCGGCGCCCGAAAGAAGCGAGGAGCAGTCAGCTTTAACTCAATTGCTCACGCTCCGACTCGCCGAAGCTGTGACGTCAAGAGAACTCCTGCTGCGCGAGCTCGCAGCCATCATGCGACAGGAAACTAATGCGAAGCGGGTTGTGATCACGGAGCAGAGCGAACACAATCGAAGCCGGGTCGTGATTGCGCATGGCTGCACACCGGCTGAAAGCGCCCAAATTGCAGTGGACCTGGATGAGCTCAGCGATGATGAGACGAAGGCAGCCTACGCGAAGAAGCACGATGCAGCCATCTTAAAGCTGGGGTCGTCCCATGCTCCATCAGCAATTCTTTATATCTCACCTCGCAGCCGCGCGAAGCTGCCCGGCGGGCTCTCGTTAGACCCGTTGATACGCGTAGCTGAACTTGGTATGGACGTTTGTGCATTAAGAGCCGGCTCTCGGAAGGGCTCGCACATACAACAGCCCGACGACCTTGCTGGAGCGAGCCTCATGCCTGGCTTCATTCACTCCAGTCCGGCGATGACCAAACTCGTAGAAGAAGTTCACAAGATTAGGTCTTCAGACGTAACTGTTTTGGTCACAGGAGAATCGGGCACGGGCAAGGAGTTAGTGGCTCGAGCGATCCACGCGCTGTCGTCCCGTCGTGCGAAAGTATTCGTCCCTTTCAACTGCACCGCAGTCCCCAAGGAACTTTCCGAAGGTTATTTGTTTGGCTACCGTCGAGGCGCCTTCACCGGCGCTGTGACGGATTCAGCCGGTGTAATTCGCACCGCTGCCGGTGGAACACTCTTCCTCGATGAAATCGGGGATCTTCCTCTCGACCTGCAACCAAAGCTTTTGCGATTTCTGCAGGAAGGTGAAATCCAACCTCTGGGTGAGCAGCGCCCGCTTAAAGTGGATGTAAGAATAATCGCCGCCACGAATACTGACCTGGAAGAGATGGTGGCCCAGAGCCGATTTCGAGAGGATCTTTATTACCGGCTGAATGTGATTCGGTTACGTGTGCCGCCCTTGCGCGAACGTCGATCCGAGATTCCGACTATTGTTAACTACTACATCAATCACTACTCCGCAAAATTCGGCCGCAAAGACATTCAAATCACTCCACAGGCTGTGGACCTTTTGATGGTGAGCGACTGGCCCGGCAACGTCCGTCAGCTTTGTAATGAAATCCAACGAGTGGTCGCACGCGCCGAAGATGGCGCGGTGCTAACTCCCGATCAGCTTTCTCCTGAACTCAAGAAAACCTCTGCTCCTGCTACCCCAAGTTCGACGGTTTCAACCCTCGCTTCCATGCCGGCGAGCGCTTTGCAGAACCTTACGTTGGCCGATGCCCTGGCCGACGTTGAGCGCCGCATGATTGCCGATGCCCTACGCAAACATGGCGGCAATATCTCACGCGCCGCCCGGGAACTCGGTCTAACTCGCCGCGGCCTCTACCTCAAACTCGAACGTTATCAACTTAGCGCCAGCGCCTGATTCACTCGCCACTCGGCAGGCATTCTCCAAACGCTCTCCTGCCCCTTCCCGTTGTGACCAGGCAGATAGTATGACTTACGTGCGCCCAGAAATTGATGTATTAACTTCCACTGCTGGCGATGAAAAGCGCATATGAAGCACCGACCATCGACCAGGCAACAACAGTTAGCCAGACAGGGACTTTCTTCGCCGCATGTTTTACCGTTTGAATTGCGGCATTGAGATTTTGGTTCGCGATTGTCCGCTTCAGTCTCCGGATATCGGTCAGAACATAGACGCAAGCGATTACTGCCGGTGACATCGCCAGTAGCCAGATCGGTTGTACACTTCTTTGACGAAACATAATTGCCAGTGTCGCCACCAGACTGAGAGCGCCTGCGGCAGTTAACCAGAACGCCAGGTTGATTCCCCGCTTTAGACCAAGCGCCACGATTGTTGTTTTGATCTGTGCCTCGAGGTCTTCAGGATAATCCTCAGCAGTGTTGACTAAAATGATCCCCATCTGCATTGCCCCAAATGCCGCAGCAAATACAAGTAGCGCCGGCGAAGGGACAGTACTAACCAGCAGACTGATAAAAAGCATTGGTCCAACGAAAATAATCAGCCATAAGCAAGCCAGTTGGGCCAATCCTCGCCCTTTGAATTGGATTGGTTTCACCGAGTAGCCGGCGCCCAACACGAGACCAGTCGCCACTAATGGGAGGAGTATCCAGCGATGTAATTGCCACGAAAGATGAGCCGTTAATGCGAGTGCAATAACAGCGGTGGCCGCCACCTGGAATTTTACAAAGCCAACTCCCAATCCGTAGACGGCTTCAGACAGGTGTGGTTTGTAAACGGCATCCAGATCACGATCCGCGAGGCAATTAATCATGTCTCCGAAAGCAAAGAGCAAAAAGAAAATGAAGATGCCTTCCCAGAAACTGAAAGTCTTGAGAACCGAAGTGTCGTGAATCAACAACAGGATCGGAATAACCAGGATCGGAATTTCCGCAATGCGAAACTCCACGCGCCTGATGCGCAGCATGTAAAGCAGATAGCGCAGCTTATTCTGCATCGTCGGGCTTCCTCAAACGGGTGCCGCCAAGTCTAGAGAATGTTGACACGGCGGATTTGTCGCTCGGCACTTGCCGCGAACGCGCGCCGCCCGTGTAGAAGCACAGAGTTGTCGGCGATAACCACATCGCCCTTCTTCCATTCGTGACGATAACAAACATTATCGTCATTCAACCGCGCGTGCATGTCCTCGAGGAACGCGACCTGCGCCTGCTCTGCAAGCCCTTTGATCTCAAGCTGCACGGGATTTAAATCAACCACGGGCTCAGCAAAGCGCAACACCGTTTCACCGCTAAAAGGATGGCGGGCAATCATTGGTGAGGTGAAGCTGCCGCCGTAATGAACAATCTTTTCCGTCACATAGGTAATGGTTATCTGTTCCCAGATCTCGCGTCGTTCAGGTGGCGCGCGTTCCAGCAAACGAATCGTGTCACAGAAGACAGTCTCGCCTCCGTCCCCTGGTGCGGGGGCGACATCGCAGTGAAAAAAGATGTAGCGCGGAATGCGACCGACAAAGGCGCCGTCCCAATGAAACGGGACCTCGCGGTTCGTATACAAATAATTCTGAGCATCCGCTTGAACACGCAAATCGTTAACGGTCCCGAAGTCCCATTCCAGAATTTGGCCCAGGCCTGAACAGAACTCTGGAAACTCGGCTCCGGTGAGCGCAGCGAAAGCTCGCAAAATAACTACCCGATGATCGCCGACCCACCGCTTCAAGACTGTAACGGGGATCGCTTGCAGATCAGCACCCTGGTGCTGAGATTCAACAACCAGGCCAAAAGGTTTCAGTTGCTCAAGCTTCCAGTCTGTCATCGTAGTTCTCGCATGTAAGCGCTCACTATCCACAACCCTCGCGGGGAAGCCCCAGGGACTCTCGCAGCTCAGTTACAGTCATCTCCAACAAATCCTCATATGGTACCTGGGTGTGATAGAGAGTGCGCGCACCTTTAGCGTGCTTCCAGGCCCGCCAGACTCGTCGCGGGGCAACGAACATCGTTATCAGAATAGCGCCCACACAGAGAATAAACACCATAAACGAACCGCATCCCGCCCGCAGCTCATACGCGCTAATTTCTGCTTCGCCGATCAAACCGGTGCGATAATCCGTAACCACATGATGAAGATCATGCCATGGAAGAAAACCCGGATTAGGCACATAGACAGGGCGCTTGCCAAGGTAGATTGGAAAGCGCCGAGCAGTATAGCTCTCAGTGCTTAACGAGTTTTCTGTCAGGTACCGATCCCGGCCTGCACGCACTGTCTCTCCGTTCATTTGGCCTCGCCAATTTGATAATAACTGGGACGGCCCAGCGCCATGACCACGTGTGCTCCGAGCGACTCCGCTTCATGACGAGGCATCAGCCGAAACTTTCCATTAAGCCTGATAGCAACTCCATGCCAAGGCGTCAGCCACGTGTCATCGGCATCGCCCAGCAGGATTCCGATCTTTTCTGAGTGAGGACTTTGCGGATGAATGGAGAGTCGTAGCGATGCCGGGAAGCAATCGCTAAGCAGTCGTCCCCAGGCATCGCTCCGTTGTATTACCCGGTACGTGCGCTGCTTGCATTCGTTTCGTACTTGAGTGCGACTCTTCTCAGTTTCAATGGCGACCCGGTCTTCAAAAAGAAACCGCTGAATTCCATTAAAAAGCATTTGGTGATGCTCGTATGTATGGACCCGTTCCTCGATCGCCTCGAGCTTGTCGGCATAGTGAAGACGCAGTTGCTCGCGCATGCGCTCGTGATCGTCGATCTCAAATAGATCTTCCATACGAAAGACATCAAGCGACGTGGCGCCAATGCGCCTGCACAAGTCATCAATTTCTTGTGCGTAGCGGGTCACGTCTTCGTCCAACACGCCAACAAGATCGCTGAATACCCGGCCATCGGAACAGATCGTGATCCGTGCGCCCGGTGGATATAGCTCTCTGATCTCATCGCAAACCCGCTCCAGGTATCCCAGTGCCAACTCTTCTGCCATATCCGGCAGTCGGCCCAAAACCTTTTTCGGGCTCGGCGATTTTGCCGGAAACGCCGGCAACAAAAAATGTATCGCCTCGCCCGCAGCGACAAAGCGTCGAACCTGAGGTAAGTGCAACGCCAGACATTGTTCGCAGGGATCGCCGGCACAGGGACCAGTATTCGGCAGCAACCGTCTATGTCGAAAGAGCTGTCGCAAGATTCTAATTGAAAGTTCTGTGAGCGCCGCGTCAGGAGCGGGCTCAACCAGCGGAGCGGCGATTTCATCGAGCTTGGCGAGCGAGCTTCTAAAATTAGGCAACCACGATAGCCGGCCGGAAAGCGAGAGCAGATCACAAACGAGATCGATGGCGGCGCGCGTAGCCAGCGACTCTGGGGTTTGATCCTGAGTCCACAGCAGCATGAGTGCCAGGTGCAAACCATAAAGGCTACGCGTCAGCCCCGCGGCATTCACCTTTTTCCGATCACGGGCTCCGAGGACCACAGCCGCAAATACACTCATCACACGGTTGCGGATAATTTCTGTCTGCGGGCTGAGAGCGCCGAGTTCATGACGCGGATCAAGCAGCGTCGCAAGCAACGCCGCCAACGCTTGCCGGTACGGGGCCACCAGCTCGAGCTTCGCAAGCATGATTTTCCGAAAACGCTCAGCCAGGTCACCATTGGGCAATTCTCCAACGCGCGCCTCAAGTTGGGCGGCTAACCTTGCGTACAGAGCAAGAACTAAGTCCTCGTCGCGTTGAAAAAAGACTCGTGCTCGATCAGTCGAGCACCCAGCCATTCTCGACGCATCTTTCACAAGTTCACCCGAGAGCCCGTGGTCGGACAACAAGGTGACCGCAGATTCAAGCAGGCGCTGGCGTGTTCGTCTATCGGCCGTTCCAGGCGTCTCCATGTTTAATCAACAAATTCTTCGGAGAGTTATCTCAATGCGCTTTTGGTGCTTGGGTGAGCTTGGACTTCCGCGCCGTAGCTGCTAACTCAAACTCGAACGTTATCAACTTACCGCAGCAGGTTAATAGAAGCGTCAACGAGCGCTGATTCGAGTCATTGCCCTGGACTATATCTCGCGAAACTGAAATGCCTTTGCCGCCAACCGGAGGAGAGGTTATTTCTATCGGTAGCGAGTTTGTCACGGACTGGAATTCGTTTGAAGTTCGCAGCTTTCTCTTCTCGGTTGTGGGGTACCGGACTACCTCCCCCCTCTCCGCTTGTGGAGAGGGCGAGAGAACAATGGTTCCCCACACAGACAATCAGATGATCGACCTTGAGTTATCCCACCGCTCTTCAGCCGCTTGGTTTCAATTCTCGGTTTGCTTCCAGGACCTCGCGCCGGTTGGCTCCCGCTTCTTCTTCAACGATGAGGCCGTCAAACAGTTGCACTATGCGATCGGCGTGCTGAGCGTAACGCGCGTCGTGCGTCACCATACAGATCGTCGCGCCGCCGCGATGCAGCTCGCGCAACAGTTCCATAACCGCTTCGCCGTTGGTTGAATCCAGATTGCCGGTGGGTTCGTCTGCCAGCAAGATGCTCGGCTGGCCGCCCACGGCGCGCGCTACCGCCACCCGTTGCTGCTGGCCTCCCGAAAGCTGGCTGGGTAAGTGCTTGGCGCGATGTCCCATGCCCACGCTTTCCAGCGATTCAGTTACACGCTTCTTTCTCTCTCCCGAATTCATGCCCCGATACGTCAACGGCAGTTCTACGTTCTCATACACAGTGAGGTCCCCAATCAGGTTGAAGCTCTGGAAAATGAACCCGACTTCCCGATTGCGAATGCGCGCCCGCTCCGACAATGAAAGGTTCGCCACCGGCGTGTCGTTCAGCACGTACTCGCCATCGCTCGGTGTGTCCAGCAAACCCAGAATCGATAAGAGCGTTGATTTGCCGCAGCCCGAAGGACCGGCAATGGAAACGTATTCGCCTTTCTGAATGTCCAGATGAATGCCGGAAAGTGCGTGGGTCTCTACTTCGTCCGTGTAGAAAACCTTCTTTACGTCTGCGAGATGAATTAGTGGATCGGCTGAACTCATCATTGTTCTCCTCGAAATGTTTGACAAAACTTCAGTCGTGTCTTCGACGCGTAGCGTCGGTATGAATTTAGCCCGGCGTTTCAACGCCGGGATCAAGTATGTTGCCTGTTCTCGTCGCGTAGCGACGATTGAATCCCAACTCTCTTTTCAGGCGTCGCTACGCGACGCGAACACCTCGTTGACCCTTCCCGGCCTTGAAAAGGCCGGGCTAAATTCATACCGACGCTACGCGTCGAACGTACTTGTTCAGAGCTGCCTAGAGTTTGTCGGACAACTCAACGCACACGGATCCGGTTGTAGCTATCCAGTGTCGACGTGTCAGACAAGATCACTTGATCGCCCTCACGAAGGCCGTTCACTATCTCTATCGTGCTTACGGAACTGCGACCCAGGGTCACCTGCGTTCGCACAGCTCCCTGCCCATCCGGGTCTAAGCGAAAAAGTCCTACCGTCTGTTGCCCCTGTCCAAACGCCGGCCGCCCCACGTACAAAACGTTAGTCAAGCGTTCCAACTCTATCGTCCCATCAACACTTAGATCAGGCCGCGCACTTGCCGGCAAGGGACCGGTCAATGCCACATCAACTATGAAAGTGCCTTCACGTGCTGCCGGATCGATGCGTAACACCTCTCCCTGGATCACACCGTTGCGCGTGTCGACCGCGACCGCCTGGCCCAGTTTCACATCCTTGATCTGCGTCTCGGCAATCTTCAGTTCGGCTTTCAGCGAAGCCGGATCCGCCACCCGTGCGATGTTGAACCCGGGTGTGACCTGCTGTCCTACCTGCACCGACACCTCCTGCAGTACTCCGCTGGTACCCGCCAGCACCTTCAAACCCGTGGCCTGATCTCGCTTCAACCTGGAGAGGGCCCGAAACTGCTGGATGCGCGATTGTTGCGCGTTGATCTGCGCCTTGACTGACCTGGCGCCGACTGCCAGCCGCTGCTGCTCCACTTTCAACCGGTTCGCCAAATCAGACACATGCATGCGAGAAATCTTCAGCAGAATGTCGGGCACCAGGCCCTGTTTGCCCAGCACCTCGTCCGTGTCGAGCTGCAACTTCGCCTGGCTATACTCAGCGTTGATGCCGGCAATGGTCGACTGCTGCGTCATGGACTCGCTTTCCAAACGCGTCCGCAAGCTTTCAGCGTCTGCCTCGGCCGCCTTCACCTGAAACTCCGCATCCATCGCTTCCTGTTCCATCTTCGGGTTCGAGAGTTCCGCAATCACTGTGTCGTATCCGACTACTACCCCGGCTTGTACCGGAATCTTTTCCACCCGACCATCTGCGGGTGCCGGTACCCAGCGTACCAGCTGCGGCACTAACGTCCCGATGCCCCTGACTTCGCGCACCATTTGTCCTCGCTTTACCGTGTCAATCACGGCCGTGGAACGATCAAGTGTGGGCGCGGCGGGCTTCAGCCTGGTGAGTCCAAAGGTAATTCCGACAATCGCAGCCAGACCGAGGACGATGAACACCACCGTGCGGGCCCGCTTCTTCAGTTTGGATTTTGGAAGACGCTTAATATCCATGAACGTAAGACTGAACTGACGACAGTTCCAACTCCGGCTGAACAGTCTTGCTGGCTGTTCCCATCCCCCTCAGAAGTTACTCGTAACGCACAGCAATCATGGGATCTACCCTCGTTGCGCGCCGGGCGGGAATATAGCAAGCAATCAGCGCCACAAACATGAGCAGTACCGAAATCGCTGAATAAGTCACGGGGTCAGTAGAACTAACGCCATAGAGTTGGCTGGCCAAAACACGCGTCAAAGCTAACGAGACGAGGAGTCCTAACAAGATACCCACGAACGCCAGAGCCATTCCCTGCTTGATGATCAGGGCCAGGACATCCTTTGTCTGAGCGCCCAGTGCCATGCGAATACCGATTTCATGCGTGCGTTGGGTGACGGAGTAGGAAATTACCCCATAGATTCCTATTGCCGCCAGAATGAGCGCCAACCCAGCGAAGATTCCGAGCAGCAAGGCGTAGACGCGTGGCTGCGCCACCGATTTGCCGATGATCTCATCCATAAACTTAATATTGGAGACTGGTAAGTCGTTATCGATCGCTGAAACTTCCCGCCGCACGGCGCCCGCGAAAGCTTTGGGATCAGACCTCGTTCTGGCGACCAGAGTAAGATTCAATCCTGGATTTTGCTGGAAGGGCAAATACACCTCAGGCTGCGAGGCGACCTGGAGAGACGAGTGACTCACGGCGCCGATGACGCCGACTACCGTTAACCACGGATTTTGGGAATCAACCTTGCCCCGCTTGAAACGTTTTCCGAGGGGCTCATCGTTGGGCCAGAATCTTCGCGCGGCGGTTTCATTAATAATCGTCGCCGCCGGCGCGTTCGCGTTGTCGCTATCGGCAAAACCTCGGCCTTTGCGTAGAGGGATCCCCATAGCCTCAAAATAGTTTGGACTGACATTACGGAGAAAAGCTCGCGGTCTTTCGGCAGCATTAAGAGGTGGCTGCCCTTCAATTGAATAGCCGACGTTAAACTCGTTGCCGCTGAAAGGGAGATTGTCAACAGTCCCCACGGATTGGACGCCGGGAACCTGCGCGATACGTTGGACCAGTTGCTGTTGAAAGAGTGCCTGCCGGTCTTTATCGGAGTATTTGTTTTCCGGCAACTGCATTTCGAGCGTAATCAAATTCTCAGGATTGAAACCAGGATTAACACTCTGCAAGCGCAGGAAACTCTTTATCATCAAACCTGACGCGATCAGCAGCACAAGTGCCACTGCGATTTCCGTGATGACCAGCAAGCTGCGCAGGCGATTCTGTTTAGAGCCTCCGGAATTGCCTCGCCCGCCTTCTTTCAACGTTTCGTTCAGATCCAACTTGGACGCTTGCAGTGCTGGAGCCAAACCAAATACGAAAGACGTGAACAAGGACAGCACCAAAGTGAATGCGAGCACCTGCCAATCGATCCCAATATTCTCCGGGATGGAAACATTCGCCGGGCTGAAAATCACTAGCTGGCGCAGAACCAATATAGCCAGCAACGAGCCCAGCAATCCCCCGGCAAGGCCCAACAGCATTCCTTCGGTCAATAATTGTCGAATGACGCGTAGCCGGGTGGCGCCCAGGGCGGTGCGAATAGCCACCTCTTTTTGACGCCCTGACGCCTTGGCTAAAAGCAGATTGGCCACGTTGGCGCAGGCAATTAATAACACGCAGCCGACGGCGCCAAAAAGCACGATCAGTGCCAGGCGGATGTCCCCGGTAATCTGTTGCCGTAGGGGAATAACATCGACTTGCATGTCCGCGTCCGTCGCCGGATATTCCTTTTGCAGGCGACCGGCGATTACATTCAAATCGGACTGCGCAGCTGTCGCTGTAACTCCAGGCTTAAGCCGGCCAATCATAAACAGGGGGCGATTATCACGCGCCATCAGCACTGCATCGGCGGTGAGGGGCACCCAGAGATCAGCGGTAGGCATAGCGTATTGCGAAGAGGCGATGGTGGCAGAAAACGAAGGTGGAAATTTGAAATCCGACGGCATTATGCCGACTACCGTGTAGCTGTCACCATTGAGTGCCACGGTCTGGCCCACTATGTTCTCATTAGCGCCGAAGCTCCGCTGCCAAAGGTGATGGCTCAATATGAGCACCCGGCTCGCTTGAGGCTGATCTTCCCCGGAAAGAAAGAGTCGACCTCTCAAAGGCTTAACACCAGCCAGCGAAAGAAGAGAGGCAGTTACTCGCACCGCGATCACACGTTCCGGCTGCTCGCCACCTGTAAGATTGAAGTTACTGTCAGCGAAAGCTCCCAAATCCTCGAAAGAATTATTATTCGTCCGCAGATCAAGGAAGGCAGGAAGCGAGGAGGGGACCTGTGCAAAACCGCGCTTGACTCCCTTTTCCCAAACCATCACGAGCTGGTCCGGGTTTTCGTAATTAATCGGATGTAGCAGGATTGCATTCACAACACTGAAGATGGCAGTGTTGGCTCCCACACCCAAGGCCAGCGCAAAAACAGCAATGGCTATGAACCCGGGATTCTTGCGCATTACCCTGAGGCCATAACGTATATCTTGCCAAAAGATTTTCATCGTTCCTCACAGGCTCGCACGTGCGACGGCAAACCTTCAACCACTTCGCTTATAGCTAAACGAAAATGACGAAAAAAGCTGTGCTAATTTGAACAAGGGTCCGGCGTGAGTGTCAACCAGTGCATCACGACTAGGATAGCGTTAGGTTTGCTGAATATTATGCATCCCGACGGAACGTCACCACAGGATGGCTCTTAATGAATCGGATGCAGAATAGGACGAAGTGACTAAATAGGCAAGCTGCCAGTCAGGCTTCACAATCGCCGTTTATCTGCCGGTGTGGAAATGGCTGGAGGAGACTAAAATCAGTAGGGGAAAGCGACTCTATCGCAGCCGCTTTCCCCATTCAAACCCCTTAGTGAGGTAACCTTGAGCTTCGACCGATTCCAGGCGCTTATTGGCCCACTGGTGGGGGGCGAAGGGTGGGAGCCAAGGACTTTACTAGTCGCCCAGCACAACGCCGCGACCGCAATAGTCACCTAGCACTACGCCGCGACCGCAATAGTCACCCAGCACTACGCCGCGACCGCAATAGTCACCTAGCACTACGCCGCGACCACAAACGTCCATGGGCAAGATTCCTTTGATTTCAGTTGATGTAGTCATTTGTTTTCTCCTGGAAGTCGAACGGTTACTGTCTGGTAGTCGGCTCGATTAAGGGGTCTTTCTTCGGGGAAGGTTTTTTCCCATCAAGTCGACCGTTTACTAATTTTCAATTCGCTTCCCTTCTTATCAACCTCCGTGCCAATGAACTTTCAGACTAAGCGAGCGCTGCAAGTCGTTGCCAATTAGTCACTTACAGAAGCGACTCTCCTGGGGACGCCTGGCTTAGTAACGAATCCTCAAACTGCTTACCAGATATACAATGGCGTTCCTCAGATCGCCGTGATCGTCATGTATTTGGGTTGCGCCACAACAAAATCCGCCCTTTGAATCGAATTCATCGGCCTGTATACGGCAGTAACAAGTGGTTACCAAGTATCCACTACTAAGGCTTTGCCTGATAAGGACCAAGGCCCTGGTCAGATGGTCATGGTTGTACTGATGTGTAGTGGTGATAGGGCTAGAAATACTAAGTGATTATGCGCGTCATCTGCTGAGGATTAAGGCTCGCCCTGAAGAGCCGAAGGCGCAAAACGCTAATGCGACCAGCAAGAACAGGCCAGTCACAATAAACATAAAAGAAACGCTGATCTGGGTGAGAGCACCGGTGAGCACATATGAAAGAGGTGTTAACCCAAAGGCGCCGAGCATGACCACGCTCATCACCCTTCCCCGCAATAAGGGGTCAGATTTTGTTTGCAGCCAGCTTGCCACAAGCACCTGCACGTGGCCGGAGATAATTCCAATTACGGCCATCAAAACGCAGGCCCAGATCACATTAGGTACCAGGCCCAGCAACGTAAGTCCGAACCCCAGGCCGGTTGTTAACCAAAGAATGGTCTTACCGAAACTATACTTTGTATGGGTTGCCCCTACCATTAACGTGCCGACCAGCAAACCGCCACCGAGAGAGGATAGCATTGCTCCGAAGGCGGTAGCTCCACCGGCAAATTTGACGTTGGCCAGAGACGCAAGTCCGACCGTAAACGGGCCGGCGAAAGCAAATTCGACGACAGCAGTGATTGTGATCAGTGCACGCAGCGTGGGCTCATAATAGGTGTAGCGCAATCCCTCACGGATGGAAGTCAACAGTTGCGCTCTACCGACATTTGCCTTTGCAATTATTTGTTCGGGAGCAGCATCGGAAGAAGGCTGACTCCTCATCAGCAATAAACAGCCGGCTACGAAAACGAAACTTGCTGTATCGAAAGCGAAAGCACCACCAGTTCCCATCACCGCGATAAGAACGCCCGCCAGTGAGGGCCCAAGAAACATGGCTAGCAAGGAACTTGTATTTAGTAGGGAGTTGCCGGCAACTAGACTCTCTTTCGGAATGATCCCGGGAATAAACGCTTTGAGCGCAGGGGTGAAGAAAGCATCCGCCATCCCGAAAACGGCGACGATAATAAATAAGTGCCAGAGATGAATCTTATTAAGAACAACGAGCGCGGTGAGAATGGCACAGATTGTGGCACGCACCACGCTCGAGGCGATCATCATTTTCCGCTGGGAAAACATATCGCTAATAGCACCGCCCACAAGTTGAAAGGCCGCCCGCATAATGGTGTGCGTTAACAGGATGCTTCCGAGGGCCAGGCTGGATCCGGTCAAGCGTAGTACCAGCCAGGGTAGCGCTACGAGATAGAACTGGTCGCCGAGAATCGATACGCTTTGCCCCAGCCAAAGCAAACGGAAGTCGCGCCTCGCGAGCATTTGCCAGGCGGTTAAGCCACGTGCGTAGCTTCGAATCGAGCGTTTGACTGGAGGGTCTGTCGTCATCGAGATATCTTAAAAAGTGATTCCGCTTACAACTATTCCCATGGTAATCCCTGCTCATTCCCGAATGACGAACATTCGAGTATCTGCGTCCGACGACTACACAGAGTAATCTATTCCAAATAATGCCGCGCGGATTGTTTATTTTCTGTTCAATTCTTACTGAGATGTCTGGATAGGCTAAATACAGGGTAACTTGCCGCAAGCAGGAGTAAAGCATACACGCTGTTTTGAGTGTCGCTCGCAATCGCCCCAATCAAAAACGCAATAGATCCCAGCAAAGCAAGAGCCGTGGTCCACGGATATCCCCACGCTCGATAGGGCCGCTCCTTGTCAGGTTCGCGGCGACGTAGCACAAACACTGAAATGAAGGAGAGTGCGTAGTTGGCCACAAAGAAGAACGCCAGAACCGTTATGACCTTCTCAAATGTTTGACCGAAGACGATGAAGAGCACTGCCACAGCCGTACTCATGAACAACGCAACAGTCGGCGTGCCGCCTTCGTTAACTGCTGAAGCTCTCTCGGTAAAGAGGCCATCTCTACTAATTGCAAACAACACGCGTGTGGACATCAAGTGGTAGGCGTTGATTGCGCTGAGCATTGAAAGAATCGTCAACGTCAGGAAGATAGTGCGGCCGTGGCGTCCAAAGACCGCTTGCGCCGCCACTCCGGCGGCAAAATCCTGGCCGGCAATTTCCGAAATCGGCAGCACATAAAGTAAGGCGAGATTAACCAACAGGTAGATCAGAATAACCAAAAGAACTCCGCCTAACATCGCCCGCGGAATGTCACGATTCGGATTCTTAACCTCTTCTGAAAAATAAATGACACCGGCCCAGCCGTCGTAGGTATAAATCACCGCTTGTAAAGACAAAACCAAAGCGGCGATTAAGGCAAATCCCGTTGGTGCGCCAAGAGTCGCCGGCGTTCTAAAAGAACCGCCACCACCAAGAACAAAAGCTGCCGCAATCAGAGTCAGGAAAGCAAGTGCTTTGAGCAAACTCGTGAAGTTTTGCGTTGTGCTGCCCCAAACGATTCCACGCCATTGCAAGAGTGCGAAAACGATCGCCACGGCAGTGGCAATGACTACGGCTTTCCCACTCAACCCGGGGAAGAGTGCGCCCGAAAATTCGCCAATCACAAGTGAGACTGCGGCGGCCGAGCCACAGGTTGAGATCCAGTCGCTCCATCCAACTATGAACCCGGCATATTCGCCCAATGCATACCGCGCAAAAACGTATTGTCCACCCGAACGCGGGATCATTGCGCCGAGTTCTGACAACGAGATAGCGCCGAGTAAAGCGTAGATGCCGCCGACGATCCAGACGGCGAGAAACAGCCAGGGATCCGGCAACTCCTTAGCTATCGTGCCTGGTGTGCGAAAGATTCCCGCGCCAATCGTGTTGCCGATGATTACGGCGAGGCCAAAGCCGACACCGAGCACGCGCAACAGGCGGCCGCGCTTTTCGGACGGGGAAACACCTTCAAGCCTTGTTTCCAAGTGGATTACCTCAGAGCCGGCAGATTCTGCAAAAGACGAAACCGCAAAGGACGCGAAGTACGACGCAAAGGTCCGCAAAGGACAATTGCAAATCTATCAAGAACGCCTTCGCGGTTCTTTGCGAAATCTTCGAGCACTTTGCGGTTTCGATCGCTCGGCCAACGGAGTTGACTGGGACACGCTGGCGACACTTAATCTTCAACTGCCGCTTTGGAGATCTGCATGAAGCAGCCGATGGAATAGATGCTCGCCTGCTTCGCGACGAACGGATAATCGTCCAGCATTGTATGCGCGCGAGGTTAGTCCTCGCTGCACTGACTTGCAGATGGCGACGTCCTCATCCTGAATCCGCTGGCCCACCTCGATGCTCGCCTGGTTGCCCTCAAGCGCGGCCGCGGAAACATCCGGAAAGTAGAAATCGAAAACTACTTCCGTTTTGTCCACCCCACGGGGAATTACCAAATTCGTATCCATCGCTCCCGAATACCAGTTGATCATGAAATTTGGATAGATCCAGTAATAAAGGGCCCGGTCTCCTTTCCGAACAGCGCCAGTCTGCGCTTCCGCTCCTTCGGTAACCAGGGGACTCCATTGCAAACAGAAGCGGTCCCCGTTTTCGATCATGTACTTGCTGTAGTCGAGGACGCTGTCGAGTCCCTGGTGAAGATGTGGCACGTGGTAGCCGCCATCGAGATAGGTGTCGACAAAAACTTTCCAGTTGCAGGCAAAGGAGGAATGTCGGCGCTCCATCCAATGGAGATTCTCCAACTTTAACGGGCGGAGTTGATCGATGAGGCCGCTCCCCAGGAAATTTTCAAGCGCGGCTCGCGTATTCTGCGCCTGGGTTGCTCGGGAGGAGACACCAATCCCATTGCCCGCCAATTTCACAAACACCCAATTCTCCCAAAGCGCCGTTTCAACCGGAACCAGGCTATTTGTAGACCGATCAAAATTACAGACACCGGAAAAGTCTGGTGTGCCCTTCAGTTCGCCTGCAAGCGAATAGGTCCAGCCGTGATAGGGACAGCGAAGATGATTTGCCGTTCCCTGAGGTTCTGTCATCACAGCCGCGGCGTGGTGGCGACAGACATTGAAGAAGCCGCGCAACACGTTATCGGCGCCACGAACTACAACGATTGGTTCCCCAGCAATCTCGGTAGTGACATACTGACCTGGATTTACTACTTGATCAGCGCGACACGCCATTTGCCACGAGTTCGCGAAAACGGTTCTCATCTCGAGCTGATAAAGGCCCTCGTCGGTGTACCACGTCGAGGGAATGGTGAGCGCTTTCTCGAGTGGCGCGTTTGGATCGTAACTGTCGATAATTTCTTCGAGGGAAAGAGTCACGATACACCTAAGAAGGTTCGAGTTTCGCGGCTGCGCCGCCTTCCGTGCGAAAAGGCTCTGCCTTTCCGGAGAATCCTACTTTGATATTTGAGAGGCTGCGCCTCCGATTGAGGAGGCACAGCCTCCAATTCTAACTAGTCAGATTGCCGGAAAGGCAGAGCCTTTCCGCACGGAAGGCGGCAAAGCCGCAAACATCAATTAACAGGCGTTGCTGTCTTTCGCTTGGGATTGAAGAAAGGAGTCTTCACTACGATTGCCCGCGCGCGATGCCTCTTAGCTTCGATGGTGATCTCAAATTGAAGTTGCGTGCCAGGCTTTGTGTACTCGCGTTTCACCGTAGCGAGCGCAATCATCTTCTTCAAAGTTGGTGACCACGTGCTTGATGTTGCCTTGCCAACCTGAATTCCATCCTTAAAAACCGGCACTGCTACTCTGGAAGCAATAAGCGAAACTGCCGGCGGCAAACCGGCCGTTTCATAAAGTTGCTCAACCGCTGGCCAGTCGATTTCGAGTCCAACAATTTCGCGGGCATGGCCACGCTTCTGTTCGGCAATGAGTGCCGCTTGTCCGATAAAGCGGTTCTTTCCGGCGTGGACCAGCCGCCCGAGGCCCATCTCGAAAGGCGAATACTTCTGTTCATCAATCAGCGCCTTTTTGCTGCTGTTGAAGTCGACCTCGATTAACAGCAATCCGGCTTCAACGCGGGCCACGTCGAGCGCCAGCATGCCTGCTGGATGGATATCAAAGGCACGGCCGGCTTCCATCAACGCGTCCCAAACTTTCACTGCATGCTCGCTCGAGACCCAAATTTCATAACCGAGGTCGCCCGTGTAACCCGTACGCGAAATCTCAACCGGAAGACCCCCGATACTTCCAGTTGTAACTCGAAAGTATTTGAGATTCTCGATGTCCGCCTCTTTCACCAAACTCTTCAGGAGGCGACCTGAGGTTGGGCCCTGCAGCGCAAGTGCAGACACGCTCTCAGAAATATCCTCCAGGCTCACATCCATGCCGGCTGCGTTTTGCGTGAACCAACGCAGGCTCGGATCTGCCGCGGTCCAACGATAGGTGTTTTCCTCAAGACGCGAAACCGTGCCATCGTCGATCACTTTGCCATGCTCGTCGCACCACGGCGTATAGATGACCTGGCCCACCGAGACCTTGCGCATGTCGCGCGTAATGATGCGGTCGACCAGGCGCGTGGCATCTTTTCCACTAACCCGATATTTGAAGAGCGGCGAGATGTCTATCAGTGCCGCAGCATTGCGAATCGCGTTGTACTCGTGCTCATGATGTGGCTCGTAGGAGCTGACGGCGTAATAACCGGACCACTCGCGATAGTTCAAGCTCTCGCAAAGTTGAAATGTTCGTTCGTGAAAAGCGGTTCCGACGGGCATGCGTTACCTCAAAGCGTGTTTGTCAGGGCGAGCGATTATAAGTATGCTTGACTTACTTCAGCAAACTGCATTACCCAACAATTCATGAGTAACAGCTACGACGTCATCGTCATTGGTGGCGGACACAATGGTCTGGTGAACGCTGCCTATCTCGCGCGCGCGGGCAAGCGTGTGCTGGTGCTTGAGCGGCGGTATGTGCTCGGCGGCGCCGCTGTCACGGAAGAAGTTTTTCCGGGTTTCAAGTTCTCAGTTTGTTCCTACGTCGTTTCATTATTACGGCCGGAAATTATTCGTGAGCTTGATCTATCGCGACATGGGTTGGAGATTCTTCCGCTGGACGGCACGTTCACGCCGATGCCCAATGGTGATCACCTGTGGCGGGTGAATGATCATGCGAAGACCCGGCGCGAAATTGCCCGCCACTCAAGGCTCGACGCCGAAGCTTACGACGAATACGGCAAGGCGATGCTCGAGATGGCCCGCTTCGTGAAGCCCATCATGAGTATGACGCCGCCCGATCCAACGTCGCTCAACCCGCGGGGTCTCAAGGATCTGTTTTTCCTCGGCCGCAGGTTTCAGAATCTTCCGGAGGAAGACAAGTACAACCAGGTGCAGTTGATGACCATGAGCGCGGTCGACTTTCTCGATCAATGGTTCGAGACTGACGTGCTCAAAGCCACGATGTCTGCGTCGGGAATCATTGGCACCTTTCTGGGGGTGCGTTCACCGGGCACGGCTTACGTTTTACTGCATCACTACATGGGTGAGATTGACGGCGCGTTTCGCTCGTGGGGATTGGCGCGTGGCGGTACGGGCTCAATCTCAAACGCGATCGCCGATGCGGCGCGCGAATTCGGAGCCGAGATTCGCACCGAAGCGCCCATCGCAAAAATCATATTGAAGAATGGTCAGGCCAAAGGCGTTGTCCTGCAAAACGGCGACGAGGTCTATGCAGACGTTGTTTCTTCCAGCGTCGATCCGCGTTTGACGTTCATGAAGATGGTTGGCGAGGAGCACTTGCCTGACGACTTTGCCGCCGATTTGAAGCGTTACAAATATCGTGGGTCATCCGGAAAAGTGAATCTGGCGCTGGATGGGCTGCCGGATTTCAAATGTATGCCCGGCTCCGGCCCCCACCTTCGCGGTGCTGTTTCAATTTCACCGAGCGTCGATTATATGGAGCGCGCTTATGATGAGGCGAAGTATGGAAGGTTCTCGCGACGGCCCTACATCGACATGGTTATTCCGAGCTTGACCGACCCCTCCGTCGCGCCGCCGGGTAAACATGTGATGTCCTGTTTCGTGCAGTATGCTCCTTACAATTTGAAGGAAGGAAACTGGGACGACAAGCGCGAAGAGTTTGGTGACACGGTGATCGATACCATTGCCGAACATGCTCCCAACATCAAGGACCTGATTCTGCACCGTCAGGTTTTAACTCCGCTGGATATTGAACGGGATTTTGGTCTTTCAGAAGGCAACATCTTCCAGGGCGAACTGACTCTTGAACAACTTTTCTTCCTGCGGCCCGCGCCAGGTTGGGCGCAATACCGCACGCCGATTCGGAATCTATACATGTGCGGCTCGGCCACCCATCCCGGCGGCGGCATCATGGGTGCGCCCGGTCGCAATGCGGCGATGCAGATGCTGAAGGATTTGAAGTAAGAAATAGATCCTATAGGTTTTATAGGTTTTATAGATACTCCGGAATGGCTACACACGACATCATCATCATCGGCGGCGGTCATAACGGGCTGGTCGCCGCTTGCTACATGGCCAAGGCCGGCTTGAAAACGCTCGTGCTCGAGCGCCGCGAGATTGTCGGTGGTGGATCGGTTACCGAGGAGATTCACCCGGGTTTCCGCTGCTCAACTCTGGCCCACTCCACTGGTCCACTTCTGCCACAGATTTTCAGGGATCTCGATCTGGGACGTCATGGTCTCGAGTTTATCAAGCCCGAAGTGCGCGCGGTTGCGCTCGATCCAGACGGCCCCTCACTGTGCCTATATCTGGACCAGGCGCGCACCGTAAGCGAACTGGAAAAGTTTTCGGCGCATGACGCGAAGAGCTACCCGGAATTCGAGCGAAGTTTCGCGCGCATCGGCCGAGTCCTGGCACCGCTGATGACAATGACGCCACCGTCAATTGACAAGCCCGCCGCCGCGGAAATATGGAACCTTGGCAAACTAGGTCTCTCATTTCGCGGTCTCGGCAAGCAGGACGCTTATCGTTTGCTGCGTTGGGGACCGATGGCCGTGGCGGATTTGGTAGCAGAATGGTTTGATACTGAAGCTTTGCGCGCGCTGGTCGCGGCGCGCGGAATCTTTGGCGGCTTTGCAGGACCATGGTCGGCAGGCACCAGCACGGGACTCCTCTTGCAAGCGGCGCTGGACGGCAATGCAATTGGTCCATCCGAGTTTTCTCCGGGAGGCATGGGTGCGTTAACTCAGGCCCTGGCCAATGCGGCCATGAGTGCAGGTGTCGAGATTAGAACTTCGGCTCCGGTAATAAGAATCGCAACGAGCGAAGAAAAAGCATCCAAAGTTGTGCTTATAAGTGGCGAAGAGATTTCGGCGCGCGCGATTGTCTCCAATGCTGATCCACGCACCACGTTGCTTAACTTAGTCGATCCAGTCAATCTCGATCCTGGCTTCCTTTCCAAGATACAAAACTACCGTGCGTCAGGAGTTTCCGCGAAAATCAATCTCGCGTTGTCTGGCTTGCCTCGGTTTGTGGGAGTTGAGAATGACGATGTTCAAGGACGAAGATCCAGGCTTGCCGGGCGGATTCATATTGGACCTGACATTGACTATCTTGAGCGCGCATTCGACGCAGCCAAGTATGGCGCCTACTCACCTGCGCCCTACATGGACATCACCATACCCTCGTTAACTGACGCCAGTCTGGCACCCGCGGGTGCTCACGTGATGTCGATTCACGTCCAGTATGCGCCTTACAAGCTGAAGCAGGGTGACTGGAATTCGCGTCGCAATGAGTTTGCCGATAAAGTCATCGACGTATTGGCCGGCTACGCACCAAATGTGAAAGAGTTGATCGTCGCCCGGCAGATCATCACTCCCCTTGATCTGGAACGGACATACGGACTCAACGGAGGACATATTCATCACGGCGAACAATCGCTCGATCAGTTTTTTACTTTCCGTCCAATCATTGGGTGGGCGCAATATCGAACTCCGATCAAAGGACTTTATCTCTGTGGCGCAGGCACGCATCCGGGCGGTGGGGTTACCGGCGGCCCGGGCGCGAATGCCGCGAGAGAGATTATTAAAGACTTTAAGGCTGGAAAAGCATGAGCATTGTGCTTTGTACTTGGTCCTTTGTACTTGGTACTTTGTTCTCTCCGGGAAAACGAGTCCACTTGATTCGACCACGGCAAATCAAAGTACAAAGCACCAGGTACAAAGTACAAACCACGCTGCAAACCTGAAAACAATTTGTCATGACCAAACACGTGAAGCCCTCCCGCAGTTTTGCGAGCGATAACAATGCCGGTGTTCATCCGACGGTTATGGAGGCGATCGCGAACGCCAACGATGGCCACGTCATCGCCTATGGGGACGATCCCTACACGACGCGCGCCGTCAGGAAATTCCGCGAACACTTCGGCAAAGACGCTGAAGTTTACTTCGTCTTCGGCGGCACAGGCGCCAACGTACTCGGCCTGAAAGCCGCAACCAAGTCGCATCACGCGATCATTTGCGCCGAAACAGCGCACATCAATGTCGATGAATGCGGCGCGCCGGAGAAATTCACTGGCTGTAAACTTCTTCCCCTCCTCACGCCTGACGGAAAACTCAAAGCATCACAAATGGGGCCCCTGCTTCATGACGTAGGTTTCGAGCACCACGTTCAGCCCAAAGCTATTTCAATCTCGCAAGCAACAGAAATGGGCACGGTTTATACGCCGCGCGAGTTGAAGACTCTCTCAAGCTTTGCACATGACAATGGCATGCTGCTGCACATGGATGGCGCGCGAATAGCGAATGCCGCCGCCAGTCTGGGCCTCAAACTCAGAGCGATAACCAAAGAAGCAGGCGTTGATATTCTGTCATTCGGCGGCGCCAAAAACGGGATGATGTATGGCGAGGCAGTTGTTTTCTTTGACCAGAATCTCGCCAGGGATTTCAAGTACACTCGTAAGCAAGGCATGCATCTTCCGTCAAAGATGCGATTCATCTCAGCTCAGTTTGAGGCGTTGCTGTCAAACGATCTGTGGCGCCAGAATGCTGAGCATGCGAACCGAATGGCCCAACTGCTGGCTAGTGAGCTCGGGAAAATTCCACAAGTTAGAATCACGCAGAAGGTAGAGGCTAACGGTGTGTTTGCCGAAGTGCCAAAGAAATATATTCCGGTTCTTCAGAAGCGATACTTCTTTTACGTTTGGAACGAAGAAACTTCGGAAGCCAGGTTCATGACGTCGTTTGATACGACGGAAAGTGATATTCAGGATTTCATCTCGTTGCTGAAGAAGACTATTAAGTAGAGTTAGTTGTCCCGTGCCGGGAGGTGTATTCGCTAATCAAGACAACATTTGCGTATTCCGGTGCGTCTGAAGGATACTTACCTTCGAAAAGGTCCCTCCCAAACAGTCCCCATCCCCCCGGATAGAAGAATTATGGAGTTTCAGAAATGACAAAATGCATACTCGGAAGTTTGACGATCGTCTTTCTTCTGACGGCAGTGATGGCCGGCAACAGCTCTGGACAAACGCCTGAAGCGGGTGCCTCGCAAACGAGTGCTGCACAGAGTCGCATCGTCGGCCAAGTGACTGCTGTGGATAAAACCGCAAACCAGGTGACCATAAAGAGCGACACCGGCGAAAGCATCACCATCGTCACCAATGAGGCTTCGTCTGTGTTGCGGCTGCCGGCGGGCGAAACGTCCGCTCAAAAAGCTACCAAAATTACGCTGGCGGATATCGCCGTTGGTGATCGGCTGTTCGCGCGTGGCCCAGTCACGGCGGGCGGAAAATCTGTGGCTGCTAGTCAGGTCGTGGTAAGCAGCGCGGCCGTTGCCGCCGCAGCCACTCAAGACCCGGGACAACAACGGGTTGAAGCGCGTAACCGGGGGCTGAATGGACGAATCACTGCTCTCAATTCTGACAAGAAAGAAGTCTCCGTGCAATCACGGTCACGCGATGGCGTCGGAACAATTACGATTCAGACTTCGGATGGCACGCGCTACTTTCGCTATGCGGCAGACTCTATGGATATCAAACATGCTGCCCGAAGTTCTTTTGAGGGTTTGAAAGTTGGCGACCAGTTGCGCGCTCTCGGCGATACCAACGAGGATGGCACACGTTTCACTGCCAATGAAATTATCTCCGGTCTGATGGGTAGAGCAGGCGGGCAGGTCAGCGCAGTTAATCCCGCCGCTAACGAAATCACGATTAAGAACAGCCAGACGGGACAGACCATTACTGTGGCCTTTGGTTCGCGTTCATCGCTTCGCCGCGTCAGTGCGGAGGACGCTGCCTCGTTTGAGGCGAGCAGACCCGCGCAACCAAATCGGCCCGACCGTCCGGCGGCAGTTGCCGGACAACCGGACCGCCCGAGGGCAAGGTCCGCGCGGGCCCCCGGAGAGGAGCGGCGACCCGCTGGAGAGGAGCGGCGACCGCGCGCCGGTCGTGGCTTCCAGGAGATGATCGAAAACTTGCCGGCGATTAAGATGACCGACCTTAAGAAAGGGGATACGGTTTTCGTCTCGGGCACTCAAGGCGCCGATCCTGCGCGCATGACGGCGATCACGCTGGTCACTGGCGATCCGACATTCATCGGTCGAATGTTGCAGACTGGACCCAATCGCGGTCCGCAGAATCCGGGACTTCCAGGCGATGTCCTCGGCGGAGGCGTCGGGAATCCCGAGCGCCCGTAACCCGCGAAGCGGGTGGCAGCATAAAGCCTCCTAAGGAGGCTTTTTGCTTTCGCCCGCTACGCGGGCTAAGGCAGAATCACCTTGATGGACTTGTGCAGAGTTTCCGGAAGTTTACCTGGTCTTACCAGTCGGCCCCCCACGCGTCTTCTAACGTTCCGACAGAAGACGCCTCCCCTAAAGACATCACGCGGGCAGTAAAGAAGCGTGTCAATGACGGCAGCTATGCTTGTAGTGATCAATCTTTTGAAAGGGCCACTCTAAGATGAGGAGATCGAG
>JBPCKD010000109.1:0-10816 GCA_051004635.1 Pyrinomonadaceae bacterium
TCGCGGGCGAAGTCGGGGACAAATTGTCGGCGCGATTCGGCAGCACGTCGAGCGGTGCGACGGCAAAGCGCGGGACGACCAATGAAGAAGCGTATCGGCTCTATCTGCAAGGGATCTATTTGAATGACAAGAGAACCACATCGAATTCACGGAAGGCGGTGGAGGCTTTTGAGCAAGCTATCAGGCTTGATCCGAATTATGCGCGGGCGTGGGCGGGCAAGGCACACGCCCACCGCTCATTTTCCAATTTTGGGAACAGAGATGCTAACGTCCACGAGGAGCACCAAAAATCGATGGAGGCAATCAATAAGGCGCTGGAACTGGATCAGAATTTGTCAGAAGCGTATAGCGTATTATGCGAAAACAAAATGTATTACGAATATGATTTTGCCGGGGCGGAAGCGGCGTGTAAACGCGCCATCGAGTTAAAGCCCGATTCTCCGCAGGCACATAATATTTATGCGCGTTTTCTGATGGGTCCGGGCCGACGCTCTGACGAGGCGATTACGGAAATTAAGACCGCCATCGACCTTGAACCAGCAGCCTATTATCATCAAGCGATTTATAAGATTGTTTTGACTTATGCCCGCCGCTATGTCGAGGCTGACCAGCAATTAGAAAGACTCGTTACCATGAATCCGAATGGCGCCGTCGGCACCTTTTGGTATGTTGGCGGAGTAGAAATGCAGGGCAATAACTCTGAAGCGTTTGAACGGCTCATGAGATTTCAAACATTAGCGAAAACAGACGAACACACCAGACAGCTTTATAAGACTGCATATCAAACATCGGGTTGGCAGGGAGTTTTGCGCGAGCGTGCCAAATGGCTTTATGAATACAACCCGGCTCATTCTTATTTTAGCGCGTGCGTAAATGCCCAGATAGGGGATAAGAATAAAGCGTTTGAATATCTGGAAAAATCATATCAGGAGCGAGAGATGTGGATGGCTTATCTTCAAGCGGACCCGCGCCTTGATCCCCTGCGCGGCGACCCGCGCTTTGATGAATTGGTTAGGCACGTCGGGTTGAAGTGAAGGCAACGACTGGAGCGCAAGGACTGGAGCGCTGGGCGTCCCCGCTTGCAAACAAGGACTGGAGCGCAAGCGTCCCCGCTTGCCATGAGCGCGTGAGCGCGAACAAACCGTTCCCTGAGTTGTTGAAAAATAAACGCTCTCTACGCCGCTTTTCAAACGACGTTGGCAAGCGAGGACGCTTGCGCTCCAGTCTTAAAAAAAGGCTGATAACAATTGGCAAAAGGTGAAGGAAATTTTCGATTCGGCTCTGCGCCGCCACCCCGAAGAGCGCCGAAGATTTACTCACGAAGTTTGCGGCGGTGATAAAACTCTGCTCGCGGAAGTCGAATCGCTTTTGTCCGCGCTCAACAGTGCCGAAAGTTTTATGGAAACGCCAAGCGGCAGGATGTTCAACCTGCCGCAAGTCATTGAAAATAATGGTGAGCCGTGGAGGGCTCGAACCTCCGACCCGCTGATTAAGAGTGCGGTGAAACCCACTCCAGCAGGTTATGGCTCTTACGATTTACTCACATTTGTTACAGGTTGCAGCCGCCAGCGAGTACATCTGTTACCACCTATTAACGCCTCGTTTTCTGTATTCTGGTCACAAGTTGGTCACAAGCAAAAGTCCTCGTCTCGCGCCGAGGCTATTTGTTAATCAGGTGGCAAAGTATAGCCAGCCGCTGTCCTGCGGCAAGCTGAGTAGCAACGGTTTTTAAGTCCCGTGAAGCTGGCACCACCTAATCTCATCGAACGATATGAGCCAGTATTTACGCGCTTAGCGGTCGTCAAGGTATCGCCTAGGCAGGCTTCGTATCAACACCTACCGCCCACCAGCTTAGCCTCAGCTTTTTTTCGAAGCCGAAAAGTTTCATTCAATGTTCCAGTGGGCATCTGCATGAAGTGCGGCCCACGGGCAAATTACTCACAGCGCACTTTTGAATCAGAAGAACGAGTCGCTGTTGGCGGAGTGGGATGTATGAGGCACGCTGCCGCAGATGTTTCGTGCCTCATGCGGATGCGCCGACAGTGCATTCGTAAGCTCAGTTTTTTCCGCGGATGTCTGTCTCAGTATGGCCGCTCTGAGAATCGCGATACTCACCGCTTGTTATCGAACGAAATACATCGAAGTGACGTATCAATCCTAACGCTTTGAAAGTGAATTCGTACCATAATTCGATATCCACATGTTTATGCCGTCGAAGGCGACGCCCCAGGGGATATTTCCCACGGTCGAAGTGGCTAAAATGCTACCGTCGCTCGCGCGCAGCTTGGTCACCTTTTGGGCGAACTCACTGACGACCCAAATGTTTTGCCCGTCAAAGGCTATCCCGTGTGGCGAAGGCACGCTGAAGTTTCCCAGATTGGCGCCGTCGCTCGCGCGCAGCTTGGTAACGGTATTGCCGTCTAGATTTGAGACCCAGATGTTTGCGCCGTCAAAAGCCATTTGGATGGGTCCGGATCCGACTGGGAATATCCCCTGTGCCGCGCCATCACTGGCCCGCAACCTAGTGACTGAGTTACCAGAGTTGTTGGCTATCCAGAGGTTGCTGCCGTCGAAGACAACGCCGTGGGGCCTCTGACCGGTGGGAAATGTATCAATTACGGAGCCATCACTGGGTCGCATTTTAACCACAGTGTTACTATTGCTATTGGTCACCCAGATATTAGCTCCGTCGAAAGCTAACCACTGCGGCGCAGTTCCTCCTGTTGGGAAGGTTCCCTGCACGGCGCCGTCACTGGTGCGTATCTTTGTGACGTTGTTGCTGTCTCTGTTACCCACCCACAAGTTGGAGCCGTCGAAGGTCGCGTGGACCGGGGCCGAACCTACTGGAGTAGTGCCCAAGATCGCTCCGTCGCTGACACGAACTTTGGCGACCGTCCCGGGGCAGCCCGCACATGTGTAGTGCACCACCCACATGTTAGCCCCGTCGAATACAAGGCCAAGCGGTTCGTCGCCCACACTGATGTCTGCCTGAGCCTCGTTCACGCCGTACCAGCGTAGTGTCGCTACTTGGAGTGGGTTGAAACCAGGGGTTGAAGAGCCGGTGCTCGCCGCGGAAATCGTCAGAGTGTTAGCGGAAGGAGTGATCGTGACATTGTCACCGGCCGCTAGCGTGACAGCGCCCGATAAGCTATTGACGCTATTCACCACCGCGCCGGGGGCTAGCTTCGCGGATGTAACGGCACCGTCAGCAAGCTGGGTCGTGTTCACCCCGCCGGGAGCGATTCCCAGTGTGACATTACCCACTGTGCCGCCACCTGTGAGGCCAGTGCCTGCGGTGATCCCAGTGATCTTCGCGGCGGTGCTCTGAACAGTTCCGTCCGCGAATTGCAGAGCGCCACCGGAATTCAATGACAGGTTGCCCGTTGAGAGAAGTCCTGTAACGTTGACGTTACCCTGAAAGAAACCGGCTAGCCCGCTGGTGCTCTGCCCATACACGCCAACTCCGGTAGGGCTAAAACCAAAAACACCGCGATAGTTGGAGCTTGTGCCATGGACGCCAGCATTGCTAGAGCTAGAGCCAAAGACGCCAAAACTATTTGAGCTATAGCCTTGGACGCCCACATAGTTGGAGCTTGAACCAAAGACGCCGATATAGTTTGTACTGCGCGCGAAAAGGCCGCCGATGCTTCCTCCATCAACCCCCACCTTAAAATCGAAGAAAGGATTGGTGCCAATACCAATCGTTCCAAGCGACGATTCAGTGATCACTGAGTCGCCAATGGTGCCTATGCCATTGCTACTGGAACCTGTCCATTTAGTAATTCGACCAACCGTGGAGGGGCTATTAACCAGAATGCTGCCGGTTTTTGTTATCGGTGTGGGTGCTGGGCTTGGAGATGGAACGGGAGTTTGTGCGTAGCCCCAGCCATAAGCTATTAATCCGATCAAAATCAAACCGCCGGTTCGGAACGCAAGTGAGAAACGATTTAGAGATTGGATGTTGACGCTGCGAGTGTTTGTGCTGGGCATTGAGGTACTCCTCTCGTCGGTTAAAGCACCGTGATTGGGCGCACAGTGCGGTAGTTTGCTTTGAAAGACTGAGCAGTAGAAAAGCGAAGATCTAAGGCGCGGAAGGTCAGCCTGAGAAAAGTTCTGATCCAAAATTCTGAACCAAAGAACAGACGGACTGGCTTCAGGTATTAATGAGGAAAAAGGAAAAACCTTTCACGGGCTCTTGAGAATCTTTTTTCGGTTTTACGAAGTACGTGAGGAAGGCAGAGTGGAAACCGTTGAAACGGTTTCGGTATTCGCAGGGAAATTCTGACACCGGGCTGAAGCGGCGGTGTGAATGAGACAAGTCGTCTGCAAGAGTGGATCGATAGCAATAGCGAACTAGGATGTTAGATAGGTGATTGACCATTACTTCCAGCAGACTCTTAAAACGTTATTTCCTGTGAACCCGGAAATAATACTTCCCAACATCTACGATCTTGTCTTCGTTAGTTGACGCGCTGAGCGACAGAATGTAATCCGCATTCTTGAAAATGCTTACCGGCACTCTGATAACAACAGTACTGCCACGCTTAGAATGTTCGTTCTTGATTTCCGCACGCCACAGTTCCTGACCTTCGGGAGTATTAAGGACTGCTCGATACCTGCGATCATCATCTCGCTCAACTTCGAGGGCGAGTTGCACCAACTCTACATTTTTGGAGATCGCCAAGATCTTCGTTTCCGCGGAGTCTCTAACTAGACCCGTTGAAAGGGCAAAGGTTACTACCTTCGGCTCGGGCCTGGGTGACGGAGCATGGGGAGTGGTCGCCGGCTTCTTAGCTATCACTGGATTTGTTTCATTTGGCGAGACCATCGGGGTTTCGACTGCACCAGGGCCGTTCTGGTTTGGCGGCTGCGACGCACGCTCAGCCTCTTCAATGGTTCGCCCTCGCTGGCTTCTCATCAGAAACCATGCCCCGGCGAATACAATCGCCAGAATGCCCAGGGCGATTATGGGTCGCCGGTAAGGGATCAGGGGAATCAGTAGTGATTTCCACTTCTCGCTTGACGTTTGCCCGGTAGCTGTCAGATTCCCCGGCTCTTGTGGTTGATCGACGCTTCTCATCAATGCTCTGGCGAACTCAACTCGCTCACGACGACGAGGAGTCGCCATAAAATATTTTTCAAATCGAGCACGTTCCTCTATAGAAAGCTCGCCGCGTAGGTAAGCGTCGATCAAATCATCGCGACTGGCTCTCACTTCCTGAAAGAATGAAGGGTCGGCGAAGTATCTTTCTTCCAGCCGGCTTTGGTCTTCCTCAGATAACTCGCCTAAGAGGTACTGCATGATCCATTTTGACTGTTTGGAATCTGGGTTCACGTCACCGTCCCCACCATTAATGAGAAAACCTCGAATCAGTTTCAATCACCTGACTACTGGTCCAGGCAATTACGAACGCACCCCTCTATTCGATCTCTCAGCCGCGAGACTCGAATCCGCAAGGCGTTTAGGGGTATCCCCAAGCCTTGGGCCAAGTCTTTGCGGTTTTTTATTTTTGGTTCCCGCTCACTTTGATAATACTTGCTAATCAACTCTCTTTGACTTGAGGGCAAGGCCTTTATGCAGTTTTCGAGGCACTCAAGACGTCTTTCCAATTCGTCCCTCTCTTCCGCTTGTAAACTCAGCTCACGAGAGTGTTGGTAAGAACGTTTGTCGGAGAGCGATTCGTCAAACGAATCAACTCGGTGAGGGTGGGATAAGTACTCGCGCCAGATATTCCGCGCGACCGCATACGCATACGTTTCAATGCTCGCATTAATTTGTTGGCCTTCACTAATTCTGCGGGCCACACGATTGATGGTTTCATCAGCCTGCTCTTCGGGGTCGAGAGAACCGCGGAATTCAAACAAGGTGATCAGCATTTGGCGCAGATCCTCATAACGTTCCGCCGCCTGTTCACGGTCAGAATTCAGGTGTGCTAATAGTTGGTCGAAAGCGGTCTGGGTCAAAACCCATTCTTTCTTCGAGGAAGGCAACGTGATTTCTCGTCGTAAAGGGAAACTACAAAGCGGATAGGTCAGCAGTACTTAGCGGTATTCGCCCTGAAGCACGAATGCTGACCAGAAGTAAGGGGATCGCCAACGATCTTGTTGCCACATCTCAATCTGACTGGCGCGCAGAGCTGTAGCGGGGCTTTTTCCATTAACCAGCATCTCTCGATAGAAACGTTTCATCAACTCTGATGTGGCCTCATCATTCACCTTCCAGAAGCTCGCGAGCACGCGCTTTGAACCTGCGTACATAAACCCTCGGGTCAGTCCCAGCAATCCTTCGCCGCGAACCTCTTTTCCAAGTCCGGTCTGGCAAGCGCTTAAGACAACTAATTCAGCCGGTAAATTTAGATTGTAGATTTCGTGCATGCGTAGGAATCCGTCTTGTGGCTGCCCCTGATGATTTACCAACGAGAGCACCAAACCGGATAACATTGGATGCTCCGTGTTGAGCAGACCATGTGTGGCGAAATGGACAATGCGATACTCACTAAGCTCGGCGCTTTTTGCAAAAGTTACATTGGCATCGAAGTCTACTACCTTCATTCCGTCTCCCTTGGTCACCGCCGCGAGAATTACCTCCGCTTCCTCCCTTGTGAAAGGAAGACGTGAAAGCGTTCCGCGATCGCTGTGGAGACCGACATCGCTCACAGCTCGTTCAAGATCAGGGTATGTTTTCTTCTTAAGTGTTTGTCTAGTGCCTCCTTTAACTCTCGGATCGTCTTGATCAAAGACAGGGTCAGCCAACACCGCCAACGTTCTGGGAGCAGTTTTACGACCCAGTGTTTCCCGCCGTAAGAGCCCTAATACAGATGCTGATGGGAGGTTAACAATTTCATGCTTCACTATTAGTGGTTGGCCGCCATCATCTCCATTGTTGAAAGTTCTGGGATCGGGCAGAGCCGCAAACGGCAGATACTGCAATGCACCATCGCTCACTACGACGAGACGCTTTGATTCCAAAAGCGCTGAAGCGGGGCCGAGCAGCATCTGGCTCAAACGGGCAGCCGTCTCTGTGTATTCGGCTTCAGCATGAGACAGGCGAGCCAGCCACTGCTGGTTTGTTTCCTCGGAGCGTCGGCGATTGCGAACTGTCAATAAATCATAGAGCCGTCGTGCGGTTGTTTCTATCTCCGCACGCTTAGGCAACTCATAACTAATAATTGAGTCGGTGCTCACCGCCCAAAGGTAACTACGCTCATCGCCTAACGCGTACTCTAAGAGCAATGTGCTGGAGTCAATGACCTGTTCCTGAATTTCCTTAAGGCCTAGTGGCGCCGACTGCGTCAGAGACGAGTATCGTGGACTGGTTAATCGAATCCGTGCTTGAACCGATTGGTATTCCGAGGCAGTCACTTCGATCTCCTGGGCCGCGACTCTTGCCTGCTCGCCTGTATGGCTGCCACTGAGAAGGCGCGTTTGTCTATCAGCCTTGGTTTGGAGCAGCTGCTTTAATGTGCGTTCACGTTCGAGAAGCTGGGCATCTACTCCCTGCCGAATGTCTATGCGGGCTTCTGCCAGGAGTTCAAGGAGGGTGCGAGCGCGAGCGCGCTCATTGGTTTGGAAAGCCAGAGCCTCAAGCCCTTCTGAAGGCCGTTGTTTGTGCTGTTGCATTAACAGATCAAGATAAAGTTCGTAGTACTTCTGGACGGAGGCAAAATAAGAAGAGCGCAGTTCCTCGCTGGAGATCTTAATACGTAAGGATTCAACAATGCTCAGGGCTTCTTCAAGATTCGTGCGGGCCTCGCTGAGTTTGCCGCGGGCGCGGTCGACTCGCGCAATGTCATAGCGGGCATTTGCTTGACCCCCGCGGTTGCTCACAGCGCGAAACATATTAAGCGCTTGGTTATAGTAAAGGAGGGCTTTTGGTGTTTCCCCTGCTAATTCATGTACTTTCGCGAGGTTACTCAGCGTGTGAGCCTCAGCGTTCCGGTTGACCACCGCACGGCTTAGTAGCAGCGCCTCGTTGTAGTGTTCGATGGCCCACTTAGCGTTTCCCCTCATCCAGTGGGCTTGACCCAAATCGTTCAAGATACGGATCTCGCCGTGACGGTCTCCCGAGTTTCGCATCAGCGGCAGCGCCCGATTGTAAAAGTCGAGTGCTCGTTGAGGATCCCCAAGAGAGGCATAAATCCGCCCAACATTTTCAAAAGTATAAGCCTCTCCATTTTGGTTAAAGCCCCACAGAGGAAGTGCTTGGCTGAGGTAGTTAAGCGCCTGCTGCTTCTCACCCAAAGCGAAGTAAGCGACCCCAATATTATAGAGCGCATATGCTTCCGCCTCTTGCCCCGTCCCGCGGCTGAGCTGTAGCGCCTGATCATAGTAATCAAGGGCCTTCTGATACTCTCCGTCTTCGAAGTAGGTTTCACCGATTCGCAGCAAAGAAGCCACTTGCTGTGTTTTGAATCCAAGCGAACGGTAACGCTGCACTACTCGTTCATAAAGCTCGCGCGATTTTTGAGTTTTCCCCAGCCAACCATAGAACTGTGCCTGGTATATGAGCGTATGAGCTTCGGCAACGCCATCCTTGAGTTCACGCCAGATTGCCAGCGCCCGTTCAAAGCAGACCAGGGTTTTTTCTTTATTATGAAGCGAATATGCACCAGCTAGGTAAAAAAGCGTCAACGCCTCGCCTCGTCGGTTATCGATGGTCGACCAGAGTTGCAACGCTTGGCTATGGTAATCCACTGCCTTTTCACGAGAAGGGTGAACATGGCCGATGTTGTTAAGCGAAGTTGCCTCGCCTTGAGGATCACCCGCTGCACGCCACAAAAGGACTGCTTGCTCCATGTAACTGCGCGCCTTCTCTTTATCCAGTAGATTAAAGTGGACAACACCGAGGCTGTTAAGTGTTTCAGCTTCTCCAGCGGCATCGTGCAGCTTGCGCCAGTAGAAGAGGGCTTGCTCGTATCTGCCGATAGCATTTCGCTGCAGTGCTTGTTCGTTCTTCTCTATGCGCAACAGTTCGGCTTCAGCGAAAAGTCGTTCAGCGACAGTGCGCACTCTATGTCTTTCGGTTGCGACGCCTTGAGTATTGATAGTTATTTGGTAGCTTCCAGCAGACACTGTTGAATTCTTAGCACTGACTTCCAGTTGGTAGGTTCCTCCGCGCGCTGCCACGAAAGAGATCGTTTCCATGCCCAGCACGCCTTTGACGGAAAGAGGGGTGTCAAAAGGGAAGCCGTTCGGGCCGCCAACCGCAATGAGCTTCTGTCCCCGAGGGTCGCGCAGTGTTAGCAGCACATCAATCCAACCATGCTCCTTCACAGTCACACGCAAAGACTGCTCAGGATAAAGCACTATTCGGTAGAGATGACGGTCTCCGAGTGCAATGTCTCGATCGATTACCTTTCCTAACTCAAGTACGCGGACACCAGGGGTTCTCTGAAGTGACTCGTTCGAAACAGCCCACGTTTGCGCGGAGCTATTCGTAACAAGCGTCACTAAAAGAAGTAAATGTATTGCCAGGATCATGGTTTGAGACATGAGTTGGTTTTGCCACCAATCAGTTTCGCTATTCTTTCCTAACGTTGCAGCAACAGCAAGGTCTCCAGGAAACGACGTTAACTTTTGCTCGCCTCACCAAAAGTCCTAACTTATTGAAATCACATGGCACCCGGCATGATTCGAACATTCGACCCCCTGGTTCGTAGTCTTTTCCTCAGTTCTTGTCAATTGTTTCCTGTACTGTACTGATTGATTAGCCTTTCCACTGCCCTTAGTGACTGCCTCTGTAGCTCACAGTATCCCGCCGTTTTTTTGGGTTGGCACACTATCGGCACACAAAGCAAGGAAATCGAGTTGTATTCAGTGGTCCATGTCTACCTGTAATCCACTGATTCTAATGTGGTGCCGAGGGCGGGAGTCGAACCCGCACGTCTTTTCGGACAACGGATTCAAGTCGGTTTGCACGCGTCGTACCTGATCTTACGAAATGAGATGAACCAATACTTACCGGACTGACAGCCGTAAAAGTCACGCTTCATCCGGTTACTTCTCGCGACAGAATGTTGTCATCTTAGCGTCATCTTCGGACTGATAGCTTCGCCATGAAGACCAAACGGGTCTTAGGTCTTACAGTGTCCGTAGGTCGGTTATTTTCAGCCGAAAGACTCTTACCCGTCCAGTGTTAAGATTCTTACTGCACGATGTAAGCGATTGTTAGACGGAAGGTATTCATGGCCCAAGATACACAATTACGGCGCTCCCGAAAGGACGTAGAGGTACTACTTAAACACTTTTTGAACCACGGCCACAAGTTTCACTCATCTCCAGAAACTGATCCAGGCTTGGCTCTGGCGGAAGCTCAGTTTGAGAAATGGAGCACCGACGCCGAGTTGGCACTAAAGAGATGTTTTTCAACCGAAGACATAGCTAAGGGCTTCGGACGCCGAGGGTGCCACTTCCAAATGGATCTGTATGCCCACATCGCACCCGAAATGAAAAGAGAGGCAGTCGAGCAGATGAATGCGATTCTTGGGTGAGTTCTAATTCCTGCAAAAGAGGACAATCCCCGGCGGGTTGCTGTCAAGGCCGCTGTCAAACGCTTGCAAAAATTACTACGGCCACCTTGAGGTGGCCGCAAGTCATTGAAAGTAATGGTGAGCCGTGGAGGGCTCGAACCTCCGACCCGCTGATTAAGAGTCAGCTGCTCTACCAACTGAGCTAACGGCCCGTAAGGAGAAGAAATTATACGTCCGCTGACTAGTGTGTCAAGCGAGCCAGGATTCTCGTGGTGCTCCAGGATTTTCGTAGTGTCCCATTCAAGCGCGACGCGACGGTGGACATAAACAACTCAAACTGCGGCAGC
>JBPCKD010000110.1:0-60067 GCA_051004635.1 Pyrinomonadaceae bacterium
TTGCATTTGCTCCCACTAACCGCCCATCGCCTGCGAACAGAAAAGCTGCGTCAGGCAATAAATCAAATGCTTCGATAAACATTCGATCTTGCAGCCCATGACTCGTCAAAGAAGAGTCTTCAGTCAAATCTTGAAGCAAAGTATTCATGTGACGCTTGCTAACTTCAGGCGGAACTAAGGGGGAACTAGATTGGTGGGGCCTTCCCGGCAGGCGTCCACATAGTAGCAAATTTGCTGAGAGACGTGCCAGAACATTGTGGACTACTAACAATTCGGGCGTGCCCCCTTGTCTGGAGCACGCCCGAAAATGCGGTTTGTTGTCGCTCTCTTAGAACTCGAACCGCGCTGCCAATTGAACCTGGCGCTCACGGAAAAGAGTGCTGTCGGCTCCGGTAATGGTACGGAAGGCAGTGTTAAAGGTCAGGTTGGTTCCGGCGCTGGGAATTGAATAAAGGCTCGTGTTCACGCCCGTAACCTGAAAGCGATTGAACAGGTTGAAGCCTTCAGCCAACAACTCCAGTTTGGTGCCTTCAGTAATACTGAATCGACGTGAGATCCGCATATCGACGTACCAGATGTTTGGCTGCTTGAAATAGTTGCGGGGCAGGAAGGCAAAGCGATTTGAACCATTCGAGCCGTTGATTCCGCCGGCTTGCGTGCCACCCGCGATGCCAAAGTTATTGGTCGGGTTTACTGTGCCGGACACGCTTGCGGTGTTGCGCTGGCCCGAGAATGCATTAAGAATTGGAGCAATCGTCCAGCCATTAAGGATCGCCCGGCCAACCTTACTGTTACCGTCCTTGAAGAAGTTTGGCTGATAAACAGCACTCGCTACAAACTTCCGTCTCCGGTCAAAACTCGACAGAGAATTCTCAGCGGCCTGATCGAAGGCGTTGAAGGGAACATTGTTAGCCACAAAGGTCTGCGAAGTCTGGCCGTTGTCATATGACCTCGACAACGTATAGTTGACTTGGAACTGCAAACCGTTTGTCATTCGGCGGTTTGCCTGCAACACAAGTGCGCTGTACTTGGAGGAGATAGTGCTACGAACTTCCGTAATCTGGGCGAAGGCCGTATTTGGCCTTGCTCCCAGGAACAGTGGCGTCTTCCACGATACTCCATCAAACGGGCCGCCGACTGCGGTCCAGGTTCCTATCCCTGTTGGGGGATTCAGATTTGTATCCACAAAGGTGGGTAGAGAGTTTCCGAAACTACCCAGGTAAGAAGCGGAAACCACTGTGTTCCGCGCAATCTCTCGCTCGAAGATAACGTCCAATTGATGGATCTGCGGTAACTGGAACGTCGGAGAGAAGTACTGGACTGCCGGCGTGGTCAGAGTTCCCGGAGGAATCAAGTTTGGAAAGGTGGGTGCAATCGCGTTGGAGGCAGTCACAATCACTTGTCGCTGCCCCTTGTCGATGCCAACACCCGTATTCGTTAGGGTGCTATAAACTGTCGAGTTTATGACTCGTCCGTAGTAAAGGCCCCAGCCGCCGCGGAGGCTCGTTTTACCATCACCATTGACATCAAAGGCAAAACCCAAGCGCGGACCAAAGTTATTTCGGTCATTCACCTTATTCCCAGTCTGCGGAAGAACCGGGTTTACGGCAACCGGATCTGGGTTCTTTTGATACTCATAACGTACTCCGAGGTTAAGCGTCAGCCGTGGTGTAACGCGGAAGTCGTCCTGAAGGAAAAAATTATAGTCAGTCGTCTTCATGGTTAAGCCCAGCACGCCAAATCCTTGAGTGAAATTACTGCCATAACACTTGCCCGGAGCTCGCGTACTACTGCCGCAGCGCGCACTTGGGATGGCGGAAAGAAAGTTTGTGTAGTCGACGATGAAGTCGTTGAGAGCCCCGTAGTATCCCGCTGCATTTGTGCCGCCGGAATAGCTGAACTCGCCTCCAGAAAAGCGGAGATTGCTAATGATGTCTTTAACCGAGTTTATGTCGCCGCCAAACTTTAATGAGTGGTTTCCGAAGGTGAGCGTCAACGAATCAGCAAACTGCCAGCGCCGCTCATCCGGGAACGCACTTCGCTCCAAGAACTCTGGCATTCCAAATGAGAATCCGTTCGTTAGGAAGACCTGCGGCGACCTGCCGCCAGGAGCAGTTGTCGGCTCACCTGGAGCCGGCGGCTGGCTGAACTGAAATTCGTTGTCTCGACCCCACTGGAAGCGGAATTCGTTCAGGAGCGTATTTGAGATTGTCGACGCAAGCCGGAGATTCAGCGAATCGATTTGCACAAAGTCGTCACCGAAGTTGTCAATAGCTCGCGTATTCGTGGCTTGGGTCTGGATGCCCGCAGGGGACGCCCAGCGCAAGCGGTTGTAGCTCGCCGTAAGAGTGTTCTTGTCGTTTATGTTCCAATCGACCTTCGGGAAGATGAGCCGCTGATCGCCCTTCCGCGGAACCGTGCCCGATAGGCTGTTAAGGAAGTTGAGTGCGGTCGAGACCTGTGCACTGGTTAAGCCCTTGCCGCTTCCCAGAGTCGCTAAGCTGGTGCCCGAGCGGGTTGCGTTACTCGTTCCAGGGAACGCGGGGCACGTGGTCAACGAGACGGCATTGGCTGTAATGGGTTGCGTCAGTAGACACACGTCAGCGCGGTTCAAAAAATCTGGTTGACTGAAACGGGCTACGCCAGGGAAGTTACGTTTCTGCTGATCGTAGCTGAAGAAGAAAAACGCCTTGTCCTTAACGATTGGTCCGCCGATAGTGCCGCCAAACTGATGGCGCACGTCCACAGGTTTGATCCCCACGGTTGTAAACACGCCGCCGACAAGCACCGAATTGGTCGCCAACGGATTGCGCGCGCCCCACTTATTGTTGCGTTGATAGTAAAAGAGATCGCCGTGAAACTCGTTGCCTCCGCTCTTGGTCACGGCGTTGACTACGCCGCCGGCCGAGCGGCCATACTCAGCTGAATAGCTGGAGGTGTTGACTTGGAATTCGCGAATAGCAGCTTGGCTGATTGAATAGCTAATACGCGTCCGGCCACGCTCTTCAGCGAAGAAAGCCTGATTGTTATCGCCACCGTCGATGGTGCTGTTATTTAGCAATCCCGAGATGCCGCGGAAACTAATCAGACCGAACGTTCCATCCGGGACTGCTCCGGGCGCGAGCAAAGCAAAATTTGACCAGCGGCGGCCGTTAATCGGCAGCTCGTTGATTGAAGTCTGATTGAAATTGTTAGAGAAGTCCTGTTGGGAGGTATTGATGACAGGCGCTTCGGAAGTGACCTCCACCGTGCCGCCCGAGAGAGGGCCAATCGAGAGAGCCGCTTTGATAGATGTCTCGCGGCCAACCTCGACTACGACCTTATCCTGACTGTAGGGACTGAATCCGGCGCCGTTGATGGTAACCGCATAGATACCCGGCTGAAGGTTGGAAACCTTAAACCGACCCTGGTCGTCAGAGGTCGCCGTATCTTCCTTGTTCGTTTCGGTGTTTCGCACCGTCACGCCGGCATTTGCAACAACTTCATCATTCGGGTTAGTGACTAAGCCGCCAATGGCTCCCGTCACTGTCGACTGCCCAAATGCGATCGCGCTTATGGCGAGAATCAGAGAGAGGACAAAAGAGAGCTTTACAAATTTCGACATACAAGGGAACTCCTTAGCATGAGAGATAACGTTGAAAGATTTGTGCGACCGATTGGGCACAGGTTGCGATCTTGAAAATCGAGAGCGAATTGAAATTAGGCAAAACAAGGAAAAGCGTTGTCCATCAGATATGGACGCGATTTCTACCACGCCTGATGTGTCTTGCGCAAGACAAATACAGCTTAATACATTAGCAAACTGCTATGGCTGCCTCTCTAAATCAGGCAAGACAAAATGGGACCTACGCATTGGATTGTTGTTCGCAAGACGTATGCCGAATGAACCTTAAATGTTGGTGTTGGATTTATGCCCTAATTTTCAATAATTAGGCGAGAGTGAGACCTGCCGCATAGCGAGCTTAGCCAAGAATTTGGATCAATATCGGAAAATCAGGAAATCGCGTTAGCTGGGAGCGCAGGCATCTTGCCAGCAACGAGTGCGCAGCGCGAACCCAGTGCTGAAAAAACTCAATTCATATGAACCACGCGCGTGCTGCCCACGCTTCAGCCGGCAAGATGCCTGCGCTCCCAGCTAAAGACGTTCGACGATCATTGCAATCCCTTGCCCTCCCCCTATGCAGGCAGTCGCAAGTCCCTTTCGGCCCCCTCTTCGATGCAACTCGTTAAGCACGGTTAGAACCAGTCGCGTTCCTGTTGCCCCCAGCGGATGTCCAAGCGCGATTGCTCCGCCATTTACGTTTGTGCGGGTCCGATCCAGCCCCAACTCTTTTTCAACAGCGAGATACTGGGCCGCAAAGGCCTCATTCACTTCGACGAGATCAATGTCAGAAAGCTTAAGACCAGCTTTTTCCAGGGCTTTACGCGTCGCGGGCACGGGACCGATTCCCATTATCTCAGGCTCGACCCCAGCATATGCCCAGCTAACGATTCGGCCAATGGGTTTCACATCCCGTCCCTTGAGGTATTCTTCTCCACATATGATCAAAGCCGCAGCTCCATCAACGATTCCCGACGCATTGCCCGCTGTAACAAAGCCGTCCTTAGCAAATGCCGGTCTTAACTTCGCCAACCCTTCCAACGTTGTTTCAGGTCGCATGTGATCGTCTGCATCGAACACCACGGTTGATTTGCGCGACTGCACTTCAACGGGCACGATCTCCTCCGTAAAGTAACCGGCATCGCTGGCACGTCTCGCTTCCTGTTGCGAGCGCAAAGCATATTCGTCCTGTTCTTCGCGGGAAACGTCAAACTTCCGCGCTAGATTCTCAGCAGTGCCGGCCATAGGCGTGTTGCAATAGGTGTCGAGCAAGGCAACCATCAAGCTGTCCTCGAGTTTGCCTCCGCCCAGCGCGAATCCGGAGCGCGCACCTCTGATCACGTGAGGAGCCTGGGACATCGACTCCATGCCGCCTACCAGGGCCGTTTGGGCCTCCCCCAGTTGAATCATTTGCGCGCCCGATATGATTGATTGAATTCCGCTGCCGCATAATCGATTAACCGTCAACGCAGGCCGATCGAAAGGTACTCCGGCTTTCAGGGCTACGTGACGCGCTCCGTAGATTGCATCACCGGAAGTCTGGAGCGCATTCCCAATCACCGTGTGATCGATATCCTGTGCAGAAACTCCGGTTGCCTCCAAAGCCCCTTTGGCTGCAATCGCACCAAGATCGATTGCTGATATGTCCTTCAATGCTCCGACATACTGGCCCATCGGCGTGCGCTTGCCTCCTAGAATGAAAACTTCCTTCGACATTTTGTACCCTGCCTTTCCCTTGGGTGGACTATGACGGAGCTTGCAAACGAAAAAGCCTATCAGACGCAAAAGTCACGGTCAATTTTGACCGCGACTGCCCATCGAAACTACTTTCACTTGTTGGAAAAGTTAGTCAGTGAAGCGATGCGCTGTCCGATAACGGTGGAGTAGCTCCTCCAGGAAACCTTCGTACGTAAAAGTTGCCAGGTCATAGGTAGGGCGAAGCTTGTACAGTAGCGGGAGCGACACTCTCCAGGCCATCCATTGCCGCGCCATATCCGCCAGGTCCCAACGCCGTCGCAGGAAAGTCTCAACCACCTCGATTTCAGATTCTGTTAAACTCGTTAGCGAGGCCGTGAATTCGACTGGTTTAAACGAACGCCGCAAAGCCGGATCACTAACCGGTGAAGCGAACACCTGCGCGAAAGCCGGCGCTTCCGCCTCGCGCTCGCGAACGACCACCGTTCCCGCCACCATGTCGCCAATGCGTTGGTCTGACAAACTAATAAAAACCGAAATCAAGCCAATTGAATAAAATGGCGCGGGCATCATGTCGAAAGAGCGCAGCAGATTCCTGACTGCAGCTTCCCAAAATGTAACAGGGCGACCGTCTTCACGAATCACCCGAAGCTTCATCAAACGTTTGCCGGGGGTTTGACCGTTCCAGGCCCACTCAAAAAAGGCGAAGTAACTCGAGGTAATCAAAAACACAATCACGATCAAAACAGCCAGGACCCATTTGGGCGCGTTCGTGAGTTGCTCACCTACACTCGAATAATTTGCAATCACGAAAAAAGCAATCACCATCAGAATGATGGCGAGCACCTGGAAAGCATGATCAATAGCGCAGGCAAGAAAGCGGTTTCCTATCGAAGCGAGAGCGAAGTGAAGCGGCACGCGCTCCGGCGTTTCAATAATGAGGATGTCTTCAGTGGCTAGGGTTGCTGACATTGAGACTTTTTATTCAGGTCAGGCTGATTGTAACTTGCTCAAGAACGTGGGAACAAAGCTCAGCATTGCGATATTATGATATGAAGTACGAGACAATGATATGAAGTACGAGACGAATGGGACAGTTATTTTGAAACAGCTCCTCCTTGACGGTATAGTTAGGGCTAGCAGATGAGGTCATTATGTCGAGCGTGAGTATTTCACTACCAGATAGTTTACGCGCGTTCGTGGAGCGTCGCGCTGAAGAGCAAGGTTACGGAACCGTCAGTGACTATTTCCGCGATTTGGTTCTGAAAGACCAGAAGCGGCAGGGCGAGGCCAGGTTGGAAGAGTTGCTTCTGGAAGGCCTCAACAGTGGTGAGTCAATCGAAGTGACGCCTGAGTACATCGGCACGAAACTTCAGCGACTTGTTGAGCAACATGCCAACCAAGGGAAATCTCAGTGACGTGGCGCCTTGCCCTCAAGCCGCAAGCTGACCGCGACATTAACAACCATTTCGAGTACATCGCTAACGACAACATTGAGGCCGCTATTCGTTTTTACGAAGCGGCTTTTCGCGCCTTCGATGTTCTACTGACAAATCCTCATATTGGCCCTGCGCGTGACTTTGAAAACCCACAGTTGAAGGACATTCGAATCTGGCTTGTGAAGGGCTTTGAGAAATACCTTATCTTCTATCGCGCAGCGGATGAGCTAGTTGAGATTCTCCGAGTTCTTCATGCGTCCCGAGACATCGACCGCATATTGAGCGGTGAGGAAAGCGAAACTGAATAATCGTCACATTGCGCTATCAGCGGCGAGCTTCACCTATGGCGTCTTGCCACTCGGCAGCTTTTGCTGGCGTCAAGCGTAGATTGCGCTGCAATGCTTTGAAAGCTTCCAACTGGGTTGCTTTGTTTGGCAAGGCAGTCTCACCATTCGCCTGCTCCACAGCGCGGCGAATGGCCTCTTCCTGCTAACATGCCCCACATTTCAGCAAGACGTGCCAGCAGATAGGCTGTTGTTGCATCTAGTTCGAGCGACGTTGTATTGCGCTTTCGGTTCATGGCGAAATCCTAGGATCGGAGCCAAGTATTACGATATCAGTCAGCCCCTAAACTCGAGTCATTCTCCATCGTGGTCATCAAGGCTAATGACTGCAAAGTTCACGAAGCGTCGCTTGCCGACCTGGAGGTTGACGGATTGTCCCTCGCTGAGATTTACCACATAGTCCAGGCTCGTGCATCTTTCTCCGTCCACGCGTACTCCACCTTGCTCAATGAGGCGGCGAGCTTCGGACATTGAGGCGGCGAGTCCCGCAAAGATAAGCACGCGCTGTAGTTTGTGAGGGCCTGCCGTGATCTTGACTGTTTCAATCTCTTCTGGCACCTCCTTGTCCCTGTGAACGCGATTGAATTCTTCTTCGGCACGCTGCGCCTCAGCTGCTGAGTGGAAGTCCGTGATAATGCGTTTCGCCAACTCGACTTTAAGATCGCGCGGGTTGCGTTCACCCAACATTGCTAGCTTTCGCATCGCGGCGATCTCGTCCGAGGTCACATCCGTAAGGAGCCCGTAATACCGCCACATCAAATCATCCGAGATCCTCATAGTCTTGCCGAAGATTTCCTGCGGCGGTTCATTGATGCCAATATAATTGCCTAGACTCTTCGACATCTTCTGAACGCCGTTTGTGCCTTCCAACAATGGCATTATGACCGCAACCTGGGCATCCTGGTTGTACTCGCGTTGCAGATTGCGTCCCATCAGCAGGTTGAATTTTTGATCGGTGCCGCCCAATTCCACGTCGGCTTCCAGTGCAACCGAGTCGTACGCTTGCGTTAGTGGGTAAAGCAGCTCGTGTAACGCGACAGGCTTTTCTTCCGTAAGTCGTTTGGCGAAATCATCGCGCTCCAGAATCTGTTTGACAGTGACGTGAGAAGCGAGACGGATGAAACCGTCTGACCCAAGCTTATCCATCCATTCGGAGTTGAAACGTATTTCCGTTTTTTCCGGATCGAGTAACTTGAAAATCTGTTGCTTATAGGTGTCCGCATTGGCATTGATCTCTTCGCGAGTCAATTGGGGACGCGTGGCGCTCTTGCCGGAGGGATCGCCGATCAATCCGGTGAAATCACCAATCAGGAAGATCACCGTATGGCCCAGTTCCTGAAAAGCTCGTAGTTTGCGAATAACAACGGTGTGGCCGAGGTGAATGTCGGGCGCCGTGGGATCTGCTCCGAGTTTGATGCGCAGCGGCTTGCCTGTCTTCGCGGATTTCTCCAGCTTAGTTCGTAGATCTTCCTCACGAATAATCTCGGTCGTTCCCTTGCGAAGGTAATCCAGTTGTTCATCGATCGTCATATTTTTCAGAACCACATCTCATCGCCATGCAGTCTGGTTGTTTTCTCTGTGGCTTAGCCGTAACCAATTAAAACGATCCACTAACTTCCACGAAATAACACCAAAGACGTTTCGTGCAAATTCGTGTAATTTCGTGGATCGTTTTTCTTTCAAACGTTCGCTCGAAAAACTATCTAAACTACAACACGCCGGCCAACTATCTCATAATTCCCGCCTACAATCAGAGCCAACGCTTCAGCATATAGCTTGTGCTCCTGTTCGAGTATGCGCGCGGAAAGAGTTTCTTCCGTGTCCTGGGCAAGGACCGGTACGACCCTTTGAGCGACAATTGGCCCACCATCAAGTGTTTCGTCAACCAGATGGACCGTGCAACCGGTCCACTTGACACCGTGTTCAAGCACCTGTTTGTGGGGGTCCAGACCGGGAAATGCCGGCAGCAGGCTGGGGTGAATATTTAGGATGCGGTGACGGTAGGCCTCGATGAAATAGCCCGATAGCAGACGCATGTAACCTGCAAGACAAACAATATCTACGTTGTGATCTTGAAGCGCTGCGACCGTCTCACGATCGTGTTCTTCACGCGAACGACCCCGCCGCTCGATTGCTAAAGTTTTGAGACCTCGCTCTCTTGCGCGGGCCAGACCTGCCGCACTTGCGTGATCACTCACCACCAGCGCGATTTCAGCTTCGGGGATGCGGCCTGCCTCAAAGGCTTCAGCCAGCGCCACCATGTTTGACCCGCGTCCAGAGATTAAAATGCCGATGCGCTTTGTCACTACCGGATTGAAACTTCCCTATTACCTTTGGTTACACGTCCTATCTGGTCAACCGACGCGCCGCGCTGTTTAAGATGAGATGTGACTGCGTCGAGCTCTTGCCGCGATGTGATGACCACCATTCCCACGCCCATATTAAAGGCGCGATACATCTCCGGCTCGGAAACATTTCCGAGTCGTTGCATTAGATTGAAAATCGGCAACACCGGCCAGCTGCCTTTATCGATCCCAACCGCGGTGCCTTCCGGCAAGATGCGCGGAATGTTATCCGTCAATCCCCCGCCGGTGATATGCGCTAGTCCTTTTATCATTCCTGAATCAAGTAATCCTTCGAGCGGCTCGAGATAACTGACGTGTGGCTGCAGAAGGGCCCCGCCAACCGTCATGCCCAGCTCGTCAAGGAACGTATCAACTTTGTAGTCGGCAACTTCAAAGAAAAGTTTGCGCGCCAGCGAGTAGCCATTGGTGTGAAGTCCGACTGAAGGAAGCGCCAGGAGGACGTCACCGGGGACGATGCTTTTCCCGTCGATTATCTTCTCTCGATCTGCGACGCCGACGATGAAACCGGCAATATCATATTCTCCCGAGGAATAGAAATCCGGCATCTCCGCCGTCTCGCCGCCAAGCAGGACGCAGCCGTTCTCGCGACAACCGTTGGCAACACCTTCGACGATGCCGGCGACAACTTCGGGCAAAAGTTTTCCGGTGGCAATGTAGTCAAGAAAGAAAAGCGGCCGCGCTCCCTGGACAAGAATGTCGTTCACGCAATGGTTGACGAGATCGCGTCCGACTGTGTTGTGAACGCCTGTGAGGAAGGCAATCTTCAGTTTCGTGCCCACGCCATCCGCAGAAGCCACCAGCACCGGATGCTGCAAATTCGGGAAGGCTCCATCAAACATTCCTCCGAAACTTCCTATTTCGGAAAGCGTTCGCTGGTTAAAAGTCTGCCGCGCAAGCTCTTTGATTTTGTCAGTCGCGCGAGTAGCGGCGTCGATGTCAATGCCGGCGTCGCTGTAGGTAATGGGCTTGGTCATTTTCTGGTAAATGGTAAATGGTAAATGGTAAATGGTGAAAAACCGCGCTTGTTGGATCGGGTTCGAAGTAAGTCCGCGCTCTGTCATCAACTCTTTGGTCTATTTGAAGCAGCCCTCGATTTGCGACCTGACCACTTACTCAATTTAGCCAGCAAGAAGATGCCGATAATCACTACAACCGGAATACCCAGCCAATACCAAGCCAGAGCCAGCCAATCAGAAATACCGAGGTCGCCTGGATGCAGAAATGCGAGGGACATTAGAGGGTATCTCCCTTGCATTCAACCACGATTGGAACCATTTACCATTTACCATTCACCATTCACTATTTACCAGCCTTAGTTTTTGGTGGTGGTCCAAAGTCACCATATGCGATGAAGCCTGAACGCGTCGAATCGTCTTTCTGGGCCATACGCCCGATCCAAATATCACTCTTAGCTTCTTTCGCAGCCTTGACGACGTAGTCGTTTTCTTTGCCTTTGGTTGTAATCGCGATCTCGCCGTGCAAGTCCGTTCGATAGAGTTTCACATTTGATGCACGAAGCCGGTCTAGAACAACTTGTGACGGATGGCCATAACGATTCCACTCGCCGCACGAAATGATTGCCACTTCCGGCTTCACGCGCGCCAGAAAATCCTGGGAAGTGGCATACTTCGATCCATGGTGTGCGACCTTGAGAATCCTGGCGTTGAGATTCAGATCTTTAGTTAGCATCCGGTGCTCGGTCTGTTCTTCGGCATCCCCCGGCAGCAGCATCGAGAAATCACCATAGTCGAGCCGCATGACAATAGAATTCGCGTTGGGTAGATTGCCCCCGGTCTTGATCTGATCCCTGGTGAATAGAGGCTCTATGGGCGCGAGTATTGTCAGACGCGCGCCACCGCCAATGTCGTACTTCTTCCCGGCTTCAGCCTTTTCGTAATGTGCGCCGCTTTGATCTACGGCTTCCTTGTACTCGTCGTAAAACTTCGTTATTGCTGAAGACCGATCAGGTTTTTTGGCAGCGGGTTTTTTGCCCGAGGCCGCACCCGCGGCGGGTTTGCTTTGAGCAGCGAATGACGCCGGCACATCCGGTCCCTGGCCATTGTCAATTACATTCAAAACTTTGATCGACTTGATAACCTCATCGGCGCCGCCGATGTGATCGGGGTGCGGATGAGTGGCAACAAAATAATCGAGCTGTTGGACATTGTAGCGCTTCAACGCTTCCAGTACGACCTTGCCTTTGCCCGTGTCACCGGCATCAATTAAGACCGTCTTGCCGTTAGGGACGATGATCAGAATCGAATCACCATTAACCGGTCCGACATCGAGAACGTGAACCTGAAGTTCCCGGCCCGATGCCGCCGGAGGCTTTGTTTTCCACCAGGGTAAGGCATACTTCCACCCGGCGTATCCAGCCGCGGCAAGCACAACTGCCAACACCGCAATCGCGCATCCACAGCCTCTTATCGATCTTGCCACTAAAGAAATAACCTCTGGTTAAGCGGTTCGCGGATGGTCCTTGCGAAATGCCTGGCCGATTCGGCCCTATCTAATGATTTTCGCTTCCGCGCCAAGCGGTGCATCGACAAGATTAGTTACTCGCGTGGCCTTGGGTATTACGGAATAATCACCCGACGCAAACGCCCTAAGAGCGTCCGCGGCCTTATGAACTTCCCAAATTGAGTCGAGGTCGAAAACCCGGTTCGGTATCAAAATCAGCCGATATCCTTGACTTACATTAAGCACAAGAGGTGTTTTAGAAATCAGACTCTTCGTCCCGTGTCCTTTGAGTTTGAACTCTTCACTACCACTAAGGAGCTTTTGGTTAGAATTGTTCTGATCAATTACCAAAAGCATGTAATCCAGACCGATAATCGGGGTGCCCAAATTGTTCGAAATCGAGCATTTCAGCACATAGCCATTATCTGTATTCGCCAGGACTGCTTCGGCGAGATTCACAGGCTGTTCTAAAACTTGAATTACCTCGACCGGTGCAACTCGCAGGTTTTCGGACTTCGGCAACGTGACTTGACCTGCGGCGCTGAACACTGGAATTAAGACTGCGGCGATCAGGAAAAAAGCCGCCACGGTTTTTCTATAAACCTTAGTCATAGGATTCCTCCGTCCGCGGTGACAGCTTCGTGGTCCCGTTCCCACATGGTTTCTGCTTCGCTGGTAATGCGCGTCGGATACCTCTCGTTCCAACACGCGACGCAGGAAGACTCCGGACTGATTCCAATCGCGTCGATCATTCCTTCGAGGGAGAGATAGCCCAGAGAATCCGCCTCGATAAACTTGCAAATCTCTTCAACCGACATTTGCGCGGCAATCAAATCCGCCTTGTTTGGTGTATCGATTCCGTAATAGCACGGACTAATCGTCGGTGGGCAACTAATGCGCAAATGGATTTCTTTCGCGCCCGCCTCGCGCACCATCCTTACAATTTTTTTCGAAGTGGTGCCGCGCACAATCGAGTCGTCGATAAGCACTACGCGTTTGCCTTCGATCAGGTGACGGACGGGATTGAGCTTGATCCTCACTCCGAATGAGCGAATGGACTGCCGCGGCTCGATGAAGGTGCGGCCCACGTAATGATTACGCACCAGGCCAAAACGAAAACTGATCTTACTCTGCGCCGAATAGCCAATCGCCGCGACTGTTCCTGAGTCGGGCACGGGCACGACCAGATCGGCATCCGCAGGTTGTTCGATGGCCAGGCGTTTCCCCATCTTGTGACGCGATTCATTTACCGAGTGACCATAGATGAGCGAATCGGGACGCGCAAAATAGACGTGCTCGAATAAGCACATGGAAGATTTTTGCGCCTCCAGGGGATGGGATGAACGCAACCCATCCTGATCAATCACCAGCATCTCGCCTGGTTCGACATCGCGGACATACTGAGCGTCGATGAGATCAAACGCGCAAGTTTCCGACGCAACCACCCAGGCGTCCCCCAGCCGTCCCAGCGCCAGCGGACGGAAGCCACGCGGGTCGCGAATCGCAATAAGCTCGGTGGGAGTTAAGAAGAGCATGGAAAACGCGCCTTCCGTGTTGCGCAAGACTTCGGGGATCGCTTCCCGAACGGATGAAGCTCTCGAACGCGCCACGCCATGGAGGATCACTTCCGTATCGGAAGTCGCGGAAAAAATCGCACCCTCGCGCTCGAGTTTGCGCCGCTCTTCGCGGGCGAATGGCAAGTTGCCGTTATGGCAAACGGCTATCTGCCCGTGCTGGCAGGTCACCAGGAAAGGTTGAGCCTCGCGTATGGATACCTCACCGGCGGTGGAGTAACGTACGTGTCCGATCGCGTTGGCGCCAGTCAAACGATCAAGGGTCGACTGATTAAATGCATCCGCGACGTGCCCCATTGCGCGTTCCTGGCGCAGATCCGACCCGTTCGACGAAACAATGCCACACGATTCCTGACCTCGATGCTGTAATGCATACAGGCCAAGATAGGTGAGACGAGCCGCGTCTGCGTGGCCATAGATGCCAAAGACTCCGCACTCGTCCCGAAATTTGTCCAGAGTTATTTCCAGATTTGCCGTCCTGGTATTTTTCGTTTGTAACGCTCTGAGCTTACTTCGCATTCCCAAAGCTTTCAACCTCTAAAAAACTGCTCGCGGATACACAAAACATCCTGCGTTGGGTATCATGAATTTTCACGGTGAATCTGGCGCATCCGAAATACAGGCAGAATGACCGTCTACTGTTCGAAACGTGAAAACGACTAGCATTTTCTACGGTCCTATCATTCTGCTGCTCCGCGCAGGACTCGTGGTCGCGCTCCTCTCAGCCGGATTGGTGATCTACAGCCAACTGCCTGCCTCACCATTAACAAACCCGCAAGCCGCCCGCGGCGACACGACATTGCAGATTGTTTTGCTGCCGTCTTCTGGCATCGAGGCGCTGGATATAGCGGTTGAGCTGTACCCTATCGACATCGTGGCAGTGCGACACGAATATTTTACTGAACGGCGCGCGGGAAAACGTTTTGACGATTTTCTGAGCGAACGTATGAAGGGTCGCAGTCCGGTCACGGCCAGGTTGGACAAACGTGGTCGGGCCTCGGTGGTTATTAGCCCAGGCAATTGGTGGCTACACGCCCTATCGGAAGGTGAAGAGGATCTCGAATGGCGACTGCCTGTTAATGTTGCGGGGCGTAAACAGACTGTTGAACTAACTTCACAGAACGTTTACACCAGGACAAGAAGCTTTTAAAAGACAGAGGTCAGAAGTCAGCGGTCTGAGGTTCGTGGTCTTCTCTGACATCTGACATCTGACATCTGACATCTGGTTTTATGCTGGCCCTACGAGTTGAGAAAAAGAAGTTGGTAGTCCGTGACATTGCCAAGCCGGAACTTGGCGAGGAAGCGCTGGTTCGCGTTCTGATCTCGGGGATCTGCAATACGGATCTCGAAATCGCGCGAGGCTATGCTGGATTCAAAGGGACCATCGGACACGAATTTGTTGGAGTCGTTGAGGAAGCCGCTGAAGGCTCAATGTTGGGCCAGCGAGTAGTAGGAGAGATCAACGCGGGCTGTGGAGAGTGTGAACTGTGTACGACGGGCGATCCTCGTCACTGCCGACATAGGACGGTCCTCGGCATCATTGGGCGCGATGGAGCACATGCGGAGTTTTTGCGACTTCCACTACGAAATCTCAAGGCCGTCCCGGACAAAGTGGTTGACGAGCATGCAGTGTTCACTGAACCGCTCGCCGCGGCCTGCGGCATTCTGGAATGCGTTACCATCAGAAGCACCGACCGCATAGCAGTAATAGGTGATGGCAAATTAGGATTGCTCTGCGCGCAAGTTCTTGCCCTTAGCGGGGCCGCAGTTCTGTTAATCGGCAAACACGCTGAAAAATTACGCATCGCGGAGAGGCGTGGTATCGAGACTGCCACGATAAAAACCGCCTCTAAACGAACGCGTGAATTTGATGTCGTGGTCGAGGCTTCCGGTTCACCTTCGGGCTTCGCCGGAGCGCTGGAGTTGCTGCGCCCGCGCGGCGTACTCGTGTTGAAATCAACATTTCAAGCGGTTGGGTCAGCAGAGTTTGATCGAACGCGTCTTGTTGTTGATGAGATCACTATTCTGGGCTCGCGCTGCGGTCGGTTCCAGCCGGCTCTTGATCTCCTGAAGAAAGGCGCCATAGACATTGATAGTTTGATCAGCGAAGAGTATCCGCTTGCGAGGGGCGTGTATGCCATGGAGCGCGCCGGCATGAATGGGGTCTTGAAAGTTTTCCTTAGACCGTGAAAAGCAGGAAGCAGACGGCAGGAGCAGGAGGCAGGCTGCCTCCTGCCGCCTGCCTCCTGCCTCCTGCCGCCTGCCTCCTGCCGTCTGCCTCCTGCCGCCTGCCTCCTGCCGCCTGGCGTCTGCCAACTGATCTTTTGCCCCCGACCGAGCCTTTAGTTATACTTCAGGCCTTCTTATTTGCGCCCCGATAGTCACTTCTCCTTAGTGACATCCCGGGGCGCCCGACTTGCGGTATTTTCCGAAGGTGGTGTGTATGTTCGACCTTGTCAAAGACCAAACAACTCTTACTGAACAGGCAATTTTGCGAAAGTTGCGTGTCTGGATCATTGCGCTGGCTGCAGCTTGTCTGCTGGCAGGAATTGGGGTTGGCTCAATGCTCTCCGGGCGGCCGACCGTTGCGCAAAACGAAATGCAAATTGCGCGCGCCCCAGAGGCGCTTTCCGCCTCGTTTGCTGAGATTGCCAGGCGGGTGGAACCGGCTGTGGTTAACATTGAGACCATTGCGGCGGCGCCCGAACTTGCGGAAAAAGGCTTCGACGAAAAAGATGATCCGATGAACCCATTGCTCGACATGTTTCGGCGCCAGGCTCGTCGGCCTGCTCGCGGCGTAGGAAGCGGTTTCATCGTAAGTCCTAAAGGCTACATTCTGACCAATGAACATGTAGTTGAAGGTTCGGCACGGATAATTATCGGCTTGCAGTCTGGTGAAAAATATCGCGGCAGGGTCATTGGCATCGACGAGGAGACGGACGTAGCGGTATTAAAGATCGACGCTCCGCACGACTTGCCATCGGTTACTTTAGGCGACTCGAACGCGGCCCAGGTAGGCGACTGGGTATTGGCTATGGGTTCTCCTTTTGGCCTCGATCAAACGGTGACGGCCGGCATCATCTCCAAGAAGGAACGAGAGACCCCGGGTTCGTTGTCAAACTTTCAGCGCTTCCTGCAGACCGATGCTGCAATTAATCGCGGCAACAGCGGTGGACCGTTGGTGAATATGCGTGGCGAGGTGATTGGAATTAACTCCCAAATCGCGACCTCCACGGGTGACTACAACGGTATTGGTTTCGCTTTGCCGGCAGCGGAGGCAAATTTCGTCTATCGCCAGATTGTTTCAGGGGGGAAGGTTCGTCGAGGTTATTTGGGGGTTACGCTGGAATCGGTAAAGGACGAGTTTGCCAAGATTTATGGTTTACCCGAAGTAAAGGGCGCCATCATCATGGACGTCCAACCAACGATGGACGTCAAACAAACGAAGGACGAGCAACCGACGCCGGCGGTGAAAGCCGGCATGCTGTCGAATGACATTATTACCGAATTCAACGGTCAGCCCGTGGCTAATGCGCAGGATTTGATTCAGAAAGTTGCGGGGAGCCCGGTTGGAGAGTCGGCGGCTTTCACTTTCCTGCGTGAACGCGATGGCAAATTGGAGAAGCATACGACCAACGTCGTTCTTGGCGAGCGTCCTCCGCCGCTGGCGCGCGAAAGAGCTGAAAATGATCCGCCTCCTGCGAAGGTGAAGGAGTCGGAGCCTAAGGGTAACGCACTGCGTCTGGGAATTACCCTGACAGAGCTTACGCAGCAGCTTATTACCGAAAACCGCCTTACAGGAGTTCAGGGGCTTTACCTGAAGGAAGTTGATCCCAACGGACTCGCGGCGGAAGTGCGTGTATTGGGACAACAGGCCCTCAATGAAGGGGATGTAATCACGCGCGTAAACCGTGTGCCCGTGACTACGCTCGCCGACTTCCAGCGCGTGGTAAATGGTTTGAAGCCCGGCGATCCAGTTGTGCTGCTAGTCTCCCGCTACATAACAAATCTCAAACGTGTAACGACAAGGATGGTCCAGTTCACTTATCAATAAGGCGTTTCAAGTTTCAAGTTTCAGGTGCCCAGTTATCATAAACCTGAAACTTGGGACTTGGATTTGAAAACTCTTTTTATGGCTCAAGCAAAAAAAGCTCTCGCAAGAAACAGCTCTAAACAACACTCCCAGCGCTCAGCGCGCGCTTCGGTCAAAACCTATAACAACTACATCGGCGGCAAGTGGATTCAAAGTGAATCCGGTGAGGTGTTTGAGAACATCAACCCGGCGAATACTGAGGACGTTATCGGTCGCTTCCCGCTCTCGACCAGCGACGATGTGAATGCGGCAGTCAATGCCGCGCAACAGGCATTTGACGGATGGCGCTCTACGCCGGCACCTAAACGCGCTGAGATTCTCTTCCGCCTGGGTGAAATTCTGATCGGCAATAAAGCCAGGTTCACCGCGGACATGACTCGCGAGATGGGGAAGGTCTTGACGGAAGCCGGCGGGGATGTACAGGAAGCGATTGACTGCACTTACTATACTGCGGGCGAGGGACGCCGGCTGCACGGGTTTACCACCCCGGCTGAGATGCCGGATAAGTTTGCGATGTGCGTGCGGCAGCCAGTGGGCCTTTGCGGATTGATTACGCCATGGAACTTTCCGATGGCGATTCCTTCGTGGAAACTGATTCCCGCACTTGTTTGCGGTAACACCGTAGTTCTCAAACCCGCCGAGGACACACCGCTGTCAACTTACAACCTGGTCCAGGCTTGCGAGGAAGCCGGCATCCCGCCAGGAGTAGTAAATCTTGTAACGGGCTACGGCGAGAATGCAGGCGCCGCGATTACTAATCATCCGGCACTCCGGCTGATTTCTTTTACCGGCTCCACCGAGACCGGCCGCATCGTCGCCTCTGCCTGTGCTGACCGAAATGCAATTTGCTCGCTGGAGATGGGCGGCAAGAATGTCATCATCGTCATGGACGATGCCGACATCGATCTGGCTATTGAAGGAGCTTTGTGGGGAGCGTTTGGAACTTCGGGCCAGCGCTGCACGGCATCGTCGCGGCTGGTGGTTCATAAGAAAGTCTATAAACAGTTTTCCAAAAAGCTGGTAGACCGAACGAGGAGCCTGCGGGTGGGTAATGGCGCTGATCCAAAAACAGACGTAGGACCCGTTATCAACGCCGACGCCGTCAGGAAAATCATGGGTTACATCAACATTGGTCAGAACGAAGACGGCGCAACGCTGGCGACCGGCGGCAAACGTTTGACCAAAGGCGACTACGCTCGTGGCTATTTTATCGAGCCTACAGTTTTCACCGACGTGGCTCCTGACATGCGCATTGCCCAGGAGGAGATCTTCGGCCCAGTCACCGCGGTTATCCCGACTAAGTCTCTTGACGAAGCCGTAGAAATTGCCAACGGTGTGCGCTACGGCCTCTCCGCGGCAATCTACACTTCCGACGTCAACCGCGCCTTTCGCGCGATGCAGGATATGTACACCGGCATCTTTTATGTCAACGCCTCGACAATCGGGGCCGAAGTGCATTTACCGTTTGGTGGAACCAAGGCCACCGGTAATGGCCACCGGGAAGCCGGCACGCAGGTCCTGGATGTTTTCACTGAATGGAAATCTATCTACGTCGATTACAGCGGAAAACTTCAACGCGCACAGATCGATCTGGTTGAAGGTATCGGGTAATTGCCATCTTTAATCTGAGATCTGAAATCTGAAATCTGAGATCTGAAATCCGATCTGTGGTCTCTGATCTCTGACTTCTGACCTCTGCTCTCTGACTTTCTGAGCTCTGGAGGAATCACTGTGATTGTCGGCCTGCCAAAAGAGATAAAAGACAACGAGTACCGAGTAGGTCTAACGCCCGCCGGCGTCCGCGCACTGACTGACGCGCGCCACCCGGTCATTGTTGAAAAAGCCGCGGGCGAAGGCTCCGGTTTTGAAGACGCACTCTATCAAAAAGCGGGTGCTCAAATCATCGATTCTGCTGATGATGTATGGGCCAGGGCTGAGATGATAGTGAAGGTGAAAGAGCCGATTGAGCCTGAATATCCCCGAATGCGCGAAGGTCAAATGCTCTTCACCTATCTTCACCTCGCTCCGGATAGGAAACTCACCCAGGAACTTCTCAAACGCAAGGTCACCGGAATCGCTTACGAAACAATCACAGACCGTCGGGGGGGCCTGCCGCTGTTGACCCCGATGTCAGAGGTTGCAGGGCGCATGGCGATACAGGTCGGCGCACATTATCTCGAGAAGATGGCCGGCGGCCGCGGTATCTTGCTGGGTGGCGTGCCCGGCGTGCCCGCTGCCAGGGTTGTGATCATTGGCGGTGGAGTCGTGGGGACCAACGCCGCGAAAATTGCGGTCGGCATGGGCGCTCACGTCACGATCATTGATAACAATCTCGACCGACTGCGCGAACTTGACGATATTTTTCTTTCCAAGATTTCAACTCTCGCTTCCAGCGCCTACATGATTCACGACGCCATCTCCACCGCCGATCTAATCGTAGGCGCGGTGTTGGTTCCCGGAGCGGCAGCACCGATGCTGGTAACAAGGAACATGCTCAAGGACGTTCCCAATGGCGCTGTCATAGTTGATGTGGCTGTGGACCAGGGCGGATGCATCGAGACAACGCACCCGACAACCCATTCCAACCCTACCTACTACGTCGAAGGGGTTTTACATTATTGCGTGGCAAACATGCCGGGCGCCGTCCCGCGCACATCGACCTTCGCGCTCACGAACGCGACTCTTCCATACGCCCTTAAGCTCGCCAATAAAGGTTTCTTTGAAGCGATTCGAAGTGATCCCGGCTTGAAGGCCGGCGTCAACACATATGCCGGTCACTGTACCTACCAGGCAGTAGCTGAATCGCAAGGCTTAAGCCACACCAGCATCGACGCACTGGTCGAAGTTACCAGCGCCTCGGCCGTGTGATAATTTTGCTCGAGAATAAAAAGGCGACCCTCCAAGTAGGAGCGTCGCCTTTTTTTCGGAACGGATAACGAAGAGAGCCCGGGGCTGTTTACTAACAGAAGAATCTGCGTTTTAACTGCATTTTTTCGCCAACAGCTTCTCAATACAGTCAACCAGGGTTTCAGCCGAAACTGGTTTCGACAAAAAAGCGTCTACGTGTTCCGCGTTCTGATTTGTTTCTTTTTGTTCGAGAGCGCTCAGAAGGATAACGGGAACGTGCGAAAGCGTCTGGCTGTTTCTTAGAAAGCGGCAGAACTCGTGACCGCTCAGATTGGGCATCATTGCGTCAGTTACCACGATATCAATCGGTACAGAGAGCGCAACCTTCATGGCTTCAAGGCCATCAGCCACAGGGATTACCTTGTACCCAGCGCGATCGAGAACTACCTCCAGAAAGCGCCGCAGGGCCCGATCATCCTCCGCCAGCAAGACACGCGCGCGCCTGCCGCCTTCGGCTGGCGGCACTGCATTGTTTAATTCCGATAGCGAAATGTTTTCCTGGAGCATCATTCAAAACTTGGAGCTAAGTGCGGGGCTGGTAAGGTATTCCTGTAGACGCGAGGCTCGATCGGCCAAGCACAATCAGAATAGGACTGCCAGAGAGCAATTGTCAATTATTATCGTGTGATCTGCCGAAAGCGTGCGCTTGTGCAGCCTGATCTTCAGCATCTCATTAGCAATGCGGACCCGGCCCGGCACTCAACGATCGGGTTCACCACATAGGAGGCGGTTTTAACGGTTGCCTTCGCAGCCGCTCAACGGTCACTCGCCCACAAAACGACTTAGCGAATTTGCGCGGCCGGCCAGCCAGTCCCCCCCTATCTGTTCGGGAAGAGGGCCGTAGTTAGTCTCTGACAGTTTGGTGTTCTCAGAATGTTTGACTAGATAAAGGCAAGGAGGTAGTTTCCACTCCGTTGTTATGAAATGTCCGACAACTTTAAAGGCCTCCGGCGAAGTCAAAATATGAAACAGGTCATCCAGGATCTTCGAACTCACCAGTTGAAAGTGGCCGATGTGCCGCCGCCGGTCTCGCAAAGAGGCCGTGTGACGGTGCGCACCGTCGCGTCGCTCATCAGCGCCGGCACGGAACGCATGACCGTTGAAATGGGTAAGCGAAGCCTTTTTGGTAAAGCCAGGGAGCGCCCCGATCTGGTAAAGCAGGTGATTCAGAAAGCGCAGAACGAAGGCGTCCTTAACACGCTGAATGCTGTGCGCGCAAAACTCGGTTCAGTGACGTCGCTTGGCTACAGCGCATCGGGCATAGTGAGTGAAGTCGGTGAGGATGTAACGGAATTTCGTGCGGGCGATCGCGTGGCCTGCGCAGGAGCGGGTTATGCGTCGCACGCGGAAGTTCTGTCCGTACCAAAAAACTTGTGTGCGCGCTTGCCGGAAAATGTCGACTTTGAGAGTGCGGCTTTTAGCACGCTGGGCGCGATTGCTTTGCAAGGATTGCGACTCGCAAATCCGACGCTGGGTGAAGCGTTCGTCGTCATCGGCCTGGGACTGATAGGACAGCTTACAGTTCAATTGCTCAAGGCCAACGGCTGTCAGGTCTTCGGAATCGATCCAGACGGACAAAAAACGAAGCTGGCACGTGAACTGGGAGCCGACGATGCGTGCGTTCCAGACGATGAGGCCGAAAGAAAAGTTCTGGAATGGTCGCGCGGACGAGGCGCTGATGGGGTACTCATTACCGCCGCCACTTCTTCGAATGGGCCGGTGGAGATGGCAGGTGCGATCTCGCGTCTCAAAGGTCGAGTTGTTGCCGTCGGTCTCGTTGGTCTCGATGTTCCGCGGGATATCTACTACCACAAAGAACTCACGCTCAACATTTCGATGTCCTACGGACCGGGCCGCTATGACCCGGAATACGAGGAGCGCGGTCACGACTACCCGCACGCATATGTACGCTGGACGGAAGGTCGTAACCTGGAAGCCTTCCTTGACCTAATAGCTGAGGGGCGCCTGAATGTTGCTCCGCTAATCACGCACAGGTTTTCTGTTGACGAGGCCGAGCGCGCCTACCAATTGATTACAGGCGAAGTCAAAGAACCTTATCTGGGGATCCTGCTCCGTTACGATCAGGAAAGAGAGATTGAGAAACGCATCCGTCTCCCTGGTGCAAAGGCTGCTCTGACAGCGACACCGCCGGAGCAGAGTGCAAGCATTGGCCTCATCGGCGCAGGGAGCTATGCCAAAAGGTATCTGCTGCCGAATTTCAAAGCCGCGGGCGCGCAGTTTCAAACGGTCGCCACCGCATCCGGCGTTTCGGCGCGCGAGGTCGGAGAGAAATATGGCTTTCGCTATTGCGTCTCAGGGGCTGATGAAGTGATCGACGATAGGGACGTTAATTTAATCGTCATTGCGACGCGCCACGATACACACGCGGAGATGGCCCGGCGCGCCCTCGAAAGTGGGCGTCACGTCTTCGTGGAAAAACCCCTGGCGCTGAACGACGAGGAACTCGAACGTGTGCTTGGCGCCGCCGCTCAATCCGATCGTCACTTAATGGTCGGCTTCAATCGTCGTTTCTCGCCTTTGGCGCTGGCTGCGAAGGAGTTTTTCAAAGACGCGCGCACACCGCTCTCGATCAACTACCGCGTCAATGCCGGTCGCGTTCCGAAGTGGCATTGGACCCAGGATCCCCGTGAAGGCGGTGGCAGGATTATCGGCGAGGTCTGTCACTTCATTGACCTGATGCAATATTTGACCGGCGCAGTTACCACACGAGTTTTTGCGGAAGCGAGCGCCAGCCGGAATGATGATCTGGTTTCGCAAGACTCAGTCTTCATCACTCTGCGTTTCGCTGACGGATCTAATGGTTCTATCGCCTATCTTGCCGAAGGAGACAAATCACTGGGGAAAGAACGGGTGGAGATTTTCGGGGAGGGTAAGACTTTTGTGCTGGAAGACTTTCGCAGCGCAACATTGCACAGCGGCGGAAAAGAAAAACGGCTGAAACTGCGCAGTCAGGATAAAGGGCAGACTAATGAAGTGCGCGAAGTCTGCCGCGCCGTTCTCGAGGGTGGATCCGCGCCCATCGCGCTTGAAGAATTAGCGGCGACGACGCGGGCGACTTTTAGAATCGTGGAATCACTGCGTACGGGTTTGCCGGTTGAAGTCTAGCTGCATTCCTGAATGGACTCGCGGAGTATTGATTCATTTGTCGAGAAACTCTCGCTGCCACAGCTCAAGCGTCAGCAGTTGAAACACCTGAAGGTTGTAATCCTCCTTGCCTGAGTGGTTGGCGCTGATTATCTTCTGAACCGCTGCGGGTTGAAATAGTCCGCGCCTTCTCACCGTCTCTTCGGATAGCAGATCGTCAACCATGGGTTTCAGTGGACCCCGCAGCCATGACCGTATCGGCGCCCCGAAGCCGGCCTTCTTGCGCCAGACTATTGCCTTTGGCAGCAACTTCTCCGCAGCTCGCTTCAAGATATATTTACGTTTGAGTCCGCGCAGCTTCAGGCTTGGCGGCATCCGAGCGGCCAACTCCATCAATTCACAGTTGAGAAACGGCACGCGTACCTCCAGGTTGGCAGCCATTGAAGTCTTATCTGTGTATGCGAGATTGAGGCAGGGCAGAAACGTTTTTAAGTCGACGTAGAGAAGCTGATTAAGCGGCGCGGCGTTCCTGACGCGCGCGAAATAACGGCGATGTTCTCGATAAGCGTCAAAGCCGCTCGTGGCTTTGCGCGTCTCTTCAGTGTAGAGATTCTCTTTCATTCGATCCGTGAAATAGGTTCCGTAACCCAAGTAACGCTCCTCAAAATTTAGGGCGGCACTGCGCGCGAATTTCTTGGCGTTGCGCAGAGGCGCTGTCAGCCTGCCCGGCCGCCCGCCCGGCAACGTCTCTGCGATCACATTCATGATGGGTCTGCGCAGAAGGCTCGGCACGGGATCGAGCGCGCCCGCGATTCTCATAGCCAGTTGGCGTGGATAGCCGGCAAACACCTCATCACCGCCCACTCCGGAGAGCATCACTCTTAACGTTTCGCGGGCAGCTTGCGAGATCAGGAAACTTGAAAGTATCGCCGGGTCAGCGACTGGTTCATCCATGTGATAGACCAGTTTCGGCAAAAAACTCGTCACGTCCGACTTCAGCATGATCTCGTGGTAGTCCGTCTGCAGCAGTTCACCAACGCGCCGCGCCCAGACAACATCGTCAGGAATGATGTCGTAACGCAGATCCTCAGTTTCCATTCCCACCGTGTAGGTCGAGATTTGCTTGCCGTTGCTGTGGCGCTTCATCAAAGCAACGATTGATGATGAGTCGACGCCACCGGACAGAAACGACCCCAGCGGCACATCCGCCACCATCTCAAGCTTGACGACGCGATCGAGCGTTTCCAGAACTTGATCGCGCCACCACGCCTCACTCTTGTCTTCTTCAATCTCATCGAACGAAACATCCCACCACTGGCGTAGATTGACGCGCCCATCCTGGAGGATTAAGAAGTGACCTGGGGGTAACCTCCCGACGTTTGCGAAGAGTGTGTGAGGATCAGGTGTCCAGAGGAACGTAAGATACTGATTGAGCGCCTCAAGATTGAGCTCTGCCCGGATGAGGCCGGTGGCGAGTATGGCCTTGATCTCGGAGGCGAAAAGAAACGAATCGCTGATGCCGTTCGCCGCTTTCGGCTGACAGTAATAAAGCGGCTTAATCCCGACGCGATCACGCGCCAGCGTTAATACCCGCCGCTGATTGTCCCAAACCGCGAAAGCAAACATTCCATTCAGTCGCGGCAAACAATTCGTGCCCCACTCGGCAAACGAGTTAAGCAAAACCTCCGTGTCAGTATCGGTGCGAAATTGGTGGCCTTTCGATTTAAGCTCCTCGCGAAGCTCACGGTAGTTGTAGATCTCTCCCCCGAAAGTGATGACATAGCGACCATCAGCGGACAACATTGGCTGATGGCCTGCGCTGGTAGTGTCGATGATTGCCAGCCGCCGATGTCCAACACAGACCGTATGTCCGGCTTCATCTATCGGTGACGAAGTCCACACGCCTTCGTCGTCGCGACCGCGATGCTCGATGCTGGCAAGCATCGGCGTGATGTATTGTTCGGGATTGAGGCTGACTAGTCCGGCAATTCCACACATAAACTCAACCTCAACCGTTTAGCCAGCGGCCTTGTCCGCTCCAATTCTTCAGCCGGACCTGTCTGGCATTAACTCGATTCTTTTCGTTTGATTTCAATGGCTTCATTTGACGTCGTTGGCTTCACAAAGGGCTAACCGCCGATCGATCACTGTTCGATAAGCCTGAAGATATTCCCGCGTGACTAACTTCGCACTGAAGTGCCCCGCAAGTTTTCTATTCGACAGGCTCATTGCTTCGCGCATTTCCTGATTATTTAGCAGCAACGCGATCTTCTCCGCGAGCATGGCGGGATCCCTGGGTTCGACCCACAGACAATTCTCCGGCTCTTCAAGGTAATCTGCTGCCCCGCGAATGCGTGTCGTGATTATCGGCATTCCGGCAGCCACTGCGTAGAACACTGTCATGGGAAATCCCTCGATGTGATAAGTAGGCAGCACCAGTATGGAGCTGTTAACATAAAACTCCGCCGTCTGTTTCTCCGGTATGAAACCAGTAAAGCGCACCTGATCTTTAAGGTTGAGTCTTGCCACTTCAACCTCAGCCTCTGCCCGCGCCGGACCATCACCTATGCAAAACAGAACACACTTCTGTCCGCCATCCCGCAGTAGTCCGCAAGCTCTAATCACATCCAGCAACCCTTTTGCCGGGATGAATCGAGCAATGAAAAGCAGCGGAGACACTTCTGCCGGCAAACCGTGTCGCGAATTAAAGGTGCCGTTGCCTTCGGAAAAGTTTCGGTCGACGACATTCTTCACCAGAAAAAACTTTTCTTCTGCCCAGCCGGCACTGACGAAATTCTGCCTCTCTTCTGTAGAAAGGACCGCGATGCCATCTGCCCTGCTCAACAGTCTTCGCACCAGGAATTTCCGCGGCCTGTTGTTCGTGTTCAGCAAATCCGCGTCAGACCCATGAAACTTGATGAAGATCTTGGTGCGGCGACCGACTATTGCACACGTCACCACGTCGCGCAGCAGCGCTCGACTATCGAATGAGCTATTGAGGTGCAGCAGATCGAAAGGGCCGGATTCCAGCTTGCGCCGGAGACGAAGAGCAGCGCGCAATACCCTGTTGACACGATTGACAAATGTTGTGCGCGAAAGTTTCTCGCCATACACGTAAATCTCCTCGTCGACGTCTGCGCCTTGCCGGCGCAACTCAGCGACGAAGGGTGGTTCGCAGGCCGCCGGACCCCCCAACGAATCCGGGTCCGGCATTCCTATTAGCAGCCGCATGTGAGTGAAGGTTACCAATCTAATGAACCTAATCGACGAACCACCATGGGAGCGCTCTGGTTTTCTTCTCTGTGCAACCTTTGTGTGTGCTCTGTGTCTCTGTGTTGAGCTTTCAAGCGCAAGACTCATCACCACAGAGCACCCAGAGGGCGCAGAGGTGTTTTCGAAACTAGCAAATCTGATTGTAGAGCGTGATCAGACTCGCGATGTGGGCTTCGATGCTGAAGTGACTCGTGGCCCAGGCCTTTCCCATTCCCGCCAATTCACCGCGCCGATGCTCATCGTGGCAAAGTTCAATAAGTTTGTCCGCCAATTCCGCGGCATCGCCTGTACGAAACGTTACTGCGTACTCGCCTTCTCCAGTGACTTCAAGCAGAGCTCCGATATCGGAAACAACAACGGGCAGGCCCGTCAACATCGCCTCAATCACGGCTATGCCAAGCGATTCGTTGACCGAAGACTGCACATAAACATCCAATGAGCTGAGCAGATCGGGAATATCTGAACGCTTGCCGAGAAAATGGACGCGCTCAGAAATGCCCAGCTCGCGACACAGTGCTACGCACTCTTGCAAAAGTTGCGACGCGGCTGGGAAGCTGCCGCCGATAAAAAGAAAATGCGCCGCCGGCACTTCGGCAAAAACCCGTGGCAATGCCCGGCAAATGGTCACCTGGTCCTTGCGACCATCGGGATAAAAATTCCCGATCATGCCGAGCACCAGAGCACCGTCATTCAACCCCAACTCGGCCCGTAAGTTTGCTCCCGTGGGTTCCAGACGCCGATGGTCCACGCCATTGTGAACGACGTGAAAGCGATCGCCTGTATTGAATCCCGCTTCATGTTCCAGGCACTTCAGCAGCTCACGGCTAACGGCAACATTGGCATCCATTCTTGGCGCTAATAGATTCAAGGCTACCTTGTTTTTTGCGTCCGACGTGCACAGATGAAAAGTCATCACCCGCTTCACCCGGCCGCCGCGAGTCGCGAGATATGCATGCAAAGCTTCTACGGCTTGATGAGTATGGACAACATCGATTTCGCGCTCCTTAATGATCCGGCCGATGCGACCCGCTAATCTCAAGTCAACCGGCAGCCGGCGCTGCAGACGTTGAAAGATGACTCCTGAGTTTCGGAAGTCTGCTTCGAGATCGCCGCCGCCAGTAGCTACAAACGTCAAATCCAGATTATTGGACCGCGCGTTGCGACACAGATCAAGGGCGAGCATTTCTGCGCCGCCACGATTCAGGGAATCGAGTATGTGCATTACTCTCATGGGAAAGCGACCGTTTCATATAATATAGAAAGTCGATGCAGGACGGTCTACAGCATACAGAGACGACGCGCCGAGCAACAGAGCGCGTTTTTGTGGTGGTACCTTCGTACAACCACGCACAATTTGTCGAGAAGTGTTTGCGCTCGGTAATGGCGCAGACTGCGCCTCCCATGGAACTGCTCGTGATTGACGATGGATCTGATGACGATTCCCCGGGAACAATCGCGCGCGTGTTGCAGGATTGTCCCTTTCCTTGTGACCTGCTCGTTCGACCGAACCGGGGACTTGCAGCCACGCTAAACGAAGGATTAAAGCACGGCGCCAGCCGCGATTTCGCTTACTTCGCTTACGTCGGGTCCGACGATGTTTGGTTACCTTCGTTTCTTGAAGCCAGAGTTGCCATTCTGGGCGGCCGTTCTGATGCCGTGCTCGCCTACGGCAACGCGTTTAGCATCGATGAAACAGACACCATCATCGATAGCACCACGGAATGGGCGGCCTACGTCGATGGTGATGCGCGGAAGATGTTGATGACGACCCTTGCGCCACTCAGCCCTACAGTGGTGTACCGCCGCAATATGCTCGAGCGCCATAGCTGGAATGAAAGCGCCAGATTGGAAGACTACGAGCTTTATCTGCGTTTGAGTGGTGAAGGAGAATTCGCCTTCGATCCGCAAGTGCTTTCCGCCTGGCGGGTGCATGGGAAGAACGCAAGTCTTGACTTCGCCATGATGATAAACGAAAAACTTGCGGCCCAGGATCGAGTTGGTATTCAGCTTGGATTCACTCAGCAGGAGCTGAAAAAGTTTCAATCGCTGGCCAGGTTTCGGACGGCACAGGAATACATGCGCCGCAACGACAAGAGAATTGCGCTGCGCCTGATGCTCCGAGACTTGCGCGGCATTCAATCGCTGCCTGAGGCTGTAAGAATGGCGGCAGGACTCCTCGCGCCAGGAAAATTGCTGCAGTGGCGGAAATCTCGAAGACAGGCAAAGGCGAGCCAACGTTACGGCTCAGTAAAGATCTGAAAGCTCAGCGTCTCGAAAGGACGACTCAACCATGCCAATTTGCAGGTCGAACTGCTATTTCAATGTTGAGTGAACTTGGATCTTGCCTCCCGCGATGCCGTCCTCTACCACTCCCTCACAAATCCATAAACGTCCTGGTGATTGTCCCAACCATGCGGTTGATAGTAGACCTCTCTCAAACTGCCAACCTTCTCAACCTGGTTCCTGATCCACTCGGACGAGGTCAATGAGATTCCGTACTCAGCCATGTAAGGATAGTCGGTGTAGCCAAACCCGGTTTCTCGGTAGCTACCGACTACTATTGGGATGTCCTGAGGATCGATACCATAATCAAACTTTCCGCTCGTCATCCGCTCCAACACCTCATCGCCTGGTGCTGTGAAGATCATGAGTCCGCCAATTGTCAGATGGCGCGAGAAAAATTCAAGTAAGGCGGGTATCTTCTTGTCATCGAGGTGGGTGACGAGCGAACCACACCAGATGAGATCAAACTCACGGCCAAGTGCCAGCCGGCTCAAATCCGGTTCAGAGTATTCTGCCTCTGCTCCCAGATGCTCCGCACAAAACTCGACTCCATCGCGGTCAAGGTCGCAGGCTATGAATCTAGCCTCCGGAAAGCGATGTACCAGGAAACGCAGCACGCGACCGTGTCCGCAAGGCAGGTCCAGCACATTCCTAACGGTATTGATTCCTGCGGCGATCAGCGCCTGTTCTATGCAGTTAATCGCCGAAAGCCCGACGCGGTAGTAATGAGCTCCATTGCCAATGTACATCCCATCATTTGGTGATATCCGGGTTTCGACCAGCTCGAGAAGTTTCCGGTCAGACAGCGTCAAGGTGGAATCCTGCAAAAGCGCTTCTCTCTGCTTCAGGGTTCTCCGAGGCCGCGATCTCATCCATCGGCGAATCCTGCCCAACGGCCTGCGAATTTTTTTGAGGAACGAATTGTTCGGGAGACGGGGTGAACTCATCAATGTGCTCGTAGCAGCCTCTTTACGATCATGAACCCTATCAACATTCCGTGCAGGCTGCAAAAAACTAGGAACGATCCACGAAAACACACGAAACGGCACGAAAGGAGGTTTTAGTTCGAGTCATTTCGTGTGCTTTCGTGGATCGTCTTATTCTCCCTGAGAAGTAGGCCATCCCTCTTTATGCAGTCTGACAGGGACACTCTTCTTCAGGCCTTTAGGATGAAAACCTGGCCGGGTGAAATATGCATCTCTTGAAACTTTGAGGGCCGGTAGGGAGGCGTGCCCTTATCCTCGCGCGTGATGTCCGCCATTCCGCATTCGTCTACCAACTCTTTGACGAAGCCCACCAGTCCGAAGTTATGGCTGTGAAACTGTCTTCTGTTAATCAGCCGCTTAGCTGTTCGAAAAACTCCATTCAGCAGCGGAGCCCTTCGTTGGGCCCGCACGAGACCGGATCGAATTCGAAACAGTGCGGGACTAAACTTCAGATTCGAACGGGGTCTGAAGCCGACGCCGTCAAACCAGTTATCCCAGTAGCTGGCACTCCAATCCTCGATCACGTAAAGGCCGCCCGGCTTCAGATAATTGTCGAACAGATGCCAAAAGCTGAGGCGCGTCAACTCACCGATGTGGGAACAGTCGTCTATGATCACGTCGAAGCCGTTGGGCGCCGTCTCGAGCGCGATCTGATCGAGGAGTTTCTTGTCCTGCTGTTTCCCCTGGTAGATGCGTATTCGTCCGGTCTGGTCCGCAACGTTGACCGGTTGTACATCCAACCCAACTATCAATCCTTTTTCGAAATAGTCGCGCCACAAAAGCAGGGAGCCGCCTTTGAGGACGCCCAGCTCGAGCAGCCTGACATCCTGGGCCAGCAGTGGCCGAAAGTACTCTTCGTAGCTACGCAGATAATGCGCATGGTCCGCCTTGTCTGTATCATAATTGCTGGCGTCAAGAGCTTTTCTATCCATTACCGGCAATCCACGCTGCACTTGAATTTTAGACACGATACCATAAGGCTTGCCTGGCGCGTTGGATCGTGGCTAGACTGCGCCCTTATTCATAGAGCTGGGTTAGAGGCCTTGCGCGTCAAAGCGTTATCATAAACACTCCCAAACAATCTATCCTGGCAAGTAGCAAATTCAATGAACTTTGACACCAGCGAAACCTCCGAGGAACTCAAAGCCCGGGGTCCCCAGCCCGGGGTCCCCGGCGGCTCAGAGCCGCTGGAGTGGCAATCGGGCAGCCCGGTTGAGGTGGTGGCAGCAGCAACCCCGCGCCAGCCGCCGGTAGCAACAAATTCGTCACTCAAAAACCTCAAGAGTGAATTCGAGTTGGAGATTGTGATTGAACCTGGCAGTTCAGGTTTCCAGCTTGGTCTCCATGACCTTTGGCGCTACCGCGAGTTGCTCTATTTCCTGATCTGGCGCGACATTAAGATTCGGTACAAACAAACTTTGCTGGGCGCCGGTTGGGCCATTATCCAACCACTCTTCGCGATGTTGTTGTTTACGCTGTTCTTCGGAAGGCTGGCGCGTATTCCGTCTGATGGTGTTCCCTATCCACTTTTCGCCTACGCCGGGCTGCTACCATGGACGTTCTTCGCCAATGCGCTTACCAACAGCGGGAACAGTCTGGTTGGCAGCAGCAGTTTGATTACCAAAGTATACTTCCCGCGGGTGATCATCCCAGCCGCTGCGGTGTTGGCTGGGTTATTGGATTTTGTGATCGCTTTCGTCCTGCTCGTCCCCATGTTTATCTATTACGGAATCTCTGTGACCTGGAGCCTCTTGCTGCTCCCCGTGTTCATCTGTCTGGCGATACTTCTGGCATTAGGTGTGGGAATGTGGTTGTCAGCCCTCAACGTGAAATACCGAGACATCCGTTACGCGCTGCCGTTTTTGATTCAACTGTGGCTATTTGCTTCGCCAGTTATTTATCCAATAAGCATCATGCCGGAACGCTGGCGCTGGGTGCTCGCTCTTAACCCGATGACGGGAATCATCGAGGGTTTCCGAGCCTCGCTTTTTGGCGGGCAGCTCCCCGCGATGACGATTCTGACCTCGGCTGCTATGACTGTCGCTATTCTGATAATTTCGTTCTTTGCTTTCCACCGCGTGGAAGATAGCTTCGCCGACGTGATCTAGGAAATGAACAAGCCAATCATCAAAGTTGAGTCTCTTAGTAAGCGCTACCGCATCGGCTCGGTGGGCCATACGAGCTTCCGGGATGCAATCGCCGGCGCGGCGCGTGCCCCGCTTCGCAGCTTGCGTGGAAAGAACGGCTCTGATGAAAACACAATCTGGGCGCTCAAGGACGTCAGTTTCGAAGTGACACCAGGCGAGATTGTAGGGATTATCGGCAGGAATGGCTCGGGAAAATCGACCCTGCTGAAAATCCTTTCTCGCATCACACGGCCCACGAAAGGACGCGTCGTTTTGAAAGGACGTGTGGGAAGTCTGCTGGAAGTCGGCACCGGTTTTCATTCCGAGCTCACGGGTCGTGAGAATGTCTTTCTCAACGGCGCAGTCCTGGGAATGACTCGGCGGGAGATCGAAAATAAGTTTGATGAGATTGTAGCGTTCGCGGAGACAGATCAATTTCTGGATACGCCGGTGAAACACTACTCAACGGGAATGACGGTGAGGCTCGCTTTCGCCGTCGCTGCCCACCTCGAACCGGAAATTCTGCTCATCGACGAAGTTTTGGCTGTCGGCGATATCGCTTTTCAGAAGAAGTGCCTCGGCAAGATGAACGAAGTGGCCAGGCACGGCAGGACTGTTCTCTTCGTCAGTCACGACATCAGCGCGGTGAATGCTCTTTGCAATAGATCTATTCTTTTACACGAAGGATCTGTTCTGAAGTCGGGCGAGACCGAAGAAGTTACGAAATACTATCTGGACAGCGCTAATCGACTGTACTCCCCCATCACCTGGGTCGCGCTCGACAACGCCAAAGGTGGGGAGATTGAGTTGAGTAAAGTAAGCCTTGAACAATCAGGTCAATCTACCCAGGTTATCAGTTGCCGCGAGCCTTTCACGATCACGATCGAATACGAAATCAAGAGCGTAGTCAGGGCTGCGCGCTTTTTTATGATCTTGCGAAACAGCAAGGGCGAATTAATTTTTACTACCTCAGACTACGATGTGCCGACCACGGAGGCGGTCAACCGGGACACGGGTCGTTTCCGCAGTCGCGTTGTCGTTCCAGGCGGTCTGCTTAAGACCGGAGAATACTTCGGCACGATTGGCGTTGATGTAGCCTATGTGCGGGTCGTATTTGCTGCGGACGATGCGTTCCACTTCGACGTCTATGAGCCCGGAGATGATACCCAGGCGACCCGCCATCTGCGACTCGGAGTCATCGCACCTCTTCTCAACTGGGAAATCACCCGTGCTGACAGCAGCGAAACACCTTCAGAATCACGCACTAAATGATTGAGACGATTAAGAGGCTGCTTTGGCGACTACGAGTTGGAAAGCAGGCAGCGTGATGTCTTGCCAAATTTGCTCCAACCAGGTGGACAACACTCTGCACCAGGCTCGGGAAATGTTTCTCGGGCTGCGCGATCGGTTCGAGTATGTTGAGTGCTCGGCTTGTGGCACTCTTCAAATTCAATCCGTACCGGACCTGCGACGTTACTATCCGCCTAACTACTATTCTTTTCAGCCAGCCGATAGCGACAAACTGGAGGTTCATGGTTTTAAAAGGTTGTCACGCTACGCGGGACATTTCGTGCGGCAAAGAGCGGCAGACTATTACTCCCACGGCGGCGATAAATCCAACCGTTTCTCAGATCGGCTGATCAGGGTTTTACTAAAACCGCTGGGCCACGTCGTCGTCGGTTATCCGGAATATCTACTCCAAACTCAAATCGATCTGGGAATCAACCGCGAATCCCACATCCTCGACGTGGGCGCTGGAGCCGGATTGACGCTGGAAATTTTGAGACACTTTGGCTTCAAACATTTGTTAGGCGTCGATCCATTTCTTGAAAACGACGTAGTCCGCGAGGACGGGATTCTATTATTAAAAGCTACCGTCAACGACCTCAACCAGCAGTTTGATCTTGTACTTGCAAATCATTCGCTGGAGCACGCTACAGATCCCGTCACCACGCTTAAAGAGATTCACCGTTTGCTGAAACCGGGACGCCACGCAATTATTCGTATGCCGGTCGTCTCTTATGCCTGGCGCAAGTACGGCACGAATTGGGCACAACTCGATGCCCCGCGTCATTTATTTCTTTTTACCGCTGATACTTTTTCTAATCTGGCGGCGAGTGCGGGCTTTAAGGTAAAAGAGATTAGATACGACTCCAATGCTTTTCAGTTTTGGGGCAGCGAACAGTATGTGCGCAATGTACCGTTGCTCGACGAATCCTCTTACTTCGTCAACCCTGAGAAGTCGTCTTTCACAGCAACCCAAATCGCCTCATATTCCGCTGAGGCGGCTGTGCTGAACGCGCGGGGCGAGGGAGATCAGGCTGTTTTCTACCTGCGCAAAGAACTCGATACTGGAGACTGAGAAACTGAGCCTCAAACTCTTGACTACATTTAAGACTCGAATCAAAACGGCGCTTAGCGACAACCTCTCGCTTTCCTCCAAACTCTTTTTGCGGGGAATATTTTCTACATCGACGAAATCGTTAACGGCGATTGCGGCAACTCCGGTGATCGTAGCCAGGAGAGTTGCCGGCCGCCTGGGAGTTGAACTTCCTGCTGTCTTCGCGAGCAAGCCATATTTTTTCGAACCCCCAACGTTGCCGGCGATTGATCTAATCGGCGCCGCCAAAATACTTGCCGCAGGGCGAACCGCGCCGACACACGACGGAATATCAGTTCAGACCTCAATCATCATCCCGGTATTCAACAAAGCCGAGTTCACCCTTCAATGTATTCGCTCGCTGCTGCAGGAGATCGATCTCAATGAACATGAAGTTATCGTGGTGGATAACGCCTCGACTGATCAGACAGAGCAGGTACTTGCTCATTTTGTGAATATTGTTCGACTGATCAGAAACGAAGAGAATCGTGGCTTTGTTGATGCGTGCAATCAAGGCGCGGCCGCGGCTCACGGGAAATATTTACTTTTCCTCAACAACGACACGGAGGTTTTGCCGGGCTGGCTCAATCACCTGGTTGAAACAATTGAGGCCAACCCTGAAAACGGCGCCGTCGGCTCGATGTTTCTCTATCCCGACGGATCAATCCAGGAAGCAGGAGCAATCGTTTGGAAAAACGGGGAAGCGCATCACTACGGTTGGGGCGCTTCGCCAGATGACCGGCGCTTCAATTTTGCGCGTGAAGTGGATTACTGTTCAGCCGCATCGTTGCTGATCACAAAGGAAATTTTTCAACGACTCGGTGGCTTCGATCGCCGCTTCGCGCCCGCTTATTACGAAGACATCGATCTTTGTTTCGGCGTTCGCTCGCTTGGTTTCAAGGTTATTTATCAACCCATGTCCCGCGTGGTGCATTACGAAGGCGCTACCGCCGGTCGCGACACAGCGAAAGGCATCAAGCATTTCCAGATTCTGAACCGCGAGAAATTCGTCGATAAGTGGCGGGACATCCTCGAACGTGAACACCTGGAGAAGAACCTGAAGCGCCTCCAGGAAGCTGCTCACCGAAGACAGTTGTCGTCAGTAGTAGTGTTTGATGAAAGAGTGCCGAGTCCTGACCGCGACGCCGGCAGCGCGCGCATGTTTTGGATCCTGAAGTCACTCCGGCAGTGGTGCCATGTGGTCTTCGTGCCCTTTTATGGAGCAAAAGGGACGGAGTATGAGCAGGCGCTCTGGAAGGAAGGCATAGAAACGGCTGACCCGGTGGATTACCGCAGGCTCTTAAGATCCAAAGGAATAAGAGCGGCAATTGTCAGCCGCCCGAGCGTTGCCGAAGCAATGATTCACCGGATACGCCGCATAAGGAGTGATTTAGTTGTTGTGCTTGACATGGTGGACGCCCACTTCATCCGGATCGAACGCGAGCACCAAATTGCCGGCGATCCAGTGAAGTCAAAAGAAGCAGAGAATTACCGAAAACTCGAGACGCGTTTGGCGCTCGCGAGTGATCTGATTTGGTGTAATTCTTTCGATGACAAACAGGTGATGGAGCAAGCAGCTCCCGGTAAAAGGATCGAAGTCATTCCGACGATTCATGAAATCCACGATTCCGGCAAGCCGTTCGCAGAAAGACGAGACCTGCTTTTCGTCGGCAATCTCGCCCATCGTCCCAACAGCGATGCCGTCCACTACTTCATGCGAGAGATCTATCCGCTGATCGAAGCACGTCTGCCCGGCGTGAAGCTTCACATTGTTGGTGACAACGTCGCTGATCTGAAGTTGGCTGCTTCGGCGAGTGTCTGTGTAACCGGATATGTACCGGACATCGATAATTACTGGCGGAGCTGCCGGGTCTTTGTGGCTCCGATACGGTTTGGCGCTGGAGTTAAGGGGAAAATTGGAGACGCTATGTCTTACGGTTTGCCTGTCGTCACCACTTCCATAGGCGCGGAGAGTTTCGGCTTCACGCCTGACTCTGACGTCATGATCGCGGATGAGCCGGCGGCGTTCGCTGAAAGCGTTGTGCGGTTGTATTCTCAAAAAGAATTGTGGGAGAAGCTGGCCGCGAACGGGCGCCGCCACATTGAAAAATACTTTACTCCTGAAGTTATTGCCGAGACGATAAACAACTCGATTAGAGAGGTGAGTTCATCCTAATATGACGTTTTCTCTGTGCAACCACAGAGGACGCAGTGTGCATAGCGCGGCTTAGGCCGCAACCAACTAACACGCTGGCTCCGGAGGAGCCGAATGTTCATAGACAGCTATAAATGACACGACGCGCGCTCCAGCGGAGCGCAACGTTTGGAGAATGAATATGCGAGATCGGCTACGTTTCGCTCCTCCGGAGCGAGGAGAATCTTTTAGAGCTTCCGTTCTATAAACATTACGTCCCTATGGGACGAGGGAGCTGTTTAGAAAAACCTTGTCAAGAAGAAAGTCAGAAGCTGACGGCTTGCGAAGAATAAGAAACGATTGAAAATCCTAATCACAGGAAGTCGGGGGTTTGTGGGCGGATCAGTAGGGCGTGGCGCGGCAAAGGCCGGCCACGAAGTGCTCGGCATTAGTCGCGCAGCTCAACACGCCCCCAGTTGGCCGGGCTCGCACGTGACCGCCGACGTCGTGAGTGCTGACCTTTCCAACATCATTGGCGACTTTGCGCCCGACGCTGTTTTTCACGCAGCGGGCACTGCTTCAGTTGGCGCTTCCTTTGCCGCGCCGCTTGACGACCTCCGCGCTTCAATACTGAGCTGGGCCAACCTCCTTGATAGCGTACGCCGCTCACACGCCCAGCCTCTTATTCTTTTTCCTTCGAGTGGCGCCGTCTACGGACAACTCCAGAGCTTGCCAGTGAATGAAGACGCCAGCCTCGAGCCGATTTCGCCGTACGGCTTTCACAAGGCGGCGTGCGAGTTGCTCGCGCGTGAATACGCAAACTGCTTCGGCCAGCGCGTCATCGTGTGCCGGCTCTTCTCGCTTTTCGGCGAGTATCAAAGACGACTACTTGTTTGGGAACTCTTTCGACAGTTTGCCGGTGTTGAAGAAGTTGTCTGGCTGGCAGGCACGGGCGCAGAGACACGCGACTATTTGTACGCGGACGACATGGCTGCGGCGATTCTGTCGCTAATTGAAAGCCAAAGAAGCACGCCATCTGAAACTAACTACCAGGTTCATAATGTCGCTAGCGGTATCGAGACACGCGTGATCGATTTGGCGAGGCAGTTGGGAAGTATGGTCGCGCCGGAGAAAGAGATTCGCTGTCGTAGGATTGAGCGTTCAGGTGATCCTGAGCGCTGGCAAGCCGACGTCTCCAGCCTGCGCGCGCTGCTGCCTAACTGGAAGCCCAGGTCTCTTGCTGAAGGATTAGCAACCTGCGTGGCTGGTTGGCAAAAATGACGACCTAACTTCACTAACTGGCTAATAATTAAGATTGAAAGAGCGGGGGCATGCCCGCCTTCCTGACCTGAGAGGTTTCTAACTGGCTCGGTCGATCTCGCGTTGAAAGGCTCTCAAGCAAGGATTGACACTCAACTGTGATCAGCTTGTGGTTGGGAAGGTGGGCATGCCCCCGCTGGTTACCTGGCAGTCAATGGCTCAGCGCAGCGACAATGCGTTCTGCCGTACGGCCGTCCCAAAGGGGGATGCTAACAGGTTGTCTCACTGTTTCATTGAGCGCGGCAAACGCCGCCGCAATGATCTTTTCGGGGTCGGTTCCAACTATTGTGTTTGTCCCCGTCATAACGGTAATCGGACGTTCGGTGTTCTCGCGCAAGGTCAGACAGGGAATACCCAAGACGCTGGTTTCTTCCTGTATCCCACCCGAATCGGTCAGTACCAGACGCGCGCCGCTGTACAAACTCAGGAAGTCCAGGTAGCCCAAAGGGTTTATGAACATCAGACCATTGGCGGCCGATAAGACGCGTTCGGCAGAGGCCAAATCAGTAATCATCTTTTGTGTGCGAGGATGGACCGGAAAAACTATCGGGATCCGATTGCCGATGGTCTCGATCGCTTCGAGAATCCTGCTAAGCGTTCGCGGGTCATCTACGTTCGACGGGCGATGAAGAGTGAGCACAGCGTACTCGTTAAGCTGCAGGTCCTGTCTAACCGTTGATTCCTTAGCCCGCGGCAGGTGCTTAATCAGGGAATCAATCATAACGTTTCCAACAAAACGAATTCGCTCGGCAGGAATCCCCTCGGAGCGCAGATTCTCGCCGGCTTCTTCCGAAGGCGTAAACAGGAGGTCCGCTATCTGATCAGTTAAGAGACGGTTGATCTCCTCCGGCATGGTGCGGTCGCCGCTGCGCAAACCCGCCTCGACGTGCGCTACCTTGACGCCCAACTTCACGCAAACAAGCGCACAGGCAAGCGTTGAGTTGACATCGCCGACAACGATCACCCAATCGGGCTTTTCTTTGATGACAACTGGTTCGAAGCGTTCGATGACGGCGGCCGTTTGCGCCGCGTGTGAAGCAGAGCCGACGCCGAGATAAACATCGGGTTGCGGCAGCTCGAGGTCGCGGAAGAAAAAATCAGACATGGCCGCGTCGTAATGCTGACCCGTATGAACAACAAGCGGCGTAAACTCCTGTTCGCGCCGCTTCATTGCTTCCACGATGGGCGCGACCTTCATGAAGTTGGGTCGCGCGCCGACAACGTTGATTACTTTGAGCATTCAGCAGAGTAAAGTGTCAGGTTCACATGTTTCCAGAATGGAAAAGGATTCGGATTTCGTGGTTTTTCGTGTGATTTAGTGGATCGTATCCGCTGCCCGTAAGATAAGAACGATCCACGAAATAACACGAACGGGCACGAAATAGAACTCACTAGACCATCGTTATGTCAACTACAACCGAATGATCCGCGCGCTGCTGCCACGCCTCAAATCGCCATTGAGCGCGTTTCGGGTATCAACTATCAGCGAACTAAGCTGGCAGACCCGGCCATAGTCAGTCGCGCTGTGGTTGGTGACAATCACCACGCAGTCGGCGGAGCGCAGCTCGTCGTCTGTCAGGGGCACAGAATCGATCGGGTCTCCTCCACCCTCCGTGTGCGCGTCATCAAATCTCACCTGTTTCACAAACGGATCGTGATACCGCACGTCAGCGCCTTTCGCACGCAGCCGATCGATGATTGATAACGCCGGGCTCTCGCGCACGTCGTCGATGTCTTTTTTGTAAGCAACGCCGAGCAACAAGATGCGCGAACCCTTCATTGCCTTGCTTTCGTCATTCAGTCCATCCGCAACCAACTGCACCACGTGCTCCGGCATACGTGAATTCACTTCTTCGGCCAGACCGATGAAACGAGAATCAAACCCATGCTGGCGCGCTTTCCAGGAAAGATAATGCGGATCGAGCGGAATGCAGTGCCCACCGATTCCCGGGCCCGGATAAAACGCCATGAAACCAAATGGCTTGGTCGCGGCTGCCCCGATCACTTCCCAGGTATCTATATTGAGCGCATAACAAAGCCGGGCCATTTCGTTTGCCATGCCGATGTTAACTGCGCGAAACGTGTTCTCCAGAAGCTTGGCGGTTTCGGCTACGCGCGCTGAGCTCACGGCGTGCACGTCTTTAACAATTTGTGAGTAGAGGTAAGCGGCCGCTTCAGTTGAATCGGGAGTTACACCGCCGACCACTTTGGGAATGTTGTGCGTCTGAAACTCCGGATTACCCGGATCAACTCTTTCAGGGGAAAAGGCCAACAGAAAATCGTCATCCAGCTTAAGGCCAGTTTCCTCAAACATCGGCAGCAAAACTTCGTCGGTCGTGCCTGGATAGGTGGTTGACTCGAGGACGATCAACTGCCCTCGATGCAGATGCTTCTTGATCTGTTCGGCAGCAGCAAGGATGTAGGACACATCCGGCTCTTTCGTCTTTCTGAGCGGTGTCGGAACGCAGATGATGATGACATCGCATTCTTTCAGGTGGTCGAAATCCGTGGTCGCGCGCAAAAGCTTTTTCTCTACCAGCGCTTTCACAGCCGACGAGGCAATATCGCCAATGTATGACTCACCGGAGTTGATTTGCGCTGCCTTATTCTCATCAACTTCAAACCCGGTCGCTCGAAAACCGCTGCGTGCAAACTCGGCCAGCAAGGGCAAACCCACGTATCCTAGACCGACAACCCCCACGTGGGCCCGCTTCGCCTTAATCAAATCAACTAGTTGTTCCTTGACCATGTAATCCGTTTTCCTTAATCAACCTGCACGAACTAGAAACTCTGCCTGAATTCAAACAGGCAAGACTATTGGAGCGTCGCGCGCAGTGTCAAGCAGAGCTTCTTTACTGAACCAACTCCCCCTGTAGATCAAACTGTTAGTTTGGTGACTTCAAGCGTAGGCACAGACGCTTCCTTCACCGGGCTCATTCACCCGCATTCCAGAAACTGGAATTTGCGTTACGCTAAACTCTTCTTGACACTGGCACACTATTCAAACTATACCCTCACAATTCATGAGTGAAGCTTCTGACAACTCTTCTCCAAAACTCGTTCGCGGTCTGGGTCTGATGGATGCCAGCATGATCGTGGTCGGGTCGATGATTGGCTCGGGAATTTTTATTACTTCGGCTGAGTCTGCGCGACTTGTGGGCTCCCCGGGGTGGCTGCTGGTTGCCTGGGCACTGGCTGGCGTGCTCACTATTACGGGCGCGCTTTGTTGCGCTGAGCTGGCGGCGATGATGCCACGCGCTGGTGGGCAGTATGTCTTTTTGCGCGAGGCTTATGGTCCAGCAGCCGGGTTTCTCTTCGGCTGGTCACTGTTGCTTGTTATCCAAACAGGTACCATCGCCGCCGTCGCTGTTGCTTTTGCGCGTTTCATGGGGGTGCTCGCGCCCCAGATCTCAGAATCGAATTATATTATCGCGCCCACACATCTCTTTGGCAGCTATGCGATAAGTCTCTCGACGGCACAACTCGTCGCCATTGTCCTGATTCTCGTGTTGACCCTTACCAATACGCGCGGACTTAAGACAGGCAAACTCATTCAAAATACTTTTACTTTCACAAAGACGGCCGCACTCATCGGACTCATTTTGGTTGGTCTCTTCCTGGGTTGGAACAGTCAGAGTGCAGCCTACACTTCGTCCTGGTGGAACCCGTCAGCAAACGGCTGGAATCCACAGGCGGCTCAGCCAGGACTTGCTTCGACGGGCACGACTGCGCTTCTGATGTTGCTCGGTCTGGCGATGGTGGGACCACTCTTCGCCCAATCGGCGTGGAACAACGTGACGTTTACGGGTAGCGAAGTCCGCGACCCGGGGCGTAACTTGCCCCGTGCGCTGTTCATAGGCTGTGGCGCCGTGGTGACGCTTTACCTTCTAGCCAACGTCGCATACATCGTAACGCTTCCGCTTGGCATAATTCAGAAACCGCAGAACAGCGTGGCTACTGCCACGATGCAAGCCGTTTTCAACCGGCCCGGCACGATCATCATGGCCGTGGCGATTATGGTTTCTACATTTGGCTGCAACAACGGATTAATTCTCGCGGGGGCGCGCGTCTATTACGCGATGGCTCGCGATAACCTGTTCTTCAAACGCGTGGGGTTGTTGAATCAGCACCACGTTCCGGCAATTGCCCTGGTCATGCAGGGAATCTGGGCGAGCTTCTTGACGCTGCCGCGCACAGTCTTAACTACAACTGATCCGAAGACCGGCGCAGCTACTGTCAGCTACGGCAACGTCTATACCCAACTGCTCGAATACATCATTTCCGCCGATTTGATTTTTTATGCGCTGATGGTGGGGGCGGTGATGGTCATGCGGCGAAAGGCGCCGCAGAACGAACGTCCTTATCGCACGTTTGGTTATCCCGTCGTTCCCTTGATTTATATTGTGCTCGCCCTGCTGCTGGTGATTGATTTAGCGTTTTTAAAACCCACGACCTCCGGCGTCGGTTATTTGCTCGTTCTGACCGGCATTCCCGTTTTCCTCATTTGGCGTCGGAATACGAAGGATGAAGGCGGAGGGATGAAGGATGAAACATAACTAAGGGATCACGCCGTTTCATCCTCATCCTTCCGCCTTCATCCTTATTCTTACTTCACCCACTCGTCCGCGATTTCGGTTTCGACTTTTACCGGCACTGTCTTCACGTATTCCTCGCCGGCGGCGCACATCGCCCGCTCCACCTTTTGCGCTACCTCTTCAGCCTCATCCATGTCGGCTTCGACGACAATTTCATCATGAATGATATTGACGATCTGCGCGTTTGTTTCACGGAGTTCGTCCTTTAGCAAGCGCAGGGCGCGCTTCAGAATGTCCGCGCTGGTCCCCTGGATGGGTGTGTTCTTGCCGTTGCGCTTGGTCATTGAAATCTGTTGACGGTCTTGGTCGTCGTAACGAAAGCGAACCAACCGTCCCGATCCAGTTCTTGCCTGACGATCGCGCACGGCGCGGTCTGCCGCCTGATGCAGATAAGTATCAAGTCCGCGATAAGTTGCGAAGTATTTACGCAAGATATTCTCCGCCTCGGCGACACTTGAACCTGTCATTATCGAGAATCGCTGCGCACCGATGCCGTAAACCACTCCAAAGTTCAACCGTTTGGCGAAGTCTCGCTGCTCTCTGGTGACCTGATCAACCGCTACGTTGAATACTTCCGCCGCAGTTACGCGATGGAGATCGGCGCCGGAATTGAAGGCGTTGATAAATCCGCGATCGCCGGAAAACTCGGCAAGAATCCGCAGCTCAATTTGCGAGTAGTCGGCAATAATCAGCTTTCGACCTTCCGGGTGTCCGGAGAAGCAGCGCCGGTATTCAACCGCATGAGGCACCTGCTGAATGTTTGGGTTAGTACACGAGAATCTTCCGGTTGGCGCACCAATCTGGCGAAAGTCGGCATGCAATCGGTGGGTAGTAGGATTGATCAATTCGATCATGTTCTGACCGTAACTGGTCAGGGCCTTTTGCACGGTGCGGTATTCAAGTAGCGTGGCGATAACCGGATATTCGGCGGCCAGCGGCTGAAGCTTCCAGTTGCGTGTTGAATCGGGAACGGTGATACCCAAACGTTCCAGCGCTTTGGTCAACTGCTGGTGCGAATCGAGGTTGATCTCGTCGCGTGATGGCCCGCCGAAAAGAGTTCCCTGGTTCGACTCTTCCGCGAGCACGTCCTGTAACTCATTAGCCAGTTGGCCCCTTCTCTTCTCAACTATGGCTAACTGCTCGAGCCACCGGTCCTTGTGCATGTAGAACCCCTTCAGCTCCATATCAGCCACCGTCATCACGCATTCAAACTCGAGCTGCGCGCATTGGATAAGTGAATCGCTTCTTAAACGCTCAATCAATTTCTCGCGCAGTGGAACTAACACTGCCGCGTCACGCGCGGCATATTGGAGTTGGGCCTCGGAAAGTTCGAAGTTCCAATTACTGAGCCTTTCGGTCTTATCAACCGACTCATTCAGGTAGCGGGAAGCGACCGTGTCCAATCCGTGGCGCTCTTCGATATCGCCGGCGCCGATCAACTGGCTGGCAAGGAGCGTATCGAAGAGTCCGCCGAGATCCGTCCCAAGAGTGTGCTTGATGAATTTCGCGTCAAACTTCGCATTGTGAGCAATCTTGATGGGGCGGTGCGCAGAGAGCAGCTCGCGTAGCGGGGCGAGCGTGCTGGTTTCCCGAAGATTGCCGTTGCTGCGATCGCCAAAAGCGTCGAGGTCAATGATGTGCACGCCACTCGGCGTCGCCAGCTGAATCAAACGCAGCCGGCCGACGTAAGGATCAAGCTCGGTAGTCTCGGTATCAAGTCCGATCGCCTGGTGGGCTGAGAGCAGCTCTACTGCCCTGCGAAGTTCTGCCTCGGTTTTGATTAACTGGTAATTCGTATTGATCATCCGCGGTATTCCGTTTAGCCCGCACAGCCTCTAGTTGAATGGCCCTTCATTCTTTAACCCTTGCAAGCGCTTCAGCATCAGAATCTGACCTTTGTGCTGCGCCTCATGATCAGTTAAGTGATGCAGTATCCAGCGCAGACTCTGTTCGCGCTTTTCGCCCCGGCGTTCAATCGAGAATATGCCTTCCAGATCCGAATCGTTGAACGATGCCAGCTTATCGATTGTTTGTCCGCGAATCTTTTTGATTTCATTCAGACAGAATTCGGCGGAATAGCCCTTCGCGAGAAACGCTGCCGGATCGTCCAGCACATCTCAGCAGGCAGCTTGGCGATCCTCATCATTTAGCTTGTTGCCCGAGACTACCCATCTGCATCCAATACCATTCCGCTTCACCGATATGTAACACCAGCGCTCCCAGGGCGTGTGCGCCGGGAATTGCGGGCCGGCCGATCTGCTCATCTGACAAACCTGCGATCGATTCGCAAAGTTGTTCACGCACTTCTTCCATTCCGGCCAGGTAGAAACCAATTTCCGGCGTAACACCGTCTATCGCATTCAACACTCTGGGTGGCATTGCATCTCCTTGGGGTAAACAGCGACCCGCGCGTGACGCGGACTGTTAGTTTGCGGATCGATACCTATAAGGTGTCATCCGGCGCAGCTCGTCGGCAAACTAACAGTTTGCTTTACATTTCCACAGTTTGCGCTGGCCGTCGCGCCTTAACCAGGAGCAAAAGGAGAAACGCCGCGGTCGCCCCGAGCGTAGCGCTTACCAGGAAAGCCGTTTTCGGGCCACGCCAATCCCACAAAGCTCCCATTAGCAGCGACGCGGGAAGCACAGTTATTCCGAAAGCAAGATTATACAGCCCATAAGCTGTGCCGCGTTGTTCGGGTCTCACCAAATCCGCTACCAAAGCCTTCTCCGCGCCTTCCGCTAATCCAAAATAGATTCCATAGATCAGGAAAAGCACCCATACCGAGACCGGATTTGAGACGAAGGCAAAACCCGCATAAACGGCGGCGTAAAGAATCCAGCCGGAAACTATCAGACGCTTCCGGCCCAAACGATCTGAAAGGTCGCCGCCAAAGATCGAACTCAAGACCTTACTGGCATGGAGCGCAGCCCACAGTAGAGTAGTGTCTAAGACCGAGACTCCGGCGTCCCGCGCGCGCAGCAATAGAAAAAAGTCTGATGAATTTGAAAGAGTGAAGAGTGCGATGATTACCAGAAAGCATTTGAAGTTGCCGTCAAAGCCGCGCAACGAAAGACGCATTGGCGGAGCGGCAGGATTTGTAGCCGTATCTGGACCGTTGTCTGGCGCACGCTTCGGCTTATGTGATTCGCGTACAAAGAATGAAACCACCAGCACCGCTGCCAGTGCCGGAATTGAAGCCAACAGAAAGATCCTGGTGAAGTCTGTAGCGGTTAGCGCATTGCGATCAGCGGCGAACAGCCACACCAGCAGATAACCTATTAACGGGCCGAGAACGGCTCCGGTGTGATCCATTGCGCGGTGGAACCCAAATGCCAACCCACGCTCTTCAATTGCAACCGTATCCGCGATCATCGCGTCGCGCGGCGCCGTACGTACTCCTTTTCCTACGCGATCCGAGAGGCGAATCGCCAGCACCTGTTGCCAGCTTGTGGCGAAGGCCAGCAAGGGACGGGCGAAACTGGACAGCACATATCCGAAAACAACAAAGATTTTTCGTTTGCCGAACCGATCGCTGAAGTGCCCGGCAAACAGTTTGAGCAAGCTGGAGACTGATTCGGCTGCACCTTCGATACTCCCAAGCACTCTCGGAGAAACGCCCAGGGTGTTATTAAGGAAGAAAGGCAGCAGCGGATAAACAATCTCGCTGGAGACGTCGTTTAGCAGGCTGACGAGACTGATGGCAAAGACATTCCGCGGCAGGCGTCGATAGCGGCCCCACAATCCAGATATTCCTCCCTGCAGGGGAGCAACTGATCCGGAAGGGCTTCCGTGTAGATGAGAAACTATCTCGGGATCGAGCGGATCCGCAGCGTCGTCAGTATCGCTTTTCCCCATGGTCTATCCGATTCATTGCACAGGGGACCGCTTGGATGGCGTTGATCGCTGGCGGTTTGGAACTGGCTGAGGCGCAAGACGAGTGCTCCACCACCAAAATCCGCCGCCACCGAGCAATGCGACCAAAACGATGCCAATGATCGCCACCCTGATTGCCCACCGAATCGCGAGTTTCGCGATTAGAAAAAAGATGATCAGGAGAACAACGCCGCCGATGATGAAGATTGTAGTGAAGCTCATAATAGAACTGTCGTTTAGAGGCGGGCATCGCCCGCCGTCTCAATGCGGATGAAACTATTCAGCGCTCACGGTCCAACCAGATTTCACTATATCAGCTCCATATGTTGTAGGCGGGTGCCAGTCTTCATAAGCCTCTAACCGAAAGTAAGATTATTTATCTGAGTGGTTTAATCCACACGGCACCGGCGGGCGATGCCCGCCTCTAAACGAATCTTAGCCTGCCTCACTGCTTACTGCTTACTGTTACTGTTTCTTATAGCTCGCTCGCACGACCGTCTTGATGTTTCCGCGAACGTGAAAGTCGCCTTCAATCTCCACGCTTAAGGGATCACAGGCGCTGACAAAGTCGGCAAGAACCACATTGATGACGTGCTCGTGAAAGATCTTCACGTTTCTAAAAGAATTGATGTAAAGCTTCAAACTCTTCAGTTCCACACACCGCTCGTTGGGAACATACTCGAGCCGGATGGTGGCGAAATCCGGGAAGTCGGAAAAGGGACAGATGGCTGTGAATTCGGTGATCTCGAATTGGATCTTTATTTCGCGACCGGGAAATTCATAATCAAAGGTGTCGAGAGGAAACAGCTCCATCTCTTCGCGTGGGGTCGAGCAAATATCAAGACCCTGCTGATTGACTGGCGCTAGAGGACTCTCAGTGATTGCCATAGATTGCTCCTCGAAAGTGGAAGAGTGATCTTAACTGAGCCAGCGACCTGCTGCAATTCAGTGGGGAAGAGAGGACATAGGTCCCATATGACTTATCCGTCGTAGAGGACCTATTTTAACTTGCTCAAGCGTAAGAGTTGTTTTGTCGCCCTATGGTAAACACCTTAACGAGGGCGAGGCCGGCGACGAAGCCGCCAATGTGTGCAGCGTAGGCCACGCCCCCCTGTGATCCGCCTCCCAACATTCCCAATCCGCTAATCAACTGGAAGGCAAACCAAATCCCGATGGCGACATAGGCAGGAACGTCGGTGAGAAAACGAAACAAGATTACAGTTACACGCCGATGTGGATACAGGACGATGTAACCGCCAAGGACGCCCGAGATTGCCCCCGAAGCTCCGAGGCTGGGTATCAGCAAACTCGTCGGATCGGTGGAAAACATGACCGTCGTTACAACATGGGCCAATGATGCGAGCAGGCCGGTGAGAAGGTAAAAGATCAGATACCTTAAATGCCCCAGTCGATGCTCGACATTGTCCCCGAAAATCCAAAGAAAAAGCATGTTGCCGGCGATGTGCGCGATGCCGCCATGCATAAACATCGAGAAGATAAGAGTTAGATAAACAGAAAGTGGTGTTGGCTGGAGACCTGGAATCAAAAGTTGCTGCCCGGTGACTGGATGCTCCACGATTCTATCGGGAGTACTGATGTCGCGCCCACTTACAATCTCCGCCGGCACTGTCGAGAACGCATAGGTAAATCTCTCGTTCGTTCCAAGCTGCTGCAGGAAGACAAAGACAAGGATATTGATGGCAATTAAAACGTAGTTAACTATCGGGAAAGTTGTGCGGTCTGTATTGTCGTCGTAAAGAGGAAAAACCATCTTGTATTGTCCTCAGTCGAATGCCGGTTCGACTATTCGTCCAGGTTGTTGGTCTTCATGCATTAACTGTCGCGATTAGATTAACCGCCCAGACGCCAGGAACGCCAAGGCCAAGGGGGAATAAGACTACGACCAGCAAGAGGAAGTCGGAAACAAGCAACCAGTCACCTTAGAATTCTATGATGAGTTCTTGGCGGTCTTGGCGCCTTAGCGTTTCAAATCGGATTCATTCGGCAGTCCTCACGCCTGCATGAACAATCGCCGGCTCATGAGGCTTCAATAACTCGTAGCCTTCTGAGCGGGCCACGAACGTCGCAGCAGTAAGATCGCCAACCACATTCAGCGTCGTGCGGCACATATCAAGGATTCGGTCCACTCCGAGGATGATCGCTATCAACGCGGGATTTATTCCGATGGTAACAAGTACGCCGATGATAAAAGGAATGGAACCCGAAGGTACTCCAGCTGTTCCGATACCTCCAAGAATGGCGAGATAGACCACCATTAGTTGCTGGCCCAGTGAGAGGTCAATGCCCGCCAGCTGGGCCAGAAACAGCACGGTCACTCCTTCATATAGCGCCGTTCCGTTTTGATTTGCAGTCGCGCCCACCGTCAACACGAAACTGTTTATCTCCTGCGGCACACCCAGGTTCTCTTCTGAAACTCGCAAGGCCGTGGGCAAAGTCGCATTCGACGAGGAGGTTGAGAAGGCGGTCAATATCACCGTTTTGATGCGGCGGAAAAATTCCAGCGGCGAGATGCGCGAGAGGAAGTAGATGGAGAGCGAGAAGACGCCAAACATGTGCAGCGATAGTCCGAGCAGCACCGTCACAATGAACCACGCTAGTGCCTGCAGCAGGTCCAGCCCGAATCGCGCCGTGTTGTTGAAAAGCAGGCAGGCGACCGCGTAAGGCGCGAATTTCATAATGATGTCAATGATCTTGGCGGAGATTTCGAAGAGCGCCTGCAATCCGCGCAACAGCGGCGCGGAGACCGGGGCCGGGATGAGCGTCGCGGCAATGCCGAGGAGAACTGAAAAGAACATCAGGTGAAGCATGTCGGGCGTGTCTGTCTGCTTCTCCTCGCCCGGCTTGATTCCCACAATCGAAGCTATCGGATTTGACGGGATGATGGTCTTGACAGCCACCATCAGTATAGAGTCCTTGTTCTCGCTCGCCTTCTTCGCATCTTCAAGACGCTTCGTGGCGTCAGAACTGTAGCGCTGTTGCAGCGCGGTTGCAGTGGCCGGGTCAACCCGCTTGCCGGGTTTGATGGTATTAGCGAGAGTTAGACCGATGGCCACGGAGATAGCCGAAATAATTATGGTGTAGGCAAGAGTCTTCAGCCCAACGCGCCCAAGCTTGCGTACATCGCCGATGCCGGCCACGCCAACGATCAGCGACGAGAAGACGAGCGGCACGACGACCATCAGCAGCAGTCGCAGAAACAGGGTGCCGACCGGCTCAGTGATATTGGTCACCACCCACATTACCCTCGCGTGGTCGCTGCCAAACAATTTATTGACCACAACACCTGCCACGACACCCACCGCGAGCCCGATCAGAATGCGCGTGTGCAGGGCCATCCCCTTCGGTTTGTCGGGTGTTTCCTCGTCGAGGTCAGTAGTAATCTCTCGCTCGAATGTATCAGCGTCGAGTTTTGGGTGCGTTAGTTTTTTGTCTTCATCTTCTGGCATAAGTTTTCTCTTTAGACTGGAAATTCTGAACCTAAAACTTCTTTCATCTTCCCCAGCGTAGCTTGTCGCGCAACACATCAAAATAGTTTCTGTTGGTGGGTTGCACGATATTGAATGTAGTTTGACTCTTGCGAATCACTACACGGTCGTCAACTTTCAAAGGAAAGCCAACCTGGCCATCCAGAGTTAAGGCAACATCCTCCTGCTCAGTTTTCAAACATAGTTCAATGAATGCATTATCCGGTACCACGATGGGTCGGTTGGAAAGTGTGAAAGGACAGATGGGTGTGATCACGACCGCATTCATCGAAGGAAAGATGACTGGACCGCCGGCCGATAGGTTGTAAGCAGTTGACCCGGTGGGAGTAGAAACAATGAGACCATCCGCGCGGAATGAATTCACAAACTGCTGGTTGAGGTAGGCTTCTATTTCTATGATGCGCGCCAGGGCGGACTTATTGATTACGACGTCGTTGAGCACGCGGTTTTTTGTCACATGTTCATGGCCCCGCAGCAGTTCCACGGCAAGCATCACGCGTTTGTCGAGACGGTAGTTGCCGGCAAGGATCGATTCGAGCGCGGTGTACAACTCTTCGATGCGAAATTCGGCGAGGTAGCCCAACCCGCCGAAGTTAATTCCCAAAACCGGCACTTCCTTATCACCCATCATGCGGGCTGTAGCGATCATTGTGCCGTCGCCACCGAGCACCAAAACCAGATCAACACTGGCGGCCAGCTTCTCGGGTTCCACTTCCTCGACTGCGCAGCCGGTTTGTTGAGCGATTCGCTCACGTTCGATTTCGGGCCCACCCAGGAGAGTAATTCCACGCTCGGCAAGCCAGGTCGTCAGCTCGCAGACAGTCTTAAGCGCGTCGGGCTGATGCGGCTTGAGAACGATGCCGACACGCTTTATGGAGGAGATGTTCATCGCGTTTCGCGCAAAACCTATGGTTACGTCTTGGGTGATTGAAGAAAACGCTGGCAATGGTAACTGCAAGCGCCACTGAGGAGCAATATGCAAAGCATTCGCGGGCAAGGCGGGGTCGTTCCCGTATCCCGAGTGTGATTACCTCAGGTCGAGATACTTAATAAATTACTTCCGTTTAGACAGCGCACTTGTGCGCCCAGCACGCGGGGCACAATTGTCTTTCTAAACACCAGGCTTTGCTAGCGCTTCTCGTAAAGCGCAAGAAATTCTACATTGCCGTCCGCACCATGAATTGGGGATTCAATTACGCTTCTCACTTGTAATCCAAGATTCCGCGCCGCACCGTTGACCTCGTCGATAACGCGCGCATGTTTTTGAGTGTCGCGGACGATACCGCCTTTCCCCACTTCGCCACGACCAACTTCAAACTGAGGTTTGATAAGCGTTATCAGCCGTCCCGTGTCAGTGAGCAGTGGATCAATCGCCGGCAGGATTTTGGTAGCGGAGATGAAGGAAACGTCTATGACGATGAGATCAAACCTGGTTGGGAAGTCATCGGGTTTGAGGTAACGAGCGTTTACACCTTCTCTAACTTCCACGCGGACGTCGGTTCTGAGTCGCCAGTCGATTTGGTTGCGACCGACGTCGATTGCGAAGACCTTGCGGGCTCCATGTTGCAACAGGCAATCGGTGAAGCCGCCCGTAGAAGCACCCACGTCAAGACAGGTTAATCCCTCTACATTGATGTCAAACTCCCGGAGGGCGGCTTCCAGTTTCAAGCCGCCGCGGCCAACGTAGCGTGACGAGGGATCGTCGCTGCCCTTAACGCGAATCTCAGCGTCAGGAGCAATAAGTTCTGAAGGCTTATTTATACGTTGTTCGTTAACGACTACGACGCCGGCCATGACCATGGCCTGCGCCTTCGTGCGCGACGTTGCGAGTCCTCGTTCGACAAGCAGTTTATCTACTCGCTCGTGTTTCATTGGGTTTTACTTTACCGCAAAACCCAACTATCCGGCTTCTGCCAGACATAGATCAGTACGCGAGCGTCTCAAGCTTGTCGCCGCGAGCTCTGTGCTATCGCACGCGGTCTGTCGTTGAGCTCCAGAGCAACCGCGCAATCCGGACACAGCCACACCAATATTTCTGCTGCGTCAGACCAGAAAAAGGAGCTGACTTTACCAGCAACCTTCATTGCCTGGTCAATAGGCAGGAGTTGTAACGCTTGCACATATACAACTCCATTGTAAAACTCGCCTTCTGCGCCTTCATCTCTGTGAATACACTCCCGTTCACGAAACATTTGTCTCTTCATAGAATTACCCAGTTCCTCGCGTTGTTCCGCGAATTCATGAACCGTCAATGGAAAAGTCGGGTTTCGCTAGGTGAGAGAGACTAACGGGGGCAAGCGACCTGCTATCGATGAAGCTCAATCTCGCTTGCGACCGATGATGCCATCCGTGCCAGAATCAGTCAACAACCTTTTCGTGATGCGAGGAGTCCCCGCGACACTCGAACCGCCAAGGTTTCAGGAGCAACGAAATTAGAATAATGATTGACCAGCGTTGCCAGGAAGTCCACAGAGTCCCTATTCGCTATGGCCTCGGCGGACCTTCGAAAATGTCTCGAATGCGAAGCAGTTCGTCGGAAGACCTACCGGCTCTTCGTTCGCGGTTTGCTCGTTTTCGTTCTTTTGCTTCTCTTCGGGCCTCCCGGCGCTCCTCGCGACTTTCATATTCGCGTTCAGAACTTTCGTCAACTACCGTAGCGCGGTGATGCGTCGGCTTTTTCGAAACAGTATTGGAAGAGTTGGGCGGTCGCGTCGTCCTTGAAGGGTCCTGGGCTTTCACCCTGGCCGAAGTATCTGACTCAATCGAAGAGCTCTCAGCCGCTGTTTCTTCTGTTGCCTCTGTTGCCTCTGTTGGAGACTCGTCAGGAGCAACCATGTCCGAGGCGAGTGCCTGGATCCCTGAGGAAACTGTCGCGCCGTTGCTGACAGGCTGCCTCGCGGTGATACGAAAGCGTGAGTAATAGAGTGCTGATGCCGACACCCCAAGCAAGAGAGCACCGGCCAATGCCAATCCGAAAACCCACGGACGTGAGAAACCAGGCTTCACCAAAAGTTTTCTAAACGGCACAACCGGTTGAGCTGAAAGCAAAGTCGCTTCATCGTCAAAATGTGGCTCCGCCAGTTGTGAATCCGGGCTCCATAGTTGTTGGTTAGTAATATTCGATTTCATAAGCTTATGAAAATCCCAGCCCATCAGGCCACGTCATCAAGTTATCCAGCGTTCAAGTCTTTTGAATCTTGTGCAAGACCGGGGCCACAGAAGAATCCCGAACCTTGCGGGTCATTAAGTTATTGCAGAAGCTTGTGGCGGAGAAGTATCGAGATGAACGCACCAGGGGTGAGGTAACCATATCGTGCATTAAAACAACGCGCCCGTCTGTCAAACAGCACGGGCGCGGCGTTCTTCTATAATTAATAAGATGGCGCTATCGTCCCACCTTTTGAGGTTTCGTGCGACGGTGATCCATTACCTCGACGCTTTCTTTCACTCTGGTGTAAATGCCATCGGCATCGAGACCATACTTGGCCAGCAATAGTTTGGGATCGCCATGAGTCACCAGCCGATCCGGTATTCCCATTCTTACGACCCGCACTTTGTCTTGCAGTCCGTTTTCTTCCAGCAACTCCAGGACAGCCGAACCAAAGCCGCCCGCCAGGTAGGCCTCTTCAACCGTAACGATTAGCCGTTTGGTTTTTGCCAAGGCTAGCAGGAGGGAGGCATCCAAGGGTTTCACGAACCGGGCGTTGACTACTGTGACTTCGATGTTCTCCTTCGCCAGATTCGCCGCGGCCTGCAATGAAGGATGCACCATTGAGCCGTAAGCAACAATTGCTATCTCACCGCCATCGCGAAGTATCTCACCCTTCCCGATTTCAAGAAGCTGCGGGGCTCGAGCAATGTCGGCGCCCACCCCGTTGCCTCGCGGATAACGCATCGCAGCGGGTCCTACGTGCTCAACCATCGTCAGCAGCATATCGCGCATCTCGCCTTCATCTTTCGGCGCCATGACGACCAGGTGGGGAACGGCCCGCAGATAAGCAATATCAAGAAGGCCGTGGTGGGTTGGGCCATCACCGCCGGCAACGCCGCCACGATCCAGGCAGAACTTCACATTGAGATTTTGAATACAAACGTCGTGTATTAACTGATCGAATCCACGTTGAAGGAACGTTGAATAGATTGCACAAACAGGCTTCAACCCTTCACAAGACATTCCGGCGGCAAAAGTAACGCAATGCTGTTCGGCAATCCCGACATCAAAGGATCGTTCCGGAAATCTTTCGAGCGGAGTGCAAATGCCCGTGCCGTCAGGCATGGCGGCGGTCAACGCGATTATCTTCAGGTCCTTCTCCATCAACTCGGCCAAAGTGTTTCCAAAAACAGCAGTGTAGGTGGGAGCACTTGTTTTCGACTTGATGACCTGGCCGCTCTTGAGGTCGAAGGGGCCCGTCGCATGCCACTTATAATAATCCTTCTCTGCTTGAGGATAACCTTTGCCCTTCGTCGTCAGCGCATGGACAATTACCGGTCCATCCTTAATCTGTTGTGCTTCGCGGAGTGCAGCCACAAGCGCGCGGGGATTATGACCATCCACGTAGCCTATGTATTTGAAGCCCAGCTCATTAACGAGTGCGCCCGGCAGCACTGCTGCCGCAATCGCGTCTTTCACTGTCTTGGCGGCGTGATGCAGGCGCTCGCCCAGCGATGGAATCGCCAGCAACGTTTCCTCCACCTCGTCTTTGAAGCGATGGTAACCGTGAGCGCCACGAATGCGGTTCAAATAACCCGTTAACGCACCGACCGCCGGCGCAATCGACATCTCGTTGTCGTTGAGAACCACGATCAGACGACTCTTGAGATGGCCAGCCTGGTTGATTGCTTCCATTGCCATTCCGCCAGCCAGCGACGCATCACCTATTAGGGCGACCACATGATGATCCTTGCCCATTTTGTCGCGCGCTACAGCCATACCGAGAGCGGCAGAAAGAGAGGTCGAGGCGTGGCCGGCGCCAAACATGTCATATTCCGATTCGTCTCGACGCAAGAAGCCACTAATGCCGCCATACTGTTTGATAGTCGGCAGGAGATCGCGCCGGCCTGTCAGAATCTTATGGGCATAAGCCTGATGCCCTACATCCCAGACCAGACGGTCGTTAGGCGTCTCGAAAGCGTAGTGCAGCGCCACCGCCAACTCAATTGCCCCAAGAGAGGCACCGGTGTGACCGCCAATACGCGACATTGTTTCCAGTATGTATTGCCGAATCTCGTCGGCCACCTGCTGCAACCTGTCTAAAGGCAGTCGCCGCAGGTCTGCGGGTGAGTTTATTTTATCTAGAAGATCCATTTGCGCGGGGTATTGTAACGTGGCAGTTCAGATTTTTACTACTTACAACGATCTTTTGGATTTAGCCGGAACAGTCGGGTCAGTCCATAGAACCCTGGCCCACTCGTCCGCCTTTGCAACGTAAAGTACTCTGCTTCGTTGTACAAAGTCAATCCCTGATCTTTCCAAACTTATCCAGCTCTTTTGGCGTCTAAGTTCTGAGAACCACAATACTCCCCGAAAAATCTGGGTTCATGCCACAAAAATAGCTAAGAAGGAGTTGGAGAAAAATGTTTTTACGAAGAAATTTACTCGGAATCTCAGGAATCATTTTGACCTTTGGCATGGTTGCCTTTGCCCAGCAATCGCAAACCCCTACTACAACGCAAGACGGCACCCTCAAACGCGAACGGCTGGAGCGAAGAGAAAGACTTCGCGAAAGAGCTGATGGTATGCGGTTGGAGCGAAGTGAAAGACTCCGGGAACGCCTTGATGGAAGGCGCGGACGTGGCGAACGAGAAGGATTCGGGCACCGCGGTGCCGGCCTCGGTAACCTGCGCGGAATCGAGCTTAGCGAGGCCCAGCGGGAACAAATTCGCGTAATTACTCAGCGCCGGCTAGAAAGCACGAAGGTTCAGCGCGAAGAATTGTTTAAGCTGAGCGAGAAAAGAATTGCCGGCACATTTAGCGCTGATGATGGAGCGCGAGCGAAGGCGGTGCGTCAGGAGATCCGCGCGGCGATGGAGGGCATTCGAACTGAGACTGCTGGAATTCTAACGGCAGAACAGAAAGCCCGGATCGAGCAACTTCAGAAAGACCGCAAAGCAAAACACGAACAGCGGCTGAAGGAACGCCAGGAGTTAAGGAATAAGCCGCAGTAGTTGCCCGCTGGTAACCGCCGCTGGAATATATAACCCTGCACAGGCCCGGCTCTCAATGAGGGCCGGGCCTTTCGCATATCTAACTGACATGCCCGAGCTCATCCTCAATAAACTTGTCCAGTCGTTCGCTTAATTCGTTGCGAGCACTTCGGAATGCTTCAAGCCTGGTTTCGTCGTCCCCTGCGACTGCTGCCGGATCTTCTATGCTCCAATGAATCCGACGACAGGCGCCCGGAAACACCGGGCATTGCTCGTTCGCGTTATCGCAAACGGTAATTACATAATCAAAAGCCTGCGTTATTAACTCGTCGATCGACTTCGATCGATGGCTCGAAATGTCGATGCCGATCTCCTTCATTGCTTCAATAGCTTCCGGCCTGACGTGAGCCGGCGCCACGCCAGCGCTTGCCACTTCAATGCGATCTCCGGCCATGTCACGCAAAAGCCCTTCGACCATTTGGCTACGGGCAGAATTGCCAGTGCAGAGAAATAAAACGTGTAATCGATCAATCATGATTTGGCGTCAGCGTTTCCCATTTCAAGATTTACCACTGAGTTACAGAGTCCACAGCGCGACGTTGAGCCGCAAGCCAGAATTAGCGGCTGACTGTTCAGAACGAATGCTTTCCTGCCGCGTTGACGCGGCTAGCCCGCAGGGACAATAGGCCAGTCGTTTTACGACTGGTTAGGCTGGCCTGCACGATTTGTTAGGCCGCTTCAGCGGCCTTAATCTTCTGGCGCTTAGCAAGGCCGTTGAAACGGCCTGAGCAATCCCATGCCAGACTAGACCAGCCGTAAAACGGCTGGCCTAATCGCCCTGCGGGGCTAGCCGCGTGAACGCGGCAGGCAATTTCACAGAGAAGTTTTCGTCGCCCCACTAAGCCAGCTCACCGTTCAATTCCTACAGTAGCAGGAGCGCAGCACGTCGCTGACGCCACTGTCGCCGGCACTCCAGGTTTGGCATCCGCTTCGGTAACTCTATCCCCGCATTCGCAGGGCGCCGTCTCCGGCAGATTGTCCCGAAGCACCACGAATACTTCCCACTCATTGCCATCAGGGTCTCGAACCCAGGTTTTATCTTGAGTTGCGTAGCAGCAATTAGTTTGCATCTCGTCCCGGGTCACGAGCCCCGAGTCCGCCCACTTCTCCCGCATCGCCAGCACGTCCTCAGTCGAGGCGACCTGAATGCCCAGATGCGAAAGCGCGCCTCTCTCATTAAACGCGACCTCGTTCAGAGTCAAATTCAGGGGTGGGTTCTGCACGTCAAATTTGGCGTAGCCCGGGCGGACTTTGCTTGGACCAATTCCCAGCATTTTCTGGTAAAAGTTGGTGCTGCTTACAACGTTGCGAACATTCAGCGCCAGATGAGCTTTTAGTGCGTTCACTGGATTTTGTAGCTTGCCTTCCATGTCAACCTCCTCTATATTTCATATTCGCTCATGCGAATGTATGGAGACTTTACTCCCGGCAAGTCATATCTGTCAAGCCGTATGTGAGAGGTGCCAATTCTCATGAGCGGGATTCACATCAGTACCCTAACTGCCAATGACTGGGAGTTTGTGAACTCAATTTACCTCGAAGGCATCGGCACCGCACAGGCGACGTTTGAAACCCGGGCGCCCACATGGGCGGAGTGGAACAGTAATCACTTGACTGCTCCCCGGCTAGTCGCTACTTCGGAAGAGCAGATCGTCGGATGGGCGGCATTAACTCCTGTTTCCTCGCGTGCTGTTTATGCCGGGGTAGCAGAAGTCAGTGTCTATGTTGCCAACGACCGGCGTGGCAAGGGGGTTGGCCGAGCATTGTTGGAAACACTGGTTGTCGAATCAGAGAAGAATGCTTTTTGGACGCTACAAGCGAGCATCTTCCCCGAAAACGTTGCCAGCCTGGCGCTTCACAAATCGTGTGGCTTCCGGGAAGTGGGAAGGCGTGAGCGCATCGGCAAGATGAACGGCGTTTGGCGGGACACCATACTCATGGAAAGACGCAGCAAACTGATCGGTTGAATAACGTAGGCTGTCGGGTTTTTGAGCGCAAGAACCGGATAGAAATATTTGAGACTTTAGAGTCAAATCCGGTATCAAATCTTGTATGAATATAGGAACTCGGCACTCCCCGAAATCGTAATAAATACACGATGAACTGGCTGGCAACTCTCTAAATGGGAAACAAGCAATACAGCATTGAACTGCTCTTCAAAGCGCTCGCGGATCGCACGCGTTTGCGGCTGATTAACCTGATGGGAGAAGACGAAGTTTGCGTTTGTTTTTTCGTGGAAGTGTTGAAGACCAACCAGCCAAAGATCTCCCGGCATCTGGCCTACTTAAGGCGCGCGGGAGTGGTATCAGCTCGCCGGGACGGCAAATGGATTCATTACCGCATCGTTGAACCACCGGAGTCGCACGCAGCTAACATCTTTCGTGAGGTTCGCACTTGCCTCGCCAATGACCCGAGTATGCAAAGCGATCGTGCGCGGTTACAGAAGATCTGCTGTGCGCCTCAGCTTCCGGTGCAACTAAAACGAGCGCCTGTACCCGCCAGCCTGGTGGCCTAACATGGCCTAAAACGTCTCCAACAAGGGAAGGAACCGACAATGGTTACAGCTATCGAACCACTACTCCGTGAACAACTAATCGATCGGCGTCATAAATTAGAGGATGCGGCGAATGGTTTTCAACGGCCCGCGGAACTTACGCGACTCCTGGGGGAAGTGGATGCCGCTCTGAATCGTATGGACCTAGGGACTTACGGCATCTGCGAAGTCTGTCATGAACCGGTGGAGACGGAGCGGCTGATGGCTGATCCGTTGACGCGATTCTGTTTAGACGATCTCACCCCCCGGCAACAGCGCGCGCTCGAAGAGGACCTGGAATTGGCATCTCAGATTCAAACGGGATTGCTGCCACAACCCAGTCAGAAGATTGACGGATGGGAAGTCGCTTACCATTACGAGCCCGCCGGTCCCGTGAGTGGTGACTACTGCGACTTAATCAGCGGCGAGGATCAGACGCTACATTTTGTTCTTGGCGATGTGTCCGGCAAAGGAGTGGCTGCCTCGATGCTGATGGCCCATCTCCACGCGATGTTTCGCACGCTCGCTTCGATCGACCTGCCCCTCGAGCAGATGGTCGAACGCGCCAGCCGCGTTTTTTGCGAGAGCACTTTGCCGACTCAATACGCGACCCTCGCTTGCGGCAGGGCCAATACCAGTGGAGAAGTCGAAATTTGCAACGCCGGGCATCTGCCGCCTCTCCTGATTCAGGAAGGAAGGGTAACCAGCATCGCGGCGACCGGTCTTCCAGTTGGAGTTTTTTGCAGCGAGAGTTTTACTGTGAATCGAGTTCACATGAGCAAGGGCGACACCTTGTTTCTCTATACTGACGGGCTGTCGGAAAGTCTGGACGCATCAGGTAACGAGTATGGGCCTGAACGGCTGGCGCAACTACTAAATGAAAACAATCAGATGTCGCCTGACTCGATCGTTTCGCTTTGCCGAAGGGAATTGCTTACTTTCGCGGAGGGACGGCCACCTCGAGACGATTTGACACTCATGGCGATCAGGCGAACGAAGTAGCTTTGCGTGCGGAGCGATTTTTTGCGTGCGGAGCGATCTTTCGCGTGCGGAGCGATCTAATGACAGGGACGGACGATTGAGATAGTAGAGGTTTACTCCGGTTCTAATGCAGTTTCAACGGCCCGCATGGGTTAGGTCTTCGGATTAAACGGCCACCCTTACAGAACCGAGCGCGGTAGCGCCGGATGCTAGAGTCAACTTGATTCTAGAGCAGATCTCCGATGCGCATCCGCGGCATTGACTCTAACCTCCGGCGCTACCGCGCTC
>JBPCKD010000111.1:0-9365 GCA_051004635.1 Pyrinomonadaceae bacterium
ACAGGCAGGAATGCCTGTCCTACACCACCACGGAGGTTCGGAATGCTAATCGAGTCAACTGTTCATCTCCCCGTCAGTCTGGCTATGTTTCAGGATCTGTTCCACGCCCCAACTACGACTGATATCCTTCGAATCGGCTTGCGCTGGGCCCACTTCGTCGCCGGCATTCTCTGGATTGGTCTACTCTATTTTTTCAACCTGGTAAATGTCCCCGTCCAGAAAGGCCTCGACCCCGAGACCAAGAAGAAAGTAAACCCCGAATTGCTGGGGCGCGCGCTTTGGTATTTTCGTTGGGGCGCTGTCGCGACCGTCTTTGTCGGTTTGGCCTACTTCGCGATGTACATCCTTAGTCCTGACGTAAAGAATGGAAACGCGCTCAGCGGCGGCACCAGCCTGAACGTTTGGTGGATACTCTTCGCCTGGCTGACGTATCCGATCGTGCTATTCATCGTAGAATTTCTTCTTATCAAGAAAGTGCCGGCCTTGACGAAGGATGGACGCGTGTTCGCGGTCGTCATGATCATTCTGGTTGCGATAGTGACCTGGGGCCTGGTCAAGTTTTTCGCCGGCATGCTCACGGTCGGTGGAGAAAGTTATGCCAGCAACAAGGCATACTCAATCGGCATCGGTGGTGCGTATGGCATCTTAATGATGCTGAATGTTTGGGGGATCATTTGGCCCAACAATAAACGCATCCTCGCAGCTACCGCCGGTACCGGACCAGCGGCGCCGCCGGAATTGGCGAGACAAGCCTTTATCGCGTCGCGCACCAATGCCTGGCTGTCGCTTCCGATGCTTCTGTTTATGGGGACCTCGCACGGAGACTGGGTTATTTTCGGCAAATAACTGGAACCAGGAACCAGGAGGCAGGAGCAGGAGGCAGTCGGCAGGAATTCTTCTGCCCACTGCCTTTTGTTTCGTGCGCATTAGTCTTGGGCTGGGATGGAATGTATCTGCCTGCCTCCTGCAGCCTGCACCTGCCTCCTGGCTCGCCGCCACATTAAATCCTCAGCATCTCCACTCATTCGCCACACTCCCGCGCAATAATCGCAACGCAAACTGTCAGTTTGTGTGCACTGATAACAACGGAGGTGACGAATGAGTGCCAGGATCGAAGCTAACATCGCTTCTTACAAAGCAAGAGAGTTCAACTTGAGCGGTTTGAATGGTATCTCGGATGAAACGCTGGAGATGCACTTCAAACTCTACGAAGGCTACGTCAAAGAGACGAATAATTTGACGGACAGAATTACGAAATTCATCGAGGACGGCAAGGTAGACCAGGAGGAGATGCCGGCTTATTCCGAGCTGACGCGGCGTCTCGGTTTTGAATACAACGGCATGGTCCTGCATGAATACTACTTCGACAATCTGCAGAGCGGAGGCGGCATCGGCGATCCCACTAAAACAGCCCAATTTGCGAAAGCTGCTGAGTCGAGTTTTGGTAGTTACGAAATCTGGAAAGCGGATTTCGTGGGCATCGGCAAGATGAGGGGAGTGGGGTGGGCCATCTGTTACCAAAACCCGGTAAACGAACGCCTATCAAATCACTGGATCACTTTGCATGAGACCGGCAACGTCGCGGGTTTCCATCCAATACTGGTGATGGATGTTTGGGAGCATGCGTATCTGCTGGATTACAAACCAGCCGAGCGGCCGAAATACATCGAAGCCTTCTTCTCAAACATTGATTGGACCATGGTTGAGAAACGCCTTAAGAATAATCAGGCGAACTCCGCGGGAGCGTAAATCAGGAGACAGGAGGCAGGAGCAGGAGGCAGGCGAACGATTTACTTTTCCTGCTCCTGCTCCTGCTCCTGCTCCTGCTCCTGCTCCTGCTCCTGCCTCCTGCCTCCTGCCGTCTGCCTCCTGATACCGGCACCTGCCTACTGTTCCTCCTAGTTCTGTGGCAGTTGCGGCTTCTTCAATCCACAGTCGACATCAAGGGCACGCAGGAAGTTGAGCAGATCCGTCCGTTGATCGGGGAGAATGTTGTGCTTCTCAAGATTCTTCTTATCAAGATAGGGATTTGGTTTCCCGCCACCAAGCATGATATCGACCGCCTCTTCCAAGGTCGCCGCACTGCCGTCGTGGAAATAAGGCGCCGACTCAGCGATGTCACGCAATGTGGGTGTCTTGAATGCCCCGGTGTCTTCCGGTTTATTAGTAACCTTAAAACGGCCCACGTCGGGTTCTTTCTGATCCATCCCAATCCCGACATTGTGATACTGCTGATCAGTAAGCAGAACCCCATCGTGGCAGTTGGTACATTTTATCGCTTGAAAAATATTCCATCCGCGGGTTGCACTCGGGTTGAGTGCTGACTGCTCACCGGCTTTCGCCCGGTCCCACGCCGTGTTGCCGCTGATGATCGTTCTCTCGAAAGCCGCTATCGCTTTTACAATGTTGTCAGGCGTGGCGTCGCCACCAAACACCTGCTGAAACTGCGCGCGGTAGCCCTGAAGCGCGTTGAGTTTGACCGCGATCTCCTCCGCTTTCGCTCCCATATTCGCTCCAGTCCAGGCGGCCAGCGCCTGCTTCTCAACCGAAGGACTACGACCATCCCAGTAAAACTCTTTATGGTAACCAATGTTCCAGAGCGTTGGACTGCTGCGCGGCAACTGTTTGCCGAAAGCGCCAACGGCTTTGGCCAGACCATCGGTTAAACCCTTTTCGCAGACGTGACACGAATAACAGGATCGGGAACCATCCCCACTCAAACGTTCGTCAAAGAACAACTGCCGGCCCAGCGCCACTTTCTCCGGCGTCATCGGGTTGTCTGCGGGGATCGGCATCGCCTCGTAAGTAGTTAGTTGCTGCGGCAGCGGCAGTATTTCCGGCTGAAACCCGACCGGCACCGAATACCTTTGGCAGCTGACAAGCAGAATCCCGGAAGTTGCGAGAACTCCAATAACCAGGGTCAGATACAACGTTCTCATAGATTCTCCTCCGGACTTGAAGATGAGTTCCGCCGTGCGGCCGCACTCGCGGAGTCGGGCTACTGCCCCAGGGCAACTCTGGTCCGTGTGGGCGGATTCTTGCATTGCGTCCGAAAAAAGTCTAGATCATGATGAGACCCTAAAATTCTTTCGCACTCATTCAGTCACCGTTTTGCGACATCACTGGCGTACCCTGACAACCACAACAGCAACGGGGGGGGGAATATATGCAAAAGCTTTCGAAGTATTACCTGGTCTTCATTATTATCGCGGTGGGACTCTTTCTCTTTGCGGCATGCTCGAGCGGCAATGACAACTACGCCACGGCCACCACGACTGTCACACCGCCGCCTGCACAAACACTGACCGTCGTTCCACGGCCGCAGAGCATTTTGGATTTGATGAAGCAGCGCGGCGAGCAGGACCAGGCCAAACCTGTACTGAAAATCGTGACGCCGACGAAAGATGCTGTCGTCAATGGTTCCACAGTAGCGGTGAAACTGGAGCTTAGCGGCGATCTAAAGGGCTATATGCCTCACAAGGATCCCGCCACCGGCAAAGGCAACCACATTCACGTCATCCTGGACAATCAACCTTACGAAGCCTATTACGAGTTGGGCCAACCATTCGAGCTGCGCAATGTGATCGCCGGGAAACACACGTTGCGCGTCTTTCCGTCGCGGCCATGGCACGAGAGCTACAAGAATGATGGCGCCTTTCAGATGGTATCCTTCACGGTTAAAGGTGGCGGTGATATGGCCAAGCCCACAACCACGAACACCGGACAGACCATGGCAAACAACAATGCTTCAGCAACTCCAACGACGCCCCGCGAAGGCAAGGATATGGCCTCAAGCAGCGGCGGCGATGTGGATGCCATTGCGCCCCTCCTTACCTACAGCCGGCCAAAAGGCGAGTACAAAGGTGCAGACGCTGATCCGATTATGATCGACTTCTGGCTGACGAATGCGAAATTGAAAGGTGATGGCGGCGAGTATCGCGTTCGTTATATCATTGACGACGACGATCCGAGATACATCGACAAGTGGGAGCCAATTTGGTTATCAGGTTGGCTTAGTGGAAAGCATACCGTCCGGCTCGAGTTGTTGGGTAAAAATGAAATGCCGGTAGAGAACGTTGGCTATAACACTACAACTGGCGAAATCACTGTGGTGAAGTAGCCTTTTTTCCGCTTAGATGTCCGCCTCTAAACGTGGCTAGTAATAGTTCGAGTGTAAAAGAGTGCGACGACGTAAAATAGATGGCTGTCCGATTGCCGGCGCGCTGCAGATGATCGGCGATAAATGGACCTTGCTGGTCGTTCGAGATCTGGCCGCTGGTCCGAAGCGGACAATGGAATTACACTCCGGACTCTTTCCGATCAGCAGCCGTACTCTCGTAGGCCGCTTGCGCGACATGGAAAAGGATCAGTTGCTCGAGCGGACAGACTTTGGCGGCAATCCTCCTCACATCGAGTATGCACTCACTGAGCGCGGACGACTGCTTTTGCCTTTGGTGGATGCCTTGCGAATTCTTGGCCAATCTTTGGATTGCAATGAATGTGAGGATCGAAAGAAGCACCTCGGGTTTTACTGCGAGGCCTGTCCTGATAACCCTGAAACCTCTGAATCTCAACCCCTCTCAAGGGTGGCTCCTTTACCACGCCGCCGCCAGAGAGACGATTCGATTGTCTTGTTGTAGTTAACGGCGCAGTAGCCTGACAGGAGCGCAGGCAGGGATGCCTGCGCTCCCTTCAGCAGGCAGTGCCTCTTCCTGCCTTCACTCAGTCTTCCGTCGCAGCCAACGCGGTATCGTTGGGGACTATCGTCCCATCAGGTTCGATGATCGCTTTGTGGTCCGGAGTGATTATTTCACCTTCTATGGTCACTTCCTCGCCGGTCGGCATTTCTATCGGCAAATGATCCAAAAATCTTTCAGCATCCAGCGCTGACATGCAACCCGTGCCGGCGGCTGTTACTGCCTGACGATAGTGAGCATCCTGAACGTCGCCACAGGCAAAGACTCCGGGCACATTCGTCGAAGTTGAGTGACCGGAAGTTTTGATGTAGCCAACTTCGTCCATGTCCAATTGTCCCTTGAACAGGTCTGTGTTGGGCTTATGCCCGATGGCGATAAACACCCCGGCACACGGAAGAATGCGTTCCTCATCTGTTTGCAAGTTGCGCAACCGCACGGCGGTCACGCCAGCTTCGGGTTCTCCAAGAATCTCCTCGACAGCCGTGTTCCAGACAAACTCGATCTTCGGGTTCTTGAAAGCCTTTTCCTGCATGATTTTCGACGCACGCAATTTGTCGCGACGGTGAATCAGATAGACTTTTGCAGCGTATCGAGTCAGGAAAGTCGCTTCTTCCATTGCCGTATCGCCGCCACCAACTACCACCAGCACCCTGTTGCGAAATCCGGGAAGCGGCCCGTCGCAAGTCGCGCAAGCCGAGACGCCGTTGCCGCCAAAACCTTCCGGCACTTTCGCCTCACCCGGAATACCCAACCACTTGGCCGAAGCTCCCGTGGCAATGATCAATGTGTTCGCGTTGACAACGTATTCGCTGGTCTCAAGTCGGAATGGGCGTTCGCTCAAATCGGCCTCGGTAATCCACTCTTCGAGAAACTCGGTTCCGAAACGTGCCGCCTGTCTGCGAAATTCAGCCATCAAATCCGGGCCCTGGATGCCCTCAGAGAAGCCCGGGTAGTTTTCCACGTCGGTTGTGATCATGAGTTGTCCGCCCGGCGCCGTCTGTTTTTCCGCGTCAACGGGTGCGTCAATCAAAAGGGGCTTCAGATTGGCTCGGGCCGAGTAAATCGCGGCAGTTAGTCCGGCAGGCCCGGAACCAATAATTACAACCTCTCTATCGAGTGTTTTTGTGGCCATCCTGGTTTTTTCCGTCCCTTTGGTAAGTTGAAAATTCCGAACTAAATGCCCGGAAGTATAGCCTTTTCGGTTAGGCGTGTAGTATAACTAGCCATACTAGAGTAGTCGAACCCGAGAGCAGCAGCCTTACTGAAAGATTAGCTCGAATTACAGGAAACTTGGGAAAACGATTGGAACCCGGCATCGCTCCGCAAGCCAACGACCACTCCAACCGGGCTGCCCGGCTGGGGGCCCCGGTTGAAACAGTAGGCGTCATAGGCGCAGGCACTATGGGCCACGGAATTGCGCAGGTGGCTGCAACCGCAGGCTACAAGGTACTCCTGCGAGATGTTGATCGCGATTCGCTCTCTCGCGGCATACAAGCGATTGAACGCAATCTTGCCAAAGGCATGCAACTTGGGAAACTTACCGAAGCCGATTGCGATTCCACTCTGCAACACATTCGTGGCACCACCCATTTAGAAGAAATCGCAAACGCGGATCTGGTAATCGAGGCGGCGCCTGAACGGCTGGAGCTTAAACAGGAAATCCTTCGCGAAGTAGAGGCGCATTCCAGCAGGCCCTTTATTTTCGCAACCAACACCTCATCGCTCTCGATAACCGAGATCGCCAAAGCTTCCGAACGGCCCGCGCAAGTTGTTGGCATGCACTTCTTCAATCCGGTTCACCTCATGCGGCTGGTTGAAATTGTGGTTGGGAAAGCCACGGGGGATGATACAGTTGAGATTGTTAGAGAAGTTACTCGGAGGCTGCGGAAAGAGCCGATCGTCGTTCGCGATGTCCCGGGCTTTGCTTCGAGCCGCCTCGGTGTCGCGTTAGGTCTCGAAGCTATGCGCATGTTTGAGCAAGGCGTCGCAAGTGCGAAAGACATCGATACGGCTATGGAGTTGGGCTACAACCATCCGATGGGTCCGCTAAAGCTTACAGACCATGTTGGTCTGGACATCCGACTCAACATTGCGGAGTATCTTTACCAGGAGCTTGGTTCAGAAACGTTTCGACCGCCCGAAGTCTTGCGGCGCATGGTGGAAGAGGGAAAGCTGGGCAAGAAAAGTGGCGAAGGGTTTTATAACTGGACTCAAGAGAAACAAGGCCTGGCGAGCGGTAGCTTGTAGTCTTTAGGTTCTTGCTGTCTACTGCACGGCACACTGATTTGATGAACGCCCCAAACAATAACGAAGAGCGACGCTTTGCCCTGCGTATGTCAATGCGTCTGCCTATCGTCGTTTCCGGCCGGGCCGAGGATGGCTCAGCCTGGAGCGAGCCTACCGAGACCGACGACATTTCCACTACCGGAACACTTTTTCACCTCAACCAAAAGGTCAGCCGCGGCGACCGTTTGTATCTGCGAGCGCATCGACCCGACGGAACCCCCATTGAAGTTACCGGGATCGTTGTTCGTGTCGCACCAGCCATTTATGGAACTGCCCGCGTCGGCGTGCAGATGGCCGAGCCCACCGAAAACTGGTTGCGCCTGTTTGTTTCATGGGTCGCGGATGAACAAACCGTCGCCGATGATTCCGCCGAGTCCGAGACTTCGCCACCCCTCGAATAGTCCCCCCCCTACACCGCTTTCGAAAGCGCCACTTCTCGTGTGACGAACTGTGGTGCGAGACAGTTCTGCTGGTGGAGGACGAAGAAGTAGTCAGAGAAATGGCTACGGAGATGCTTCGTGAATATGGTTATCACGTGCTGGAAGCGAAACTCCCAAACGAGGCGTTGATCCTGGCAGCGCAATATAATGGCCAAATCCATTTGATGCTAACTGACGTGGTGATGCCCCAGATGAGCGGCCGCGATTTAGCTGAGCAGCTAGCGTCTCTACGCCCCGATATGAAAGTGCTCTACATGTCTGGCTATACCGATGACGCAATTGTTCATCACGGGGTACTGGAAGAAGGAACGGCATTCATTGGAAAGCCCTTCGGCATCGATGCGCTGGCGCGGAGAGTGCGCGAAGTACTCGATGTGCCTGTTCCTGTTTAGACTGTACGCGCGCGTTTGTTTTTTTGTCTCGCCCCAAAAGGGGCGCGTACTTCAGCCCAAGGTTGCGCTTTTGGCGCTACCTTGAGTGCAAAGCGGCAATTGGCATAAACCATCTACGGGTTGCGACGCGATTGCGTTTTCCTGGATCTCTCAAGTAATAGCTAAGGACAGAGACTCTTCGGGGCATTTCGGCTGGCAATCGGAGTTTTTCAGACGTTCTCCCACAAACTTTTCGCACCGTGCGCGCCAAGCCGGCAGGCGGGAAGGGTCTTCGAATTTGCCCTCACCGAAATTCGGTTATTGTCTCTTTCCTGTGATCTGTGTAATCTTGTAATCACGGTTTCTCACCGCGCCTGCGCCTACCGTTTGACCGCCCCAACTACAAACTGCTGGAGGGAAGCTATGAAACTGTGTCCACAATGCGAATTCATTTATGAAAACGATCAGAGGTTTTGTGACATGGACGGGGAAGCCCTGGTTTACGACACCAGGGCGGAAGTTTTGCCCGACCCCGTACCGGCGGCAAGCGGCGCCCGACCGGCAAAGTCACGACCGAGAATCGCTGTCATGGCCGTAATAGTTGGACTCGCACTCTCTGGCCTTCTTTCCTTTGCCTATCACGCTTCATCGGCGGGCTCGAACTTCGCATCCCGGAGTCTTGAACCGGAAGCTCAAGAAACAATTCCGCCGCTGCCGATCGCGCCATTGCTGCACAACGTCTCCTCATCGCCGGCTGCCAATCAACCTCAGTCGCCAGCGAACCCTGAGGCCGCTTCAGAGTCGACCGGTGTTGGCACTGATGAACTGACGGACCAACCCGCATCCCAATCTGGGCGGCGTCAGGGTATGGCCAAAGGAACTGACACCACCCTGAAAGCCCATAACAGCAGGCTGGCGATTACGAAGCGTTTGCCACCTCTGCCGCAGTTAACCCCGCTTCCTCAACTACCTCCGCTTCAGCGCTTACCAGCAGCCAAACTCGAAGCGACGAGGCCAGGCTCCACGACGGGCCAAACACAGGGTCTCCCGGGGCAGAAGTTAGCAGTGACGAATCGGAAGGCATTAGTTGTGGACGTCAAGCCGGCACGCGACAATGTCAACAAGCAATCAAGGCTTGGGGTGTTTTTCAAAAAGACAGGACGCATTCTAAAGAAGCCATTCAAGTTCTAGCCCACTCCGCGCTCGGCGCTGAATACTCCGCACTCATCGTGCTATCCTCACTGCCGATGAGTGACGATTCGCAAGAAACTCAACTAATGAGTCGGGACGTGATCCGGTCGAGTACCATTGCGTCCGGGGAGGTCCTGCGCCAGCGCTATCGGCTCGACAGCGAAATTGGCCGCGGCGGAATGGGCATCGTCTACCGCGCAACGGACCTCGAGTTGATGCGTGAAGTCGCTATTAAGGTTTTGCCGCATACATCCTCTGCGCCGGATGCGCGTGAGCGTCTGCTGCGCGAAGCCCGCGCTGCTGCGGCTCTCAACCATCCCCATATCATCTCCGTACACGATGTAGGCGAGGCCGAGGGCATGCCGTTCTTCGTCATGGAG
>JBPCKD010000112.1:0-64833 GCA_051004635.1 Pyrinomonadaceae bacterium
GATGGAAGAAAAGAACCCTGGCGGCGGGAGTTGAAGGGCTTACGGGTACGGTTGTGGGCTGGCAGTCAAGAAAGGACGGCCAGCAAGTAGGATTGTTTTTTCTCTTGACGCCCTTTCATAAAACAAAGCCGTGCGAAGTTTCAACGCCCACAACTCCCCGGTTGTCGGTCTTCAGGGCTGTAACAGTCGTCCCCGTTACCAGACGAACGCCGAGTTTTGCAGTTGAAGCACCGAGGGCGCTGATTAGCCGACGGTTTTCGACCTGCGTGTCGCGTGGAAATTTGAGAGCCGAACAAACGTTTTCAGAGATAGCAGGCTCCAGTCGCCTGGCATCATCGCAACCCAGAATCTCCAACGCGAAGCCGGCCTTGCTCTGCCACTCGTAACGCTCCTCTAGTTGCTTTGCATCCTCGTCAGAAAAAGCCAGATAGAGTGTGCCCGTCGTTTCGATCTCAATGTCTATGCCTGTTTCCTCGCGCAAGGCCGCAGCAAAGGCCGGGTACATTTCCCGACTCTGGCAAGCAAGATGAAAAAAGTCGTCGGCGCGATCAGCCTCCGCCTGAGGAGCAAGCATTCCTGCCGCGGCGGAAGATGATTCGGCGCCTAAACTGCTCCGCTCGATTAGAAGCACATCGCTGAGCCCGCGCACGGCCAACGCGCGTGCCACTGCCAGACCGATCACGCCGCCTCCGACAATCACTACGCCGGCACTCCTGGGTAATGCACTCATTCAGTTTATTCGGTTGTCAGTTTGGGGAGGGGTCTTTGGTCTTTGGTCTTTGGTCTTTGGTCTTTGAACTATGTATCCTTAGGCCCTTCGAAATCAAGTACAAAGGCCAAAGACCAAAGACCCAAAACCAAATTACTTATGAAACATCGTATCACACTGATTCCCGGCGATGGCATCGGCCCTGAAGTAGCTGCCACCGTGGTGCGCATCATCGAAGCCTCGGGTGTAGAGATCGAGTGGGAAACTCATTACGCCGGCGCGCAGGCGTTGGAGAAGTTTGGCGAGACCCTGCCTAAAGAGCTGCTCGAATCGATCACGCGCAACAAGGTTGCGCTCAAGGGTCCAGTCACTACGCCCATCGGCAAAGGCTTCACGTCGGTAAATGTCGGCTTACGCAAGGCGCTCGATCTATATTCAAACGTGCGCCCCATTCGTGCGTTGCCCAACGTGCCCTGCCGCTTTCCTGAACTCAATCTGGTTATTGTTCGTGAAAACACGGAGAGCCTGTATGCGGGTCTGGAGCATGTAGTGGTTCCGGGTGTAGTTGAAAGTCTGAAGATCATCACCGAGAAAGCATCGACTCGAATTGCGCGGTTCGCGTTTGAGTTTGCCCGCCGCGAAGGACGAAAGAAGATCACCTGCGGCCACAAAGCAAACATCATGAAGTTGTCTGACGGACTTTTTCTGGAATGCTTCCGAACAGTCGCAACGGAGTATCCCGAAATCGAGGCTGACGATAAGATCATCGACAACGCCTGCATGCAACTGGTGATGCGGCCTGAACAGTTTGACATCATGCTGTTGGAGAATCTTTATGGCGACATCGTTTCCGATTTATGTGCGGGACTAATCGGCGGATTGGGTTTGGTTCCCGGCGCCAACATCGGCGAAAAGGGCGCGGTGTTTGAAGCAGTGCATGGCTCGGCCCCGGATATCGCCGGCCAGGGAATCGCCAACCCCACCGCGCTGCTGCAATCTGGAATTCTCATGCTTCGGCAACTTGGCGAGCGCGAAGCCGCGGACAGGACGGAGAATGCGATGCTACAGGTCTTCGCGGAAGGTAAGGTGCGCACGAAAGACATTGGTGGCACCGCCAGGACCGCCGAGTTTGCCGATGCGATTATTCAGAAGATGCGTGGCTAACTCTTATTCGGAGGTATAATCGAGTTTATGAGTACACTCTTTGATGAATTGGAAAGACAGGCTCGCGCACTTACGCCGCAAGAGAAAGCGAGTCTTGCGCGTATCCTCATCGAGGAGCTTGATCCAGCCGTCGACGCTGGGGTTGAGCAGGTTTGGATTGATGAGGCGCAGAGCCGGTACGACGCATTTCTTAAGGGCGAGCTTGAGGCTTTGCCGGGCGACGCTGTAATGGCAAGGGCGCGCAGCCGCCTGAAATGATTGCTCTGGCCTTCGCTTTCAGTATGATGCTTCTGGTTTGGCTCTGATGCTAGAATTGCTTTTGTGGAACTATTATGAGCACCTCAGTGAACTCCAATGCTGCAATTCCTTCCTCGTTGGTTGAGGATGGTCAGGCTGTATATGAAAAGCAGTTAAGACACGTGCTCGAGCCTGACCACTCTGGCGAATTTGTCGCGATTGAGCCGTCTACCGGTCGCTATTTCCTTGGACAAACCGCCACCGCCGCACTTGTTACCGCAAGCAAAACAATGCCTGACAGTCAATTTTTTCTAACCCGCGTGGGCAGGAACTCAGCGCACAAGATCGGTGGCCATGGCGCTCGAATCAGGTAGAGTCAATTCCTACAGGGAAGCTCTGATTCCAGTCCGCTTCCGAAATGGTGGGGCAATTGAATGCGTGCTCGACACGGGATTTGATGGAGGACTGATGCTGCCGCGAGCGTTTGTTTCGCAGATTCAAACTCCAGTCATCGGAAAACTGACATTCGAGATGGTTGGTGGCGCCAGAATGTCCGCCGAGATTGGACTAACTGATATCGAATGGTTAGGCGAGTTGCGCAAAGTTGAGGTGATAGTCAGCGAAGGTAACGACGCTTTGATTGGCACGGAATTATTGATAGCGACAACCTTACTCATCGACTATACAGCGAGCATCTTGAAGATCTCGACGCATGAGAACGTCGTCTAACGTCATCACAGTTCTTCACCGACTCACCCCAGCGCCGTCAAGCGCAACATAAGTCTCCGGGGAAAACAATCCGAGCCAGGGATCCGAGGCTGGCGTCAGGAACAACTCGGCATAGACTTTCTTGTTCAGCACATCAAGATCGCTGCGGCTTCGGTCGGTGATGAGCCAGGCGTAGAGTTTTGTATGCATCAGGTATTCATTCCGCACCGTGTCCATGGCGATGTTCATTTCAAGCTTCTCCACCAGCCTTGCCAGGGTTGTCTCCGAGTTAATATCTGCCGACTCAGCCCGAAATGCTTTTTGAGTTTGCCGCTGAATCAGGCCAATGCTGCGCGAGTCCAACCTGGCGTCGGCAATATGAAAGAGAGCTATCTTTTTCCAGGCAGCCTCGTCAGTCACAGCACCCAGCGCTTCAGGGCCGGCGGTCATCGATCTCAGCATGCTGGCCTCGGTTGCCATTTTGGTGATTGCCAGCGACGCGATTTGGAGAGCCGTCGGCGTTCCATCCTCACTTCTTCTCACAACGAATCCCGCGGGAATCTTGCCGCCAAGTTTTTCGATATCGGTGAGCCAGCGAAGGTTGACTTTGTTGAGCCGGTCGCTCTGATAGAGCGAAACCCATTGAACCAGGTTGCTGTTTTCCTTTTTCGCCAACTGTTGGAGCAGTCCCTCGATTCCCTTTAACTCACGCAGGAAAGCCGCCGGCCCATATAACCCCGGCAGTGCATCGAGCGGACGGCCATCGGCGTCGAGAACGTAGTGAATGCTGTTTCCGGTCAGGGTTCGTTCAAGCTTTCGCCCATCACCGAAATCGATCGTCACACGTGGCGCTGGTCGCACGGACTCCCAGTGAAGAATGAATTTCTCCCGCAGCGTCCTGGCAATTTCCTCATTCGAATAGAGGATGGTGCGGAAAAAGCGACTGTTTGCGCAGCTAAACTCTTCATTGAGATTGCCGAGCAGGCGCAGCGAGATGATTGGTTTTCCGGCAGCGCGCGCGGCGGCCTTTGCCTGATCAAAGTCGGTGTACCAGTAAAGCCCGGAAAGATAGCTATCTTTCTGTCGGCTCACAGTATCAAGAGCCAGGCTTAACCGTTGCCAGTCGGCCGTAGTGGCCAGCAACGGATTCGCGGCCTGACGATTGATCTCATCAGCGTAAACCTGGCGCAACGCCTGGAGTCCCTCCGGCCCCAGATCGCGCAACTCTGAAATTGCTCGCGCGGCGGCGGGCGCATCGGCGGAAGTCGCCTGGCGCGCAAGCATTTCAGGATTCGATTTGGCGTAAATAGTTTGGGAAGTGACAAGAACGAGGAGTAGAAGGAGCGAACCTAAGAACCTGGACCTCATGAGAACCTCCGGGTGAGATTGAAATGGGGTAGAACGGGGAGTGTGGTCCTTGGAATCGAGAAATACTGGTGGGGTTGTCCTTGCTAGCTACGGGCGAAGATTTAACCGCCAAGAGGCCAGGAAAGACAGAAGTCAGAAATCAGGAGTCAGGAGTCAGGAGAACTTCCACGGCTGCAGCACCAACCTCAAACTGAAAGTCTTATGCGCAACTTGGTCCCTAATCACTGGCCCCTGATCCCTGACTTCTGACTTCTGACTTCTGACTTCTGACTTCTGACTCCTGACTCCTGACTTCTGACTTCTGACTTCTGACTTCTGACTTCTGACTTCTGACTTCTGATTGCTACTCATAACGCAGCGCTTCAATTGGATTCAGGCGCGCAGCTTTCCAGGCGGGCCACAATCCAAACGTTAGTCCTAAGCCGACGGAAACGACAAAGCCCACCACCGGCGCCCAGACGGGTATGTACGTAGGCATGATCATTTGAATGAGCAGTGCGATGACGGAGCCGGCGATAATTCCCAACAGACCACCGAGCCCTGTCAGAGTTGCCGCTTCTATCAGAAACTGAATAACAATGTCGCGACGCCGCGCGCCCATTGCTTTTCTGACGCCAATCTCGCGGGTACGTTCAGTTACCGAAACCAGCATGATATTCATAACGCCAATGCCGCCTATTAAAAGGCCGACGCTTGAGATCGCCACCATCAACGCAAACACGCCGCCGGTTATTGCGCCAAACTGCGAGATGATCTGCTCAGAAGTGGATATGCCAAAATTGTCGGGGGCTCCAAAGGCCACCTTCCGTCGCCGTCGCAATAGTTCTCTAACCTCCTCCACTGCCGGCTTCATTTGACCTGGTCGCGCCTGGGCCATCACGAAGTTATCGTTCACTTCCGGATACAGCTTCCGTAGCGTCAGGTAAGGTAGATACACCGCTTTGTTCTCGTTGTTTGGATCTTCTGCGCCGACAATGAAGACGTCGCGCTCGACCAACACACCCACAACCCGATAGCTTCGTCCGTTAATCGTCACCTCTTTATCGACTGCATTGGTGAACGGGAAGAGCGTGTTAGCGACGTCGCGGCCAATTACCAGAACGTTGGCGTGGCGCGCATTTTCTTCGTCAGTAAAGTAGCGGCCCTCGCCGATGTTGGTCACACCCATCTTGAAATACGACGGCGAAGCGCCCTGAACGGCCGAGTTGGTCATCTCAATGTCGCGATAGCGCACGTTGACGCGCTGAGTGAATGGTCCACCGAAGAAGTCAACGGGCGACATAAACGCTGCTGCATAGATAATGGAAGGACATTCGGACTCAATCGCCAGGGTGTCTTCGTAACTGAGCGGTTTGCGCATTCTCTCTTCCTGCGATGGATTGAAGTTGAAACCAGGGTCGAACCTGTAGATGTAAACGGAGTTTGTGCCAAATGACTCGATCTCTTTCGAAACGCGTGCATCAATTCCCGAAACGAAGGCAGCGATTACTATTACGGTCATGGTGCCGATTACCACTCCGAGAATAGTTAACAGGGAACGAAGCTTGTGCTGCCAAAGCGTATCAAGCCCCATCCGCAGGTTTTCGTAGAGATTGCCGTGAAATAGTTTCATGAGTAATTAAGACGGATAGGACCGATACGACTCATGGGTCCTATTCCGCTCTTAGAGCTTCAATCGGATCCAGCCCCGCTGCTCGCCATGCCGGATAAACTCCGGAGATCAAACCTACACTTGCAGAAACACCCAGAGCAACAGTTACCGCCAGCAGTGGTAAAGCAGTTGGCACAGGTGTAAGTATCGCAACCAACTTAGCCACGGCGTAGGCAATTGAAATTCCTATCGCTCCGCCAAAAAGTGAGAGCATCGTGGACTCGGCCAAAAACTGCTTAAGAATATCGCTGCGTCGGGCTCCGATACTTTTCCGGATGCCAATTTCTTTTGTGCGCTCGGTAACGGAAACCAGCATGATGTTCATGATGACGATGCCGCCGACAACCAGGGAAATCGAAGTAATACCGACCGCCGCGATTTGAATCGTGCCGAAGATCTTGTCGCGCAGCTCATTAATAGCGCTGGGAGTGATGATCCCGAAGTTGTCCTTCTCGTTGGCTCCGAGTTTGCGACGCGTCCGCATTATTACCCGGGTTTCTTCAACTGCGTCCTGGTAGGTTGCCGGACTAGTCGACGTAACACTGAGGTTCACTGACCGGCGCGACCCGTAGATCGCCAGCAGAGTTGAGAGAGGCATGGAAACATACATGTCCTGCGGTTGTCCGAAGACCGAACCTTTGGCTTTGCCGACACCGATGATTACAAATGGCCGGCCGTCGATGCGAATCGTTTGGCCCAATGGGTTGGCAGTGGGAAACAGCTTCTCCGCGACGTCGGCGCCGATAAACGTGACGTAGCGGCGCGTCTGTTCGTCAGCTTTGGTGAAGTAGCGGCCTTCGCGCGGTTCAATCCGTTCTATCTCGGCAATGTTTGGCGTCGTCGCGCTTATGTGCATGCGCAAGAGGTTTGTGGCGCCAAACTTCACATCCCCGGCAATATCTTCTTTAGCGCCGACATCCTGTATTGAGCCTCCGCGCGCCACCAGCGCCGCGGCGTCTTCGAGTGTGACGTCCTTGTTGCGTCTCCGCGCGGCATTGAGCGCCTCGACGCTCGAGAAATCGTCAATGGAATACTTACTGACCGAGAAAGCGTTAGTTCCGATATTTGCGATCTTTTCGTCGACATAGGAATTGAAACCTTCTATCAACGAAACCACCACGATTACCGTCGCAACTCCGAAAATCACACCGAGCAGGGTAAGAAACGACCTCAGCTTATGGCCGAGGATCGCTGAGACGGCGAGCTTGAGAGCTTCTAGAAAAGGCATACTCAAAAACCTGAGGACGACGGGAGTCTCTCTTTGGTTCAGATGTAATTACGAACTAGTGGAGTTGAGGTTTCAATAACAGGGAGAAATTTCGAGCCAGCGTTTTAACGCTGCTTCTGCGGTTTCCGAGGTGTAGCTGCCGGCGACTCCAATGCCGCTTTGGATTTCTTTGGCAATTTCTCGAAGATTAGTTGGTAAGCATTTTTCAGCAGGTCCTTCAGCTCCGATTCCGGCAAGACGTCGAAACGCTCCAGCGCTACCCAGTGGTAACGCGCGACGTAAGGCGCGGGCATGATACCTTCTCGCTCCGTTAGTTCGGCAAACACCTGCGGGGTGCACTTGAACGACATGCAATGGTCTGAAGCAGGTTCAAGGCTAACTACAGCAAACATCTTGTTGCCGATACGAAAAAGCAGATCGTTTTCCCACTGCACATCCTCGGTTACATGCGGCAGCGAAAGGCAGAACTTGCGAACTGATTCAATCTCCATATTTGGTTAATGCGGAAGCTAATTGACACCGCCGGCTTCTTCGTTTCCTTTGTGTTCGTTTAGAGGCGGGCATCGCCCGCCGGTTCAACGTGGGAAGTAACACACTTTTTTGAATCGTAGCTTGAACCGGCGGGCGGTACCCGCCTCTAAACGACAGTCTAAAAAAGGCTCCGAGAAACTCTTTGCGCCCTTTGCAAAAACTTTACGCTCTTTTTCGGTTAACTTCTTCGCTCAATCAGACACTATAGTTTTAGACGATTCGTCCCAACGCCACAAATTATTTGGGAAAAGATGCACGCCGCCCAGCCAAAGGTCGATTCCGTTAAGTTCAACAAAATCAGCTTCGCCACGGAGCACCGACTTGCCTGGTTCGGTTATCTCGAACCTGGCGTTGCGGACAATATCAGTGGCCAGCCCACCAACGCCATTTTTCCCATTCTCAATTCTAAGCAAGGGTTGTCTGCCGCGGCTCATTCGCTGCAATGCGAGCCAGAACTGCGCGTCGCCCAAACCATAAACAGGTTCTGCATCGCCAAATCGCGGAAACACATCTACGAAAGTTGTAAATCCGCCGTGGATGAGTTCAAGACCTCTGTTCTCAATGCTACCCAAACCATTCTTCGTTGAAGGAAAGCGGCGGAGATGGGCCTTGAGCGCGTGCCTGAGAAAAGGTAGAGCCGAGGTGTCAGAGTTCACGACGTTCTCAACGTCTGTTGGATCGGCCGAACAATAAGCTGCCCATGCCCGCTCTGCAAGTTTCAATTGTGCCGATGTTACCTGCTGTCGAGCGGGAAACAACGAAGCCATCTGCTCAGCGTTTAGGTCGCCTAAACCACGAAAGTTTTCTTTGCCGGGAAATTCGCCGATACAGATCAAACTTAGGTTTTTGTTTACTGTATCCTGCTGCGCAAACCAGTTCAGCAGGTAAAGCAGGTTTATTTGGCAGAAAAGATCGTGTTCAAACCAGAGCACCACTTCCTCGTGCTCTTCAAACGACGAGAGCTTTCGCTCCTGGTCCAGCAACCCTCGTTCGCATTCTTGTAAATCAACGCCATAGGCTTCCGACAAATGCCGGGCGCGCACACTTCGCCACTCGGCCCCTGCGACCTGAGCCGCTGTGGGTCCCGTAATTAGCGATTCCCGCCAGGCGAAGTGCTCGCCCGGAAGCGATGACGCTTTCGCTATGTTCGCTGAAGAGTCACCGTTGTGAATATGAAGCATAAGATCAGAGGTCAGAGGTCAGAAGTCAGAAGTCAGAAGTCAGAACTCGGATATCAGATGTCCAGCGTGCGATGAAGGTGCGTGAACCTGCCTCCTGCCTCCTGCCTCCTGCTCCTGCCTCCTGCCTCCTGATCAGTCGCTCACTGTTTCTTCATCAGTTCTAGCACTGCGGAAGTCATCGCCTTTACCCCGGTCCGCAGCGTTGGTTCGGGCAGGGGCTGGAACAACGCCGAGTGCAACGACGGCAAGGGTATTCCAGCTTCCCTACTTTGTTTCACCTTTACCGGATCCACCGCACCCAGAGTGAAAAGTGTAGCGGGAATCTTTTGGTCTAAACTCAAGTAACCAAAGTCTTCGCTCATCATTACAGGTGGCAACTTTACTACGTTGTCCGCACCCAGAGCTTTTACAAAAACCGCGCCCAACTTTTCTGTTAACTGGGGCTCGTTGTATGTGGCCGCCGTCACCTGGGTTTCACTATACTTAACAATTGGAGGCAGGTCGTCAGGAATACCCGCCGCGAGAGCTATGCCTTTGGTTATCCGTTCGATCGACGCGAGCACTCTCTTCCTAACTTCTTCCTTATAGGCACGCACCGTGAGCTGGAGATCAACTTCACCGGGAATGATGTTGTGTTTGGTGCCGCCATGAATAGATCCGACGGTGACAACGGCCGGGTCGAGCGGTGAGTTTTCACGACTGATGATTGTTTGCAGGGCCAGGACGATCTGTGCCGCAACGACAATCGGATCCTTTGTTGTCTCCGGCCTGGCGCCGTGGCCACCCAGCCCGCGAATCTTTATGTCCACCGAGGTGGAACTTGCCATTGCGTAACCTGGCGTATAACCAACCTTTCCGGCCTCCAGATCAGCGCTGTCGTGAAGGGCGATTACATAATCCGGCTTCGGAAAGCGCTCATAGAGACCGGCTCGTATCATACTTCTCGCGCCGTCGATCACCTCTTCTGCCGGTTGGCCTATTAAGACAAGAGTCCCGCTCCATTGATCTTTCAAAGCGACGAGCAGCTTTGCGGTACCCAGCATCGACGTCATGTGAACATCGTGGCCACAGGCGTGCATCACGCTCACCTCCTGCCCGGCGTCATTCTTAGTTTTCACTTTGCTCGCGTAAGGCAACCCGGTCTTTTCATCCACCGGTAAACCGTCGAGTTCGGTTCTGAGCAGCACGGTTGGCCCCGCGCCGTTCTTCATTACCGCAACAACGCCATAGCTGGTCCATTCGGGGTTTTCGTATTTGCCCACGCGCTCAGTCACCGTGTATCCGAGCGCCCGCAACTGACTGGCGAAGAACGATGCCGTCTTCTCCTCGTGATGCGAGAGCTCAGGCGCAGCATGCAGCGTCTTATATGTATCCACGAGCGAAGCGATATTGCTATCGATCATGGTGTCCAGCGACTGTTGCGCGCGACCATTAACCGGCATTACAAGGACGCAGAAGACAATTAGTAGGCAGGTTTTCTTATTCATTGAGTCTCCCATCAATCAGTTCATCAATTATTAAAATCAACTCGGCTCCATAGGAGTTAAATGTTTATAGATTTCGGTTTGGTGTGTAGATCCCTGTTGGCCTTGTGGTGCTATAAACATTATGCTCCAACGGAGCCCGGAAGTGGGCCTGACCGGAGTGTGTCCAGTTCGGCAGTATATCTAGCCCACAAACAGTCTCATTAATTCGCTGATTCGCGCCAGATGATAATCGTCATGCTCGGTCTGGAAAAATATCATGTCCACCAGTCGCATCGGAACGTTTAGCCTTGGGTGATGGGCGACCATAGCGAATCTGTCGGCCGGCAGGCTGTCCAACCGGCTAACCAGTTCAGTCCGTTGTTGTCTGAAATCCGCCAGGATCGATGCCATCAAAACCTGGTTATGATCTGCTTCGTAGGTCCGGCGATTCGACATATCAGCAGGATGCAGCGTTTCGGCGCCGGCTAAGTATTCGTCCAGTCTTTGCCTAACCAGCGATTCAAGATCAAGCAGATGCCCGGCGTTCTCCTGAATCGACCATCGCTCGGCGTGGCGCTTCGTTAGAATCTCCGCGGCAACCGATTTCACGCGATCTTCCAGACGAGCCGGCGTGCCTCGCAGCCGCTCGATCATTTCCGGATACACCTCAACTGGAAATGTGAATTGAAAAGTACGTTCGCCCCATCTTAGTTTTTCTGACATTTCAGGTAGGACAGGCATTCCTGCCTGTCTGTTTTTTGCAACCTTTGTCGGGTGCCGGGTTGCTTCTGTTTAGTATGCCGCAGATAAAAATCGTGGATGTAATTCTTCATGCCCACGTGCCACAAATGCATGCCGTAGCGATTAGCCTCCGCCTTCGCTTGTTTACTGGTCCAGCCATCGTGGGCAATGCGGTAAACGGCGATCACAGTTCCGGTTCGGTCGACGCCCTGCGCACAGTGAACAAATACCGGTTGGTATTCAGGCGTGTTAATTATTGATAAGATTTTTTCTACGTCGGCATCGCGAGGGCGCCCCACACGTTCGAAGGGAACATTGAAAAACCGCAAGCCCTTACTGCGAGCTTCTACTTCTTCCTTCGGCACACCCTCGCCCTTACCACGTAGATTCACCACAGTCTTAATTCCCAATTTTGCCAGCTCCTGAAGGCCGCCGGTTTTGGGCTGTGCACCACGATAGAGATTTTATTGACCTGATGAAAGTTTGGAAGCTTTTTATGTGCAGAACGTTCCTGTGGCTGGGCCGCCGACACACACAGAGCCAGCGTCGCGATAGTGGCAAGCCGATAAAGCAGTCTGATTTTCACGGGTGGCAAATCCTGCCTCCAGGAACTAGTGTGGGGAGACTCTAACTAAAGCGCGAGGCCATTCTAAGACGACCCTTGCAGAAACGCACGGGCGTGCGCCCTCGCAAGGAGATCTGAGTCGCCAGTGGGCACGACTGCTGAGTGCTACTCGTTCCCTTCAAACGGCTGCGTCAGGCTAAACCAATTCCCTGAGTTGTCCTTGAAGACGGCTTCGATGCCATAAGGTCTTTCGGCGGGTTCTGAAACAAACACCACCCCCTTACTCTTCAACTCTTCATAGGTTCCGCGGCAATCGTCGGTGTTGAATACACCCGCACCCAACACGCCTTTCGCCATGATCGCTCGCAGTTGGGTGGATGTTTCTTCATCCATTAACATGCCAGGCTTGGGCTCCATGAGTACGATCTCGAAATCGGGTTGGTCTTTCGTGTTCAGCGTAAGCCAGCGAAAGTCTTCGCCGACCATCGCATCTGTGTGAACTTGAAATCCCAGCGTGTCTCGATAGAACTTGAGTGCCTCCTCCTGATTGTTCACCAGGATTGTAGCGTGTGACATCTTACGTATCATCGATTGTTCTCCCTGATCAAGTTTGATCAAGGGTAATTGATACCTTGAAGGAAGTGCTTCTCGAAAATTGCTAAGCTGCGGAATGATTGAAACCAACCGCCAAGTCGCCAGGGAACTATCCGCAGATTACGCAGATTACACAGATTCAATAAAAACAAGAAGCGTTCAAGCCAGAGAGAGAGAGGTTATTACAATGCCTCCTTCTTCTAGATCTTATTGAATCTGCGTAATCTGCGGATAGTTCCCTGAGCTCTGGCGTCTTGGCGGTAAATCGACGTGGTTAGACCAGTGGGGTAGACGGTTCCAGCTTGTACATCACCAGGAAACAGCCCGGAATTTGACGTTTGGCAGCTTGCGACTCGCGGCTCTTCTCGCGGTAAGCGATGGGCGGATGGCCAACGGTTTTATGGAAGAGACTGCTAAAGGAACCCAGGCTCTCGAATCCAACTTCAAAGCAGATATCCGTAACCCTGAGATCCTCAGAACTCAATAGCTCTTTGGCCCTTTCAATGCGGCGCTCTACCAGATACTGGTGCGGGGTTTTATTAAACGCTTGCCGGAATAGCCGGAGAAAGTGATAACGGGAAAAGCAGGCGTGGCTGGAGATCTCTTTCAGGTCTAGAGGCAGGTCGTAGCACAGGTCGATAAACTTGCGTGCCCTATTGAGCCTCTCCAAAACCTCCGGAGCGGTGAAAGGTAATTCACTGTTTGCTGTAGTAGGTTTGTCCATCGGCTTTTCGCCTGCGCCTGTGAAGCTGTTCTTTATCTCACCAAGGCCCTGCGCGTCAACTTTTTCGCTGGCTTCAATCTGCCGGTTCACGGCCGCCGTGTTGATGCCGGAAGTTCAGAGTACAAGCTTTAGCATGCGTGTGGCGGGAAATCAGCAACCTAATAAAGGTTGTACTCTGAACTTCCTGATTCCTTCCACCCCGTTAAGGGCGACCCATGACTCCCCCTGGAACCGCAACCATCACAGTTCGCGTCATGGTCATGAACTGGTGACTGATCACGCCTTCAACTTTCACCGCGCGGCCGTCAACAATAGTAGGCCGGAGCTTTGCGTTTAGCGCAGCCTTCTCCGCTACTGACTTAAACACCGGATCGCCGCCGATATACCTGGCTGCCGTTACATTTCCGGCTTCATCGGTTTCGATTGCGACGTCCATCGTGAATCTTGCAGTGGGGCGACGCACCCCAACAATGGACATAAAGTCCGGCCGCGGATTGTGGATCAACTTACACGAGAAAACCTCTTTAGGCAGCCAGATTGGATCCGGCTTGGTTGCCTGGTCACTATAGAGGATGTGATTAGCACGTGCTTCAACCTTTTCAGCTTCATCCTTCTCGTCATTCCTGTACATCAGACAAGCCATTCGCTCGAGTAACCGGCCAACCTGCGTGTCAGAGTCTCCGAGCTTTCGTTCTATTCTGGAAATGATCCGCTTCAGCATCGCCTTCGCCTTCGCAACCTCCTTCTGGCTGACATATAAGTCCAGCAGGTTGTTAAGAGAGTATAGAATCTCCTCGTGATCGGAATTGAGAGTCGTCTCCTTGATTGATAGTGCCTTGAGATAGAACTCGGTGGCTTTTTTGACGTCACTTTTGAGTAGCCGCACCTGGGCCAAACTGTCGAGGGTTTGGGCCGTCACCAATGCATTTCCTGCGGGAGTCTGTTCATAGATCGATAATGCTCGTTTGAGGAGCGAATCAGCATCGTCAACCTTCAGCCTTGCCAGGTAAAGTAAGCCCAGATTGCTGAGGCTGGTAGCGAGGAGCCGGTCGTTCGCCGGCAACAGCTTCTCTCTAATCTTCAGCACACGTTTGGCGAGTGGGATCGCCTCCTCGAATTTGCCTTCTTTATAAAGTTTCAGCACGTCGGCATCGAGTTTTGCCGCGTCTGCCAATTCCTGACTCGGTGAACTCGCGTCCTGCTGCTCGGGGCGTGTCGGCGGTAGGGCTGGTCCGCGCGAGCGAGTCACTGCCCCAGTGGCTGCAAATATTGAGGTCGCGATTAGTGGAGCCAGAACTAAACCTAACAATCTTGAAGTCATTGGTTTTGCTTCCCTGGTCGTTAATACTGCCAAGTGTTCGCCTGCGGAAGATAGTAATCGTCGATGTCCCGGCAATTCAACTCCCGAGACACCCACTTAGCTTTGCATCCATGCTTAGTTGGCGCACAATTCCCACGTCTCACCAACGCAAAACTTGCCAGAGGAGAAAGATCGATGCCGAACAACGTCAAACACTTCGCCGTTCATGCAGACGATATGGACCGCGCGCGCAATTTTTACGAGAAAGCTTTTGGCTGGCAGTTTACCGCGTGGGGTCCGCCAGGTTTTTTTCTGATTAAGACTGGTACGGATGAAGAGCCGGGAGTTCAGGGAGCTTTGCAAGGGCGTCGCGAAATAGTTCCAGGCAAACCGATGTTTGGGTTTGAATGCACCCTCGGCGTGGCGTCAATTGATGAAACCGTCGCCGCGGTGGAAACGAATGGCGGCAAAATCGTCATGCCGAAGTTTCACATTCCAACTGTCGGCACTCTTGTCTTTTTCGAAGACACCGAAGGAAACGTGGTTGGCGCTATGCAATACGATCAGCAGTAGAAAAGGGTATCCTCAGATTACACTGATTACGCTCAGCCGCAGAACGGTAACCAGACAAGCAAAGATACGATCCACGAAATAACACGAAATGACACTAACGGCCTTTCGTGTTGGTTCGTGTGCCTTAGTGGATCGTCTGTCTGCAGGCAAAATCTCACTCAAAAAAACAAGAAGTTGATCGTTTGTTTCACAGACGACCGAAGGGCAACCCAACATCTGCTCGAGTTTGAATCAGTGTAATCTGCTGATAGGTTCCGGTTTTCTGTTTCCGGCGATTCGAGCGTTTCCGCAACGTGAGGTTATAATGACTCCCTTTACTACTGATGTCTGACGCCTGGTTTTTCACTGGGGAGTATTAATGACCGCTGACACGACTGCACGTTCGGATAAATTGAAATTCGGCGGCCGCATCCTTTTTCTAACCGAAGACACTGCTCTTATCCGGCAACAACTGGAAGCTGTAGGTGATGAGCGCGAGCAGCTAGAAGCCGAGCTCGCCCGGCGTCTAATGGACGACGACCTGCCGCTTTTGAGCAATATCTCCACCGACGAAATTACGCCGGGCTGGGTTTGCTTTTATTACGACCAAACGCTGGGCCAATACGTTTACGTTGGCATGCGCGAAGGCGCGGTCAAGAAAGACGAAGTAAAGGCGGGCGGCTTCTCGGTGGTTGTCTCTGGGTTGTCGAAAGGCTGTGGTTCATCTCGCGAGACGGCGCCCTACGCCGAAAAGTGGGCCGGCATCGAACTCGTTGTCGCCAGGAGCATTGAAAAGATCTATGGGCAAAACTCGCAGAACATCGGACTGCTTACATCTACGGACTTCGGCTTGATTGAACGTATTCGGCGCCGCGAGGAAATCCCACTTTCAGAGTTCACCAAAGGCCTCGATCCAATTTCAAAAGATATCGTCGAATACGGGGGGCTCTTCAACTACAACAAAGCGCGTGTGACGGGCGCTGTGACGCCACCGCCCCTTGACACCAAACAACGTCCAATGACGATTGTGGAAAAGATCATTGCACGTCATGCGTTTGTGCGGGCCGGCGAAGTTGGGGTTGCGGCAGTGAAGCCTGGTGATGCTCTGTTTGCAGTAGCCGACGTCCGCTTCTCGCATGAATACGTAACGCCGATGGCCGAGTCACTGCTCAAACAAGCGCTCGGTCCAGACGCCCGCGTGACGGAGCCCGAATCAGTGTTCGCGTTTCGCGATCATCTGACGTTCCTGAGCAAGGTGATGTCGCCGAAGCATCGTGAGATGGGGCTGTTGGAAAAGGCTGACGGCCTGGCCACAACACAAGAGGAATTCACCACAAAGCAGGGCATTCGGCTCTACGGCGAAAATCCTGATGGCGGATCTGAAGCGATCTGCCACAACGCTGTTGTCGAAGACCTCGCGCTGCCCGGTCAGATTGTCATTGGGACCGACTCGCATACCTGCATGGCGGGCGTGCTTGGCTGCTTTGCTTTCGGAGTCGGCTCTACCGACATGGCCAATGCGTGGTACACGAAAGACATTCGCATCCGCGTTCCCGAGACGGTGCGTTATGTTCTTAAAGGCAGGAAGCGCGCAGACGTGGCGGCAAAAGACGTGATGCTCTACATCCTGGCGTCCGATTACATGAAAACGAGCAAGGGCATCGGCAAGGTTCTGGAGTTCTCGGGCGACGATCTAAAGAACTGGGCGTTGGATGAAAGAGCTACCCTAACGAACATGTCGGTAGAAGCGGGCGGCACGACCGGAATTATCGAACCTGATGAATCAACGCTTGATTACATAGAGAAGATGCGCGGGCTCGACGCGGAAGAAGTGCGCAAGGGATTCACCTATAGCGACCCGGATGCTGAGTATGCGGCAGTCTTTGAGATTGACCTGGATGAGATTCGGCCGATGGTTGCGCTGCCGGGTGATCCGCGCAACGGTATTCCGATTGACGAGCTCTCCGGAGAAGTAAAGATCGACGCTGCATATGGAGGTTCCTGCACCGGCGGCAAGATGGCCGACATGGACATGTATGCCGAGGTATTGCAAAACGCTTTGGACCAGGGGAAGCGCGTCGCTCCGGGCGTTCATCTCTACCTTCAGTTTGGATCGCAGAAGATTAAGCAATACGCGCGCGACCGTGGTTACATCGAAATCTTCGAATGCGCCGGCGCGGAGTTGATCGACCCTTCGTGTGGCGCTTGTATCAACGCCGGTCCGGGCGCTTCTCCGAACGCGGAGACAGTTACTGTCAGCGCGCAAAACCGTAACTTTCCCGGCCGCAGCGGTCCAGGCAAACTGTACCTTGCCTCACCTTACGTTGTAGCTGCCTCCGCAATCGCCGGCAAGATTGTCGAACCGTTTGAGTTTCTGCGCAAAACTGAGGAAGAACTGGTGCACAATTGAAGCGGATAATGAACAAAACCAGAGATCTAACCCGAGAGAACCGCGAGCAGCTAGTGGCGATTCGCGAAGAAGTCGAGAACTTAATCGACTATCTGGAAGTTTTAGAGGCGCGGGCCACCGATCAAGATAAACCGCGAACGACTCACGCCGAAGTAATGAAACGTTACCGGGTTAAGTAACCTTTTCGCCTGGCCGTAGCGGTCCAAGCAAACTCTATCTTGCCCTATCTTAGTTTGGGATCTGATCGACGACGCCTGTCGGAAGGGTCCGAGCTCGAGCAACCAGCAGCATTGCTGGATTTAGGTCAAAGCCTCTTAGCTGAAATCCCTTGGCAGTAGCAACCTCCGCCGTCGTACCGGCACCAAGCCATGAATCCAACAAAATAGCTCTGTCAGCAAGATCGAGATAAGAAATAATATCTTCGACGAACCCCACGGAGAAACCAGCGTAATATCGAAACCAGTTCGCCCTCGATTCTGCTGCGAGGACTCTTCGTTTCGGACTGCGGATGACGCTAATAGCGAAACATCCCGTCGTCTTGCGGAGCCCCCTGAACAGTGGCTACGCGCGGGTCCTTTTCAATCAGAGTAACCGAATTGCTGGCAACTAATTGCTTGAGATGTGAAGTAGTGAGCATCTCGTTTGAGTCAGAAGTGTTCGTGCTTGGTCAAGGTGCGCTCATTATGTTTCCGCATTTGGCTCTTGGCAAGCGCGAATTGTATGAACGGTTGCTGCCTCGCAATCGCCGGCAAGATTGTCGAGCCTTACGAGTTTCTACGCGAGCCTAAACTGCTTGAGGCGTACAACTTCTGCCCCGCCAAACTCCCGGTCGCTCATATCTTTCTCATCACAGGAACCCTGCCTAACATTCCTCAAAGAGGCCATGCAAGAATCTTTGCATTTCCCGCCCGGTCTTGTAGTATGCCGCCGAAGAACGTTCGGTGATGCTTCGCTTTCGCCCAGTTTGTCTATGACCGGTCTGAATTTATAGACATTGCGAGCGGCCCCATCGCGCGCTCCGTTCGCTGCATTTCGCAGCGCAACCACAATTTAATGGTTCGAGGAGGACTGGTGCGATGAAAACGAGTTCGATTGTTCGCGGTCTGACGATTTGGTGTGTGTTTCTGTTGTTGCCCCTGGCAGCGGCGGCGCAACAGCTTGAAATCCATTACATCAACGTAAGTTGGGGAGGGGCCGTTCTCGTGAAAGGCCCGGATGGCACGACGGTTTTGCTGGAGGCAGGCAACACCGGAAAGGGCACGGGTAAAGTGGTGCCGTATCTGCAGTCCATCGGCATTCTGCCGGCAAATGGATTGGACTATACAGTTGCCGGTCATCAGCACTGCGATCATATCGGCGGTCTCGATGAGGTCGTGCAGGCTGGCTATAACGTCCGAGTGAAGAATTACTACAACGGCTCGTCTTATTCATCGAGCTGTGTCGATGGCTGGAATGCGGCCGCTGCCAGCACCACGGCGGGCGCTCCGGCTAGCGTGCCGGTAGGGACGCAAATTCTTTTGGGAAACGGCGCCAAGCTCACTTTTATCGCACGCAATGGCAGCATCATTGGCGGCGGTTCTGTGTCAGTTTCCGATGAGAACGATCGCTCGATTGCGGTCCTGATTCAATACGGCGGCTTTGATTATATATGGGCCAGTGATCTCGGCGGTGGCAATGTGGATGAGGCATGCACCGGACGGTTCACTTCCTCGCAGACCGATGTCGAGACTTCAGTGATCCAGGCAATTTCACCCGGTGGCCTCGCGCCTATGATTTCAGCCGGCGGCATTGACGTTCTGAACAGCAATCACCACGGCAGCGAAAGCAGCACGAATAAAAACTGGATGAACCTGGCACAGCCTGCGGTAGCGCTTATCTCGACGGGTTCGGGACAAAGCAGTGGCTGGGATCTGCCGCGTATTGACGTGGTCGAAAAAGTTCTGCTCGCCCAGGCAACTGCGTGCATCACGGTGCCGGCGGCATTTGTGTTACAAACAGAGGAGGGAGCACCGGCCGGAACTTTGACGAGCTTTGCCGGCTTCTGTGTGGGAAACATCAAACTTACCACCGATGGCCTCAGCACTTTTACCGTTTCAGCCGACGGCGCAGTTACGCAGGGACCCAACGAACTGACCGCGTCCGGTCTGCCGAGAACATTTGCTCTCGATGACGTTTCGGGCCCTCCTGACGTCACTCCGCCGGTTATTTCCAACGTTTTATCCAGCAACATCACAGCCAGCAGCAGCCTAATCACCTGGACGACCGACGAAGCTTCAAACTCAACCGTCGAGTATGGACTGACGACCGGCTACGGCAGCACCACTTCGAACGCGACCAATGTTACCAGCCACAGCATTACCCTCAACAATCTGAGCGCCAACACTCTCTATCACTATCGCGTGAAATCAACTGACGCCGCAGGCAACACTGCCACCTCTACGGATCATTCGTTCCAGACCGGGGGGTCGAGCGCCTACGCGCCGGCTTCCACGATGATTCTTCAAGGCTCGCTCAGCTCCGGCAGCTTTTCGAATCTGGCGGGGAATGACGCGAGCTATTACGTCGTAAACTCTACGACCAGTGGCTCAACGCGCTTTACCGATTGGTACGCGAGCGCGACTATCTCGCAGGCGCCGAGTTCGGTGTCTACGTTAACGACGACCTACGACGGTAAGTATTCTCGCAGCGGCAGGACCCAGACCCTCTATCTTTACAACTGGTCAACCGCTTCCTGGACGCAGATTGATTCCAGATCCATAGGGCAATCTGATGTGACTATCACCAACACGCAAATGTCGTCGCCTGCGAATTTCATTTCCCCAACCGGCGAAATCCGAGTGCGGGTTTTGGCGTCCGGCGGTTCCAACAAATCATTTACGTGCTTGGGCGATCAGGTGCGATTCGTCGTGGAGACTTCAGGCTCGAGTATCTCGAGGGCCGTTACCGGCAATGCGTTGCTACTGGCAAAGCTCATCCCGTTTGCGTTTCCAACGGATTATCCTGCTTACATAGGACCACTGCGAAGGAAGTGCGCAGAGGACTTACCTTCCGCGACCCTGACGCGGAATACGCGGCCTTGTTTGAGATCAATCTGGATGTGACCAAAGGTTCAATTTTCCGGCTATGCCGTCTGATGTGCGGGAGGTCTTCGACAGTCGCAGACCTTCCGAAAATCTCTTGAGTTTAGGTTTGGGGCTGTGCCCTTAATTACTGGTCCAGGATATGTTGGAAAAGGATGTTCGACGCTGAAGGTGCGGTGGGCACTTAGGGGCGAATAAGGTTACCCGAGCCTCTTGGAGCAAGGAGTCCTGCGACCAACTGATGCATGCGGCCAAAATCGATCGGTTTGGTTAGATAACCCGAAAAGCCGACGTCGTAAGCTGCCCGCTGAAAACCCTCGGTGCCGAAAGCGGTAACCGCGATTACCGGTACATCTCGCAGCCCATCTATTTCGCGGATCCTGCGTGTGGCCCCCAATCCATCCATCCTCGGCATACTGATGTCCATTAAGATTAGATTAGGCAGGGCGAGGGAGGCGACGCTAATTGCTTCATCCCCATCAGTCGCGGTCACAACTCTATAATCCTGTTGTTGAAGATCCAAACTGAGCATCGCCACGTTATCAGCAGAGTCGTCAACCACCAGAATCAGGAACTTTTTAGCAGGGTCCTGCTGCCTACTGACGTTGAGGTTTCGCCTTCGTGCCCAATCAGCTTCCTTTTTGGGATCGATGCCTGAAAGCTCGCCCGTTGTGAGAGGATCTTTACGTTCCATAGATTGGATTATAGGACACACCCGAGAGTACTTCCCATAGTTCGTCGTTCCCTGACATTCTAAAACATGAACCAGTGTTTCATTCAGTTCAAAAAATCGGTGTAGTTTGCTAAAAGAAGACCTCGGCCCCGACTATTGGACGGTAATAACAGAGGCTATAAACTACGCCTGCACTCATTTCTTCGACAGTTTGGTTAGCAACGCCACGCGATTTCGGAAACTGTATTTTTATGGCAACAAGACCGATTGTTGAATATCCAGCGAACGTGCTTTTGTCGCCCGGTGAGCCGGTGGTGAATTTCGAGGGCGAATTGGAAGCGCTGGTCCAGGATATGTTCGACACGATGTACGACGCGGGAGGTGTTGGCTTGGCCGCGCAGCAGATTGGCGTGCCTCTTCGTTTGTTTGTGATGAATTGCGACGGAATAAAGCTGGTGGCCGCCAATCCCGAGGTAATATTCGTCGAAGGCGAACAGAGCGGGGAGGAGGGCTGCCTGTCAGTTGGTAAGGTGCACGCAGAACTTAAACGACCCGAGCGGGCTATCCTGCGAGCGCAGGACATCAACGGGAAAACTTTCGAGCGCGAGGCCAGCGGGCTCGCGGCGCGTTGCTTCCTGCATGAGACCGACCACTGTGACGGCATTCTGTTCATCCGCCACCTTAGTCCGCTGCGTCGGGATCTCGTTACCAGGAAGTTCCGGAAGTTGAAGAAGATGTGACGTAAAGCAACCTGTTAGTTTGCTCGTTCGGACATTCGCTTCCTGAGCTATGGTTCGCGGCTCTGCCATCCGATGTGAGGGAGGTCGCCGAGCCTAATTCCCCGGGGAACGTCCGACACACTTTATAGTTTGTCGATGACGCGTCAGAGGTCTCGTCCCCCGAACGGCGACAAACTAAAGTGTGTCGGACACAAGGGGCGTAGCCCCAAGGAAATATCCGTGCTGCGGGAGGTCACAGACCTCCCGCACATCGGACGGCACAGCCGCAGGCACATCAGGCGGCATAGACGCGCGCACATCGACGAACTCATCCCAATGAGAACCAGTATCAAACAAAAGAGATCTTGACTCCAAACCCTCCTCGCCTTTAGTGTTGCATCTGTACTTGCCCTTTCCTCTACTTGCTCAATCCTCAACCCCGACAGTAGATGCCCCGACAGGAATTCGTTTTGAGGTGGTTGTCTATGGATTTGTATCGTTTGAGCCGCCGCTCGTCACCGGTGTTCCCGTTTCTGAAGGCCATTGAAAGAAGCGCACGGAGTCGTGTTCGTTTAATCCTTCTTCTGCTAATCGTCTCCGCGTGCCTCACGACATTGTTCATTTCGCCCAATATGGTAGGGGGCGCAAAGAGTTCAATCTTTAATTCGGCACTCGCCGCGCCCGTCTTACTTACACAGACAAACTCAACGCGGGGGATTGCCCTCGACTCGGTGATGAATGTAGCAGAGCCCTTTCAAGCTCAAGCGCCGGTTGCGTTTGGAAACGACACCAGAACTCGCGTCATGCTGTTTGCGACAAACTTGACCCTGGCTGAAGGCGAAACCATTGCGGCGGTTACATCGGAAGCAGAAGACGTCACACGATTCCGTTACCCGCTGACGGTTGAATATGTTGGGGCAGTGCCCAATCAAACCTGGATAACGGCAGTGGTGGTGCGACTAAACGACAACCTGGGCGACGCAGGTGATGTGTTGGTAGGCATCACTTACCGCGGCATGACAAGCAATCGCGTCAGGCTTGGGATAGGTCACATCGGCGGTGGGCCCCCAGACGATCCGGCGCCCTCGCCAACACCGACTCCGTCGCCAACACCCGAGTTGGGATCGGGCGCAAGTCTTCACGGCAAGCAACTTTTCCCGTCAGACAATCCGTGGAACCAGGACATCTCGACAATGCCGGTAGATCCAAATTCTGCCAACCTGATCGCGAGCATCGGTTTGAATACCGGCCTGCATCCGGACTTCGGCACCGTTTATAACGGCGCTCCAAACGGCATTCCCTACGTGGTCGTAAGCGGCACGCAATCACGAGTGGCCATTAATTACACGGCATATGGCGATGAAAGTGATCCGGGTCCTTATCCGGTGCCGCCAAATGCTCCGATTGAAGGTGGACCAAACTCGCAGGGAGATCGCCATGTCCTGGTCATCGATCGCGACAACTGGAAACTCTATGAGTTGGGTTATGCATTCCCAATCAGCAACGGCGCCAGTTGGAATGCAAACTGCGGCGCTGTTTTCGACCTGAACTCCAATGCACTGCGGCCGGCGGGTTGGACTTCAGCCGACGCCGCGGGGCTGCCAATCTTTCCCGGGCTGGTCCGTTACGATGAGGTGTTTGAGCAAGGTGTGATTCCCCACGCGCTTCGCTTCACAATACAGAACTCGCGTAGAGCTTATGTCCACCCCGCGCGTCATTATGCCAGCAGCAACACCAGCCCAAACTTGCCGCCCATGGGCATGCGCGTCCGGTTAAAGGCGTCATTCAATATTTCGAGTTTTTCTCCGGCCATGCAGGTAATCCTACAGGCGATGAAGAAGTATGGAATGATCGTCGCAGACAACGGTTCAAACTGGTACTTCAGTGGCGCGCCCGACCCGCGTTGGAACGACGACGAGTTGAGCACATTGAAGACGATCAAAGGTTCAAACTTTGAAGTCGTCCAGATGGGCACGATCGTGACGCAATAAGCGCCCGATGCACGTCTAAGAGCAGCTAAGAACAGCAGATTCCACCGCCGATATCTACCGGACGGACTAGACAAACCGATCATAAAAAAGAAGCCCCAGGGCTATCACAAGCGCTGATACGCCGGCCAATAACAAATAGACCGGTGATCCAAGGGCCGATTGGACGGGACTATTTTTAATGAGTTCGTCGCGCATCCTCTTGTTGAGCGCCAATAAGATCTCGATCAAGCCCATAACGATCAGGAAACCCGCTAACAGATATCTCCACATAATTCAACAGATCTCCTCTTGCCTGCCCTGATCCGTCCTAAGGTCGCTTGCCCCAGGTAGGCGGTGGCGGTTCCTTCACTGCTCGATCCACCGGACGCTCCTTCAACATACGCATCGCTTCCGCTACTGCCCGTTCGAGCTGTGAATCGTGTCCGGCGATCACATCCTTGGGCCAATTCTCAACGTCAATGTCCGGAGCGACGCCTTCGTTCTCAACGGCCCATTTTCCATCGCGCGTGAAGAAGCCGCCGCGTGGCGCGATCATCGAACCACCGTCAATAAAAGGCGGCGTGTCGGCGGTGTGGACCAGGCCGCCCCAGGTACGTTTTCCGACGACCGTGCCGAGCTTCCGACGCTTGAACATGTAGGGCATCAAGTCGCCGCCAGAGCCGGCCATCTCATTAATGATCATTACCTTTGGTCCCCAAATCCCGGCGGAGGGACTCGTAAAAGGAAACCGATCGCCGGCCACGTTGTTGAAGTAGCCGTCAAAATCCCGCGCGATCACGTCGATAATATAATCGGCAGCCGAGCCGCCACCGTTAAAGCGCTCGTCGATGATTGCGCCCTTCTTCTCCTGCTGGGAGAAGTAATAACGGTTGAAACTGTTGTAGCCAGGCTGGCCGGTGTTTGGAAGATAAACGTAGGCGAGCTGGCCGTTGGATAGTTTCTCCACCAGGCGGCGATTCGATTCTACCCAGGCTCGAGTCCGCAGTCCCTGCTCACTGGCTACCGGCACCACCGTCACATTGCGCGCGCCAGACATGTTGGGAGCCTTATTTACTGTCAGCGAAGTTTGCCGGTTGGCGGTTCCATCCAGCAGCCGGTAGATGTTGTCAGGCGCTTTTAGCTCAATACCATTGATGGCCAGAATGTAGTCACCGGCATCCACGTTTGCTCCGGGCGCGGCTAAAGGCGAACGCAATTCAGGATTCCAACTTTCGTTGTCATAGATTCGCGTGACCTTGTATCGCTCGTTTTCGATGGAGAAGTCAGCGCCCAGCAATCCGCCCTGCACTTGCGGCACGTCGGGCATCTCGCCGCCGCGCACGTAAGAGTGGCCGATGGCGATCTCCGCGCCCATCATGTCCATCAGGTAGTTGAGATCGGCGCGGTGCATCACATAGGGCAACATCTGGCCATACACCTGTTTCATCTTAGGCCAATCCGCCCCGTGCAGATTGGGCACGTAGAGATAGTCGCGCTGGTTGCGCCATCCCTCGTTGAAGATTTGTTTGAACTCTTCCTTTGGATCGAGATACATCCGCAAAGAAAAACTTAGGCGTCCCTGTGCCGCCTGCGGAGGGTTTCGATCCGTTTCAACCAGGAACAGCGAGGGAACCGCAGGCGGCGCGCCGGGCGCCGGCGGACCACCCGCAGCGCCGCCGCCGCTGGTCCGATACAAAAGCTTCCGACCGTCGGCGCTAATGTCGTACGTGGCCACGCCGTTAACGAACGTCGCCACCCTTCGATCGCATAAACGGTAGCGCAACAACTCATTGCCCGGAGCGCCGCCTGGTCCACCTGTAGCTGCCTGGGCATCGAGGAAGAAGACTGTTCCGTCTGGGCCGGAACGCAGCTCGGAATACTGACGCTCGCGTACGCCGGGAACCGAAACTATTCGCTGCGGCAAACCGTCGAAATCGATCTGAACGGTGACAGGCGATCGGGGTCCGCGCGAAGTGGGAGCCGCCGTTTGGTCCGCCGGTGCACTCTCCGGCGGCAACGGGTCACCCGCGCACGATCCCGGCGGTGGCGTGCGACGCCCAGTACCAACACCTCTATCCTCATCGCTTTCGGGCAGCAGCGGGCTCGCATCACCCTTCTTCAGCACTGCCATATACAATCCAAAATTCTCATCGTGCGAATATGACGTCATGTCGAGCCATTGCGAGCGCAAGCCGAAATCAGTGGAAGCGAGAAACCAAAGATACTTTCCACTCGCATCCCACGCCGGCCAAACCGCGTCGGCCAGTCCGTCAGTAATCTGTTTGCTTTCGCCCGTCTCCACGTTGCTGACAAAGATGGCGTGATACATCGACCGCAGCCTGCTTGAGTATGCAACCCACTTCGAATCGGGACTCCACACCGGATTGAGGGTGCGTTGCGGCACCATCCAGGGATCGCTACCCACCACCTTCGCCTGGCCGCTGGCCACATCCATCACCCAAACTTTCAAGTCGGTGTCGGTGTAGAGGATCTTCTTCGAATCGGGGGACCAGGAAGATGTGTAGTAGTGCTTCTGATTAGGGAGCGTGATTTCGCGTGCCGGCGTCAGTCCATCTTGCGCTTCAATGTAGAGGCGATACTCGCCCGACTTGTCGCTGAAGTAGGAAATAGACTTTCCATCCGGCGACCATGCGGGATCTCGTTCGGCTGAGGCGCTTGAGTTGCTGATATTGCGAACGTCGCCTTTCTCCGCCGGAATGGTAAAGATCTCTCCGCGTGCTTCAACCACAACTCTCTTTCCGGTTGGCGACAGCGCGATGTTACTCATGCGACTGGAAACGTCTTTCCAGTTTGGCATCATCCAGGGAAAGTCGCCCACGGCGTTGATGTTCACTACGCTGGCATTGCCAGTTTTCGGATCCAACTCGTGAATGTAGCCGGCTTGTTCGAAAACTATCCTACCAGCTCCAGAATCCATTGCCTTGACGTCGAAATCAGTGAACTTCGTGACCTGCGTCAGTTTCTTTGTTCTTGTCTGGTACTCCCAAATGTTCGCCACGCCATCGCGATCCGAGATGAAATAGACCACATCGTCTACCCACACCGGGTCCACATCTTTTGAATCAGTCCAGGGAGGCGAGACCAGGTCGTAGCTCTTTAGATCGACTATCCAGATAGGACGATTCTGTCCGCCGCGATAATTACGCCGCTCTTCATCCCACGAATTATTCATGCGATAGGCCACGCGCAAACCGTCAGCGGAAATCTTCCCCTGATAAGCACGAGGCAAAGGCATCGACGCTTCAACTCCGCCTTCCACCGGCACAGTCCAGAAACGTGGGCTTCCGCTCGGGGCCCAGGTTGCACGCGACGAGGCGAAGAGAATGGACTTGCCGTCCGGCGTCCAGCCCTGAATCTGATCACCGCCGGGATGCCAAGTCAACCGCCGTGGCTCCCCGCCATCAGCTGCCACCACATAGATGTCGAGGTTCCCTGCATATTCCCCGCTGAAGGCAATCCATTTTCCGTCAGGCGAAAAATGCGGATTCATCGTTTGGCCCTGAAAGCTGGTCAGGCGCCGCGCGCTCCCGCCCGCGCGCGGCACAGTCCAAATATTGTTTGCGTAGGCAAAAGCGATCTGAGTCGCGCTAACCGTCGGCGTGCGCAACAGACGAGTCGTCCCGCTCGGCGTTTGAGACTGAACGGACAAAAAGAAACCGCCGAATATGACAGCGGCAGTCACAGCCAAAGCGCGCGGGTTGGTTAGCAGCGTGATCATTTTATGTTTCTTTCTGGACCTGGCCGGATAGTTTTGCGTCGCTTCTTTTAGCATGAGGCAGACATTAAGAGCAAAGTTTTCATGGTCGCCGGCGGGTAGGTGTTCAGGCTCTTAGTAACACCTCGCGGCGAAACCAATTCCTGCCCGCAACATAATATGTGAGAATGTCTGACGCTCGGCTTTAGAAGGTTCACGCGCTTCGCACAAGGCGCTAATATGCTGGAATCACACCCTGTCGCGATGCTATCCTGCGCCGCATAGGTACTAAAGCCGCTGAAAGAAGGGTGGCCATTCTCGGGAACAATCAGACGATCCACGAAAGCAAACGAAATGACTCGAACTAAGGATTCTTTTCGTGCCGCTTCGTGTTATTTCGTGGATCGTTCCTGGTCTTTCAATACTTTCTCGGCCAGTTTCCCAAACCAATGCATTCGGATACTAGCCAGCTAATCCTTCTTCTAAGCACAAGAAAACAATATGAAGAACAAGCATCTTCGACACGTAGCCGTTACTCTCTGCTTCCTGGCGTTTCTCGCACCGCAGTTCGTCCCAGCACAAAAGCCACAGGCGTCCCCGCCTAAAAAATCAAAAGAGCAGGTAAGGATGCCTGCGCTCCCAGCATTTGAGCTAACAGTTGACAGCATCATGCGCGGGCCGCGGCTGGTGGGCTATCCACCGGGAGGAGTTTATTGGTCGCAGGACAGCCAGCGAGTTTACTTTCGCTGGAAGAGCCCCGAAGAGCGGCGCCTGAAAGAGATGAGCCTCTACGTCGTTAATCGCGACGGCACCGGATTGCGCCGTCTGTCGGATGACGAAGCGCGCCTGGCGCCACCCGCAACGGGCGAGTTGTCGAAAGATAAGACGATGACCGTCTTCACGGAAGATGGAGACATCTTCGTCTACGATCACGCGAAAAATCAGCGCCGGCAAGTGACGCGCACGACTGATGCCGAGACGAACGCCCACTTTACTTTCGATCAAAAACGGATCTACTTCACGCGACAAAATAACTTGTACGTGATGGCCCTGGATGGCGGCTCGCTGGAGCAACTTACAGACATTCGAGCCGGCGCTACGGGTGCCGGCAACACGCAAACGGCAGGCTTAGGACGCGGCGGCGGTACGCAGGGCCAAACCGGACAAACCGGGCAAGCGGGACAGGCCGCCACCGGCGAAGGTCAGCAACGTGGCACCGACAGTCAGGAGTACCTGAAGAAGGAAGAACGCGCCTTGCTTGAATCAGTGCGCGAACGCGCCGAGCAACGCGAAGAGCAGGAGAAGAAACGCAAGGAGCGCGAGAAGCGCAAACCATTCACCCTGCCCACCGGACAGAATGTTGTCAGCCTCACGCTTTCGCCTGATGGCAAATACGTAATCGCGACGATCAGCCAGCCGGCTACTGGCGCGAAAAACATCATCGTGCCAAACTTTGTTACCGAATCCGGCTACACGGAAGACATCACCCTGGGCACGAAGGTTGGCGACACGCAGACGCGCACGCGGCTGGCAATTCTCAACGTAGAAACGGGCGAAACTAAGAACGTCGATCATGGTCAGCAAGAAGTTGCGCCGCCGGTCCGTACACGCACCGAGTTGAATACTACTGAACAAGCGCAGCGAGAGCGTGGAGAGCCGGAGGCAAAAACCGAACAACAGCAGGAAAGCGGTCAGCAGAGCCGGCGCGCGGAGACGGAACGTGGCCAACCGCGCGATCGGGATGTCCAGTTGTCTCAACTTCAGTGGTCTGAAGATGGCAAGAACGCTGCGTTGATGGCTCGGTCCGCGGACAACAAAGATCGCTGGGTGCTGACGCTCGATCCTGCAACCGGCAAAACCAGGATACTCGCGAAGGTTCATGACGATGCATGGGTAGGTGGCCCAGGGGCCGTCACGCTCGGTTGGCTGCCCGATAATGAGCGCGTTTACTTCGAGTCGGAGCGCGACGGTTTCGCGCATCTTTACACGGTCTCAGCGAAAGGCGGAGACCCGGCGCAATTGACTTCAGGTCAGTTTGAGGTATCTGGCGTCCGCCTATCGAATGACAAAACAAAGTTCTACTTTACTTCCAGCGAAGGCAGTTTTTTCGAGCGACATCTCTATTCAATGCCGTTTGCGGGCGGAGCGCGCACGCGCCTTACCACAATGCCGGGGAACAACCAGGTCGATGTCTCGCCAGACGACGCGATGCTCGCCGATGTACGGTCCTACAGTAACAAGCCGCCGGAGTTGTACCTCTTGCCGAACAAGCCTGCAGACGCAGGCGAGGTGGTCGAAGCAAAGCCGTTGGCAAAGTCGGTAACAAGTTCGCCCATCCCCGAGTTTTCGAGTCACGACTGGATTGACCCGCGGATTGTCAGCTACAAAGCACGTGATGGCGCAACTGTCTATGGGCGCATGTACGTGCCGTCAAATTGGAAGGGTGGCGGCCCGGCGGTGCTCTTCGTCCACGGCGCCGGCTACTTGCAGAATGTGCATCGTTGGTGGAGTTCGTATTACCGCGAATACATGTTTCACCACCTGCTGAGGGAACGCGGCTTCGTCGTCCTCGACATTGACTACCGCGGTAGCGCCGGCTATGGGCGCGACTGGCGAACCGGAATTTATCGCCACATGGGCGGGAAGGATCTATCTGATCACGTTGATGCCGTGAACTATCTGGTAAAGGAACATGGAGTCGATGCGAAGCGCATCGGAATCTATGGCGGCAGTTATGGCGGCTTCATCACCTTGATGGGAATGTTTACTGAGCCGGATGTCTTTGCGGCTGGCGCGGCGTTGCGGCCGGTTACCGACTGGGCCCACTATAACAACAGCTATACTTCAAACATTCTCAATCTGCCACAAAACGATCCGGAGGCCTTTAAGCGCAGTTCGCCAATTTATTTCGCCGGCGGCTTGAAAGGTGCGCTCTTGATCTGTCACGGAATGGTGGACACAAACGTAAACTTCCAGGACACCGTTCGCCTGGTTGAAAGGTTGATCGAGTTGCGCAAGGACAACTGGCAAGTGGCGCCTTACCCGGCAGAAGATCACGGATTCGATCGTGAAGCGAGTTGGGCCGACGAATACAAACGCATTCTGAAGCTCTTCACGGATAACTTGCGCCCTGACAACCGGCAAGGTCCAAAAAAGGCTGCAAGGGCCAAGCCAAAATAGTGATTTCCTTGCCCCAACCGGGGCTGCGACTTTTAGCCCAGGGTTGCCGATCCGGTTGGCTACCCTGGGAAAAGGGAATGATTTAATTCTTCAACCGCATCGCGGTTATGCCTCTTTTGGGGATTTCTGCGATGCAAATGTCGCAACCGCGTTGCGGTTGATACATCGTTTCTCCGCATTCCCAACGTAGCCGAAGCCGGCAACGTTGGGCTAGAGGACTCAGCCCCGGTTGGGGCACCGCGAAGTTTTTTGACCTGAAAGGCAAGGAATAGTATTACTTAATTTAAGCCGCTAAGCCCGGCAAACAAGTGCGTTCAGTGTTGCTGTCAAGCTCCCCACAATGGATAATGTCAATCAAATCAATCCGAGGAGATACCCCATGATTTCGCTTAAACGTCTGTACATTTTTTCTTTCGCACTCTTGTTGATTGCGCTTGGCGCGGCGCAGTATGCGTCGGCCCAAGCCCCGCCGCCCGTGCGTGTGCCGCGCCCAAGCCAAAAGGCGAGCGTCATGCAAACGATCGGCGTCACTGACGTGAGCATCACCTACAGCCGTCCCGGTGTGAAGGGTCGCAGAATTTGGGGTGACCCGACGCCCGCACAGACCGCCAAAGGTGAAGCTACACTCGACAATCAGAATCTCCGGCCCAAGGACGCGGCGATTGTGCCCTGGGGCCATGCCTGGCGTACCGGGGCGAATGAAGCGACGCAGTTCGTAGTCACTGATGAGGTCTTAATTAATGGGCAGAAACTTCCTGCGGGCAGTTACAGCCTGCACACAGTACCGACGAAGGATGAATGGACCGTTATCTTCAATAGCGTCGCGAACCAATGGGGCAGTTTCGATTATGACGCCGCCAAAGACACGTTGCGTGTGAAGGTCAAACCGGAGTGGGTTAGTGAAAATCGGGAATGGTTGGAGTACACAATCGATCCTGTTACTGACAATACCGCCCAGGTCAACATTCGCTGGGAGAAGGTGCGCGTCCCTTTCACTGTCGAGGTAAAAGATGTGACGGCTGTGGCCCTGGCGAAAGCCCGCGCCTTAGTGGCAGCCGCCAAGCCTGATGATTGGAACACTCCGTTGCAAGCTGCAAACCTGGCCTTCTCTAAACCGGATAAGGCTGACTTAGTCGAGGCGAATAACTGGCTCGAACAGTCTATTAAGGTTAAAGAGACCTATCAAAACCTTGCCCGCAAGGCTCGGCTGCTGGCTGGGCAGGGCAAAACCCAGGAAGCCATCGCCCTCGGGGAGAAGGCGGTGGTTCTGGGCAAAGCAGCCAAGGCCAACACCTCCGGTTTTGAACAAACCCTGGCTGAGTGGAAGGCCAAAAAGATGTAAGTAAGGAGCTTTGAACTAAGCTTCCACTGTGAGAAGACCGAAAAAAGCCATGGTAAGGCAACCGCAATCAGGTCCGGGTAGTCTGATACTCATTATCGGCTTCGCTTAGAACAACAGCGCCGCATTTGAGTAACGACTACCTGGACAACCCCGAAGTGATTCATCCCTCGCAAATGGACCACTCCGGTCACGATACTTTTCTCCTGAGGACCACTGTTATGAAAACATTACCCGCATCCCTCTTTGCCCGCCGGTTAGCAACTCTTCTTATTCTTCTTTTTGCTGTTTCACCGGCATGGGCCACCTGCGGAGGTGGGGGCGGAGGTGGGGGTGGAGGTATGCCGAGCGGCGGTGGCGCGGCGGCAAAGCCAGAGGTTTATTACGTGCCGTGGAAAGCTCGCACACCGAAAGATCCACCGGCGAAAGGATTAGTGCTCTATTGGTTTCCGGCATCGACAGAGGAGGTCAACAAATCCAGCCTTCGTACATCGCGTCCCCTCTCTCTTTACGCCACCCAATGCATATCGATGGAGTATGCAAATACTGGAATTCCCAACGCGGACAAACTAATCGGCAACTCACAACTTCCGGTCGCCGTGCTGGCCACACCTGACGGCACTCCCGTTACTAAGGTTGAGAACCAGGGTGGCCGTCTCAAGGTTGCGGACCTCGAGAAGGTCGTCGCAACTGAAGTGAAACAGCGTGAGAGCTCTCTCAATGCGCAACTGGCAGACGCGAAAGCTAAGGCTACTGCCGGTGAGACCGCAGAGGCGATCAAGCTTTATCAAGCTGTGGCTCAGCAGAAGTGCATGTTCCCAAAGAAGGCGAAGGAAGCCGGGAAAGAACTGAAGAAACTCGGGGTAAGCGAAGAAGCCAGCGTCGCTGACACGGCCGACGTGCCTACCCCAGTATTCGAAGCCCGAAAGAGTTTACGTATTCAACAAACAATGGAACGCGGTCTGGTGGCAGAGCTCAACGCGAGATACATTGTCGCGGAAAAGCTTTACAAGCAGGCCCGCCTGATGGACTCGGCTGACCCGGCGCCCCTGCGCTACCTCGGCGAGCTCTATCGCCACCACATCGGCGATTGGGCCAAAGCGCGTACCACCTTTGAAACAATTCTTAACATGAACGCTGAGCCGCTATCACGGGCCGTGGCCCTGCATGGCCTGGGCAAGATGACAATCCACGACGGCGAATTCAAGAAGGGATTGGCCCTGATGGAACGTTCTGCGGAAGAGTTTCCGCTGGCGCTAACCTATCGCAACCTTGCCGTTTACTGGAACTCGGAACACGACCTGGTGAAGGGCGGTGAATACACGCAGAAAGCTCTCGACCTCGATCCGAAAGATCCTTACAACATCGTCTTTTCCGCCGTTTTCATGTCCGCAGCCGGACGCGGCGACGAAGCGCTGAAGATCGCACGTGAGAATGTGAATCTGCTGCCCGCCTCCTACAATCTGGCCGGGATCTACGCGCAAAACGGCCAGCGCAAGAAAGCACTCGAGTTACTGCGACGACATTTCTATCAATTCGAGCGCTACCAGGCCGTGCGTGAGAAGGAGATGATGGAAGCGCGGGTGGATGCGGTGTTTGATTCCCTGCGTGAGGATTCTGCGTTCCTCGCGCTGACCCGTCATGCCGATGGCAAGCTGCAAATGCCGATGAATGGGATGCCCGCGTCACAGGCGAGCCCGAACCGATAATCGAACGACGCTGGATCGAGGGACTTTTATTAGGATTCTCGTTTTAGCGAAAGGTGACCGAGAGGTCCCGAAAACAGCCGAGCCGTTTCAATGGTCTTTATGACTGAGGAAGAAATCCTCGATGATTTTGCCGACCTTACTCGTGAAGACTTGAAGGCATGTATAGCTTTTGCCGCTGACCGTGAGCGTAAACTCGTGACTGTGCCTGCCGGATGAAGCTCCTCTTCGACGAGAACTTATCGCACAAATTGGCGCGGCTGCTGGAAGATCTCTTCCCCAATTCCATTCATGTTCGTGATGTTGACTTGAAAGCCGCTAATGATTCGCTGGTGTGGGAATACGGGAATACGCGCAGAACTACGACTTGATTCTCGTCTCGAAAGAACTCCGACATGCACCAGCGCAGCTTTCTATTTGGACCCCCGCCTAAAGTTGTTGGGTACGTTTGGGCAATTGCTCAACTTCAGATGTTGAAGAGTTGCTGCGGAACAACTGCGATGCAATTAGAGCATTTCACGAAGACGTCTATGCGTCGTTCTTGAGTTTGTCGTGAGTTACAAATGGGCGTTGCAAAGTTAACAGACCAAAACACAGTCGTTCCCGCTGAGAGCAAATATGCACGCGTGGAGCGGGAGCGGCGTTATCTTTTGCAGGATTTGCCAGAAGGATTGACGCGCCCGGACCCTCACCTACAGATCACCGACAACTACATTACCGGCACGCGGCTTCGTCTCAGGAAGGTACGCGAGCCTCGAACAAACAAGTGGACCGTCAAACTCACTCAGAAGTTTGCGCCTGATCCCAAAGACTTTTCCCGCACGATAATCACCAATATCTATCTCAATGCACTGGAAATAGAATCGCTCGGCATCTCTGACGCAAACGAGATTAGGAAGAACCGTTACGCGTTTGAATTCGCCGGACGAAAGTGGTCGGTAGACATGTTCCTCGGTGATTTATTTGGATTGGTTTTGGCTGAAGTGAGTTTTGAAACGGACGAAGAGCTCGACAGTTTTCCCAGGCCCCCGTTTGCTATTGCGGATGTGACTAACATTGAGCTATTCACGGGTGGCCGACTGTGTGAGTTGACCTTTGAAGATATTCGTGAAGAGATTATGAAGATGAGCAGCGTGCGTTCGAGTTCCGCCGGCTAAGAAATAAGAGTTTGACAGGATTAACATGATTCACAGGATTAGAGTTGGCGACGTCGGTAATAAGCGGCCGCCATTACAGGTCGCAGCAATTCCTACCAAGTCGCCTCTAGCATCCCGCGCATCCACCACCCCACCGGGGCTGCCCCGCTGGGGACCCCGGTCCGCGCTCGGTTCTGTCATCGCCACCGCGAGGTCCTTGGGCTCTTCCTGCACTCACTTCTGACGATTTCACTGACGCAAAGATGATGGCGCTTCCGAAGATAGATATGAATCGACTTAAACAGTTCTTCATACCCTTTCTATTGATCGCTTTCCTCGGTCTCACGGCCTGCAAGAAAACCTCCGCTCCGGCCGACCAAACTGCCACCAGCCCGCTTTCCGCGTCGGAGCTGCAGCATGCGGCAGGCGGTACGACTCCAGCCGGCATCACCAAATACTTCAAAGGCTCCATCGGCAGCGCGCTTGGTCTGCAAATGAAGCTCATACGCGAGGGCGAGAAACTAACCGGCTCTTACTCTTATCAAAAGGTGGGAACCCCGATCAATATCCGCGGAACCATAGACAAGGACGGCAATGTCGTCATCGAAGAGTTTGACTCTGGCGGGAACCAAACCGGTACATTCAAGGGCCTTTGGAACGAGGACGACAATGGTCTCATCGCAATTGCCGGAAACTGGACCAAGCCAAACAGCGACAAGAAGACCGCGTTTTCTCTCCACGAAGAGCCGATTGAGTTTAGTGGTGGCGTGGAGATCGTGGCACGACAGATTAGAGAAAATAATAAGAAACTGAAGTATGAAATCGACGTCCAGTATCCGCAGTTGAGCGGTTCGGGAAGCCCAAATTACGAGAAGTTCAACCAGACGGTTCGCAGTCTGGTCACAAAAAAGGTTGCTGCGTTTAAGGAAGAGATGGCGCCGAGCCCGGACGACCCACCGCCCACCGAATTGGAATCTCTGGGGAGTGACTTGAACATTGCTTACACGATTGCCCTTGCCAGGGACGATCTGATTAGCGTTCTGCTTGACGTGGGTAGTTACTCAGCTGGTGCGGCTCATCCGAACGCCTATTCGGAGGTGGTGAACTACGACTTGAGAAACGGCAAACTGCTAAAACTCGCCGATCTCTTCCGGCCTGGCTCGAAATACATTCAAAGCATCGCGGCATACTGCATCGCCGACCTGAAGAAACAAGGGAAACAAAAGGGCGAAGATTCTATGCTGGATGACGATTGGATTGAGCGCGGTGCGGGACCGGATGCGGAGAATTACACAAGTTGGACCATCGGCAAGAAGGGCTTGGGAATTATTTTTGATGCCTACCAGGTGGCGGCATATGCAGCCGGACCACAACATGTTTTGGTGCCTTTTTCAGCGCTGAAAGATCTCATTAAGACTGACGCGCCGATAGCCCAGTCTGTGAAGTGAGTTATTACTGGGACCGCGGGCGCCCCGGGGTCCCCGGCGGGGCATCCCCGCTGGGGTGGCTGACTCGCCCGTAACGATCGGGAAGCAGAACTTTTTTCTTACGAAAGGCTATCGGGTTACATCTGCGGGCGAGGGCGCACGCGGTCCCAGTTAATTGATGAATCGTCTTATCGGATTATTTGTCGTCGTAGGGGGGATTTGCCTGGTCGCTATCGGACTCCTCATCTATTCAGGCGGATTCAACTGGTTTGGGAAGTTACCGGGCGACATTCGCTACGAGAGCGAGCGAGTGGGAGTTTACATGCCGATCGTGTCAATGCTCATTGTCTCGCTGGCCTTGAGCCTGATCTTCTATTTGATCCGCAGGTTCTTTTAGGAGGACAGGCATTCCTGCCTGTCCATCGCGATATCACCAGGCACACCTAAGACAATCGGCCAGGCCGGACCACCCCAGCGGGGCTGCCGGCCATGCCCCGGTGGAATGCCTGTCCTACCTAGGCAGCTTCCGCAACGCCGGTGTCGGAATATTCCGCTGCATGACTGCGGGTGAAATACAACGCCAGCACAAAAGTGAAAAACATAATCAACGCGCCAGTCCAGAACGTAACGTAAAGCGAGTGGTCGCTCATGTAATGCGCTACGCCGTCAGCCCCCACCTGCGGTGTTTGGCTGTGAATCAACAACGCCGCGATTGAGGGACCCACCGCGCGCGCCAGACTGGCAACTGACTGGGTCACACCCATCACACTCCCTTGTTCCGCGGGACCCACGCTCTTTGAAGCCAAGCTATTGAGAGCCGGAGCGGAAAGAGAATTTCCCAACGAGAAAATGCCACCGCCAATGAGCAACGCCAGCAGACCGCCTCGATATGGTCCAACGAAAGGAATAGCAAAAAGGCTTCCCGCAAAACAGAGTGCGCCTACTACTACCAGCGGCAACTCTCCAAAACGCTTGACCAGCCGGCCGATTAGCCCGCCCTGAACGATCACGGCGATGAGGCCGACATAGGCGAAGAGGTAGCCGTTGTGTTGCGCGTCATATCCAAAGCGAAACATTGTGTAGAGCGAAAATGACGTGGTCATAATCGAAAAGGCGACTATGAAAAGAAAATAGATGATGAGCACGAAGCCGAGACGGGGCGCCGTGAGAGCTTTCATCAATTGTGACCAACCTCGGCCGCCTGCCGCCGATACACGTGCTGGGTGATCTGCCGTTACGGTCTCAGGTAGAGTGAAATAGAGCAACACAGCATTCGCAAAGCATAGTCCCGCCGCAAACAGAAATGGGACCTCCACGCCCCACCGGCTCAGTATTCCGCCGATGGCCGGTCCAAAAATAAACCCCAGCCCGAAGGCTGCGCCCAGCAGACCCATTCCCTTCGCCCGATCTTCTTTTGTGGTGATGTCTGCGATGTATGCCTGCGCGGTGGAGATGTTCCCCCCTGAGATGCCGTCCAAAATGCGGCCCAGGAAAAGCATCCAGAGCGTTTGGGCAAAGCCAAGGATTAAGAACCCTATTCCGGTGCCGATGATTGAGATAAGCAGCACCGGCCGTCTCCCATACTTGTCTGAGAGACGTCCAAGCACCGGAGAGAAAATCAGCTGCATGATTGAGTAGGACGCGAAGAGGAGGCCAACGGTGCGAGGAGTGGCATTAAACCTTGTACCTTCGGCATAAAAGGGAAGGACCGGAATGACGATGCCAAAGCCGAGCAGATCGATGAATACTGTCGTGAAGATGACAACGAGCGGAGAGCGCTTCATGGTAAATGGTTGGTCAATTAAAGGCGAATGGCTCTTACTCTCGGCCGAGCGGTTTCCCCCTCACCATTTGCCATTCTCCATTCACCACCTCTATCTGCGGCGGCCGCTGGACAGAGCCAGATCAATAGAGGCCATCCCGCCCCCAGAAATCAAAAGCGCTAGCGACATCGCCAACAATGAGAGTGCATACTCGAAGCCTTCGGGAAGAAACAAGCCGCCTTTCCAGTGCACTCCGATCACCGCAGTCAGCATTACGCAAAAAAGTAAGAATGCTCCCAGTCGGGTCAACAAGCCAACCAGTATCAGAATACCGCCAATCAGTTCTGCAAATGCGGCGGCGCCCATCCAGAGCCAGGCTGGCCGCATGAAAGGAAAAGGCGCCGGGAAAGAGCTGAACTTGGCAAGGCCCGGTCCATTGAAACTGCCCAATACTTTTTGTGCACCATGAGCAGCAAAAATCACTCCCGTGGCAAGTCGAATCGGCACAGGCATCCACACCGGAGAGGTTGCGATCAGTTTGCGAAACATTCGGAGTCACCTTTCAAGAGGATTTGACGAGCGAGCAAGATATTAAATTATCTGCAACGAAATGTCGCCACAACTCAACTCCTTGGAGTGCGGCGGTCCGGCGCCAGGTCGCCGCACTCCAAAAAGGTGAGTCTACGCAGCCCGCGCCAGCTTTTCGGCTATGGCTGGCTTCGGTTGAGCACCAACAAGCCGGTCAACCAGTTTTCCATCCTTGAAGATCAGCATAGTAGGAATGCTCTGAATATGAAATTGGGAAGCGATTCGCGGGTTTTCATCAACGTTCAACTTGGCAATGCGATATCGCCCATTTGATTCCGCAGCGAGTTGCTCCATGATTGGACCAATCATTCGGCACGGTCCACACCAGGGCGCCCAACAATCGACGAGCACGGGATTCCCCGTTTCACGCAGGACATCACGTTCAAAACTCGCATCGGTGACAATCAAAGGCTTCTTGTCATCAACTTCTTCCGCGGTCCTGGTTAGGTCCAGTGGCGTGCCACATTTGCCACATTTCGCCTCTGCCTCCGCTGCCCGAGCAGGTTCAACTCGATTCTTAGTCCCACACTTGCGACAGCTAATTACAGGCACACCGCGTCTCCTCTCAATGAAAGTACCGTTAGAACCTGGTTTTAGACGCCAACGTTTTGCGGAAGTTCTCCTCCACGAACAATCAACTAACCCCGGCGCCAGCGCTTCGACGGGCATTGCTACTTCGTAGTAACATTTACTCTTCACAATACTCCCCCGTGGCGCCGGTCTCCTAGGAACAAATTACGATGAACCAAAAACATTCTTCGCTTGTCGGATTGGCAGCCCTGACTATCCTGACGGCCGTTTGTGCCGCGGTGGCAATTGCACAACCGGAAAAATCGCAAGCCGCCGCGCCGCAGATTTCCTTCACTGTTTCGATGCCCAAGCCACATACGCACATGCTGGAAGTGGAAGTACGAATAAAGCGACGTCAAGGCGCTGCGGCGCCGGCGGAGGAACTATTAGTGATGCCTGTCTGGACTCCGGGCTCCTACCTTGTGCGCGAATTTGAACGTCACGTGCAGGACTTTGCCGCCACCGACAATGCTGGGCACGCACTCCAGTGGGAAAAGCTAAACAAAAACTCATGGCGCGTAATCACAAAGGGATTGGCAGAATGGCGCGCGACTTACCGTGTCTACGCAAACGAGTTGTCAGTTCGTACAAATGAATTGAATTCAGATCATGCCTTCTGGAATAATGCGGCGCTCCTTATGTACCTCGAAGGGTTCACAAGCGCCCCTTCGACTCTGCACATCCTTGCGCCGCAGCCGTGGAAAGTGGCTACACCGCTTCCGGTTGAGCCTGGGCCAAAGAACACGTTTCGCGCCGAGAACTTCGACATTCTTTACGATTCGCCAGTCGAAGTCAGCAACTTCAAGACGCTCTCATTTGAAGTTAAGGGCGTACCTCATCGAATCGTCATCGATGGTGAGGGGAATTATGATCCTGAGAGGATGCGGATTGACGTCAAGAAGATCGTCGAGGCGTCGGTGGAGCTGATGGGCGGCGAAATCCCCTATCGCGATTACACCTTCTTCCTTCATTTGCGTGCAAATACCGGCGGCGGACTGGAACACCTGAATTCTACGGCATTGGGCTTTCGGCGCTTCAATTTCAAACCCGAAACGGGCTACCAGGGTTTCCTGAGTCTGGTGGCCCACGAGTTTTTCCATCTCTGGAACGTCAAACGCATCCGTCCGGACGCGCTCGGCCCCTTCGATTACACGAAAGAGAATTACACTAAGCTGCTCTGGGTGGCCGAAGGGATCACCAGTTATTACGAGAATATTATTCTGCGCCGCGCGGGATTAATTTCTGAGAAAGATTTTCTCGCCGCGGCAGCGAAGGCATTTCAGGATCTGCAAAACGTGCCGGGCCGTCTGGTGATGAGCGCGGAAGAAGCGAGTTTCGATGCCTGGATCAAATATTACCGGCCGGACGACAACTCGGTTAATTCGCAAGTCTCTTACTACGACAAAGGCGCGATTTTGGGTTTACTTCTGGATCTCGAGATTCGTAAAGAAAGCAAGGGCACAAAGTCGCTGGACGACGTCATGCGCTATCTCTATACAGAGTTTTACAAAAAGGACCGCAATTACACGCCGAAAGATTTTCAGACTATTAGCGAGACGATGGCCGGCTCAAGCCTCGAGCAATTCTTTGCAAAGTATGTACGAGGTCGCGAAGAGCTTGATTACAACTCCGCCCTGGCCGCCGCGGGTCTGCGACTGGACCCGACGGGTGGTACATCCAAGCCCGTCGAAAAGGCCTATCTAGGCGCCGATGTGGCCCAGGAAGACGATCGATTGATGGTGCGGCGCGTTTACGCAGGCTCTCCTGCTTACGAGCAGGGCTTGAACACCGGGGATCAGATTGTCGCGCTGGATAACATGCGCGCGAATAAAGATTTCTTCGACGCACGCATCGCTGAAAAACGGCCCGGACAGTTGATTAACCTCTCCATTTTTCGTTTCGACGATCTGAGCATGCTGGCAATAAAACTCGGCGGACGAATGCCGCCAGCATATCTAATTGTGCCGGTCGGGAATCCATCTGAGGAACAAAAGCGAATCTATCAGTCGTGGACGGGAGGGCCGGCCGCTAAATAGATCTACAGCCAGCTGGCTATCATGCTGACTCCTCACAACGTACAATGAAGGACGGGAGAGTTAATCAGTTTCCTTAATGCCAGAACCCTACCAACACATAAAATTCAATATCGATGATCGCGTGGCGCGCGTAACTTTCGCCCGTCCGCCAGTCAACATCTTCAATATCGCCATGATGCGAGAGATCAATGAGGCGCTGAACCAGTGTTCTCGTCAGCGTGAGATCGTTGCGATTGTTTTTGCAGCAGCAGCCGACTGCCGGGCTTTTAGTGCGGGAGTGGCCGTGGAAGAACATGGGGAAGAGACGATCTTTCAGATGTTGGATTCCTTCCATGCAATCTTTCGGACGTTAGAGCAACTCTCTCGGCCAACGATAGCGGTGATTGACGGCGCTGCCTTGGGCGGCGGATGCGAATTAGTCGCCATGTGTGATATCGCCATTGCGAGCGAACGCGCGCGCTTTGGTCAACCTGAGATCAAGCTGGGGGTGTTTCCTCCCGTAGCAGCGGTGCTGCTGCCGCATGTCATCGGCGACAAACGCGCCCGCGAGCTGATCCTTACGGGTGAGATGATCGAGGCCGCCGAAGCAATGCGCGTGGGATTGGTAAACTACGTTGTGCCGAGCAGCCAGCTCGAACAGAAAACAGTTGAGCTGCTTTCGAAGCTTCGAGATCTTTCGGCAGCATCTCTTGAACTTACCAAAAAAGCAATTGACCTTGGTCGCGGGCGCTCGCTCGATTCAGTGCTTCTGAAAGTTGAGGATATGTATCTTCAGGAACTAATGAAAACGCACGATGCACCCGAAGGCATCAAAGCTTTCATCGAGAAACGGAAGCCGGTGTGGCGCGATCGGTAGGAACATTTTAGAAGGGACGATGAGACGACGGCGATATGATCACTCCACGCTATCAAGTTAAACGTTCTCGACTGATCATCAGAGCGGCTTTGGGTCTCGCTATTGTTATCACTTTAGCGAACGCCAGTTTCTATGCTCTGGCTCAAAGAGCACAGGATCGGCGTGGCTCTCAGACGAGCCATTCTCGCCCTGTGCTGTCTCCGGAAGCGCGCGAGACGGTGGAACTTGCAAGCGTGGTGGTTTGCAAAGAAAGAGTCGGAGATCCCAAAGGCAGCGTACCGATAGACGATATGCAGGGGCGACCTTCATTGCCGGTCCAAAGTCCCGAGGCGGTGGCCGGCGCCGAACGCGCGCAACGCCTATTGCCTGTTGCCAGGGAGCTCGTCGTGGTCTCGTTGCGGCGGCTGGTCAGGGACTACAAATTGACCGGCTCAAAGGGGAATATCCTGAGAATTCAACGCGCAATTGCCCGAGTGGAAGCGGTCAAGAACATACGGCCGGATGTGGATTCGCGTGACAATGCATCCGTGTTTCTAAGGAACCCTCACACGATCATCTTCGGTACGATATTCCTTGCCGGCCTTCCTTCTGATGAAGGAATAATCAGCGTGTTGGCCCACGAGTTAGTGCATATTGGCGATGGAGGCCAGGACAGCCTTAGCTTATTGTTCCGAGCACTGGGGAATCGTGCTTCGAAACTCACAGGCTTGAAAATCCATGGCCAAAGGGCGGAGGAGTTAACGTGTGACCTGGTCGGCATGTTGGTGGCTCGGGACTACGTTTCCAGAACACCCAGCTACGAACTACTGCCCAGGAGGATATCCCGTTCGCTGGAACACAACTGTGTGGACCAGGACGAAGGTGACGACGATCATCTCTCACCAAGAAACACAATACGCGCGCTGCTTACGCTGAGTCCGGCGCTCGCCCGCGAGCTTGTGTATGGCCGATAGAAGATTAATCACACTACTAGCCACTGTAATTGCCGGAGTCGCAGCCTGTTCCTCTATTCTGGATAAGGAGCGGGATGTCCGGCCACTCGTGTTGCGCGACGTCCCCGCCCAACGTCTGGCATACAGGATCGAGACTGACGTAGCCCCTTCCGCGGACATCGCCACCGAGGATGCCAACGATAAGATCGAGGCCATTCAGATTGATTTTGACACTCGCAGGCAAAACGACGCGCTGCTGAGAACCGTCCGTTCGCCCGACGGGCAGCGCGCACTCGTGCTTTATGGAACCGACGATGAACCCAGCCAGGCATTCCGCATCGACCTTTATTCGTCTGAAGGCAATTTCATACGAAACTTAACGCCGCCGGATCTCTCCTGTGTCTTTGCAGAAACGGTTTCGTGGTCGCCTGATGGAAACTCTATTACCTTTATCGCGCACAAAAGTGTGAAGCCTACTCCAACACCCACTCCGCCTGGCGCCAGCCTGCCGGAACTGGAAGCTTCTCCGCTGCCCTCGGTTGGTCCTGCTTTTGCGCCAGTCAGCCTCTTTAACACGGAACAGATCTACATCTGCAATCGTGATGGATACGATCTGAAACCGTTGACCTCGCGGGAAGGGTTGATCTACTTCTACTCGGCGTGGTCGCCTGACAGTCAGGCTGTAGTAGCACTCGCCTGCAGGGAAAATGAATGGGACGCACGCGAAAGAGAATATAAATTGCCGACCGGTCGTCCGCGTTTGATTACGCTGGACGGCAAGGAACGTCTGCTTGATGACGGGTTGACTGAGGCTTTGCCTGTTTGGTCGCCTGACGCTTCCAAAGTTGCCACTGCATTCGACACGGAAGTCAGGATTTACGACGCCGCTGGAGATAAACCTACGCAGGCGCGCATCCGTTTGCACGATGTTTTGCTGGCGGCTTCGAGAATCTATGAAGAGAAGACTTCCAACGCGAATGAGAATAGGGACAGCGGGTCGGGACCGGCCGGAAGTGGCGCTTCGGCATCTGCCATTCCAGCATCCTTCAATCCCATAGTTCGTCTCGAATGGGCCAGTCCGGAAAAGCTCTATCTCCAGACCGCCTACGTACGGCTATTTTCCAACGAACCAATCAACACCTTCCAACGCTGGCACCTTTTGACGTTAAGTCCGCAGGCAGCGGTTTTGAAGTAATTAATCGGAGCGACGAACTCCGAATCCGCAACCTGCACGATAGCTACCGTGATCATTTACTGGAAAAGAAAAAAGGGTTTCGGGTTAACCGAAGTTAGAAGTTGAGTCTCACCATCAGGTCAACTTGCCGGCCGCCAAGATCATTCGTTGTCGAAATGTCCTGATAAGCTGTCGTACTGCCAAGCTGACCGAAGGTCCCAGCGAAGGCCGTGATGCCCACAGTGTCGGCTGCCCAACCACCAACGCGGAAGTTAGGATGATTCAAGGCGTCCAGGAACGTTGCTCTAAACTCGAGGTTACGCGACTCGCCAAGCATGATTTTCTTCGCAATAGTCACGTCGAATTTAACGAATTTCGGTCCATAGACAATCAAATTATTGAAACCGCATTCCCCCGCAAACCTCTGCTGGCAGTTGCCGTATCCGGCCGGGGCAATAAATCTGCCTGTCGGACCACCGGCACCGAACGTCGTTCCGTAACCGTTGTTGGCGGTGTTGGTCACGTCTATGTTAAATGCCTTTTGCGTGTTGAGGATGATGTCATCAGGCAAGTAGGTCACCACATTCGGGCCTTTGCGGACCTTGATTTCTTTCTGCAGGTCCTTGACTGTCATTCCGACAAGTTGAACATTGCCGAGGCTGAAGGGCGAACCGCTTTGCCATCGTATGGTCGGGAGTAGGGTCCATCCGCCCACAATTCCATTTGCCAACCAATTCGCACCCGAGAAAAATTTTCTTCCGGTGCCAAAGGGAAGATCGTAGGTTGCGTCAAACTTAAACTGGTGGCGCAGGTCAAACGCTTGTACGTTATGCGCCAGGTCCAAACCGCCTTCTCTTTGCGTAAAGTCAGCAAAAACCACGCTGCTTGAAGCGTAAGCATTGGACTGCGCCTTCGACCAAACATAACTGGCCTGGAAGCGCAATCCGGCAGACAATCGCCGGCGTACTTCAATAACGCCTGAGTCGTACCAGGTCTTTGAACTGTTGTCCACGGTGAACGTGCCGTTTACACCGGTCGCCGGATTAACATAGAAAAAGTTACTAGGACGACCATTGGCTATCGCATTCGCCCGGCGGGTAGCATTATTTTCATAGTTAGTGCCGCTGCCGAAACCGACTATGCTCGGAGCATTCCTCGACAATGCGGCCACCAACGTCGTATTGGTGAAATTGGTTGCGGAGTAGCGAGCCGGATTATTGGGGTCAAAAGTTGCCGCAGTATTAAAGTACGACAACGCAATGGGCAGCGGCGAGGTTCCAGTGCCGGCTCCGAAGTAGGCAAAAGTTGCCCCTCTACCTGCCGCAATGTTTGCGTAAAGATTACCCTGGGCTTTAGCAAACTCATCGGCAAATCCATTTTCTATCGTATTGAACTCGTTGAGGTTGTATTGACGCTGTAAACCGACGCCGCGATTGCCGACATAGCGAAATTCAACCACGGTATTCTGGTCGAGCTCTCTTTGATAACCGATGCTAAAAGAGTGAACCTTGCCGGTTTTCAAATCGGGATCGAAGGCGTTCGTTGAATTAGCGGTGGTTAGAGTAATCGGAAAGCTGGGAGTTGCCGAAAACGTTCCCGGTATCAGATTAGGATTACCGGGGGTTCGCAGGTTCGTTCCGACCGTCAAATTACCAATCGCTAAGCTTCGCGAAGCTGACAAACTACCCCCAGGATTTGACCCCAATATAGAATCGAGGAGGTTAAATCCCTCGCGAACAAACGATACTGAATAGCCGCCGCGAATGACGCTCTTTCCACTTTCGCCGGCTATCCGGCGTAACAATCCCCGTTCGCCAAAGTTTGGACTCCACACCACGCCTACCGATGGTGCAAAGTTATTGAGGTCGCTGGGATAAGCCGCTTCTCCGATTTCCGCAGCGACAACCCTGGGTATCGAACCGGTCAAGGTACCCGGCTTAAAGAGGTTTCCCGGGCCGGAAATACCATATACCTGGTCGTTGTTTTCAAGTTTGGCAAAGTTGTCACTTAGGACCTTGAATGCGGTTTGCGGCTGCCAGCGAATACCATAGTTTAGGGTGAAATCCGGGCGGACACGCCAACTGTCCTGAGCGAATAGACCATACGTGTTTTGTTTGGAAAGCTTCGTTTGCAGGGAATGCAGTTGGTATGTTCCATCATCCGTCAAATAAGCAGTTGCGGTGAACCCGGAAACCCGTCCGACCAACGTGGCATATAGATTACGTGCTTCAGTCAGTTGTGCCGCGGTAGCACCAGGAAGGCTGTTGGCATTATTAGCAAACAAATTGAAAGCTGGGTCAGTTGAATCCAGTCCAAAGCTAACTGTCGGGACGATTCGGCCGATTGCGCTGCTAAATGACTTAATGAGCTTGTATTGTCCACCAAAACTGATGCTGTGATTTCCATTAACCCAGGTCACCGTATCGGTAAGATCATACGTCGGCGTATTGCGGGCACTGTATGAGTTGCGGGAGGTTGCAGAAGTTATACCTGCAGCACCGATGCCTAAATCATAACCGCCCTGGAACCCGTAATCAGCAACCGAAATTCCTGGACTGAACTCCGATCGTCCGGTGGAAACGGCGTAGCGTGCTTCGTTAACGAGATTTCGTGAGAGAGTCGAACGAATCGCGGCCGAATATGAGTTACGATATGAGCCCTGGGTGTAGGACGGGAATCCGGGAAATCTCTCATCCTGACCATTGAGAAAATCTTTGGAGGGGACGAATCTTTGCCGGTTCGTCACAAATTCCACGCTATGGTCTTTGTTTAAGTTCACGTCGAAACGCAAAGCGAGAAACTTCCTGACTTGTCCGCCCTTGGGAGTAAAATTGTAATTCTGGCGATTCGGGTCATTTGTAATGGGAGTAAACGTACCGACGGTCTCTGCGGCCGTACGGATCTTTACCAATAGCGCGCTAACTGTTGGGTCAGGCGTTGCCAGCTGACTGTTCGCAGCGGCAATGGTGAATACGTTTGCAGTTCGCGTCACTCCGCCAACGATATATGAGAAGTTACCAGCCTGAGCGCTGGGGTTAAGAATGACCCGCGTTCGGTTCAGAGTATCGGGTTGGCGAAACTCTTCGTAATTGACAAAGAAGAACGCCTTACCTTTCCCGGAATCAACACTTCGACCACCTTCGCCAAAACGCGGAAAGGGAAGCGGACCGCCCAATCGGCCACCATATTGATTTAATTGAATCTGATTCTTGGGGATGCGATCGCGGTTGTTAAACCAGTAGGCTGCATTTAAGGCATGGTTTCGATGCTGCCAGAACAGACCGCCATGGTAGTCGTTAGTTCCACGCTTGGTAATAAATTTGATTTGTACCGCACCGTCACCGGAACTCTCAGCGCCTGGAGTTGCGGTTGAAACGGTTACTTCCTCAATCGCGTCTATGCGCGGACGGACATAAGTGAAATATCCATCGCTTGAACGCAACAAGTTGTCCTGAACGTCCACACCATCAATCGTAATGCTCAATGACCCCTTCGGTAATCCGTTTATCGATGCAGCTCTTGGTCGTCCCACCGTTGCTGTGCCCGGTAAGAGCCCTACCAGGTCGAGGGCATCACGGGAGGCGATTGGCGTTTCGGTAATTTGCCGGCCAATTATGGTACTGGTGACGGCGGCTGTTTGAGTTTGCAGTATCTCAGCACCACTTGCGACAAGTACTGTCTCCTGAATGCTCCCGGGCTCAACCATTAAATCCACAGTGCTCGGCACACCAGCATCAACTTTTACGTTAGTCGCAACTGTCGTTTTAAAGCGAGATGCTGTTACGCTGACAGAATAAAACCCGCTTGGAACAGCGGGAATCTTGTAGGTTCCATTTTCGCTGGTATTGGCCGTAAATTCCTTACCGCTTTGACTGGTTGCCGTTACGGTAGCGTTCGGAACAACCGCTCCGGTCGGATCCACCACAGTTCCACCGATGGCACCGGTGGTTTGACCCTGGACGGCTAGTTGACCAAAGGAAATAAACGCTAACACCAACAAGAGATTTAGAACCTTCTTCATGTGTATCCTCCAAAGGGTAATAGGCTAGGGAATCAGACGGTTGGAACAAATCTAGAAGTGAAGTGAGCAGATTCGCAACAATTGTGCCAAGTCGTAAAGCTGGCGATTCGTGGATTTTTCGATTCTGATGACTTCAGGCCCCCTCCAATTTTATGGATAAAGTTTCTGATTCTGGATAAAGGGTTGATTGAGCCTGCACCAGTTTGGTCGCTCTTAGTTCATGCCCCACCAATCGCGGGGTCGTGGTGTTTCATCCCGTCACGGATTCGCTTTCGGGGCCGATGGCTTCGAATCTCTTAAATTGCGGAATGATTTGACGATGTGTTCAGCATCTGGAGACTTTGGCTCGACGCGGAGGTGGTTTCTAACTCAGTTTTTACCATAAGAAAAGGCGTCGCCAATCACACAGCAACGCCCATTAAGCTGATTCAATTTCCTTAGAAGTTAGAAAAACCTTCAAAGTCACTGATTCGATTCTTTTAGTTGTCGGATCATCTCCTTTAGCTTCTCAGCGTCCGGCGCATCCGGTGCCAATTTGAGGTAAGCCTCTAATTCGTCCGCGGCCTGTTTCTTGGCTCCCCGAGAGGTATATATGACTGCCAGTATCCTGTGCGCTTCTTTCATTTCTTCTTTCCCGAGTGCCAACGAAGCCAAAAGCTCTTTTTCTGCTTGTTCGAACAAACCCAGATTTGCAAGAGCCTGCCCAAGAAAATAATGTCCTACCGCGGACTGGTCATTTTTCTTCAAGGCTTTACGAAGAATCGGTACCGCCTCGCCATACCGTTTCATCATGACATTTGCGATGCCGCGGTTTATAAGGGCGGCAAATGCATCGGGGGCGATCTTTAGTGCACCCCGAAATGCCTCGTCGGCATTTTCCAATTGATTCAATTTGAGATACTGCACCCCGAGTTCATTGAATGCGAGCATAAAAGTCGGATACTCTTTTATCGCCAGCTTCAGTTGCTCGATCGCTCCTGGATGGTCATTTTTCTTAGCTTGTTCGACGGCATTGTCGTAATAGGCCCGAGCACTCTGGGGCACATTCACCAGCTCTGCATTTAAAACGGCGGTTTTGACCTCAGCTCGTGCCTTGAACGCCAGGCGAATATTCAAAGTGTAGACTTGTGCAGGAGCTCCACGGAATTGCATGATATCGACCGACTGCGAAGTAGGTTCGAAGTCCTTTTCTTTCTCGATTGATACGGTGTAGCTCCCGGCTGGGAGCCCGCGAAATGCGAAGTTTCCGGTCCCGTCAGTTGTCGAGATCCGGTCGCCGCGTGCCATTGTTGACAGCCGAATACGCATTCGATTCTCTACTGGCCGACCCGAAGGGCCGAACACGGTTCCGACTATTGAATTAACTCCGCCTAATCCTGTCTGGCTCATGCTGTCGGGGATAGTCGAGATCTGGGCGAGCACCGAACCGGCAAAACACATCGACAAGAAAACCGCAAAAACAAAATATTGGCATCTGCGGTCTGAGTAAACCAGCATATCCATCGTCCTCCTTTTCCCTCCATGCGGCTTCCCATCGACTGAGCATTGGAAAAAATGGCGTTGCCGGGTTCAACCGGCAACGCCTCCAATAGCTAAGTCTATCCTTAAAAGTCATAAGAAGCTCATGACTTCCGGAATAGGTTTTAGAACCTCATACTGCCCATGAAGTGGATAACCCTTGCGCCCCCACTCGCGGTTGTGATTCGACCGAAGCTTGTCGAGTCAAACTGTGTATTGCCATATGCGAAGTTTACATTGTTCAGAATGTTGACAAACGTCGTCTTCAATTCGAGTTTGACTCGCTCGCCGATCGGAAATCGCTTTGTAACGCTCACGTCAGCATTATAGTATTTCCCGCTATTTAGGCTGTTCATCGGGAAGTTGCCAAACGTGCCCGGCGCAGGCTGTCCCAACAACCCAGGTTTGAGCTCTGAACTCAGCACCCGGCCGGCCGCGTTGTGCGTGATGTTCAGCAAGGCCGGATTGAACCAGAATATACCGCCGGGCGTCCTGAAGACACCCACATTTTTCTTGAACTCCGCGAATGTCATTCCCACAAGCTGAGCGGGAAGATTGTTCGCCTCGGTGAAGACAGGCCACGCGTTAAAGCTAGTACGACCCGAGGTAATAAAGAACGGTGTCCGTGTCGACCAGACAGTGATAGCACCTACCGACCAATTGCCAATCACTTGATTGACAACACTGTTCGACCCGCTTAGATACCGACGTCCCCTGCCAAACGGAAGATCGTAAATACCATTGGCAACGAACCTGTGCGTTTGGTCGTCATTCGACCGTCTGTAGTCGAGCCTCTTGTTGCGAAAGGTTCGGAAATTGTCCAAAGTACTTTGGGCGTTACCCTGATTATCCGGAGCGTCCGTTAGGGCCTTGCTGAACGTGTAGTCTGCCTGGAACATTAGACCCGACGAGAACCGTTTTCTAAGCTCGACCTGCAGTGAATGATAGTTCGACATCGAGTCGTTGGTCAGCAGCCGCGAAGCGAAGGCATTCGGATTTGCCACAAAGAAATTGGCCGGAATGCCATTCGCTACGAGCTCACGGGAAGCCCTATAGATGTTGCTAAAGGCCAACGTGGAGGCAATGGAACCAACGTTGTTGTTGTTGAGGTGACTTATAAAGGCCGCATTCTGAAAGCCGTTAGCAGCGCTAACTCCGGTGGCAAAGAATCTGGAAAAAATGGGCAACGGGGCGGTTCCCAACGCAGGGAATAGATTTCCGAAGTTATTCGGAGCACCGTTAGCGGCGTTGATCGCGAGATTGGACTGAGCCCGCACGAATTCCTGCAAAAACCCGTTCTCGAAAATATTGATCTCATTGAAATCAACCGCTCGGTACAGCTTTACGCCATGGTTTGCGGAATAACGGACCTCAAAGGCCGTATCCGCAAAGATCTCCCGCTCATATCCGAACGACCATTGGTTCACATAGGGAGTTCGCAGGTTAGGATCGATCGCCCACAAGGAATTGGTCGGATTGTTTACGTTGTTCGTCCTGTCGGTGATGGGCATCGAAAAAACCGGGATCGGAAGTGGCACGCCACCCGCCGTTAATACTCCGGTCGGAGTCGTGACGGCCGCGCTCGCGATCAGGCCCGGGTTGGTCGTACCAACACCCATCGCATTGCTGATCACGGTGAAACCGTCGCGCAGATAGCTGATGGAGTAGCCGCCGCGTATGGAACTCTTGCCAGGCCCACCGAAAATTAGCTTTCCTAGTCCACCGCTAAAGTCGGGCGACCAGGCAAATCCGACGAACGGAGCAAAGTTGTTCCAATCATTATTGTACAACCCTCTTCCGGTTTTGCCGCTCACGAAATCAAGCCTTCCGATAGCTGGAGCGGCTCCGGCCGGGGCATTGGGATTAAAGAGATTTCCGAAGCCCGAAACGCCGAAAATATGGCGGTGGTCCGTAAGCTGTATGGCCAGGCCATTAGGAATCGTGGGAACTCCCATATAGTCCCAGCGCACGCCAAAGTTGAGTGTCAGGTTACTGCGGAAACGCCATTGATCCTGGACATACAACGCCAGGTCCCTTTGCAGGAAATCCCGCTGTCGGGTAGCGCCAGGAACAAAGCCGGAAGTCGCACTTGAAACATTTAGCGTAGCCGAGGCACTCGATAGGTTTCCGACCAGGTTGGCAAATACGTTGCGGCCAGACGTTCTGTTCGCCGCGCTCGAGAACGGGAAACTTGCGTCCGCAACACCGCCGGTATTATGTGCCGGTGTCCCTAACGTAATGAACGGGTTAATGCCGGCATCATTAAAGGTAGTCGCAAATATTTGCTGATAATCCCCACCGAATCGGAACAAATGGCTCCCTTTCGACCAGGAGATATTGTCGCTGATCTGCCATACCTGGGTGTTACGACCCTGTGACTGGAACCCACCGCCAGCGTAGGGCAGCGTTATTCCCTGGAAACCGATGAAGGGTGCGGCAGGGTCCGACTCCAGCAAGAACCCGACCGGAGCCCATTGTTTTCCGACACGGAAAACATTCGTTACACTGCTGCCAAAGTTTGAAACTATCGCGCCGGTAACCAACCACCGCGGCCCTCCCTGTGTAGAATTGACCAGACCAGGGAATGGTGCCTCCAGGCCGTTGAACGTATCGGGTGACAATATGTTCTTAAAGTAGTTGAGCACGAACTCTAACTTGTGAGACCCGACCGCAGTGTCCTTTACCAACTGATGGTCATAGCGTCCCACATACTTATCGTTGTTACTCACGCCGGAAACATTGTACCGGAATCCCGCCGTGTTAAAACCGTCACCCACGTCCGTGTTATTTGGCGTCGGCGTGGTTCCGATGATCCCCATCGTTACCGGATTCAATGTGTTTTGGTTTCCGATCGCCAGCAAATTGACTGTTTGGAGAGCTCCATTCGTTCCTGTGTAGCGGAATATCCCCTGCCGGGCTTCGGGCGTAAGCACTGTCCGATTCCGGGTTACCGAAAAATTATCCCGAAAGCCCTCGTATGCAAAGAAGAAGAGAGCAGTATCCTTTCCGCTCCATAATGACGGTCCGCCCTCGCCAAACCTCGGGGAGTAGATGGGGCCCCCAATGTCGAAACCAAAAAAATGCTGGTTCTGTCTCGGCCGCGGCGTCCCAAGTGCGTTGTTAAAAAAGGTGTTGGCCTGCAACGCATCATTGCGGTTCATATAGAATATGCCGCCATGAAACTCATTGGTTCCCCCCTTGGTCACGAGAGTCACCTGGCCGACGCCTCGTCCCTGTTCGGAACCGACGGTTCCTGTGGTGATGGTCATCTCCGCAGTTGAATTCAAAGACGGAGTGCTGATGGCAAACAATGAACTGGTCTTCACGAAGTTGTCCATCGCGTTGATGCCGTCCTGTGTTACGTTGGTCGCAGTCTGGCGAAGACCGGCAATAGACGATCCCCGCACGTCAGTTCCGACAACCGCGATACCGGCCTGAAGACCCGCAAGCTCCAGCGGATTTCTACCAGGCAGCGGCAGGTCAACAACCTGTCTCGTGCTAATAGTATTAGTCAGGGACGGACCGGATGTATTGATCGTCTCCTGAGCGGCAGTTACCGTAACCGTCTCTCCGGCCAATCCAACCTCTAACGGTATGTTCACTGAAGCAGCAGTCCCGACCGAGACAACGATATCCCGGGCCACGGCCTTCCTAAAGCCCGGGGCCTCGACGGTAATCGTGTAAGTGCCTGGCTGCAGAGCCTGGAAATCGAATGTTCCCGTACTGCTGGATACTGTGCTGCGCTCGGCACCCGTTGCGGTGTTAACAAGCGTGACGGTCGCATCCCCTACAACCTCATTTCTCGGGTCACTAATCGTTCCTGATATGGAACCGGTCGTTTGAGCCTGAACAGCGACTTGCGTCATAAAAATCGCCAAGCCGACTATCAACATTCTGGTAAACTTTCTCATCTTTCCTCCTAAAAAAATCGGAATTGCGCCGCTGGGATCTAGATCACGACTGCGTCTTAGCATATGCGGGCTCCTTATTTAGTTTTTGAAGTCTCGGACTGGCTACTTGCACGGCGGACGTGCGCTTCAATCAGAGAAACTCGGGAACCTAATCCGTGTTTGATTGAAATTAGACCGGGCTTGACAGGATTTCCAATATTCAACGAACTGGCTTGAGCAATAATTATGCCGCTGAGGCCGAGGCAGAGAGTCAGCTAAATCCTTAGAAATTGACGTATCTTAGCCCGGTAGTACGGCAGAAATCTTGCAAAATTTGGATTGTTGTACGAAGAATTGAACGCTGATGCGAGGGTCTCAAAAATTCCGAGTGCAAGGAGCGGGCCAAGCCAGAGCTGATCAAAGGACCTGCGATCAGGCATGGAGGCATGTGAAAGTTTGGCGATTGAAGTGGTGGCGATAGGTCGGCTCCAGGGCCGATCAGGATACGAATCGTAATGATCCTGAATTTAAGAAGCCGCTCACCGCTTACTGGATTCTATGCTCGTAGCCAACACATCATTGAGCGCGGCTAAGGCCACCCGCTTCGGCTGCGCCGACAAAGGTATAACCGGCAAATCTACCGAGCTGTTACCAATAACGGTGGCTGCACCAAGTCGTGTCCAGCCTTTCCCATAGTCCAACCAAACAGGAACCAGCATGCGGAAATTTTCGGAGACCCCTGACTGCGTAATCTTTCCGGAAAGAGTGGTCTTTCCTCCCGCCGATCCAATTTGGTAGTCAAACTTGTATGCCGGAACCTCAGTGAACACTATTCCCGTGCTGGATTAAGAGAAAACTGACGTGCTATCACCCATTTAGTCGCAGGCAGGGTCAGTGCTAGTTCAGGATTTCGGATTTTTAACTCCGATTTTGGAGATAGTTGCCGTCTGTTGGATTCAAGATGGCGGGACTTTTAAAGACTGAAAACGCGGTCAGAATGATATTCCAGGTTAATAGAAGTCCCGGGTTCGTTTAGTTGTCCTTTATTACCTCCAACTCAAAACGAAGCTCCTTGCCGCGAAAGATATTGGATAGGTAAAACTCCCAAAACTTTCGCGTGAAACGGAGGGCCGGCCAATGCTGGTCCAGATTCGCAATGAACTCTAATCCAAGAAATCGCCAGAGGTTGGCCAGACTCACATAGGTGCTAATGGGCCGCAGTTCGACCTTCGTGTAGAAAGGAAAGGGAGTGCGATCCGGCATGAAGCAGGTGAAGGAGTAGCTGTTGAAATGATTTTTATGAGTCGGGTCGGTGGGCCAATCAGGATTGGAATAATGCGGAGTGACTATTTTTATCAATCCCGCGGGTTTAGTTATACGGTGAAGTTCGCTGACAAACGACATCACGTCGGGAACGTGCTCAATAACGTGACGACAGATGATTTCATCGAATTCGTTGTCCGGAAAGGGATAGGGGAGAGTTCCAAGGTCGTGAACGACGTCCGCATGGGCCCGCGGATTTGAGTCGATGCCCACCGCGCCTGGGTATTTATTTTGTCCGCATCCGACGTCGAGAATCTTCCGCGCTGGTTCAGTTGAAGAAGCTCGGTTTAGCACGGGGGCAATCATGGATTGGGCCTGAATGGCTTGAAGTCAATTTCGACTAAAAAGAAATTGCGAAAACGACTTGAGGTCCAGGGGGTAAACCGGAACCCCAAAGCTTTGAGACAACTCTCTAAGCTTCATTCCGTCAAGCATAATCTCTTCGTCGCTCTTTAAGGTGCTCTTTGGAATCACTACGAAGTCACCGCGTATGCGCCCTCGCGCGGCCAGTAGATCGCCGCCTGTCAATAACCCGGCTACAGAAACATCGCCGCCGAAATAGTTATTCTCGACTCCTTCCACATTCAGATGAGTTCCAAAACGAGCATTCATTTTCTCTATCAGCTGTCTAAAGACAGGAGCGAAAAGTGTACCGGTAAGAATGGTTCCATTAACCTTGCGAGGGTTGCCCAGCGGCCGACGTTCCAGACGCCTCATCAAAGCAGCGAACTCATTATTAAATGAGCGGACCATGCCGATGCCGTCTTCGATCTGCGGATAGTCGCCATAGTGGGTTCGCGCCGGCACTGAGCCTCCAGCACGCAGATAGATCTCATCACCCAGAAAGGCGAACGTTGTTCCGAGACGCTTGCGCAAGTCTCGTTGAATTCTGGTGACCTCAGCGATTGTTTGCCGGCAGAAGTCAGGTGTTACAGCGGTCAACCGGGGGTCAGTGTTGTAACGCGTCAGACCCAACGGCACAATGGCAACACTCGTGATCCGCGGATACTCCGCCGCCAAATCATCTATCGTCTTGCGCAGTATCTCACCGTCATTGATTCCCGGACAGAGCACGACCTGCGCGTGGATCTCTATTCCAGCGTCGAGCAGACGTGCGAGCTTCGGAGCTATGTCGGCACGATGTTCATCGACACCGAGCAGATAGGCTCGCACCGCCAGATCCGTGGCATGAATCGAGACGTATTGCGGAGAAAGCCTTTGCTCGACAATGCGCTGCATCTCGTCTTCAGTGATGGAAGTTAGGGTCGTGTAATTACCGTAAAGGAACGAAAGCCTTACGTCCTCGTCCTTAATGAAGAGCGAGGGGCGTGCATCCGCGGGATTCCCATTGCAAAAACAGAAGATACATTCGTTGGCGCACTGGCGCGGCACTATCTGCTCAAAGCTGAGTCCGAAGTCTTCGCCTTCGCCTCGTTCTATTTGCAGTTCCCAATCCTCACCGGTCTTCTTACGAACGTCCAGCACGAGTTCGGTTTCACCGGCAGTTTGGAAGCGAAAGTCGAGGTAGTCGCGCACCAGACGGCCGTTCACCTTAATAATCCTATCTCCCGACTCGAGTTCCAACTCAGACCCAAGGCTGTCTGGCGACACTTCGCCTATTTCGACGCCTCGACGCCGGATATTCTGGACTGCTGGCGCTACTGCAAATTCGTACATACGGGAATAATGTCCGACAAACATTCGTTTGTCGAGCGGGGCAGATGAGTGCTCTATTGTCCGATAAACTTGAGTTTGCCGTAGATTACGTGTCTCCGCCCGGGCAATCCGAGTAGATCAAAGGGCAAACTGAGGGTTTGTCCGGGAATTTTAAACAGTCAATGTTATTGACAATCCCTGCCCTCTTTGTTAGTTATTCAGCGCGCACACAGTTCCATCCTGCTTTTCAAAGTCTAATTAGGACTTGTCCAATTACCTTCAATGAGGCACTGATCTGATGAACAACAAATTAAAGCCCGCGATCATCGGCGGCGTTGTCTTAGGCATCCTATCGGTAATACCTTTCGTTAACTGGGTGAACATCTGCTGTTGCCTCTGGGCAATCCTGGGTGGAGCGCTCGCCTCCTACCTTTACATCAAGAATTCCCCCGTGCCCGCCACTCCGGGTGATGGTGCGATTTTGGGAGTCCTGGCCGGTTTGGTAGGCGCCGTAATTACCGTGGTAATTGGAATACCGCTCAGCATATTGATGGGTTCGGTTATGACAGGAATGATGGTCAGTCTGGTGGAGAGTATCGACCCTTCCCAAGTCGAGACGATGCGCACACAGATCGAAGCGGGACAGACAGTGGTCGGTGCAATTGTAAACGGAATTATTATGGCTGTGCTGCTGGTTGTCTTCTCGACGCTTGGCGGACTAATCGCGATTCCAATCTTTGAAAAACGCAAGCGTGACGTAATGCCACCGCCACCTCAGAGTTTTGCTTGAGGCAGCGGCGATCGCTCTCGGACATAGAAATTCGAGAATAAACTCAGCATAAAGACCTATTCAAAAACACCTTGACTCAGGAGAAACTCTAAATGTCGCAACAGTGGACTCCGCCGCCGGCAACCGGTGGAACAACAAGTGTTCCCAACTATTTGGTTCCGGCCATCATTTCCATATTCTGCTGCTGGCCTCTGGGGATAGTCGCCATCATCTTTGCTGCTCAGGTAAACGGCAAAGTGGCCGCGGGAGATACCGCCGGCGCGATGGAGGCTTCCAAGAAGGCCAAGATGTTTAGCTACATTGCGATTGGAATCGGTTTGGCAGCAGGAGTAATCTATGTGTTACTGATGATCCTGGGGATTGGATTGGGTTCGATCGGTAACATGTAGCTAATTGGCGCTTACTAATGCCAGGTCATAGTCTCCTTGCGCTCAGCAGCTTGATCTACTTCTAAAGTGGAGCGGGTTCGACATGGGCATACATCCTTAGTAAAAATTGAGACCCATAGTGGAGAACGGAAATCAATGAGTAGATATTGTACAAAATGCGGCGCAGTAAACGATGACACTACCCAATATTGCGTGAGCTGCCAGGCGCCTTTAAGCACGGTTAGTGGCTACCAGCCAATGCAGTCGGTTAACCAGGGCCAATCAGGTCCCATGACAGACTGGAAGGCAATGGGCGCGGACAAAAAGCTTGTAGCGGGGATCTGTGGGATCCTGCTTGGCGCGTGGGGAGTTCATAAATTTATCCTGGGTTACACTACCGAAGGAATTATTCAGATCGTCATCACCTTAGTCACGTGTGGCATCGGAGGGATAGTAGGCATAGTGGAAGGCATAATCTATCTGACAAAATCTGACGAAGAGTTTGTCAGAACGTACATACAGAATAAGAAGGGGTGGTTCTAATAGCTTAGCCATCTCTTTCACACGTTTCACGGCCCGGTGCCCGCCGAGCGGTTTTCCCAAAGTGGCACACTCTTACTTTTAACATTACTCCTTTGCACTATTCCGCGTATCTCCTGCTCGTGGCTTCATGCCCGCTGGAAACTTCGATAGCTTCAATGCGCCCCATTTGATTTTTGCCTGGCTGCCTTCATGACGCTCCATGAAATAGTAGATAGACGATTGACTGTCATCCTCATTTGGTTAACGTTGGCGGTTGGCTCAACCTACTTGTTCATGTTCGAGCCCGGCAAATCAGGCTTATTTCTTGTTTGCCCCTTTTTCGCGCTAACTGGTTTTGCTTGTCCGGGCTGTGGAACCACCCGCGGCCTTCACCATTTGCTCCACGGCGACGTAATCACAGCTTTTCGGTTTAATCCCCTGATGATGGTGATGCTGCCGTTTGTTCTCTATGCGCTCGTGCGTTATACAAATGCGGTAATGCGGGACCAGCCAATCAAGGGCAACCAGCTTGATGCGAAATATATCTGGCTGTTGTTTTTCGTCGTGCTGTCTTTCTGGATCGTCCGCAATACACCCTTTTATCCGTTTCCGATTTAAACAAGTCGCCCCGCTCATCGACCGATGGAGTTTGGAATCCTATGCGCTTACTTCTTGCTTTAGTCGTGGCCCTCGCTTTCACGCCGGCTTCCTACTCGCAACAAAACGTGCCTGGGCCATCCGTCTCGCCGCTTCGCCCGGTCCATACTTTTTCCATCGTTGCGCGTGATCCGCAGACCGGCGAGCTGGGCGTTGCAGTTCAGTCACACTGGTTCTCAGTTGGTCCAATAGTTCCGTGGGCCGAGGCCGGCGTAGGCGCGGTGGCAACGCAGTCGTTTGTGGATCCAAGTTACGGCAAGCTTGGTCTGGAACTAATGCGCACCGGCAAGAGCGCTCCTGACGCGCTGAAATCGTTGCTTGCGGGAGACGAGGGCCGCGAGGTGAGACAAGTGGCAATGATTGACACGCAAGGACGCGTCGACGCATGGACGGGCAAAAACGATATTCAGGCGGCCGGGCACATTGTGGGCAAGAACTTTTCCGTTCAGGCGAATCTGATGTTGAACGACAAGGTGTGGCCCGCGATGGCCCAGGCTTTTGAAAAAGCGAAAGGCGATCTGGCTGACCGGATGCTGGCGGCACTGGACGCCGCGCAAGCCGTGGGTGGCGACATTCGTGGCAGGCAATCCGCCGCCCTCATTGTCGTCACGGGAAAACCAACGGGCCAGTCATGGAAAGATCGTTTGTTTGATCTGCGTGTTGACGACAGTCCGGAACCGCTCCGGGAGTTGCGTCGTCTGGTAACTCTGCAGCGTGCCTACAATCATATGAACGCCGGCGATCTCGCAGTGGAGAAAAAGGACAACGAAGGCGCTCTGCGCGAATACTCCGCCGCTGAGAAACTGGTTCCCGACAATGCAGAAATGATCTATTGGCACGCAGTTGCTCTGGTCAACATGGGGCGTGTGGACGAATCGCTGCCGCTGTTTCGCAAGGTCTTTGCGATGGACAAGAATTGGGCAACACTGACGCCACGCCTGCCCAAATCAGGACTGCTCCCCGACGATCCGAAACTCATTCAACGGATTCTTGCGACGGCCGGAAAATAGATGGTTCACTATTCCGCGTATGATTCTGGAAACAGTTCAATCACTCAACAATGTCCCGATCCCCCTTACGGACGAAAGATGGGAACACATTGTTGAGGCTCACCCTTACATGGCTCGGCATTATGAGGACATGCTTGATGCGGTGTATGACCCGGAGTATATTCTCCCTGGTCACCGAGGATCTCTGATATAGCTGTTGTGACACTTCGCAAGAAGGAGATTCTTCACGTAATGTATCGAGAATTGAGCCGTGACGGCGGGCTCATCATTACGGCCTACATCAAGACTTCGTTGGATAAGAAGAAGGCAATATGGCCAAGAGGCTAGCGCTAGAGAGTCAGGAAGAAGAATTGCTCCGGCTGGCGAGAGACCGCGTCGCTCTGCCGGCGGGAAAGCTGCGGCTCAAGTACCAGCCCGATGTCGACATGTTATTGGTCGAGTTGAAAGAGAATCCCGCCCCAACCAACAGCAAGGATGATCTAGACCGCGGTTTGATTTTCAATTACGAGGGCCAAAAGCTTGTCAGCATCGACATCCTCGATCTCTATGGTGTTTACGCTAGTTAAGCCAGCTGGGCTTAGATCTCCAACACATCTCCATCGCCGGTGGTAGCGCACGTTCTCTTTCGCTGACCTGGCTCTGCTATTCTTTTACCCCGATTTCCCGCATGGCTCATCCAAATGACAACCTCAAGGAACGAGTCCGCACTTTTTGGCAGGCGAATCCGTGCGGGGTGAAGTTTGCCGATGCCGCACCCGGAACGCGCCGGTTTTACGAACTGGTCGAGGCACATCGCTATACTTCAGAGTGGCACATTCCTATAGCTGCCGACTTCGTGGGCACGGGTAAGCAGAAGGTTCTGGAAATTGGCTGTGGACTTGGAACAGACGGCGCGCAGTTTGCCGAAGCGGGTGCGGATTATACGGGAGTCGATCTTACGGATGCGGCGGTTGAGTTAGCGCGGAAGCGATTTGAGCTGTTTAATCTTCCCGGAAAGTTTCAAATGGCGGATGCCGAGAACCTTGACTTCGCAGATCAGAGTTTTGATCTGGTTTATTCCCACGGCGTTTTGCATCACACGCCGGAGACTCAGAAGGCAATAAAGGAAATTCATCGAGTGCTGCGATCTGGCGGACGCGCGATCGTTATGCTTTATCATCGCGACTCGTATAACTACCGACTCAACATTTCCGTCCTGCGGCGTGCGGGGGCCCAACTGTTAAAGTGGGAGACGGGAATCAATCTGATCCATCGAATTACCGGTGAGCCATTAGACTCGCTTCGCGAGCACGCAAGACTTCTGAAGACCGAAAAAGAATCTTATCTAAAGCCTGATGAGTTTCTGAGCCAGAACACTGACGGCGCAGGAAACCCGCTGGCGCGGGTGTATTCACGACGCGAAGCACGCGAGCTATTCAAAGAGTTTTCGGAAGTAACTTTGAAGACCTATTTTCTCAACAAGCGCTGGGTGCCCCTGGTTGGAAGTTTGTTACCGCGTTCATGGGAATCGCGGCTCGCTTCGCGCTGGGGCTGGCATCTTTGGATATATGCTACTAAATAGAGCTTTGAACTTTCAGATAGACCTTTGTGCTTTGTACTTAGAACTTTGTGCTTTGTGATTTGGGCGGCTCTGCCGCAATCCGTGCGGAAAGGCTATGCCTTTCCGAGGAATACTTTCCAGACCCAGAGGCTATGCCTCGCGGCCGAGGCGCAGCCTCAGGATTTTACAGGGAGCAGGCCGGAAAGGCAGAGCCTTTCCGCACGGAGGGCGGCAGAGCCGCTGCTCTCAATTTGATCATTCCTGGTATGAAGAACATTCTCATTACTGGCGGAGCCGGATTCATAGGCTCGCACTTAGTGGATCGCTTGCTGTCTGAAGGCGATTGGCAAGTGTCTGTTGTCGATGACTTCAACGATTTCTACGACCCTGCGATCAAGCGTGCGAACGTAAGCGTTCACGAGACGAATGTGAACTATCATTTGTTTGAAGCTGATCTTCGAGACCGTGCAGCGCTTGAGAGTGTCTTCGGCGAAAATCAATTCAGGTGCATCGTTCATCTGGCGGCGCGCGCGGGTGTCCGACCCTCATTAGATCAACCCCAGTTATACGCCGAGACAAATATCAATGGCACGTTGAATCTTCTTGAGTTGGCTCGTGACCACGGCACTAGGCAGTTCGTCTTTGGCTCGTCGTCTTCAGTTTACGGGATAAACGCAAAGGTGCCTTTCAGTGAAGACGATCCTGTTCGTCAGCCAATCTCGCCGTATGCGGCCACCAAAAGCGCTGGAGAATTGCTTTGCCATACGTACACGCATCTCTACGGAACTCACTGTGTGTGTCTTCGCTTCTTCACCGTCTACGGCCCACGCCAGCGTCCCGATCTTGCTATACATAAATTCGCGCGACTCATAAGCGAGGGCAAGCCAATCCCGGTCTTTGGAGACGGCACTACGAAACGCGATTACACGTTCATCGACGACATTATCGCGGGTGTGCGAGCCTCAATTGATTACGTAGGCAATTATGAGAATAGCGATTATGAGGTAATCAACTTGGGCGAGTCGCGCACGGTGGAGCTGCGCGAACTAATCTCGCTCTTGGAAAAAGAACTTGGGGCCAGGGCGCAGATCGATCGGCAGCCGTTGCAGCCCGGCGACGTGCCACAAACCTACGCGGACATTACCAAGGCGCGCCGGTTACTTGGTTATGATCCGCAGACTCAAATTGAAGAAGGCCTGCGTCGATTCGTAGAATGGTTTCAAACACAGAGGTTAGGCGACTGACAGGTTTAGAGTGGCAGCATTTGCGGCTTTGCCGCCGCACCGTACGGAAAATCTCCGCCTTTCCGGCGCGCGGTGTTTTGTTCTTTCACGAGGCTCTGCCTCATGAAAGAGAGGCGTAGCCTCCAGTTAATTTTAGAGACTCAACGGTAGGCAGAGCCTTACCGCACGGTGCGGCGGCAAAGCCGCAGGCGTGGATTGACCGGTACAACCTCAAGTCAGCCCTTCCGCACCCGGCGGCGGCAAGGCCGCGAAACTCCGCCTGCCAACGATAAACCTCGCTGTCCGATATGGGAGCGAGGTTCCAATGCTTTACAATGCGTTCCCAGCTTTGACGAACACCTATGGTTAGCAGTTCTAAGGTCATCGAGAAACCCCTGCCTCGGGAGATGCAGCAACACACCTACGCCATCATGCGCCGGGTCGAGGAGACGCATTGGTGGTTTGCTGGACGGCGGCAGATCATAAAGAGTTTTCTTGAACGCCTTAGTCGCAGCGTTGAGGTGGATTCCTCCGCGGACGGCGATCATTACGCTCCTCTAAACATTCTGGATGTCGGTTGCGGCACTGGCGCCAACCTTGAAATGCTTTCGCAATTTGGTGAAGCGGAGGGCGTGGATATTTCGGGCGAAGCATTGTCCTTCTGCTGCGAACGCGGACTGGAAAACGTCAAACAGGGTGCGGCGGAGGCCCTGCCTTTTGAAGCCAGTTCGTTCGACCTGGTGACCGGTCTGGATGTGGTAGAACATCTGGATGACGATCTCGCAGGATTAAAAGAGATGCGACGGGTCCTGCGTCCCGGAGGGCATTGTCTCGTCTTTGTGCCGGCGTTTATGTTTCTGTGGGGAGTTCAGGACGATATCAGTCATCACCGCCGACGCTACACGCTTGACCAGCTAAAACGAGTAGTGCGTGAGGCAGGCTTTGAAATCGAGCGTGCCAGTTATGTGAACATCAGTTTCTTTGCGCCAATACTGGCAGGCAGGCTTTTGATGCGCGCCCTCAGCATCCGTCCTGAATCAGAAAACAATATTACGATTGGATTCCTCAATGGTGTACTGGGAAAACTATTCGGAGCAGAGAGTTTGGCGCTCCGCTATTTGAACTTTCCTTTTGGGGTTTCAATCATATGCGTGGCGCGGAGAGTCGATTAAGAGACGCACGCCCGTTTAGAGTCGGCACTTGTGCCTCCGGATCGAAGAGGCGAACAAGTCCGCTTTCTAAACTATGGAGCAAAATGTTCCTAAAGCTCTGAGCAGAAACTAGTGAAAATCTACGACGAAGAAGTAACTTTGGCAGAGAACGCGCCGATACCGGCCAGCGGTGAGAAGCCAGAGCTCTCGGTATTCCTGCCTGTTTACAACGAAGAGCCAAACCTGCTTCCGCTGCACGCGAAATTGGATGAAGCATTAACCAACCTGGGCCGCTCAGCGGAAATCATCTATGTCGACGACGGATCAAGCGACGGTAGCTTGAACGTTCTGCGCCACCTGGCGCAGCTTGACGCTCGCGTGCGGGTGGTCGCATTGAAGCGTAACTATGGTCAAACAGCGGCGATGGCGGCGGGTATCGACGCGGCACTGGGCGACGTGCTTATTCCGATGGACGCTGACATGCAAAACGATCCTGCAGACATTGTGCGGCTGCTTGAGAAACTTGACGAGGGTTTTGACTTAGTTTCCGGTTGGCGCAAGGACCGGCAAGACAAGCTAATCACCCGCAAGGTTCCATCGATGCTGGCCAATCGTCTGATCTCCTGGATCGGTGGGGTGCCCCTTCATGATTACGGCTGCTCGTTGAAGGCCTATCGCCGGGAGTCAATCAAGGACGTTCGTCTTTACGGGGAGATGCATCGTTTCATTCCTATCTATGCATCCTGGGCTGGCGCGCGAGTGGCCGAGATACCTGTCGAGCATCATGCGCGGACAATGGGTCAATCGAAATACGGGCTGTCTCGCACGATCAAAGTTATCTTCGATCTCATGACCATCAAATTCATGGCGTCATATCAGACCAAGCCTCTTTACATCTTTGGGACCGCCGGGCTGCTGACATTTGTTGTTGCTCTACTTTCTACGCTGCTTGCGCTGCTGATGAAGTTTGGCTCCTGGCCTCATCACGCGGATTTGGTTCAAACTCCGTTGCCCGTGATGGCTATGGTCTCGCTGGTTTTGGGGGTCCAGTTTTTTCTAATGGGACTGTTGGCTGAAATGCTCGTGCGCACGTATCACGAGTCGCAGGCGAAATCGATCTATGCCGTCCGCGAAAGGATCGGATTCGAAAAGTGATGGGTCATTTAGTACT
>JBPCKD010000113.1:0-5789 GCA_051004635.1 Pyrinomonadaceae bacterium
CGAAGTTGAACTCAGACTAAAGTCCTGGGCCCACTTGGTGACGATTGCGCCAAGTTGTCCATTCGCCGGTAATACGGACGGATTGATCCAGGCGTCGATGGTCAAGGGTCCTGAGATTTTTAGTCCCTCGGGGTTGCCTAACGACACGTATCCCGTGGTGCCATTGAAGCTAAACGCCTGGCCCACCTTGCCAGTAGCTGTGGCCGTCGCACCACCCTGGCGCGTGCCGTGATTGGTTCCTTGAATGTCGTTCGCATCCCCGTCGCCCGGATACCAACTCACCATGTTCGGCGGCGGCGTGAGGCAAGCCGCTCCTTGCTCTGGATTCGGATTTGTAGTTGAAGAATAGTTTGTGCCAATCATTCTCGGATCGAAGACCTTCGCAAAGTTGAAGAAATTGGCCGACCCGATTTGCGTTGACGAACCGAAAAGATCTATGGAGGAGAAGTTGAGGGACTCCGCGGGCGTAGCATAATTCAACGTCATGCTACGAGAGCCATCGAAGCCAAAGTGAGCGTTGGGATCGGATTTTACGTTGAAATAAATCGCCGGCGAAGGCTGTTGGGTAAGCTCTGTCGCGTTCTTCAATTGACCGCCGGCTGTGGCTATCACCATGTCGTAGTGCCCGTCGGCGTCGAAGTCTCCGGCGCCGATGAAGTCGGGTTCGATGCCCGCGTCAAAGACCTGCGCCGGGGATAGAAATGGAGCGTCGGTAAACTCGCCCATTGCTTTGCGCTGTTCGGCTTCCGAAGTGTTGGGATAGATCGCATCGACATTGCCACGGTGCAGCGTAAGCAAACCCTCACTGCGCGATCGGCCGTCGGAGCCGCTTTCTGACAGACTCAGGTTTGGCGAACACGCTGTGCAGCCGTATCCGCTGATCAGATCAGGCACAACATCCTCGTCGAAGTCTGCAGAGGCTAGCGACAGAGGGTGTGCCAGGTTCTGCTTCAAGGCGGATTCAAGTTCAGTTTGCCCGCTATATGTAGTTATCAGATCATGACCATCTTTCAGGTTGATCACCGAACCATCGCCGCCCCCGCCACGCAACGTGACCTGTTTACTTAAGTGCGCTCGAGGCGCCGGCTCGCGGTCGGCCACTTCCGGTTTGCGATTGACTCCGGCAGTCCATCCTCGAATGGGCGCCAGAAATTGGATTAGTATTAAAGTTATCGCCAGCAGCGATACCAGGAAAATTGCGCGGAACCTTTTCATGTCTGACTTCCCCTTACCCGAAGAAAATTTCATTAGGCTTTGTTTTGATCACTTGGCATTCAAGGCAGGTGTTTCTTGATGTACTCGATTGCCTTTTCCCTGGTGTTGATTTGCTGTTTGAACGCTTCGTTTTCCGTTTCCAGGGCCCACTCAATATGGGCTGTTACAAACGCCATGTAATTATGGTTTTGCTTGCTCTCCGAATCGAAGATTTCAATCTTCCGGCACACTTCGCGGACGGTCTCGCTTTCGAATGGCGACTCCCCCGCCGCCAGGGCAGCAGAGTAGAGCCGATGTTTTTCATCCTCAGACAGACCAGCGGAACCGGTTCCGGCAGCGGAAATCGCGGAGCCACGCCCACATGACAATGAAGGCGCGAGCAATATCCCGACTAGAAGGGTTACCAGGGTGGACTTCATGCGTTCACTTTCTCGGGGCAAAACAGAAAATCAAAACTTAGGAAAAGATCCACGAAATCACCCGAAGCGACCCGAACACTTGAACTTTGCTTTAATGACATTTCGGGTGATTCGTGGATCGCTCTTACCCACCTGCGCCGCTGCGGGTCGTGCTACAATCCCAGGCCTTTGGTGTTCCGAACAGCTTTTGGACGCACGCTGCGCGACTGGCCTTGCTTTCCAATGAGGCCAGTTTTGTTTAAGACACGGGCAAAAGTAACGAAAGAGAAGCGAAACTCTTCCGAAATCTCTCCTTTATTCATTAGGTTTCCTGTGAGTTCCTCGAACAAACGAGTCTTTCGCTTTAGTGATGTCGAAGTTGATCTCTCGCGCGGCTGCGTGCGGCGCGGGGGTGAGGAACTGCACCTGCGCCAGCAGACATTCCAGGTGATGATCTATTTGCTGGAGAATCGTGAGCGGCTGGTCACGAAAGAAGAACTGCTGAAGAACATTTGGAAGGAGACTGCGGTCACAGATGACGCCCTGGTTCAATGCGTCATGGATATCCGGCGGGCCATTGGTGACAACTCGCGCCGGCCGCAGTTCATCAAGACAGTTCCGAAGCTGGGTTATCGATTCGTCAGTCCGGTAGAAGAAGACCGGAGTCAATCCGAAACCGCGGATACTCCAGAGGTAGTTCCAATTGGCCACCCCGCCGAAACGGATAGCAACCATCACGACCAACCCTTGGCTAATCTGGCGACGGCATTACCGCCCGCTCAAACGCCGGCGCTAGATCCTATGGCGCAGCGTCGCAACCCGCGGCGCCGGGCGATGTTGTTGGCAGTGGCAGGACTGCTGGTCATTGCAGTTTTTGCCTCGGCGGCCTACTTTCGCCAAAAGTTGGCTGGAAATAGACAGCCGGCTGCTGACTTGGCGCTGCCCCAGTTGCCCGGCAAGAAGCCTGTCGCAGTTATGTATTTCGACAACCAGTCGGGGAGTTCCGATCTCGACTGGTTGCGCGAAGGGTTGGCGGACATGATCATCACCGACCTGTCGCGTTCAGATAAACTGACACTGCTCAGCCGTCAGCAACTTCACCTTCCCCTGGACAGAATCGGCCACACCGAAAATGAAAAGATTCGACTCGATGAAGCGCTCGAAGTGGCGCGCCGAAGCCAGGCGCGGATAATCGTCATGGGTAACTTCGCGCGGCTTGGAGACCAGATTCGGATCGATGTCCAAATTCACAATGGACAGGACGGGCAACTCCTCGCGGCAGAGCGGTTGGTAGTTACCGAGCCCGGACAAATCCTCAGCCAGGTTGATCTCTTATCTCTGAAACTCGCGTCGCATCTGGGCGCGGCACCCCAAGCGCCCGAGCCAGGCTTGACCAGTGTGATGACCAACAATCTGGAAGCCTACCGCTACTACTCGCTGGCAGTGGAAAAAACCCAGGCGTTACATAATGAGGAAGCGATAGAACTGCTGGAAAAAGCGGTCGCCCTCGATCCACAGTTCGCAATGGCCTACGGGCGCATCGGCTATGCTTATGCAGTCAGCGGTTACGATGCGCAGAAAGCCAAGGCACCCCTGGAGAAAGCCTTTCAATTCTCAAACCGCCTTACGGAAAAGGATCGGCTCTATATCAACGCCTGGTACTCGATAGCTAATCTCGATTACCAGGGCGCCGCAGCGCCCCTCAGAAAAATCATCGCGCAATATCCGATGGAGGTGGAAGCTTATCTCCGGCTGGGTTATCTGCTCCGCGGTGAAGGACAACATGACGAAGCCATCACCGTACTCAAGCAGAGCCTGGTGATTGACGCCGAAGCCAGGGATGTCTACAACGCGCTCGGACTGATCTATCTTGATCTTCACAAATATGGCGAAGCTATTGCTGCGCATCAGCGTTACGTCCAGCTTGCGACCACGGAGCCCAATGCATATGACAGTTTGGCAATGAGCTACCAGTGTGCCGGACGCTACCCGGAGGCCTTTCTTGCGTATGAGCGGGCGCTCCAGTTGAGGCCGGACAATTACGTCGCTAACCTGCATCTCGGCAATGCCTACGTTCAGCTTGGCCGTTACCAAACAGCGCTGGCTCAATTCCGGCGGGTCATAAAAACAGCGCCGGATGGGTTTTCGCGCGCGCGTGCCTACGGCTCAATCGCCGAGGTCTACTTAAAGAAGCGAGATCTTAAACAAGCTGCTCAAGCGGCCAGGATGGAACTACAGTCAGAGAAGCACCTTGCGTGGAATTCTTTGGTCGTCGCCCTGGAACAACGAAACAATGTCACGGTGGCCAATCTTAGAGAACGCGTCCTGGCCGAATGGCCTTTTACGGCAAGGGGTCAGAGCTTCCCAGCAAGAGTGAGCCTCTACCGGCGTGGTTACCTGGATTTCAGAAATGGCCGGCAGGCAGAGGCGATGGAAACGTTCAAAGCTGCTCTCGCCCGCCCGCCGGCCATTTGGATGATCGACTACCTGGAGGATTGTCTCGCCAACGCCTACCTGGAACTGGGCCGATGGGATGATGCCATCGCCGAGTACGAACGAATCCTCCGGCTCAATCCGAATTATCCACTAGCGCATTACCACCTGGCCCAGGCTTTCGAGCGGAAAGGACTGCGGGAACAGGCGCGGACTGAGTACGAACGTTTCCTGCAAGTTTGGAAGGACGCCGACGCGGATATTCCTGAGGTGGTTGCGGCCAGGAAGGTCTTGGAGTCGTCCGAATAATCCAGGCGCACAGAGTACTGCGGCTTTGCCGCATTCCGTGCGGAAGGCTTCGCGCGCGGGATGAGTTTCGTGGACAGAGGACGCCAACTGAGGATAAGAAATCGCTTTCATCGCTGTCGAGGGATGGTCTTTCTCATGGGATTCATAATGGACCTGATCTACCAACCTCCTCGATCTCCATCACTGGGTAAACGGACTAGCCGCTGGCATATGGTCCTATGGCTGACCGAAGCGCGCGCGATACTCGGGTGAACTTATGAACGCCAATACCATCTCCGCATTGACGAAGTTGCCGCCAAACTGGTTCAGCTTGCCCAGCCAGAATGCATACCCGCCCTCATCCGGATCGCGCTTCATGTAGCCGAAGTACTCAAGCTGAACAAACGCTCCAGTGAATTCCGAGTTATAGAACGCTTGCCCGTAGCTGGTGGTGAACTGCTGGTTCCCTTCCGAGATCACATTGATACCGTCAACCACTTTCTGCAGCACGCTCGCTCGGCCTGTTGTCGGGTTTGAGTTCAGCTCGTTCACCAGCGCAGCCCGGTCCGTCGCGCTCGCATTTACTCCCGTTGTGTCAAACAGCTTGTCCACATACGCCTGATTGCTCAATGCGTCGTAGATCGCCTTGAACTCAGCGCACCGATACTTCGTCGCATCCGTGCAGTTTACAAACTGCTGCGCAAAGGCCGCCTTGTTCTCGTTGATTTTTGCTCCCGAGAGCTGGCCGTTGACTACGATTCCATTACCGACAAACCGGGTATCGGGAATAAACTCCGAAAGTTTTGGTTGTCGACCTAAAGCACCTCGGTACATTCGCAGAACGTAGTAGCCGGTGTACTGAAACTCCGGGGACAGGAAGAAGGCGCCGCTGGTTGTCTCGCGTTGCCGCAACGTGCACTGCGCTTCAGTTTGTCCCGCAGGCCTTCGCGCGGGATCAGCGCACTTGGTGATATTGTCAGTCCAGAAGTCTTCGCCGGCCTGGTCAGCCTCGCGATTCAGAAAATCTCGGTACTGCTGACGCACAAACTCCCGCGCACTATCTATCGGATTCGCCGGGAATGGCGGTGCCGTAACCGTGAAGGCCAGGGTCTTCACGAGGGTGCCGCTGTTCTTGAAAGTAAAGTTATAACTACCGGGAGTCAGCGCTCCCAAGTCGTAAATCTGCGCCGTGGTTGTTACCGCCAGCACCGATGCCCCGGTAAACTTTTCCACCGCAGCGTCAGCGGTGAAATTGCTACCCGCTTGACTCGCCTGACCCCAGTTAGCCACTCGGTAGCCCGCATTTGGGAACAGCAGTTTTAGATAAGCATAGGTCCTGCCCCCGGTGGTCCAGGTCTTGATCTCAGCCTGACTCGCGGTGAGCACTACTGCTTCCCACGCCGGCGCAGCCTGATTCACTGTGAATGTTTGCCCACCAATAGTGAGCGTTCCACT
>JBPCKD010000114.1:0-10103 GCA_051004635.1 Pyrinomonadaceae bacterium
GACAAGAAGTCGCTAAGATTCCGCTACAATCGATGTAGGTCCGTAAGTTGTTGTGCCCCTGTAGCTCAACGGTTAGAGCAGCAGACTCATAATCTGTTGGTTCGGGGTTCGAATCCCTGCGGGGGCATTAAATAAGATGGAAAAGTTACGGGCAGTCACCATGCTCTCCCCGCTCAAATGCGAGAGCGTTACTCGAATTCGAGCTCCGCGCGGAAGGCGAAAAAATGAACCGCGCTGAGGTTACGGAACTTCATTACATTGCAGCGATCGCCAATGTAACTTCCATATTGCAGCACGGCATCCTCTCGCATACACTTGCTGCCAAACTAACGCACGATTCAGTCGCGATGCCTGAGATTCAGGCAATACGCCAGAACAAACAGATACCGGGAGCACGACGGTTGCACGAATATGCGAATCTGTATTTCGATGCGCACAACGCGATGCTTAGCAGGGTTCGAGGTCACAATTCGACCATTTGTGTCCTTCAGATTGATGCTGCTATCCTCGATTTTCCGGGGGTTATCGTCACTGATCGAAACGCGGCAAGCGGCTGGGTGAGTTTTTTGCCGGTTAACGAGGGACTTGAAGCCATTGACCGAGATCGACTTTTCGCTCGCTCGTGGAAACACCCTGAAGATATGTATGATGAGATGAGTCACAAGTCGGAAAAGTGTGCAGAGGTTTTGGTTCCCGACCGCGCAGAGGCGCGGTTCGTCATGGGTGCTTATGTTGCGAATCAGACCGCCTTGGCGGCGTTTCAGGCATTGGGAACTGGATTGCCCGTGCGCATCCGCGGTGATATGTTCTTCTAGAAAACTCAGATGAGAATCCTGGTCGCAGACATTTTGCAATCTAAGGCGCAGACACTCATCAATACTGTGAACTGTGTCGGCATCATGGGCAAGGGCATCGCTCTGGAGTTCAAAGAACGTTTCCCAGAAATGTTCGAAGATTATGTGAAGCGATGCGAACGTAAAGAGGTAAAGCCTGGCATCCCCTATCTCTCTAAGCGCCTTCTTCCACCAAATATCATTAACTTCCCAACCAAGGATCACTGGAAATCGGTTTCGCGAATCAGCGACATTGAGCGTGGTCTGCAACATCTCTTGAGTCATTACAAAGAGTGGGAAGTAACCTCACTGGCGATCCCCCCACTCGGCTGTGGCAACGGACAGCTTGAATGGAAAACGGTCGGGCCGTTGATCTATCGCTATGCTCGGCAGATGGACATTCCGGTTGAACTCTACGCTCCGTACGGAACGCCTCCCAGAGAACTGACGATTGATTTCTTATCGTTGGAACCCACTACGATTGTTCAACGCAAGACAGTGCAATCGGCTATTAACCCGGCTTGGTTGGGTCTAATCGAGATTCTCCGCCAAATCGAATCCAAGCCTTATCACTGGCCAACCGGGCGAACGATTTTCCAGAAAATCGCTTATGTCGCCACGCGCGAAGGATTGCCAACTGGGTTCCACTATGAAAGAGGTAGTTTCGGCCCATTTAGTAAAGACCTCAAGAACGCTGAGACGAAGCTCGTTAACAACAACCTACTTCAAGAAGAGCGGAAGGGCAGCATGTTTGTGGTCAAGGTTGGGCCAAATTTCGCACGGGTGAGGAATGACTTTGAATCGTCAATTGCGCAGTGGAAACCTATTGTCGAAAAAACTACGGACCTGTTCCTGCGAATGAACACCGATCAGGCGGAAGTGGTGGCGACGGTGATCTTCGCAGCAGACGCTCTTAAGAAGCAACGAAACTCTACACCATCAGAAACCGAAGTTCTTGATTCGGTGATGCAATGGAAACAAAAACGCCAGCCGCCTCTTGAAGCAAAAACGGTGGCGTCCACCATTCGTAATCTGGGAATGCTCCGATGGCTTGATGTCAAACCCGACACTGACCTGCCCGTTGCCGAAGAAGAAGAGCTGGTAGAAGTGTGATCAGAGGTCTTAGCCTAGATACCTTCCTCACCAGGGAAGGATCAGGATCTGGATCCTCCGAGGCATCGGTGTATTGCCACTTTCGCGGAGTAGAACCCTTTGTAAGAATTATCGACACTGGAGAATGAGAGTTTTGTCGTCACCGAAATCGCAAGAACAAATCGCATCTATTGTTTGGCAATCGAATGACAAACAATCGCGGCTGTACCATGGTGACAGCCTTGAATTGATGGCAACACTTCCCGCGGGGAGCGTTGATTGCATTTGGACTGATCCTCCATACAACCTATCCAATGATGGAATTACGTGCGTCGCAGGGCGGATGGTCAAGGTTAACAAGGGCGAGTGGGATCGCAGCAGGGGTGTCGAATTGGATCATGAATTCAATAAGACTTGGTTGGCTGCTTGTCATCGGCTCTTGAAGCCGACTGGCACGATTTGGGTCTCAGGTACAGTCCACGTTTACCCCTCGGTGAGCTTTGCCATGCAAGAACTGGGTTTCCGAATCTTGAACGACATTATTTGGGAAAAACCAGCGCCGCCACCGAATCTCGGTTGTCGATGTTTCACACACGCGACCGAGTTAATACTCTGGGCTACAAAGGCAAAAAAGGGAAAAGATAAGTATACATTCAACTACGATGCGCTGAAGGCCGAGAACGGCGGAAAACAAATGAAGAATGTTTGGCGTATGTCTGCTCCAAGCAAAGAAGAGAAGCGATATGGCAAACACCCGACTCAAAAGCCAATGGCCCTCGTCGCGCGCTGTCTTCGAGCCAGCACAAACGAGGAGGACTTAGTCTTTGATCCGTTCTCTGGGTCCGCAACTACCGGAGTTGCGTCACTCATTCTCAACCGCCGATTTATTGGCTGTGAAATGGACAAGACGTACGTAGCCATTGCAACTCGCCGCTTAGCCGGCGCGACCGGCATGCACATTCCCGCCGAACCAAAGGAACATTTGCTTTGGAGCGATTAGATGCGATCGAAAGATTGCGAACGCTTGTCGGAAGAGATCTTCGCCCTCTGGCCGACATACTCAACATCACCGTTTGGAAGGATGGAAAGAAGAACAAGGGCTGGGCTGGGCACACTCTTGAGCGCTTCTTGGGACTTCCGATCAATTCCGCACAATCCCCTAACTTCGGCAGCTGGGAACTCAAACAAGTTCAACTTGTAGCCAAGCGTGATGGAATGCTGCGCGTCAAAGAAACTATGGCCATTACGATGATCGATCCCGTCAACGTCGCGGCAAAACGTTTTGAAGAGAGTCATCTCCTAGCTAAGCTGCGAAAGACCGTCGTAGTCGCTCGTATTTTCGATGCCAAGAGGAGCCGTGCTCGTTCTTACATTCCGTAGCGGAATTCGATCTCGGCGATACTGAAATCTATCAGCAGGTCAAGGCAGATTACGAACTCGTGAGAGAGACAATAATTGAGAAGGGATTCTCTGCGTTGACCGGCGCCATGGGAGTTCTGGTGCAGCCGCGCACTAAGGGTCCGGGTCATGGCAGTGTGTCCCGTGCCTTCTACGCAAGAACTCCTTTTGTCGCCCGCATATTGGGAGATGGCTATCACATTCCATTGCCTGTGGTGGGAGCTGAGCGGTGAATTCGCGGAAGCAGTGTCTCAATGAGTAAGGATTCGTCCGAACTGGAGGACGCTGGGGCGGTCACAACGAACTTAGCTGAACAATTGTGCTCATCTGAACTGCAGATAGGCACTGGAACCCGGCAGGAGATAAGAGAAAAAGTTGTCCGTGAATTCCTGAAAGAAACAGCTGGTACTGGTACCGGCGAGCTGGCAAGTAAATACCGCTATTTTGGGAAAACACTATCTGACGGAAAAAGGGTGTTTCTAACGCGCCCCGCTTGGCTTAATAAGGGCTTTGACTTTGAGATTAGAGTCCAAGATATAAGCTTCCCTAAAGCCAAGGGAAGGACCACAGATCGTCCTAACCATTCGATCATTCTTGAAGATCTGAAGCTAAAGAAGGCTCATGCCCCCAAGGGTTATGTAAACTTGTTCAAATTGATCAAGCGGGCCTACGCCTGCCAAGAAGTAACTCCTCAGGATTGTGAAACATCTGGCATTTGGGACGGGATTGCCTGTAGATTTGATCCTCGCCGTGATTAAGTGGTTCTTTATCGAGCAGGATGTGACGTATTGGAATTACTCTGGCAGAGCGATGTTCATGTCGGGAGTCCCGCGACCGGAATGACTCTCTCACGATGGCGCGAAGATGGCGCGATTTGTTTGGTGCTACGATCGCGCTTCTTCCTTGGGAATCTCACTACCTTACCCAGCTTAGTCTGAGTCAGCGTATTCACTGCATGACACAGATTCGCCGGCGTCTGATGAGTGTAAACGCTCGTCATCCGAACCGACGTGTGACCGAGCGAGTCTCGAATGTCCCATTCGTGAATGCCATTGGCTCGCAAACGCGTGGCGAAGGTGTGGCGGGTATCGTGGAATCTAAGATTCAAGAGTCCCGCGTCTTCGCAAGCGCTCCGCCAGCCTGTCTTGATGGAATCGATGTTCACACCCGTACGAGAATTGCTGAACAGGAAATCTTGCGGCCCAGGAGGAGTGGAGAGAGTGGGATCTGTGAGCATGACCTTCCACGTTTGGTCCCGCGCCCGGCTCGCGGCGCACGGATCTCACTTGATGTTAATTGTGCGGGCGCCCGCTTTTTCTTTTTGCCAGAGCGCGGACAAATCTTGCTACGGCTTCAAAGTCTCGGGCGTAGAGCTCGGCGGGAAAACGTGAGCGAAGATTGGAATCGCGAAAAGCTTCGCCACCGACAATCGCTACGGCATCAACCTTCGCGGCAGCCTTAAGAAGTTGAGCGTACTCAGCCGCGGCGCGATCCAAGTTTTCTATCGTCCGCGCCGAGACGCATACGAGTTGCGGGCGTTTTCCGGCTACCATATCGCGCAGCGCAAAGAGCGGCGTGTTCGGTCCGAGGTTTATCACTTCCCACCCTTCACTCTCGATAATTGTCTCGGCGAGATGTACTGGCAGCTCGTGCAGGTCCCCTTCAATACCGCAACAGATCGCCTTGAGGCCGGTGGAGTCAGCCCGTACAATAATCTCACTCACTTTCTGTAATGCGCCAAGCACGACGTGGGTGGCCAGATGCTCTTCGGCGACCGTAATCGTGCCTTTGAACCAGAGTTCACCAACCTGGTGCATGGCTTCTGTGACAGTCGTATCAAAGATCGATGCCAGAGTGTGATGATCCAGATACGCATCAATCAGCGCCGCGCCCGCCTCAACCTCATCGCCACGCAAAATCAAAGCGAGAAAAATTTCCGGCGAGATCAGAGACTTGGAGGCGGTTCGCTTCCTGGCGGGCAAGCGGCCGGATCGTTTAGCTTCGCTACCCATGCCTCGTTCGCGGCGCAAGCGCGCTATTTCCTGAATGCTAAAGCGACGATGTCCGCCGACGGTTTTTTCTGACCGCAACGCGCCACCGTCAGTCCACCGCTTCACCGTGGCTTCGCTGACTTGCAGCAGCCTGGCGACCTCTTTGGTGGTTAGATTAGCAGTTGCCATTCTGGCGCTTACCTCAACTGTTCTACTCGCCCCAGCCTAACATAACCGCCCAAAACGCGCAAGCCAAAGCCCATAAATCAACAACAGAAAGGTTATGCTTGACAAGCGCGCGTCCGCTGGGTATACTCCAAATCGCTCAAACCGCTCATAAGTGGTTAGCCTCAAAATGAGGTCTTTAGTGTCGCTCTGATGGCGGCGCATTTAATTAGACGGTCTCTCTTCGGAGAGTTCAAACACGGAAGAAAGGGAATTCAAACATGAACTTAAGAAATAGCAAGGCAGGGATATTGGCGCGCGGCGGCGCGGTGCTGGCTTTACTTGCAATTGTCGGGTCAACCCCATTGTTAGCTCGCGCCGAAACACCCAAAGACGCGGCTAAGCCGATGGATATCGTTGAAACAGCGGTCGAAGCCGGTCAGTTCAAAACGTTAGCGGCTGCTTTGGAAGCAGCCGGATTGATCGACGCGCTCAAGGGCTCGGGACCATTCACAGTATTCGCGCCAACGGATGAAGCGTTTGCGAAGTTGCCTGCGGGCACCGTCGAGTCGCTGCTTAGGCCGGAGAACAAGGAGGAGCTCAGGACAATTCTGCTTTACCACGTCGTGCAGGGCAACGTACCAGCAAGCAGGGTTTTGAAACTGAATGGTCGCTCGGTGAAAACATTGCAGGGCACCTCGATCAAGGTGAGCACAAAGCATGGCGTAAGGGTTAACAATGCCAAGGTGACGAAAACCGACATCAATGCTTCGAATGGCGTGATTCATGTTATCGACACAGTCTTAATGCCGAAGATGTGATCTTGCCAAGACTTCACGTGAGTGAGGTAAGGGATTAACCCAGATGGCCGGTTCTCGCTGACCGGCTATCCAACCAAAAAATAAGAGGGAGACTTATGGAAAAACAATTCGACATAGTGGATACAGCATTAGCGGCGGGAAATTTTTCGACGCTGGCGGCGGCGCTGGGTGCTGCCGGCCTGATTCAGACCTTGAAAGGTGAAGGTCCGTTTACGGTCTTTGCGCCAACTGACGATGCGTTCGCGAAAATTCCGGCCAAGAGTTTAAGTGAATTGCTTCAGCCTGAGAACCAGGAAAAGCTGACGGCAATTCTGACTTACCACGTGGTGCCGGGGAGAGTTACCTCTCACGAGGCGATGAATCTCGCGCCAGGCAAGGCAACGACAGTTCAAGGTCAATCACTGACCATCAAGAATGATAGTGGACTGAGAATAAACGATGCAAAGGTGATCGCACCCGATGTCGAAGCGACAAACGGCGTGATTCACGTTATCGACAGCGTGTTGATGCCCGCAACGGCAGCAACAGCGTAAGCAGTTACGAGCACGGGGGGTTGAGAGGAGGGGCCGGGCTGTGGTTGTCACACACTCCGGTTCTTCCTTCTCATTTCATCAGGACTCAACCAGGGAAACTAACAATGTTCAAGCCAATACTGATCGCAATCATCGCTTCTGCCATAATGGGAGTTATGGTTCCCGATAGCCACAAGAGTGAACTCGAGGTAGTCAGCTCCGTCGATCTTTCGCGGTACGTCGGCCGCTGGTACGAGATCGCGCGCTTGCCGAATCGATTTGAAAAGAAGTGCGCTGATTCAGTTACCGCCACCTATGCCCTGCGGCCGGACGGAAAGATCGAAGTAGTGAACCGCTGTCAAAAGTCTTCGGGCGAGTACACAACCGCGAAGGGCAAGGCGAAAATCGTCGATAAGAAAACGAATGCCAAGCTAAAGGTGACTTTCTTCTGGCCCTTCTATGGCGACTATTGAATTCTGGACTTGGGATCAAACTATGAGTATGCCGTGGTGGGCGATCCCAGCCGAGAGTATCTCTGGATCCTGAGCCGCACGCCGCGGATTGAAGAAGCGCTCTACCAGCAGTTGCTCGGAAAGATGGCTGCCCGAGGTTTCAAGACGGAGCGGATGATTAGAACATCGCAGCCCGACCAGGTGAATCCATAAGATTTTCGGATCAACCTTCGGAACATTGAGCATGAGAAAGCGAAGTGTAGAAGTCAGCGATCTGATGCAGACAGGTTACGTCTACTATCTTACCGAGCCGACGGGCCAGAACTCCCATTCGGATTTTCATCCCGAGCTGACACCGAAGGAAATGCTCGAGCTGGGTGTATTTGGGGGCAAGTACCTGACTGATTGCACGACCGAATTCCCTCGTGATTGGTTCAAGAATGCGAAGCTATGCGAAGCCCTGCATGATCCAAGACTAAATTTTTTCGGTGTGCATGCGTCACAGCTTTTGTCAGTCTGGCGAAAGAACGGATGGATCTATCACGAAGATCCGCGCGGTTGGTTTCAGTGGTATTGCCGCTACTACATGGGCCGTCGCAGTGTGGATGACGAGCGACAGATTAAACGTTGGCGCGCAATGCGCAGGCACATTGCGCAGCTTAAAAACAATTGCCCGAAGCGAGCGCTCGATTGCCGGCCCAGGCAACGGCAGGCACTTCTTCACTGGGCCTACGATTCGCGAAAAATCTGAATGAATAGTGACGAAACAATTAGTGCGGATCCACGGGAGCAAGGGCTCATTCTGTTAACGGGCGCCACGGGCTACGTAGGTGGTCGTCTGCTTCAGTCTTTGGAGCGAGAAGGATATCGCCTGCGCTGTCTCGCGCGACGGCCAGATTCAATAAGATCGAAAGCCGCGGCGGCGACTGAGATTGTGGCGGGAGACGTGCTCGACCGCAGCAGTCTTGATATGGCATTGCGCGGTGTGCGCGTAGCTTACTACCTGGTCCACTCAATGGGCTCTGCGGGATCGTTTGAAGAAAACGATCGAAGGGCGGCAAGAAATTTCGCGAATGCGGCAAGAGCCGCGGGCGTCGAGCGCATTATTTACCTCGGCGGTTTGGGCAATGACGAGGAAACGCTCTCGCCACATCTGCGCAGCCGCCAGGAAGTCGGACGCATCTTGTGCGAGTCAGGCGTGCCGGTGCTTGAGTTTCGGGCTTCGATCGTCATCGGCTCCGGTAGTCTTTCATTTGAAATGATCCGCTCACTGGTAGAGCGCCTGCCGCTCATGATCACACCGAAGTGGGTTTCCGTACCGGCGCAACCGATTGCTATAGACGATTTGATCGCTTATCTGAAGGCGGCGCTGCACCTGCCGGCTTCGGCTTACCGAGTCTACGAGATCGGCGGCGCCGATCAGGTGTCCTACGCGGAGATCATGCGCACTTACGCACGCCTGCGCGGCAGACGCATTAGGATGATTTCGGTGCCCGTGCTGACACCGTTCCTTTCGAGTTTGTGGCTGGGGTTGGTGACACCTTTGTACGCGCGCATCGGACGGAAACTGATTGAAAGCATTGTTCACTCAACCGTCGTCCGAGACAAGACCGCGCTCGAAGTGTTCGACATTAGACCGAGCGGAATTGAAGCTGCTGTCAGGCAGGCCCTGGCGAATGAGGACAGCGAGTTTGCTGCGACGCGTTGGTCGGATGCTTTTTCGTCATCGGGAGAGGCGCCCTCGTGGGGTGGTGTGCGTTTCGGAACGCGCCTTGTGGATTCGCGCACGACGAAAGTGAACGTGCCTCCTGCCGTGGCCTTCACGCCCATTCAGCGAATCGGTGGCGCCACCGGTTGGTACGCATGGGACCGGCTTTGGCAACTGCGCGGCTTTTTGGATTTGCTCGTAGGAGGAATCGGCGTACGACGCGGGCGTCCTGCCGCCCAGACCACCCTGCACGTGGGTGACGCGATTGACTTTTGGCGCGTAGAAGCGTTTGAGCCGAACCGTCTGCTTCGTCTCAACGCAGAGATGAGATTGCCTGGTCGCGCGTGGTTGGAGTTCGAAATTGAAGGCGACGGCTCTTCGGCGACGATTCGACAAACTGCTAGTTTCGATCCCGTCGGATTGTTCGGGCGACTTTATTGGTACGCGCTATTCCCGCTCCACCAGTTGGTGTTTGGGGGAATGCTGCGCGGGATTCGAGCTGCCGCGATGCGCGAAAAGTCATCACGAAGTTTTGCTCCTGGTGTGAGTCGTGTGTGAAGAAGAAAAATCATTTAATTCACAAGTCTCGGCGGCTGCCAAGACGTGTCGTGCCTCGGCACCCGTCGGGAGAGCTGATAGCGCGGTGTTTGCGCGCGAGCACCAATGCAAATGATCTCGTGTGATGGATGAAAGGCCACGGCTTCAAAGTCCTGGGCATAAAGCTCGGCGGGAAAACGTGAACGAAGCTGACGGCACGCTTCACGGTTGGACACCTCGGCACGTGGGTGAATTGGTAGTAGTGGGGTGGGTGCAAGCTACATTCAGCGACTTTGAAATAGTGATGTCAAATTGGGAGTCTTTACCCGGCAACCACGCTTCCCGATGGCGCGATTATGGCGCGATGGCGTGCTGAGACGGAGCAAGATGTAACGAGCTTTGACGGCTGCAATTCAATTAAATACTGCTACATCTGGTTTCGTCTGTCCTTGTTAGTGCCCCTCGACCCGTCTCATAATCTGTTGGTTCGGGGTTCGAATCCCTGCGGGGGCACCAATTTTTTACCCCATGTGCATACCTCTACACTTCGTGATTCTTTCTCGGAGCACCTTCGTTTTCATGAAACATCAATGG
>JBPCKD010000115.1:0-7111 GCA_051004635.1 Pyrinomonadaceae bacterium
GACAAGAAGTCGCTAAGATTCCGCTACAATCGATGTAGGTCCGTAAGTTGTTGTGCCCCTGTAGCTCAACGGTTAGAGCAGCAGACTCATAATCTGTTGGTTCGGGGTTCGAATCCCTGCGGGGGCACCAATTATCTAGTGAGCGTTCTTACATTTACGCTTCATGAGTTTTGGTTTGAAAGCACTTCAAACCCACGATGGCGCGAAGATGGCACGATTCAGCCGGTCTTCCTCTCGCGATGGTTCGATTCGCGGGTCATGAGGTCAGTACCGTCCGCGGTAGCGGATGGGTCTGATGATCCTAACGCCCTACTTCGGCTGAGTCGCAACACCTTCCCCGACTTCTGTCCCAGCGTATTTACTGCGTGACCGAGATTCACCGGCGTTTGATGTGTGTAAACACTCGTCATGCGTACCGACGTGTGACCGAGTAAGTCTCTGATGTCCCATTCGTGAACTCCATTGGCTCGCAGGCGCGTCGCGAAGGTGTGACGCGTATCGTGGAATCTTAGATTCAAGAGTCCCGCGTCTTCGCAAGCATGCCGCCAGCCTGTCTTGATGGAATCGATGTTCACACCCGTGCGGGCATTGCTGAACACGAACTCTTTTGGTCCAGCATCCTGCTTGAGTGCCTTCAATTCCTCGAAAACTATCTCGTTCATCGGAATGGTACGAGTCCTCCCAGTTTTGCTTTTGGCGATGAAAATTGTCCGAGCGAAAAAGTTCACGTGTTCCCACTGCAGGCTGAGAATCTCGCCGCGCCGCATCCCTGTGTTAAGAGCGATGGTTACTACGGAGCGGATATGATCTCGCCTGCCGGTGAGCTTGGCGAACAGTTTCACTTCTTCATCCGCGGTAATGAACCTCTCTCGACTGCCGTTCTCCTTCAGGAGGCGTACGCGCCTCATCGGATTTGAGTCGATCAGTTCATTGTCAAAAGCCATTGAGAGGATCTTTGAGAGACAAGCAAGATCGCGGTTGACGCTCGCCGGAGTGCGCGGCCTAGGCCGTTCCTCCGTGTCGTGCTTGGTCGGTGTTGCCAACCGCTCCCGTTTGAATTTCTCAATCATCATTGGCTTGATGTCGCGCAGATGCTTCTCACCAAAGAAAGCCTTGAGCGTAACAGAGCGCTGTTCATCCTCGCGGTGACTGCGCTTGTTCGCCGTGGACCATGGTAAGAATATTTCATCGACAAATTCAGAGAAGAGCTTTTTGCCTGGGTCGTACTTTCCTTCATAAATCTCTTCTCTGCGTTTCGTCTCGGCTCGTTCCGCTTGGGCCTGAGTTCGAGCGCCGGGCACTGATTGATGGACGTAGTTTCCTCGCAGACTGAATTCAATCCACCAGGTCCCGTTGTCCCAATCGCGATCCGAGCGCTTGAGTCTCCTTCCTTTGTAACGTTTGTAAATTGCCATTCGACTGCTCCTCCTTCGTTAAGGAATCGCAGCCGTCAAAGTGGCTTGATTCTAAAACCGAAGGGGTTTGCTGTCACGCAAATTTCGATGGACGCTTCATGCGATTCGCAGTCTTCGCTTTTCGTTTTGAGTTCGTCGCCTCTCAGCTTCTTCGCGAGCCCACAAATCAACATCAGTTCGGTGAAAGCGTAAAAGGTCCCCCATGTAGGCATGTGGTAACGGGTGTTCATCCACACAGCGCCTGGCCCACTTCACTATTCCGGCAGTGGTGGGTTCACCGTTCGCGTTGACGAGCTGCCAATAACGTGCGAGCTGCGTTGCCGTCATCCATTCGGGCGTAGGCCCCGTCGAAGGTTTCTCGATTTCGCGCTCCGTTAGAAGTAACGCGATTGCTTCCTGAGTCGCGCGATCGATTACACTGGCTAGCTTTTCTTTCAGGTCTAGATTTTGGTCGAGCATGGTAGGACTCGACCCCTACAAGGAATGTGCCACGACGGAAAAAGACGAAGAGCGCGAAAAACTGCGTGCAGAAATAGGCGAAAGACTTACGAATGCGAAGCTACAAACTCTCGCGCCTAGGACCACCTGCTGTAAAACCCAGCACCCGAACCAACACCCTTAGCCACTCTGAAACGATTTCACTTTTCTGCCGCCGGTCTCAGTTGAGGCCCCATTAGATAAATCCACAACTATTGATGGCAAAGCATTTCTGCGTAATCCTTATCTGCCAAAGTTTTTTCATTGAATTTGCTTTATGACAAGGCTGTTGATGAGAAAGCATTTACGGCCAGAGCCATTTTGATTTTCGCGCTCTATCTTGTCTGCCCACTTTATGTGCCTGCTTTATTGAGTTCGCTCCGCTTTATCCGTTTTTGAAATGACGTGGCATCGCCCAGGTGTACTGAAGGCCACGACTCGCTCTCCTGTCTAGGGGCGTCAGTCGACGTAGGTTCTTTCTTTACCGAGACCGGTCGGCATGGCAAGTCAATAACTGACCGAATCGATTCGCCAAACCTTCGTCCGACGGGTGCACCTATCCCAAGTGGAGTAGGCCGGAATTCTTCGGCTAACCTGGCATCAGGAACTTTATTTTGACCAGTTCACGGCGTACAAAGTAACGTGCAAAATAAGGCCGCAAGTAACTGAGTGCATACCGCTTCCGCCAAATCCCAGTTTGCCCAGTTTTCTTTATTTATTTTCCTGATAACAAGGTTACTGATAGCAAAGAATTTACGGCGGAATCGAATTCGATTTTGAGGCTCTATCTTGTCTGCTCACTTTATTGACCAACTTTATTTCGTTTCGCTCCGCCGTTAGCAGTCGTGGTACTGGACACGGTTCGCTGATTGCAAAGCGTCCCTCGGAGGGCACGTCGGCGAAGTCATTTGTCGGTGCGGCAGTGGCCGCGCGCCCGATCGCATACGAAGAAAATCTAAAGCAGCGGGCGTACGATAACGTTCATTATGTGCCGGTGCGGGCGGCGTGACATCCGCCCTTCAGGTGGCGCGACGCCTGTATGACCAGGACATCAATGCCACGTTATCGGATGACCGTCAGCTTCAATGCTTCAGGATTCGAATGGCCCAAAGTGGTTCCACTCGAAGGAAAAGCCTTTTTGATGTTTTTTGTGAGCATCGAATACAATCGCTTACCAGGATCGGGACTGTCGATTACTGAAACATTTGTAGTCCTCGAAGAATGGCTAATCGGATTCCCAACGAACCAAAGATTTATCACATCGTGCACGTCGACCGGCTGGCCTCGATCATCACCGGCGGGCTCTGGTGCGATGCCGAGATTGTTCGTCGCGACCCGCCGGGCACGACGATCGGAATGAACGCAATTAAGCAGCGCCGGTTAACTGAATTGACACTTGCCAGCCATCCGGGTCTGTACGTAGGGGAGTGCGTACCTTTCTATTTTTGTCCCAGATCAATAATGCTTTACTTGATCTACCAGGGCAATCATCCGGATCTTGCTTATCGTGGGGGACAAGCTCCGATCATTCATCTCGAATCAGATTTAAGGCAAACGGTAGACTGGGCGGAAGCGCAAGGTCAGCGATGGGCCTTCACACTCGGAAACGCCGGTTCCCGCTACTTTGAAGATCGCAGCGATCTGAACCAGTTGGATGAAATTGATTGGAACGCCGTTCACGCGACGAACTGGCGCGGTTGCAAAGAAGGGAAACAAGCGGAATTCCTAATCGAGAGCCAGTTCCCATGGGAGTTGATATCGCGCATTGGCGTGCAGTCTCGAGCCGTTTACGATCAAGTCCTCACCGCCCAACAAACTGTGGCCCATAAACCCGTCGTCGAAATCAAACGCGGGTGGTACTATTAGAGGCACGGAGAAACGGTATGATCGAATACAAGAAGGGGGACATCCTTCAAGAAGACGTCGAAGCGCTGGTGAATACCGTCAACTGCGTCGGCATTATGGGACGGGGGATCGCTCTTCAATTCAAGAATGCTTACCCCGAGAATTTTAAGATCTACCTTGCTGCGTGCAATCGCAACGAAGTCCAACCTGGGCAGATGCTGGTCTTCAAAACCGGTAGACTTACGAATCCAAAGTACATCATAAACTTTCCTACGAAGCGTCACTGGCGTGGAAAGAGCAGAATTGAGGACATTGATGCCGGGCTTGTCTCATTAGCAAAGGAAATCCGCTCCCGTAACATTTCTTCGATTGCCATTCCACCTTTGGGCAGCGGGTTAGGCGGACTGGATTGGTCCAATGTGCGACCGCGTATTGAAAATAGTCTCCGAGATTTCGAGAACGTTAGAGTTGTCATCTTCGAACCGGGAGCTAGTTCTGACGACACACGGTTCAACCGTTCAAGCGATGTCCCTAAGATGACAGCGGGTCGGGCGGCGCTAGCTGGATTGATGGATCGTTACCTTGGCGGATTACTCGATCCATTCATTACGCTGCTCGAAGTTCACAAACTAATGTATTTCATGGAGCAATCCGGTGAGCCGTTGCGGTTGAAATTCACCAAGGGCCCATACGGACCATATGCTGAGAATCTTCGGCATGTGCTTAAGGCTGTCGAAGGACATTTGGTCTCTGGGTATGCGGACGGCGGTGATCTACCAGACAAGCAATTGAAACTTGTACCCGGCGCGCTAGACGACGCCGCTGCGTTCCTGGAGTCTAACGCCGAAACCCGAACGCGTTTGGATAAGGTGGCGGATCTCGTGGAAGGATTCGAATCGCCGTTCGGTCTTGAGCTGCTCTCGACGGTGCATTGGACCGCAAGCAAGGAAGGCGCGCGCTCGATCGAAGAGATCGTGAGGATGACATATGCCTGGAACGACAGGAAGAGGCAGTTTACCAAACGACAAATTGCGCTTGCTGCAGAGGTGCTATCACACAAGGGGTGGATAGCGAGTGTTAGTGAGCCGGGTTCTCCAGACAACTGATACAGAGATGAAGCGACTACGTAATCGCGGCGAAACGCTCGCTCGAAAGCCGGACCAACGAAGTAAGTCCATTGCGCATGAGGCGTTCGTCAATCTCACGCAAGCATTAGAGGATGCACTTGCTTTCGAGCGTGGAAAGCGTCGCGACTTAAGAGTCACTCGAGTCCAAATTTCCCGCCCTCAAGCTTTACTCAAGACAGCGATATCCGACAAAAGCTGAACCGCTCTTGGAAATGTCGACTGCCAGTCGGCGAACGGCAAATTCTTGGTTGCTAACCAATACCTTCCAACGGCAACACTACTTTCGAGATGGCTTTCGAAGGGGTACGTCTTTAGTGAGGACGAGATTGTTCACATCGCGGACCAAATATCTCACGCATTAGTCTCGGCGAAGTCGGCTGGCGTAGTTTTTGGACATATCACGCCTGGCTTCATTTTGTATGATCCAAATGACGGACAATCCTTTATAGCAACTCTTCCGTTACGAATTCCAGAGTCGAAATCGTTGTTGGCAATAGCGCGAGCTGTCGGTGTGCCATATTACAGACCCCCTGAATTTTTCACCGATAACGAGACGCATTCTTCAAGTGTGGATGTCTATGCTCTCTTCATGTCTTTGTACACTTTATGCACGGGGAAGCACGCATACGACGAAACTTCCGACTTCGGAGCAGCTTGCATGTCCGTAGTAAGCAAGCCGGTCCCGGAAATCCAAGATAGCACTGGCGCTTCAAAGGATCTTCGCATTCTTATCCAAAAGGGACTGGAAAAGGACCGCTCAAAAAGACTCTCGTCAGCTGTAGAAGTACGTAAGCGCGTTCTCGCATTGAAGCCGACCGACACACCTATAGTCTCCGCCGGGAGGCTTCGTGAAACTGTCCTTCAACACTATCCGTACCCAATTTCACATCAGTATCGTTTAGTTTCCGACGAAGATCTTGAGCCGGCTTTTCGCATTAAGCAGCTCGAAATTGGTTTATTAGCCATTCTAGAGTTTTTTGGTGCTGTGATCGTGCCGCTGACTCAAAAGGCCGACGGAATTGAACAACCGAAAAGCTTTAGTCAACTCAGTAGACCTACAATGGGACAGTGGTTGCGATGCGTTCGCGATGGTGCTAACGCGCTTCAGAGCCAAGGAAGCATAAAGTGGTGCGAGGACATTATTTCGCTCTTTGCACACAATACGGGTCGCGGCCGGAAGGCGCATTCCCTGTTCGACCAACTCGTGCAATGGCGGAATGCGGTTGCCCACGGAATACAAACCGATTTGCCCAGTATCTTGGATCTCCTGAAATCTGGCCTTGAGTTGTACTTACAGCTATGTCGGCAGCTCACGTTCTTGACCAGATATACATTGATTTATGTGACCGGCCTTCGGTTGCGTGATCGACAATTTACAACGAGTATAATTCGCTTCTCAGGAACTACTCCTCGAGTGGAAGAGTTGGTGCTTGACGTTCCTTTACCAAGTGATCATGTCCTTTTGGTGGACAATACTTTTAGCCATTACGCGGAATTATCACCGTACATTAAATACACGTCTTGTCCGGTTGAAGGCTGCGATGTTGAGGATCTTTTTCTTTACCAATCAGAACAGAACGGAAAACAACATTTCTTGTCGCTCCACAGGGGCCACGGCTTTGATGAGTGAGGCTAGACTGACAGGAATGAAAACAGAATCTATGATATGTGACCGATGGCGCGATTATGGCGCGATCATGTGTCCGGACGTAGTAAGATGTAACGAACTTTGACGGCTGCGATTCAAGTAAATACAGTTACATCTTGCTTGGTCCAACTTGGTTAATGCCTTCCGATGGGACTCATAATCTGTTGGTTCGGGGTTCGAATCCTGCGGGGCCAACAATTTTCTACCCCATGTGCTTACCTCGACACTTCGTGATTCTTTCTCGGAGCGCCTTCGTTTTCATGAAACATCAATGAGACTCCCTACTTCCCGATTCTTACGAGGCGAGCGAATAGCCGATGGAGTTTATTGCTCCAGACACGAAGGTGAAGGGAAACTGGCGGACGGTGTTAGAATCGCGGTCGTTTGCGATACCGCGACCACGCTCACTTCGCCGAGGGAAACAGCATCAGGAATGCTCTCTCCATAACAAGTATGAGAATTGGCTTATGATTGAGACGGAACTCGACGTTCTGCGTGATGTTTCCCAGCGTCTGGAGTCTGCCGGGATCGCGTTCATGCTGACCGGCTCCGTGGCGATGAACTATTACGCGCAACCACGTATGACACGGGATATTGAT
>JBPCKD010000116.1:0-5005 GCA_051004635.1 Pyrinomonadaceae bacterium
CGTTTAGAGGCGGGCCCCGCCCGCCGTTTCAACAGTGTTAGCCAGATTTTCAATTCGTCTTGAGACGGTGGGCAGTGCCCGCCTCTAAACTGTAACTGGCAGTGCCCGCCTCTAAACCTACGAGACGTTTGTGGCAAGGAGCCTTAGCCCTTCAACCAGTGCATCAATCTCCGTCCGTGAATTCATTTCAGTGACGCAAACCAAAAGATCATTCGACCGCTTATCGTATTGTCGATATCTGGACAACGCGAGGCCTCCCGTTATGTCTTTCCCCGATGCCAGACGCGAAAGCAGATCCCTGGCTGGCGCTGGCGCACGCACCACGAATTCATTGAATCGCGGAGCGGTGAAGGGAATTGAGAATCCCTCGAGTTCGCCAATTCTTTTTGCTGCGTAGGCGGTCTTTTGTGCACACTGTTGCGCTACCTCCTGCAGTCCGCGCCGTCCCATCGTTTCCAGGTAGACCGTGGCTGCCAACGCGATCAGTCCTTCGTTAGTGCAGATGTTTGAAGTGGCCTTCTCGCGCCGAATATGTTGTTCTCGAGTTGCCAGAGTCAAAACAAATCCGCGCCGTCCTTCCTTGTCATATGCTTCACCAACCAGACGCCCGGGAATCTGTCGCGCATATTTCCCAAGCGTTGCAAACAGGCCGACGTATGGACCACCAAACGAGAGTGGTACGCCAAACGATTGTCCCTCGGCCACCACGATGTCCGCGCCGCACGCCCCAGGCGACTTAAGCAAACCAAGCGAGATCGCTTCGGTCACAGCCACCACCAGCAAAGCTCCGACCGAATGTGCTTTTTCAGCAAGCGCCGCTACCTCTTCAATACAACCAAAGAAGTTTGGTGACTGGACCACCAGCGCCGCCGTCTTATCGTCGAGCAGTTCAGGGATATCCCTCGGCGCCTGGCCCGTTTCAGGATCGGCATCCGCATGCACAAGTTCAATACCTGCATGTTGGACATAGGTGTTGACAACCTCGAGATACTCCGGGTGTATCGCTCCGCAGGCAACCACCTTCGATCGTTTCGTAACCCGCTCCGCCATCAACACCGCTTCAGCCAGCGCGGTGGATCCGTCATACATAGAAGCGTTGGCCACTTCCATTCCGGTCAGCTGACAAACGAGCGTCTGGAATTCGAAAATAACTTGCAGCGTGCCTTGCGATATTTCCGGCTGGTATGGGGTGTAGGCCGTGAAAAACTCTGAGCGCGAAATGATGTGGTCAACTATGGTTGGGATGTAGTGCTGGTAAGCTCCGGCGCCTAAGAAGCTCGTTCGCCCAGCGCCACGATTCTGGGCGGCAAGTTGCTCGAAGCCGGCAAGCAACTCAATTTCTGAGAGCGCTGCGGGTGTGTTTAGATTCCGGGATAAACGTAAATCTTTGGGAATGGAATCAAACAATTCTTCGGCCGAGTTTAAGCCGACCTGGTGAAGCATTTCAGTCCGCTCTTCGGGCGAGTTGGGAATGTAGCGCAAAGTTACTCCGTCTCACCTTTCGTGAAATCTTCATACTCGGCCGCGGTCAGGAGGCTATCCACTTCACCAGGGTTCGACATTTCGATGCGAATCATCCAGCCCTCGCCATACGGATCCTGATTTACTTTTTCGGGCTCATCGTTAAGCGTTTCGTTATTCGCGACCACCTTGCCAGAGACGGGCGAGAATACTTCGGAAACCGCTTTCACCGACTCAACCGAGCCAAAAGACTCGTTAGCGGCAAACTCCTCTCCAGGTTTAGGCAACTCGACGTAAACAACGTCACCCAGCGAGTCCTGCGCGTAATCGGTGATGCCAACCACGGCAACGTTGCCTTCCACTCGGACCCACTCGTGGTCCTTGCTGTAGTGTAAATCTTCCGGAATGTTCGCCATGGGTTATCCTCTCAATCTGTGATCTTAGGTCTTTGACGATACATCAACGCTCGTTTAGAGGTGGGCACCGCCCACCGTCTCAAGACTGGCTCAAATGTTTCTTTCAGCTAGGGTTTAACCGGAGGGCAGTGCCCTCTTCTAAACTTTCGACCCGAAAGCAAAGACCTAAGACCAAAGTCCAGAGACGAGAAGTTTCTCAGCGCTCCCGCTTGTAAAAAGGCGTCTTCAGAATTTCGGCGCTCACTAACCTGCCGCGAACGTCGATCTGAATTTGCTGACCCTCGTTTGCAAACTCAGTCGGAACGTATCCCATTCCAATATTCTTTTTCAGGTAGGGAGCAGGACTCCCGGAAGTAACTCTACCTACCCGCGCGTCATTGATTAGGATTTCCTGTCCATCGCGGGCGATTCCTCGTTCAGTCACTTCGAATCCGACCAGGCGGCGTTTCACGCCCTCTTCTTTTTGCTTCACAAGCGCTTCGCGACCGATGAAGTCACCTTTGTTTAGTTTGCAGATCCAGCCGAGATTCGCTTCCAGGAGGGTAGTAGTTTCGTCTATCTCGTGGCCGTAAAGTGCCATGCCTGCTTCCAGCCTGAGAGTGTTGCGGGCTGCCAAACCGCAGGGAATGACGCCTGTGTCTGATCCGAAATCTCCCGCATCAAGCATCTTGTTCCAAAGCTGTTCACCCTTATCCGCAGCGGCGTAGACTTCGAAGCCGTCTTCCCCTGTGTACCCGGTGCGTGACACGATTGAACTGACGCCGTCCACCTGGCCCTCAGTAAAGTGATAGTACTCGATTTCTGATAACGGCAAATCAGTTAACTTTTGTAGGATCTGCAAAGCGTCCGGCCCCTGGAGTGCCAGTTGACAGTAGTTTGAGCTGACGTTGCGGAGTTCGACTGCTTCGTCACCTTGATGCGATACGATCCACTCCCAGTCCTTGTCTGTAGTTCCCGCATTCACAACGAGTACTAAGTGGCCGGTTGCGAAACGGTAGACTAACAAATCGTCGATGACTGTTCCTGCGGGGGTTGTCAGCGCGGAGTATTGTGCCTGGCCATCGATAAGTTTAGACACATCATTGGAGGTAAGTCGGTTGACCAGAGCAATCGCATCGGCCCCGCGCACATTGATCTCACCCATATGCGACACATCGAAGAGTCCGGCATGCTTCCGCGTGCGCAGGTGTTCTTCAACCGTGCCGGCGGGGTATTGCATCGGCATGTCCCAACCGCCGAAATCAACCATGCGACCGCCCATACTGCGATGCACAGCATTAAGCGGCGTTCGTCTGAGCTCTGGGGCGACTGTACTCACGCGCGTGTCTTTAGACTACTTCACTAGCCCGGATTCTTGATCAAGTAATGGTAAACGGGTGAAGCCGCAAACTAACATGCGGAATGCGGTGCGTCAAGCTAGTCGCCTGGAGGATCTCTTGAAGGGAAATTCGTGCAGTTTCAGCCTAGGGCGAGAAGTTCTGAGTACTGAGTGCTGAGTGGAAAGCCCACCGCACCCACCTGCTCAGAACTCAGTACTCAGAACTATGGGTTCTTAGAAACTTCTGTCGCGCACGTCTACTTTCTGGACAGTGAATACCACTCTCATCGTATCTGGACGCCGATCCCATGAGGCTGGAACGAAAGCGGCACTCTGTCGTAGCGCAACTTCAAAGTCGGTGAGCATCCGACGGTCGCGAGGTGCTTGCACGACGTCAGCCAGCGCGGCCGAGCCATTGCTGAACACATCAGCGACGACAACCATGTCGTCAGCTTCCTGATAAACATTGCCGTGCGGATGTGCATAAGAGCCAGTAAGCGCGGCCAGCGCTCCGTCAGGGTCAAGGCTGGGTGATTGCGCTGCAAACGGGGCCCGGGCTGCCGAGAAACCCTGAGGAGTTACCGGCTGATTCAGATCGTAGCGAGCATTTGCTTGAAATGTCTGCAGCGTACTGCTTTGTATCGCCGCATCCTGAAGGGCTACGAAGTGGGGGCGAAACGCGGCAAACATGGAGACAAAGAGTATGACTGACGCAAAAGAGCTGACGCCGTAAGGCATCAACCGAGGTTCCAGCCACAACGCCATCCGGTCACGAAATGAGGGCTCCGGTGTCTGGTGCTGGGCAGCGGCTTCAATCATCAAAGCATCGGTAATCGACGAGGCTAAGCCCGCAGGCGCCGCCGGACGAGAAAGACTCCGGAAACTACGGCTGATTCTGCGCAATTCAGCAACATGAGCCCGACAAACAGGGCACTTATCCAGGTGCTCATCGACCGAGACGCGCATCGGCAGTGACAAAACGTCATCGATGTATTGTGAAAGCAGCTGTGATGCTTCTTTGCAGCTCATATAAGCATTTCCGATTTTCAATTGCCGATTGCCGATTGAAACCCCTAACTAGAAGTGCCGAGCTCAAATCGGCAATCGCCAATCGCCAATTGGCAATGTGTTGGATGGCCGGCCGACCCCGGCTGCTCCCTAATTAATAAGAAGCAACTTCGTCAGGCCCCGGGCATAAAGCACTTTCATTGATTTCAAGCGACGCTGCCACGGTTGTTGCTGGCCGTTTCAAATTCGCTTTCATCTTCCAGTCACTGTCTGCCTGAGCCCCGCCGTTTTCTCACTTCGACCCATTTGGCACCGAGTTTGTTGTGAGCCGGGGCGGGTCGACCATCCTTTTCAAAAATTTCGGAATTCGGATTTCGGATTTATGATTTGGGCGACTCAAATCCCGCTTACATTCCAATCCGAAATTCGAAATCCGCAATTTACAAAGATCCTTCCAACCTACGCCGTAATTCCTGACGGCCGCGCGCTAGTCTCGATTTGACGGTTCCAACGTTGATCCCCAGAGTCGCGGCAATCTCTTCATAAGAGAATCCTTCTATGTCTCGCAGGATTACTGTTTCTCGATACGATACCCCTAACTTCTGCAGCGCCGCTCTCAAAGCCACCTCCCGCTCATGGGCCAGGGTCTGCTGCTCGGGATTCTCGGAAGTCTCGACCAGTGTGGCCATGAGTGGCTGGTTTGTCTGCCCCTGCACTGCATCCAGCGAGAATGTTGAATCGGGACGGAACCAGCACCACCACCAACACCCACATCGTGTCCTGGTTATCTCCCGCCCACACA
>JBPCKD010000117.1:0-14607 GCA_051004635.1 Pyrinomonadaceae bacterium
AAATTTAGACCATGGGGTTCAAAACTCCCACGCTCTCTGCTGTAAACATCGTTGAGATCTTGCAGCTGTAAAAAGACAGGGGTTTGGCAACCCTGCACGCTCCTTGGTCGAAAAAGCTTTTGAACTCGCGCATATTACGGTAGCGAATTACGTCAAAATTGCGTCATAATGGCGCGAGCAGAGCGGTAAGTTGTTGATTTTAAATGTGGCGGGGTAGCTCAGCCGGTTAGAGCGTGGGATTCATAACCCCAAGGTCGGGAGTTCGAGTCTCCCCCCCGCTACCAATCATATCAATGACTTACAGGAATTCAGCTGGTCCATACTTCCTCGTTTGTCACGCTCCTGTCACGTAAAATTTCATTTCCAGCGATTGATTCGACTGCTCTTCGCTTCGAATCCTCCATCGCATGCGTGTATCTCATCGCCATCCGAATGTCGGACCAACCGAAGATTGCAGCAAGGGTGAAAGCGTCTGCACCACCATCTCCCATGCGAGTTGCGGCCGTGTGGCGGAGATCGTGGAACCGAAGATTGTTGATTCCCGCCGCCTTCACAGCTCGAGCGTAGGAATACTTGATCTCCACCAATCTCTCGCCGGTCCTGGGACTGGGAAACACGAAGCTGCTGGACCGTGGTTGACTCTCAAGTACGTCTCTGACAGTAGCGTTCATCGGGATTTGTCTGTCTTTGCCGTTCTTGGTATTGCGAACATTAATCACGCCACGTTCGAAATTGAGATCGAACCATTGCAGCCCGCAGATCTCGCCGCGTCTCATGCCTGTGTTTAAAGCCATTAGGACTATGGCCCTGAGCCACTCGCAGTCATCCAGGTTTGCGAAAAGCCGCTTCTCTTCTGCTGACGTAAGGTAGCGAATCCTTTCGCCCGACACCCGAAACATGGTGGTTCGGGGTCGTGAAGAGATCAGCTTCTTTTCCAGAGCCAGCGTGAAGATGTTAGAGAGCACTTGCATCTCTTTATTCACGCGCAACGGGCTTCGCTTCCGGCTATATCACTTCGTCTGACGCTCTCATGTTTTCGTTTTGCCTATCGAACCGGCTCATTCCAGGCGACGATTGCATCCAGACGAAAGCGCAGCAGACCGCCTTTGCGTTCGTAAGGAATTCTGCTATCGCTCACCCAGGCATAAACCGTTCGAGGCTTCACCTTGAGCAACTCGGCCAGCTCTTTCAGAGTTAAATAGATCGGCAATTCTTTGCCCTGCTTAATGTTCATCTCCATGGTTTTTACTCCCTCGTAAATACAGAAACCCGGACCCTGAGAAGTTCAACCCCTATGCGCTCTCTTGAGCACTAGGCGATTCATGTTTTCCTGATTCCCCGGTTCGCAGTCGGGCAATTGTTCTGTGAGTCGGCTAATCTCGACGATGCAAGTCAGTTGCTGCTGCAGGTCCCATAGGACCCCAATGTATATAGACCGCGGTACAAATGAATTCTTTAGGAGCTCCAGCGGAGCGAAATGTCGGCCTTGCGTTCGCTTCCGTAAGAACATCTCGCGTCAAGATGCTCGGGTGCTCAATCGAACGGTTGAGCGATGGCTTACTGCTTCAATAACGTGACGGAAAATTCAGTGCAACCCGAGTGCCAAAATCAAGATGCCTCACATCCAACATTAGGAAAGCAATTCTGAAGACCGCACCTGAATAGGAAAAACTGTGAGACCACCCGCTGGATCGTAACCAAAACCCATGGCAAGGAAGTCGAATGAGTCACATGTGACTCAACGTGGGCCATATGTGACTCAATGGGTCATATATGACTCATTGGCGGTGATCCATAATTGGCGTGGCCGCACTTGAGCCGAGTGATTCGTATGCGAATCAAAGTGTTCGTATGCGAACCAAGTGATTCGTATGCGAACCAGTTTCTTGGCTTGCGAACCGGGGGTGTGTGCGCCCTCGGGGGGAGCGAATTTGCGCCCGGGGAGGACCGCATTTGCGCCTGGGGACCATATTTGCGCCCGGGTGGTTCACGCGCGCCTGCACCTCGGGGAATCGTATGTGACCGGGGGGTGCGTGTGCGCGCCGGATTGTGCGTGCGCGCTCCGGTTGGGTGCGTATGCGCACCCCTGGGTGGATTCCTTATGCACCGGTATGTCGTATTTGAAATAGGTGTGTCGTATATGACGCAGGGTGGTTCGTATGCGACACAGCGGCAGTGCTCACCCACCGTCTGAGAGTCTTGACGCGAGGCTTCCCCACGAAAACACTTGCGGACCTATTGTTTGAGAGTTCTCTTGGCACACCAGTTGTAATAGCGATACAGAATTAGCGATGACTAATCTTGAGAATCGCCCCGACCGGCGGGCGTTACAAGATGAGCCGAACCAGTAGCTCAAAAATTCGGAAAGTCTTTGCCCAAAAGAACCAGAGCAAAGGCGACGTTGAGTTCTACATAGCGCCCTACGGCGCGAAGTCTGGTGCTTTGCAACTGCTCTTAGGCGGAGATCACCGACCCGCGTTTCGTTCTTGAGGCTATTACTGGCGAAGGCTAGAGCAACCAAATCAGAGACTCGAGCGCTGCCCCAGGAGCAAGCAAACACTCTATTCACTAGAACTCTAAGGAGAAGGAAGTAGACCAAATGCGAGGTAAATCTGACCGCTTCAAGGTTGAAATTAAGGACTCAAAGCAGGGCGACGCGCGCACGTTCATCATCACGCTCACGGCACCCGCCAAGGACTTTCGCCTGACCGATCTGTTCGAGCAGAGAAGGGTCATTGAACCGCTGAATCGCCGACTCAAACAAGCAATCAAAGACTCGCTTGAGACTTACCTGAGCGGCGCAGAGTCTTTGGTTTCAGCACTTGCTTCAAAGCCTAAACGGACGCTCAAGGATGGGCTCAGTGATCCAGAAAACGGTCGCGTAAGAATGATCCGTGTGCGCAGTTTGAAGTTTCCACTCACGTGACGAGTAACGGAGCGAGGCGCTATGCACCTGAATTTTCTTGACACGTCACCCCTATCGGTTTTCGCGTCAAGTCTACGCACGCATACAAATTGTTTACAAACGCATGCACCTGTATGCAAATGTAAACGCGTCGATTGAAGGAGATATTGGATTCTGTTTACAAACGCATGCAATTTGTTTGCGCATGTATACATTTGTCTGCATTTGTAAACGGCAGCCAAGGAAGGATGTAACGATCATGAAACGTCTGAAGATGACTAGAATCATAAGCTTTCGCCTCACCGAAGAAGACTGGTCGGAGATCGAAAGAGCCGCTGCCGACAGCGATGAGACCCCGAATGAATGGTGTCGGATGACAACGTTGGAAACGGCAAGAATGCCAAACGGACTAACACCAAACGACCGGGTTCTCTTCGCCCAAATGGCCCGCGCCGGGTTCCTTGTCGAGAACGGTTTCCAACTGCTCGCCGACGAAAACTTGGAGTCAGAAGAGTGGAAAAGATACCGCGTCTATGCCCGATCACACCTTACTGCTATCACCGATCAAGCCCTGGCAGATGTGCGGCCAAACCTGAAAAGCATGCGGCGGCAGTAGCCTGAGCTACTACCACCCTGCCCCACCCTTTACGGTCACATACGGGATCGATGAGGGGTGTCGATGTGTTTGGTTGAGTGAGACTCTAAGACTCTGATTTTGTTTGACGTGAACAGGGTCTGGTACGAGCGCGCGGTTAAACGGCGAGTTAGCATCATCCCAATGCGAACTGGACTAGATAGTTGATGCTGCCAAATGCGAATAACCTGCCATCCCGCGGCTCGCAATTCTCGAACAACTAGACGATCACGCTTACGATTGCGGGTGATCTTCGCATCCCAGAACTCTTGGTTAGAGCTCGGACGTCGATAACATTGTGGACAACCGTGCCAAAAACATCCATCCACGAAAACCACAACGCGTTCCCTACGGAAAACAAAATCGGGTTTCCCGAATAGCTTTTGATTGCGTCGCCACCCCTTGATTTGTGCCTCGCGGAAAATCTCGATCAGCCGCAGTTCAGTCTCTTTATTGCCTCGTGATCGAATGCGTGCCATCACTTCCGACCGCTTACTTGTCGTCCAGATGTCGGCCATGCTGTTAGGTCATTGTTGGGTCACGAGGGCTTCCTGCAAGTCCGCAAGGGAAACAAGAAACGGGTATGACCGATCAGCTGTTTTTGTTAGCTGCTTTTTATTTGCTGGTCGCTGGCGATTTAGGAAACGCTTTAGTGCTGCATGAAGACCATCATTGTGCCATTGCAGATTGGCAAATGTTTTATCCGCGTCTACAGAAAAGACCGCAAAGATGTGATTCGAAGATTTGTTAGAATCCGTAGGAAAACCTTCGTTAAGTAGCTCCGTCCGAGTAAGAACCTTACCGGTCTCGGGAAGAATCCGCCAAAGTCCGGTTAGCACCTGTTCGTTTTTCCCGTGCAAAAGAATGTGGGTTGCGGCAGCAAGCGACTTTACCAGGGGTAGGGATCCTCGTCGATCGCCTAACCGAATCACAGCTTTCCCTTTTTCGATGATCCAGTCCTTCTCCTGGTCACTGTCAAACCATCCAACCAAGACCATAATATCCGGCGTCGCGGGTAGGCGTAACGCATCGGCGTCCAATTCCGGGGAGTCGCTTAACATCGGAGCCCCTAAGTCGCGCGCGTCGCCCGCATCGTCGAGAGACCGACGCTCTCGCAATGTTTCATACAATGAAGATGTACGACGTTCGCGCAGGCTGGCTCGATTGGAGAGATTCTCGAGGATCTCCTCTAGGAACTTACTGAGGTGCTCGATTCCAAGCGCTTGCCCGTGCTCGTCCGGAGCGATAGCAAAGGCGCCAAGCCCTGGAATGATCTCGTGAAAGCCCCACATTGTATGCGGCCACCGATCGGCACCGTCCTTGGACGGTCGGTATTGCTCGAGCCGACTTGTCTCATCTCCCGGATACAGGATGTATGCCCCCTCTGAGCGCTTGATTGCATCACGGTAGGCATGCATCTTTAGGAGGTCTTGCCTCTTGTAATTGCCAGTGCTCTTGCCGTCCTCTTCGTCAGCGTCCTCAGTGGTCGCACCAAATAACATTCGCAGGCTATTGACACGATACTTCGCGTCAAGGTGTATATGAACTAGTAACTCCTGGTCGTCTGCGAGAACGCAAGCCTCATCTGCTGTCATGCCATCGATGACGGGCCAAATCGTAAGCGTGTAATCTGGGTGCATCTTGCGGGTCCAGCTTCCCTCAATTTCGCGCCTGGTGGTGACCTTAAACTCTCGGTTGTATGAAAAGGCGGCATGGAGCCTGCGGCGGGGATCCGAAACCATTCCAGAGAATGGCCCGAGGAAAACTCTTTTCCTCAAGCGCAGAATTGGAGAGTCGCCATCCAGACCATCTACAAGCTGCTCCACCAAGGGGCGCTCGCCATCACGGTCGAAGCGTGCACAGAACCAGTCGAGCAAACTGAAGAACAACCAGTACTCATACAGGTCCGCGACATTGCGCTGCCCCGCACGGAACAAGTCCTCTCCACCTTCCCATGAGAGATCAGCGGCGGTTCGGAACCTAAGCCACCAGCGCAGAACCTCTCGATATCCCCCCTTGCGCTGAAGCACGGGGCTGCCGAGGGGCATTGAGTTGAGAGCCGTGATCTCTTTGAAAAACTGCCGCGAGAGCCATTGTTCGATATTTAGTGCCAATCGTTGCGCGGCGCCGGCCGCGGAAGACCAATCTCCGCTGGCCTCCTCGAAGACCCTCTGAGCGCGCGAGAGAAAAGCGTGAAAGTCAAAGAGTGCATATTTGATGAAGCGGTTCTCAGGAGTATCCACCGTTAGCGTTTTGCGAACGTCTGGAACTCGCGATGCAATTGTTTTTAAAGAAGTAAGGTCCCGTAGTGGGTGACCAGCGGGAAGCACACGACGGATGGGCGAATTGACTAGATCGTGCAAGGCCTTAGGTTTCCATCTAAAGGGCCGCTCGACCGGGGTCATTTCAAGTTCTTGTTCGAGACGTTCGTGTGGGTAGGTGACTATGCGTTGAAGAGCAGCACTGAATTCGACACTATCGAGAAGATCGCGCAGAAATTCCAGTTGAACCTGAAACCAAGCCTTGTCGCCACGTTCCTCGAAGTTGGATCGAAAAGAGGTTTTAGTGGACGACCGGGCATCAACGACCAGATCTGCCATTCGTCCCGAGAGATTGCGGAGCATGCCTCGGTATTCGGATCTATAGTCCAGCTTCACTGAACGGATATCCACGAGCGCTGATGCAAGCGCCGGCTTTGTTGGGTCGTTCGCGTCGCCCTCTACAATCTCGAGCAGCAATGTGCCGCAGAAGTTACCAGTCTCAATTCGACCTGCGTCTGGTTCTTTGTCTCGAAGGTTCCGGCGGCGATGAGCTAAGTGGCAGCGAAGTCGCAGATCCTCTACGTCCACGCACTTTTCAATGTCATAGTAGTAGCGTCCATTTTCCAGGAGCTGATATTCAGTTTCGCCGTTGGCCTGGGCTGTTTCAGGAGTGAGTTGAATGAGAGGAGCGAGTTCGATCCGCTTCTCGTCAGGCATATCCGGTGTGAGAGTGACGGCTGCTACTTTGGTACCGTCAACGGCAATGCAAGCGATTTCTACGACATCAACCGCATTCATCTGGGTCTTTCAATTCTCCGGAAATGAAGTGAAGCCGTTTTCATTCAACTGGCGCCACATGCGGAAAATCTTCTCGGCGGTGATCGGATAACGGGCGGATATTGGAATCTCCTTGGAAGGATCCTCCAGCTCTTGAGCTGATTTTGGTTTGTTGAGTTTCGCCGCAAGCGCACTCGCTTCCCGAGCTGTCTCAGAATGCGGATCGACGCAAACGGTATAGATTTTCCTAAGGAGCGGTCCAAGTTTGACTTTTGAGCCGTGAAGCTTTGGCAGGAATTTCTGAACGATCAAAGCATCAAATGCATGGTCAAACCAGTCACGCCCGCCGATATCGGTGGAAGACCAAACGCCTTTCACACCCTGACCGTCATCTCCATCTGAATTCCAAACCTTGCCATCGCCAAGCAACTTATAGAAATGGATGAAGCGCCCACCTTCATAGGCAACTCGGTAACCGAATTCCGACCCATGCTCTCGCAATATCGCAAAGAACAGATTCATTTCGGCGTCGTACCGCGTTTTTACTTCTTTCGGGACAGCAGGGGACTCGGCAGAGGCTGTGCCCACTTGAGGAACAGAGGCTTGTACGAAGGCTTTCGAGAATCGCGTGCCCTTTCCGTCAAGCTTTGCTATATCCAGAAATTTAGCATTTTCGCTGAGAAACGTTTTCATCTCATCGGACGACACGCGAAATTCGATTACATTCGCCCGATCCAAAACCTTCGGAGAAAACATATAAGTGGTCTCATCCACATTTACCGTCCCGATGACGAAGAGATTGTCGGGTAGGCTCAAGACCGGATCAATTCCACGCGTGTTCTTGGCTTTTCCATCCTCATCTTTCTCGTCGCAGTAAAGGGTAATGCTTTCCCGGGATTCAATCATGGAAAGGAAATCGGCAAAGTAGCGCTCGACGTGAGACAGATTCATCTCATCCAGGATTAGGAAATGCGGAGTATCCGTGTTCAACATAGCCTTAAGTATTAACTCGAGGGCGGGTTTCGAAATGTACTTTCCAAGTACTCCACCTTGCGGCGGCCTAAGACCATCGGGATACCCCAAAACGTTCTCACTCCCTGTCCAGTCGGCACCAACAGGAACTAAGACATAGCTGGGAATTGAATTGTTGCCCTCCGAGGTACTCGTGTACTCAATTGGTGGATCCGTGATCCACCGAACAAAGGCTTGGGCAAGTTTAGTTTTCCCCGATCCCGCCAATCCAGTTAGGATCAAGAACCGTTTTGACAGTAGTGCAGCCAAGTAGCGAGTGAGTAAAGAGTTTGTGGTCACTATTCCGGATTCGCTGCAGGCCGCATAAAACTCTTGAACCATGGCCTGCCCAAGCTGCTCGGCCTCTTTGTCACCTTCTGGGGTCGGTATACCCAGTTCGACACAGATGTATCTGCCGTCCTCGTTGTTTTTTATTGCATCTGCTGCTTTTTGAACGACTTGCTCAGGAGTCATTTCATAATTTAACTGCCAAGCCTTAGCTCGGTCGGGTGTTTGTCCTCCTCCAGACAGCCCAACCCCAGTCAAGGCATATCGGATGTTCGCAATTCGTCTGCTCCAACTCCCACCGGAGCGCTCGGTCGCCTTAACCAAGCGTCGACTGAATTCGGCCTGGGGACGAGTCAATCCTTGAGGAATTACGTGACGATTATAAATCAGGATCGCCAGACTCCATTCTGCATCACTCCAATCTTCAGCTCGTCCTGCATCGTCTTTCACTTCAACGCGCTCGAACTTTTCATAACCCACAAGCTCTTCAAGCTGTCTTATCGGTCTTCCTCCTACATCACTATCATCTCCGTAAATTGCCCCAAAAAGGACATCAGGTTGAATACCAGGTCCAAGTCGCTCCAATAGCTCAGAGGTTAGCTCAAACGTCTCTTTAGACTTGTTGTAAGGATAGATATTTCCGTCTGAGGCAAGGAAAAGCGCACAGTTGTTATTCTTGTCCGAAAAAAGACCTTCACCTGATAGCGAAACCATCTCGTTTAAGCGCTCAAGAAAATCCTCGAAATGTTCCCTTATAAGTAAAGCGGTATGTATTTCAGAGTCCGTACCTAGCTGAATCTTTGAAAAAACGCAAAGCATACCAGCCGAACTCTCCAAATTATCGATGTTCGGTATTCCGCACAAAAACCCCCCGCTTACAAACTTGGCACTGTTGGAAACGCCATAGCATTTCCGAACGCCTGCAGCAGGCATAGGGGCGGCGAGAGCTTCAACTTTACTCTGAAAATCCTTGCGCGTGTCGGTCATCGGTCCTTATTTCCTGAGTTGCCGTCTGAGTTCCCTTGCGAGAGCGTAAGCGAGGAGGGGTGGAACGGCGTTACCAATCTGTGTAAGTTGCGAGTTCATGCTGCCTGCGAGTTTGAACCCATCGGGAAAAGACTGAATTCGAGCAGCCTCCCTAAGAGATATTCCTCTTGCTTGCTGAGTATCATAGTGAATATGCGAGTAAGAATCCTTCCCAATGTGTGCGGGCAGGGTACGGGCAGGGCGATCAGGCCACATTTTCCTGAATTTGTTCGGATAGCGGCCCTCCTTATATGGCGGTACTACCGCGCAATGCAATCTTTCCCATTCCTGCGAGCCTCGCCTAATTTTTCTGCCCACTTCAGCCTCTCGTGCTTTTAAATGCTCAGTGAAGATCTGTTCAGCAACACATAACGCTTCAGGATACATCCCCCCGTGAGGCATCCGGCGAAAAATCTCATAGTCGCGCGGCGTATAGCGGATCACGTGACCCGAAAAGGTTTGCGAGCCATTTACAAATTTGGGCCAATTTCGCATTTCCTCGGTGAACCAATTCGAGTGGTTTGTATATGGAACCCTGTCATCAACGCGTCGCGGCACTCCCTTTCCAGTGCGCCCATCAAGGTGGTGGTAAATGGCAGGTAGGTCTGCAAAAGCCTCCCCAACCGAAATGAATTTTCGTACTCGGAGCATTCTTTCACAGTGGTCGATATAGTGATCTGAAGGGGGGCAAACCTGAGCCACGCCTTCACCAGCCCGAGATGTTGAGTATCCAGTAGGCAAATCAGATTCAAACTCAATCCTCGGAAAGCTCGGCTCGGCTCCTAACGACTTATGGATACCGACTATAAACATGCGCTCTCGCAATTGCGGAGCTCCAAACCAGACCGCATTCAGGAGGGTATACTTCGTCACATAACCTAGCCCCTCTGCCGTGATGGCAATCTCCTCTGCAACATTCTTACCCACATACTTTCCGATTTCTCTTACGTTCTCCATCACGAAGGCGAGCGGTTTCAAAGTGGCGACATAGTGAAGAAAGTAATGATACATGGTGGCCCGCTCATCCTTCGCGTGCGCAAACTTCTCACCTGCCAAACTCCATAAAGCGGCCCTGCCAAGCCGGGAGAATGCTTGACAAGGCGGGCCGCCAATTATTAAGTCCACCGCTAGGTCAGGTGAGTCTAAGAGAGGCTTAATATGGGCGACGGCAGTTTCAGGCTCTGTGCTCTTGATATCCTCAAACGACTGATATTCCCGCGAGCCGCGGCCAAAATTAATTTCATGCGACGCCCTAGCGTCTTCGTTTAACTCAATCGCGCCTACTGACTGAAATCCAGCTCGATCAAACCCGAGGCTTAAACCCCCACAGCCGGCGAAAAGGTCAATGGTCCTGAAGGTCCCGCGTTTTATTGCAATCGCGAGCTTCTGGCGCACCAAGTCGAAATCTGGCACGACTTCGTTATTCCCAGGTGTCTTCAATGTGTGTTTCGTTGAGTTTCTCGAAAGTGCGCGCGTCGCGCCGAGAGAGTGTTGAGAAAGCTTGCTAACATCTTCATCTCATAGCCGAATATTGCTCATCTATTTCGGTTGATTAGATATTGTGTCGGATTGATCGACTGATCTCCATCCGAAAACGATCACGAAAACCTCGAGAACTCCGTGGGAATCGATTTCAATTCGTTGGGGGTGGCTAAAAAACATTTCAGGTTGGTTCACTCGATAAGGTTCTGAAAGCCCCGGATTACAACCATAATAATCAATACGTATCGTTCTAGATCGCCCTTACTAAGGCCCCTCTGGAATCTTCCAAAGGGTTGTTCCCAACGGTGAAACTTCAGCCCCCCAAGCGAGCAAATCTTATGTACACAACGGATAATTCAGCTGGTCTCGCGAGCAAACAGGCCACTTCATGAATGACTCGGAAAGCTCATTACTGGGATCTCATATCCACTGTCCTCAAAGGCAAGATCCAGCAGACCGGCCCCTGAGAAGAAGGAAAAGAGCCCGTTCTTCACGTCACGGTGACAAGCCCCACAGTTCTCTCAAATTGTCCTTCGCCATTGCGGTCTTTCCACATGTCCCAGGATTCACAGTAATTGATTCTAACAACCAACGTGCAGTTTTGCTATTAGCTACAAATTGAAATTACGAATGCTTCGGCCTGAAAGCAGGTTCCGAGCAAGAATGATTGCCGCTATTTTCAAGCGGCCAGTTAATCGTGGACGAATGCCATCACATCTCTGCCTTCTCCTTCGAGCGAGTTCTGCGAAAGGTATCGGGTAGGAGGCGGTGTCACCGCCGCCGTCCTCCCACACCACCGTACGTACGGTTCCGTATACGGCGGTTCATGAAGTCCACTGAAGATGGCGCAGGTGAGACCGCAGCAATTAGCTTCGACCACTGCTATCCCAACAGCTCGCCCGCATCTGGGCAGAGTATCTCTCCTTGCCGTGACCTTTGACGCACCCAAGCCATCTTCTCGCCGATTCCGTCGGCTACCCTCCGGGTGGGAGTCGAGCATCTCAGCTCTTTTATACGCGTCTCCTATAGTCATCGAAATTTGAGGCTCCGTTCCGTACTTCACGTTCGGGCCTTCAGTCTGATCGTGGACCTACTATGCCCTCGGCTGACTTCTGCCAACTCTTCCCGCCACCTCTCGATGCCGGTAGTACGTGACAAGCTGACAGATCTCCCCGGGTAATGCGCTCTCACCTTCACGCTTATGCCCGCCACATTTACAGCCAAACTTTCCGTACAGGTATCGGACTTTGAAGAGATTGGCCTTCTCATCCAGCCTGACTGCCTCATATGTGATTTCTGTTCGTCGAGCCAGCGCTTTGCCTGCGGCTTCCTTCAGATTCCACCTCGCGATGGACACCCTTGCCGTCCGGCTAACGATTCCCCCTGTCGGGTTCGTAGGAGACTTTCACTCCCTAGTAAGAGCGCCCTGCCGGGCGCACCAAAGCAAAGCCACGCCGTTGGACTTACGGCGATTCCTATTTGTAAAGACGGACATCACCTAATCATTCTAATGCAGTGCGGCCCTATTCGCTTCAATGTGAGTAGTAAGAAGCAGGCCGCCGCGTCAGCCTTTCAATACGAAGTCATACCCAGGTTGACCGAATTCACGGTGCCTCCGGAATGGAGTGGAATCGGAATACAGGATATCTACACTGCTCTCGTTAATGACGACGCGCGAAACAACTTCATCGTTGCTGATGTTGTGTCAGCCATCGAAGACAGGCGGTTTCCGCTCTTGCTCACCGAGCGAACAGACCACCTGCAGCTCTTGCTTGAGCTGCTAGAGCGCAATGTGCCAAACGTTTTTGTGATGAAGGGCGGAATGCGTAAGAAGCAACGCGAGATAGCTTCGAAAATCGGTGCAGTTCCCGAAGACCAGCGACGAGTCATCGTTGCGACCTGGCGTTACATTGGAGAAGGATTCGACGACGCCCTACTGGACACGCTGTTCCTGGCTATGCCCATCTCGTGGCGTGGAACTTTGCAACAATACGTTGGGCGGTTGCATCGACTCCATCAGGACAAACACGTGGTTCGAGTGTATGAGTACTTGGATGCTTCGGTACCCATTCTGAATCGGATGTACGAAAAGCTTAAAGGCGTACAAGGCTGTCGGCCACGCCGTTGTGCAGCCATCTGGGGAGCAAGGTGCTCAGCGTGTTTTGAGATTCGCTACGATCGAACGATTTGCGGTTCAGGCCACTATTGCTTTTGAACAAGCGCGAGGTTGCAAGGTCGAGAGTGTAGAGAGCGACACTCGTGGGTTTGACCTGATCTCGCGTCGGACGGTCGCTGCTGATCAGCGGGAGATGATCGAGACTCGATTCATCGAGGTGAAAGGCCGAGCAGCGGTGGGCGAGATTGCGCTCACGGCTAACGAATATAAAAAGGCCCAGCGCTTGGGCGAGGACTACTGGCTATACGTGGTGTTCAACTGCGCGTCTCAACCTAAGGTAACGCTGATCCGAAACCCAGCTCGCTTCGATTGGGAACCGGTGTCAAAGATTGACTGCTACCGCATCGCGGCGGAAAGGATTTGAAGGATCATTAGGAATAAGCTTGAATCAGGTAAGAGGTTCTGCCATTTCCTTCAGCCTTACGAGTAGCTGGTTAATTCGGGCTTGGCTGGCCGAGTCTGGCAACAAGTAACCAGGCAGGCCATCGATGAACTGCGGCGCCTTCAGCATCTGACCGATGGTGCCGGCGATGTAGAACCGAACGTCCTCAGGTGCCGCTCGCAGTTCGTCCAGGAGTTCTGATCTGCCGTCGACAACTGTTATTAAATCTTCAAGATCATGGCTTTCTAAATAATCACCTTTGCCTCGACCTCTGAACGCCTCAAGCTTGGTCGCACAAAAATAGGGAGCTGTCACAACGCGAATGCGAACGCCTGGTTCGATTTCAAATTCATGCGCAGAGTCGATCGCTGGCTTATACCAGCGGTTTGAAAAGCCAAGAATCTTTTCGTCCAAGGGCATCAGATCCAACTTGATCTGACCATGTCGCCAGCGACAAATTGGAGCACCCTCACTCGCATCTTTAGTGAACCCGAGTTTGTGGAGCCGTTCGCCAAAGATAGTGTACTCCACGTATGACGTGATCTCGGCGATAGCATCTACATCAAACGTGGGACGCACCTCGCCTGCTGCTTCATCGGTGATGAGCAAACCGGTAGCGCACCCACCCACAAACACCAATTCATCGAGAACCGGTCCCAACAGCTTCGCGGCTACTCTGAGTAGCTCCAGATTGCTGTTAGCCATCGGCCTTCATGCGCAAGAGTTTTTTGAGTTCTTGTTCGGCCAACTTGCGTTCGCGAGTGCGGCCGTCACGGAGAGCATCCACAAGAGCTAATTTTTCATACAGCAACGGATCGCGCATAGCAGCAGTCGGCACAGTCTTGTACAGCGGTGCCAGCGCGATTCCTCGTTGCGTCCCTTCAGGGTGGGGCCAGACTGGAACTGGATCATCGCCAGCAGCAATTAATCGGTTCAATGGAGCAGCGGCGTAAGAGGTGGGAAAGCCACGGGTCGATGCACCATGCTCTGCGGGAAAAGCATATTTGACGCCATGAATGAGAAACTCTTCGATCGCGCTCAAGTTCGGACGATCGTTCATTTCAGATCCATGCAAGAGATGAGCAGCTTGAGCCCGCTTGACTGCGCCATGAACCTCAGACTGACTCATGGCCAGATCAGCAGCGATCTGCGCGAACGGCGGTCGATTCAATCCGTACCCGCACAGCTTGAGGACAACGACGATATCTTGAGGCTTGAGCGCCATGCGGCTATTATACGTTCGCTATTCGCGAATAGCGAACGAGCGCACTAGGATGGCTAAAGGAGGAAGGTGTAAAAGTATGGCCACATATTAAAAACTGGCAAGACTATTACACATCATGGACCAAGAATCTTGCCACGCTGTAGTCACCGAAATTTTTGAAAATGGGTGTGAAAGGATGATAATCGTAGCAAAATCGGACGGCTCTGTAACGGCGGCAAAGTGTTATAAAGATGGAAGTTATGTCAACTAAATGGCAAAGTCTGCTTAACCCCAAAGGCGGTTTCATAACCCCAAGGTCGGGAGTTCGAGTCTCCCCCCCGCTACCAATTCTTTCAACACTTTACGAACACATCACGCCGTAATCCGCTGTGTTTTTTCCGGAATTTTTCCGGAATCCTGTGCGACACTCCCGCGAACTTGGCCCCGCCTGAGGCTCATGT
>JBPCKD010000118.1:0-6343 GCA_051004635.1 Pyrinomonadaceae bacterium
TGGATGCCGCGAGCCGAGATTTTGGGCAACGCGCGTCGCGGATACAAAGTGGCCAAACTTCAAATTGGGGTTGGTCGACAAGGCTGCCTGATAACCACTCCTCAAGTCGTTGGCGTTTGTGCGCAGAGTGCGTGCAATTCCCGGATGGCGTCTCAACTCTACATCCGCGTGACGTAAATTGTTACTGGCAACTCGCGCCTTCTCTAGTCCGGCATCGGATCGTCCTCGAGACTTTTCCTTACTCTTGCGACCGTTTCAAGTATGGCACAAAATCCTCGTCTGCGTCTGATAATGACCAGTATGTAAAGTGGGCGCTAGCGGAATCAACAACTTACAACTGAATAAAGTTTAAGCCTGTGCCATCGGTAGGAAAGCACAATATGTTGTGGTAAGCGGACGCCAGCCCCGCCGATGATACACCGGCCCAAGCCCAGCTCGCAAGCACGAAAAACAGTCCAAAGGAGTTCGTGGTTTGTACCAGAAGTTCTGAGACTGCACTAATATGCGAGCACGATCGAAGCTCCCTCTCGGGCGCTCATTGATTCGCCTTCAGCGCCAACGTGTAGTCAACTAATCGCTGACGGCGTTTCAACTCGACGACCGTGTTCGCCGTCTCCGCTTCACGCCGCACTTTGAGTCGCGTTGTCGCGTCCCAAGCGGAAGGTCGCGGCCGTGTCGACTCGGTCTCGACCGCAGGCTCGAGTCGCGCAATGATGAAATAGCCCACCCGGAGCGAGGTTCGTAAACGCAAAGCTGCCATCGCGATTGACGAGTGTCTCGCCGTAGCGAAGCACGTTGTTAGCCTCGTTGTGTTCCACTGGAACAAGATAGACTCGCAAGCCCGCTGGACCGGTCGTCTCTCCGCCAACAAAGCCCCGGATGCTATTATCAATCACCGTCATTGTGCCGGCAGAGGAACAAGAGATGAAGTCCCCGCCATCCGAAAACGATAATGCGAGAGTAGATGCCCGCCGCCGGGACGATCTCACCGACGCCTTTCCCGTTGGTGAGAGAAGGCAGCCGAGCGGAGAGTGGTTGCGTGCTATTTTTGAGGCTTCGCGTGATGGCATTCTCGTCGAGGACAGCGACGAGCGCATCGCCTACGTGAATCAGGCTTACTTGCGTCTCCTCGGCTACGAACGGGCTGAAGAATTGAGCGGCCAGAACGTCTCCGCCATCTTGTCTCCCGAAGACGAACGACGGGTTCTGGAATTTGGCCGGCGGTGCGTGCGGGGTGAGGCGGCACTCTCCGTCTATGAATTCAAGGCGCGACGCCAAGACGGCAAACTGATTGATCTCGAAGCCTCCGTCTCAGCCTCCGACGTGGCCGGACGGACTTACATCATCACTTCCGTCCGCGACATCGCCGAGCGCAAACAGGCGGAAGACTCGCTCAGGAAAGCTCACGATGAACTGGAAGAGCGCGTCGCGGAGCGGACGGCCGAGCTATCAAGAATCAACCATTCTCTGCAAGAACAGATGACCAAGCGCGGGCGCTCGGAGGAAGAGTTGCGTGTGTCGGAAGAGCGTTTCTATAAGGCCTTCAACGCCAGCCCCGACCCGATGGCGATCACCAGATACGAGGACGGTAGATACCTTTCCGTGAACGACAGCTTCGTGCGCGAAGTTGGGTACGATAGTGGGGAAGTGTTAGGGTGCACCACGCTGGAGTTGAATCTGTGGGCCGACCCGGACGACAGCCCGCGCCTCATTCACATGTTGAGCGAGAAGGGGCGGATTTATAAAGAGGAGATTCGCTTTCGCACGAAGGCGGGCCAGATCAGGACGGGATTGTTTTCCGCCGAGATCATCGAAGTCGGCGGCGAGCGATGCATCCTCACGCTGACCAGCGACATCACGGAACGCCAACGGGCGGAAGAGGCGCTGCGCGAAAGCGAGGCCCGCTATCGCAGCCTGGTGGAATCGTTGCCCGCCATCGTCTATGTCGCCGCCCCGCGCCCGCCGTATTCTCCGATTTACGTCAGCCCGAACATTGAGTCGCTTGGCTACACTTTGGAGGAGTGGTTTCGCCTTCCCGACTTGTGGGTAAGCCTTCTGCATCCGGACGACCGCGAATGGGTGCTCAGAGAAACCGAGGCGGCGATGGCCGCCGGGCGGGAGAACGACTACGAGTACCGCGTCATCGCGCGCGACGGCACGACGCATTGGTTCCATGATCGTGGGCGCTTCGTTTTGGCCGAAAACCGGCCGTTCTGCTGGCAGGGTGTGATCATTAACATCACGGAGCGTAAGCGGACGGAGAGCAAACTCGCTGAGATGCACGCTCAGATCGAGCAGAGCCACGACGACATGCTTTCAATCCTCAATCAACTGCGGATGGGCATCGCCATGGTCGACGAGTGCGGAAAATTCACGTTTCTCAGCCAAACCTGTCAGAGTTTGCTCAACCAGAACTCGGCGAAAGCCCTAGGCAAGTCTTGGGAACAGGTCTGTCCCTTCGAAGAGCAGGACAAGACGCAACTCAAACAAATGATCCGCAGCGACGCCGCACAGCGAGCGCGGGTTCCGATTCATTTTCAGGATGCGGGCAAGCAGAGCCGATGGCTGGAAATCGAAGTGCAAGATGATCCGCGCGATCCGCTCCGAAAAATCTTTTTCCTCTACGACGTGTCGGACGTGTACGACCTCAGACGCCTGTTGGAAGAGAAGACGCAATTTCAGGACTTGATTGGCAAGAGCGCGCCGATGCATCTCGTCTATCAGCAGATTCAGGACGTGTCGCTCGTTGATTCGACGGTGCTGATCGAGGGGGAGACGGGGACGGGCAAGGAGTTGGTGGCGCGGGCGATTCACGCGTCCAGCAACCGCCGGCAGAAAGCCTTCGTCGCCGTCAACTGCGCCGGTCTGGAGAATGATTCGCTATTGGTGAGCCAACTCTTCGGGCATAAGCGCGGGGCCTTTACCGGCGCGGTCGCGGATCACATCGGTTTATTCGAAGCGGCCAACGGCGGCACCATCTTTCTCGACGAGATCGGCGACATTCCGCTGAACGTTCAGACCAGTCTCTTACGTGTTTTGCAAGAGCGGGAGATTACACGCCTCGGTGAATCCAAGCCGCGCAAGATTGACGTGCGTGTGCTCGCCGCCACGCAGCACAACTTGAACGAAGAAGTCGCGAAAAATAATTTCCGGCCTGATCTGTTGTACCGCATTCGCGTCGTGCGAATCATCCTGCCACGCCTGCGCGAGCGGCGCGAAGACATTCCCTTGCTGGCCGATGCGTTTCTGGCGCAGTGCCGCGCGATGACGACGGGCAAGCGCGTCGAGGGTGTGAGCCATGAAGCGATGCGGCGGCTGCTCGAATACACTTGGCCCGGCAACGTGCGCGAATTGAAGAGCGCCATCGAGTTCGCCGTCATTCGTTGCAAAGGCTTTGTCGTCCAAGGCGAGGACTTACCGATGGAATTACTCGAATCGAATTACCTGCAAACGCTTCCCGACAACGTGCCGCCTTCGCCGCAGCCGCCGGACGAGCGGCAACGCTTGCTCGCGGCTTTAGAAAATGCCAGAGGCAACCGCACCGTAGCCGCCCACCTGCTCGGCATCAGTCGGGCCACGCTCTACCGCCGCCTCGCCAACCTCAACATCCTCCCCATTGAGTAAGTAATTCAGGTTACGCGGTGTTGTTTAGCGCCAGAGGCGGCCGCAGAGTGAGTAATTGCCGTCTCACTACTGTCTCACCTGAGACATTGGTGAGGCGTTAAGATGTCTCAACGACTTTTCTCAACGCATCTACACGCTCAAATTCACTAATTGCAGTCTCTTAAACGAATAATCAGCTGCGGCATAAGTTGTGCCCTACATCAGGCTGAATCCCCTGTTTGGAATCGATCTGTAGAATGTTAAATATAGGAAAAAGACTGCGTAAAGGAAGTCTGATGGGCGCGCTTGCGCTCTTCGCTTTAATAACCTTGATGGTCGGCGCCGCGGTCGGGCAAGAACGCTCTTATGGCGACCGAGGCGACGGTGGCCGTTGCAATGGCGGCGGTGGTGGTGGTGGCGGCGATTTTAGTGGCGGCGATTTTGGTGGCAGCTTCGGCACTCTCTCAGTCGTCGGGCTGACCGCCGATCAGCGACTCATCTGCTTCGACGAAAACGCTCCCGGCAATGCCTCCAACATCGGCACCGTGTCCGGTTTGATCACAGATACGCGCCTCGTCGGGATCGACTTCCGCCCGGCCACTGGCAACGATGGTGATGGCGGTGATCTATATGGTCTCGGCAACGCGGGCGGCGTCTATACAATAAACGTCGACACGGCGCAGGCCACCTTGCGCTCTCGTCTGAACGTAGCGCTCTCCGGCAACTTTTTTGGCGTGGACTTTAACCCCGTGGTTGATCGCCTCCGCGTCACCAGCGACAACGGCCAGAACCTTCGTGCGAATGTTGACACCGGTGCGACGATAGTTGACGGCACGCTCAACTACGCGCCCAGCGTGACGGCCAACGGTATCGCCGGCTCGGCCTACACCAACAATGATGCCGATCCTAACACCGCGACGACGCTCTACGCCGCCGACTCGCTGCTCGACCAGATCGCGATCCAAGCGCCGCCGAACGCAGGGACGCTCAACGCTACGGGCAAACTGACGGTCGATACGACACCGGTTATCGGGTTCGACATTTACAGCACGATCCGGAACAATTCGACCGTTGACATCCGAGGGTTAGCCTCGCTGACGACTGGCGGGCAAGCGCGCTTCTACCGCATCACGCTCTTCACGGGAAAGGCCGCTCTGCGCGGGACATTCAGTTCGCAGAACCAAGTCACCGGCATCGCCATTCCCTTGAACCAACTATAACGGCGTCCTTTGCGATGAGGTGACCGCGAACGAAAGCTGAGAAATTATTCTCGCCGGGCATCGCATTCAGATGGCGTTGCAAAATTAATGGCCAGTTGGGGGCAGGGTCGGGCATGTTCCAGCCCGGTTCCGTAAAGGTCGGAGAACGGCGAAGGAAATCGCGTACACCGGCAAATAAGGAATTCCAATATCAGCGAGCCAGCTCCGCGCGGCATGATTGTTATGGGCAACGGCTTGTGCGCTCAACTTCCCCTATCGTTAAAAGGAGTGCGTTAATGAGACAACCAACTTCAACGTTCAAGAGAATCCCAGTGGCATTACCATTAATGATGATAACGGCGATACTCTGCATGGCTGGCTGGGGCACGACAGATGTTTCAGCTAATCACCCTGTCTTTGTAGAAGGCAACTGCCTGACGCCTCCGGCGGGCAGCTCTCCAGTGATAACCCCAGGAACGTGCGGCGATTATGACGGCGACGGGCGCATCGGCACAGCAGAAGACACGGACGGTGACAGGGTCTTCGGTACAATCACCGCCGCGCTGGGCGCGGGTGGAGGAACCGGCGCTAACCAGAATGGCCGGGTCGTCATCGTCACGTCCGGCACTTTTGCCGAAGTGGTCAGCATCACCGCCGCCAACGGTAACGTCACGCTCGAAGCCGCTCAAGGGGTGGAGGCGAACGTTGACGCAGTGCTGCAAGGCGATCCGGGCAACGGAGCTCGGCAGCAAGCGCCCGGCATCATCGTGAACGCGCCCGCCGACCGCTTCGTCACGATCCGCAATATCGTAAGCCGCAATTGGACGGAGGGCATTCGGGTAAGCGGCTCTTCCAAAGTGCTGATCGATGATTGCCGCATCGAGAATAACACCAACTACGGAATCCGCGTTCAAGGCCACGCTAAAGTCAAGATCAACAACACGCAGGTGAGCGCCACGGGTTTTCGCGTCGGGGCCGCAGATTTCCCCCGCGTCAATACTCCTAACCCCGGCAACGGCATCGAGTACGAGGATGACTCGTCGGGTCTGATTTGCAACACCTGCGTCACGGGGAGCTTCAGGGCGGGCATCGAGAACAGCACGAGGGACGACGGGGACGTGCGCCTACAGAACGTGTGCGTCTTTAACAACAACCCTGATTTCAGAGGGTTCAGAGGACCGAAAGATCCGCACTAGTTCCTTCTTGGCACAAAGGCAGCGCGGCTACCCAAGCTTGGGAGCCGCTTTTCGCTTCAAAGAATTACTCTCAGCAATCCGTAAGCCATTATGCGTCCAATAAGCGTTCTTCTGAGTCGGTGAAGTGCGGCAGAGTGCTATCCTTGCCGCTAGGTTTCCTTGAATTACAGTGAATTCGCTTCCCTTTCACGGCGGCGACACGGGTTCGACTCCCGTACGGGACGCCAAGACCCTTACCATTTGCAGGGTGTTTCTCAGATCGTTCGTTTTCACTATGGACTACTTTTGCTTGGCTACTGGAAGTTAGCTTAGCTTTGCGGACAGAGTTAGCAAGGACCGAGAAAT
>JBPCKD010000119.1:0-36696 GCA_051004635.1 Pyrinomonadaceae bacterium
GCCAAACGGGAAGGCGAAGATCTGGAAGTGAACACGCTCTATACTGGCGAAACTCTTGATGTAGAGCGCGCGGTGTTGCGACTGCGCCGTATTGGGAATCGCGGTGTCCTGACGTACAAGGAAAGCCTTCCTCCGCGCTTAGATATGAAGCACCGCCGCGAGGATGAGACCCAGGTAGACGATCCTGACGCCATGGAATTGATTCTGGAAGCTCTCGGGTTTACTGCGGCGTTGTTATATGAGAAACGTCGCGAAACGTGGCGGTTAGCACAGACAGAAATCGTGATTGACGAGTTGCCCTTCGGGTTGTTTATGGAGATCGAAGGTTCAGAGGAGGACATTCGAGAGGTCGAAACAAAGCTGGCAATCAGGCGCCTTAAGACGGAAACTCTTAGTTACCCCCGACTCGTGCTACAACATGGCACTAGGAAGGGCGAGGTTATTGAATCCCGCTTCGTGACACAGGAAAGAAAAATGCGGCCTCGCCCACTGGGAGCGAAGCCGCTTGGTTCGGTTCGAAGGAAGGGAAGCTGACTACATTCCCATTCCACTCATCCCGCCCATGCCGCCCGGCATAGCCGGACTGCCTTTGTCATCCTCGGGAATCTCGGAAACCATTGCCTCGGTGGTTAACATCAGGCCGGCGATCGAGGCCGCATTCTGCAGAGCAATGCGCGTCACCATTGCAGGATCGATAACACCCGCTTTGACGAGGTCCTCGTACTCCTCTGTCTGCGCATTGAAGCCAAAATTCTCGTTCTTCTCAGAACGAACACGCTCGACAACAACCGCGCCTTCCTTGCCGGCGTTCTGCACAATCTGGCGCAGGGGTTCTTCGAGCGCGCGCCGGACTATGTTGACGCCAATCTGCTCGTCGGGATCGCCTTCGCCCGCCTTGTTAGTCAAAAACTTCTCGAGCGCCTTGGCCGCGCGAACAAGCGCTACGCCGCCGCCCGGCACGATGCCTTCCTCGACGGCCGCGCGCGTGGCGTGCATGGCATCCTCAACCCGCGCCTTCTTTTCTTTCATCTCGGTCTCAGTAGCGGCGCCAACCTTGATGACCGCGACACCGCCGACGAGCTTCGCGAGACGCTCTTGCAGTTTCTCGCGATCATAGTCAGAGGACGTCTCTTCAATCTGAGCACGCAAGGTTTTGACGCGACCCTCGATGTCTGATTGCTTGCCCGCGCCTTCGATAATAGTTGTGTTGTCCTTGTCGATAGTGATTTTCTTGGCGCGACCCAGATCTTCGAGTTTGACGTTCTCGAGTTTGATCCCGAGATCTTCGCTAATGACCTTGCCTCCGGTAAGGATCGCAATGTCCTCGAGCATCGCTTTGCGACGGTCACCGAAACCGGGCGCCTTAACTGCCGCGATGTTCAAGGTGCCGCGGAGCTTGTTGACAACGAGGGTGGCTAAGGCCTCGCCTTCGACGTCTTCGGCGATGATTAGCATTGGCTTGCCCAGTTTCGCCACCTGTTCAAGCAGCGGTAGAAGGTCCTTCATCGAGCTGATCTTCTTCTCGTGGATGAGGATCAGCGGATTCTCCAGGGCTGCTTCCATGCGCTCTGGGTCGGTGACGAAGTATGGGCTGAGGTATCCGCGATCAAACTGCATTCCCTCGACCACCTCAAGCGAAGTCTCCATCGTCTTCGACTCTTCAACGGTGATGACGCCGTCCTTGCCGACTTTGTTCATAGCTTCGGCAATGATATTTCCGATGGTGGAATCACCATTCGCTGAAACAGTGCCCACCTGCGCAATCATGTCGCCCTTGACGGGCTTTGCCAGGCGCTTGATCTCTTCCGTCGCGCGCTCGACTGCTTTGTCGATGCCCCGCTTGAGCGCCATTGGATTGGCGCCTGCGGCAACGGTTTTCACGCCCTCGCGGAAAATTGCCTGCGCGAGCACTGTTGCGGTAGTCGTTCCATCGCCGGCGACATCAGAGGTTTTGGACGCGACTTCACGTACCATCTGAGCCCCCATGTTTTCGAGGGAGTCCTTAAGTTCAATCTCCTTAGCGACCGTGACGCCATCCTTGGTTATGGTCGGTGAGCCAAACTTTTTATCTATTACCACGTTGCGGCCCTTGGGGCCGAGCGTAATCTTCACAGCGTCGGCGAGTTGATTGATCCCACGCAAAATTGCCGCGCGCGACTCCTCGCCATGAACTACTTGCTTTGCCATTCTGTCTTATCTCCTGCTGAAATTTTGAATTTGATTTAGAAACAAAAAGTGCGGCTGAGTCTGGTGGACTACTTGCCGCTCTTCTTCGTGCCGCTTGCCGCGCCGGCGCGTTCGATGATCCCCAGGATTTCGTCTTCCCGCATGATCAGCAACTCTTCACCGTCAATCTTGATTTCAGAACCACTGTATTTGCCAAACAGAACTCGATCGCCTTTTTTGACGTCGAGGGGCTGTCTGGTCCCATCTTCCTTGTACTTTCCCTGGCCGACCGCCACGACCTCGCCTTCCTGCGGCTTTTCTTTGGCTGTGTCGGGAATAATGATTCCTCCCCGAACTTGCTCTCCCTCGTCAATGCGACGCACGATAACGCGGTCATGCAGAGGAGTAATATTTGTCGCCATTCTTTGGAGTTCTCCTTTCAGTTTTCCTGGTTAAGATTACGAACTAATTAGATCTAAAAAATCCGGCCAGACCTGCAATCTAGCACTCAGTGCGGATGAGTGCTAAGAATAATTCGCCGGCGGTCCATTGTCAACTTCGCGAGTTCAGATTGGAGGGATGTGGTACCGCGAGGTAGGGCCGCTGAGGAGTAGACTAGCGCGCGCCGCCTTTGGCCGTCCGGGCCAGGGGTCGCGACTCCTTTTGGTAAGCGGCAACTCGCTTGGAGATGGTATTTCGGTGGACTCCGAGTGCCTTCGCAGTTTTGGAAAGGTGTTCTTTGTTTCGGGAGAGAGCTTTTTTGATGTAGAGCTTTTCGAATTCGCTTAATGCCTCAGCAAGAAGTATTTGGCCATCCAGCATTTCGTCAATCAGTGCTTCGAGGCGAGCGCGCATTTTCTTTGAAACTCCAGTCAGACGGCAGCGGATCGCACAGAATCAGAGATCGTTTCCAGTTAGAAGCCGATAAGCTTCCAGATAGCGCGAGGTGGTGGCTTTTGCCACCTCAGAGGGAAGTGGCGGAGCAGGAGGCCGCTTATCCCAGTCAAGCGTCTCCAAATAGTCGCGGACAAACTGTTTATCGAACGACGGTTGAGATTTTCCTGGACTGTAACTCTCTGCAGGCCAAAACCTCGAGGAATCCGGAGTTAAGACCTCGTCAATCAGGATAATTTCCCCGTTCCTATCTCGTCCAAATTCAAACTTAGTATCCGCGATAATAATTCCGCGACCGCGAGCGTAATCTCTTGCTTCGCTATAGAGACGTAGCGAAATTTCGCGCAAGCGGTCGGTCGTCGGTGTGCCGATTATCCCGCGCATTTGTTCTTCACTAATATTCTCATCGTGGCCTTCGTCAGCTTTTGTTGATGGCGTAAAGATTGGCTCGTCTAGTTCAGCAGATTCGAGGAGGTTCTCAGGGAGTTTATGACCACACACTTCGCCAGTTCGCAGATAATCCTTCCAGCCGGAACCGACCAGGTAGCCCCTTACAACACATTCAACGGGAAAGACCTCAGCTCTTCGAACAAGCATTGATCGATCCTTGATGTTTTCCGCCCGCTCCATAACCCCGGGCATTTCTTCAAGGTTTGTTGTGACTAGATGATTGGAAATAATGTGAGCCAGCTTCTCGAACCAAAACTTTGAAAGCGAAGTTAACACTTCCCCTTTACGCGCTATCGCGGTAGGCAAGATGCAATCAAAAGCAGAAATGCGATCAGTGGCGACGATCAAGAGGTGCTCCTCGTCGACCGCATAGACGTCGCGCACTTTTCCGCGTCTCACTAACTTCAAGTCAGAAAGGGACGTTTGCAGGAGTGCGGCGGCGTGCGTCATTCGTTTGGAGTACTCATCGAAGTCTGATTGGATTTTTTTCGTAAACGGTGAGCCGGATTCTGCTCGCGAGCAAAGGCTTTGTCAAGAAAGCCAACGTTTTAAGTTGACGGTCTAACGCACGCTATGCAGTGCAACGGCCCCGGACCGCGGAGCGTCATGCCGTCGCTTTCAAGCCAAAGCTGATCAGTGTACGAATTTCTTGAACTTGCGAAGAACAGCTCCCGTTATCATGTCCTTCATTAAAGACTAGCCGATAAGTACAGTGGAGGACTGTTTCCTTCGTGCCGCTGATCGAACTGGATGTGCAGGATCTAACTTTTCCTAAGCTGCCTATAGCACTGCAGCATTCGGAGGAAGGCTTCAACCAGAAACAGATTGCGCGGCTGATGATGGGCCACGCAAATATTCGGCACACCGACCGATATTTCACTCAACTGATACTGGCTTACCGGGGCCGTTGAATCGGTCACCTCTCAATCGAGTGCTGCAATGGCTATTTCGGAGTTTGCCAGTCCCAGAAACGTACCAGGTAGCTACGCCCCGTCATCAGTTAACCCGGCCTAAACTGCCGAAGGCAAAGGGCTTGAGAAATGTCACTAAAAAGATAGTTTGAACTTAGGGCTTGAGTTTGGAAAGCTACTCCTGTAGTATTCCTTCGCCCGAGTGGCGTCGTACCCAATGGCGCCAGACCTCCGAATCCCCTGCTTGTCAGTTCCAATGAGTCATTCTGATGACAACAACAGCTACTGACAGACAGAAAACTTCCAGAGACAGTCAGTCCACCGAACCAACTGAGCGCAAGATTTCCCTGCTTGTCGTTGAAGACGACGAAAATATCTCGAGCGCTATTAGCGAGTATTTCACTCGTGCCGGTTACAACGTGAAAACCGTAGAAGATGGCTTAATGGGTGTGAAGACAGCGCTGGATGATCCTCCAGACGCTGTTGTGTTGGACCTGATGCTGCCAAAAATGGATGGATTGGCTGTTTGTCGGGAGTTGAGGGAGAAGGTGAGTTACTTACCTATTCTAATGCTTACCGCAAAGGATGATGTAGTTGACAAAGTGCTTGGTCTGGAGATGGGCGCGGATGATTACATCACCAAGCCCTTCAGCTTGCGCGAACTGGAAGCCCGCATTAAGTCTGTGCTGCGTCGAAGTAGAACTGCTTCAAGCAGCGACGGCTCCAAAGACGAGGCCCCCATCATTCGTGGCAGGCTTCGCATCGATCCGGCAAGACGTGACGTTACTATCGGAGAGCGTCAAGTGGACTTAACTCCAAAAGAGTTCGATCTTCTTCGGCTCTTTGCAGCGAACCCGGGTAGGGTCTTCCCCCGCAAATACCTGCTTGAAAAGATCTGGGACTACTCCTATGAAGGCTATGATCGGACCATTGATTCACACATCAACCGATTGCGAGCCAAGATCGAAGAGAACCCGGAAAACCCTCAAATGGTCTTGACCGTTTGGGGAATTGGCTACAAGTTCAGCGACGAATAGGCTTTGCTTCGTCGTCTCGCCCCGCGTCAACTGCAGTCTTCAATTGACAGACCTGACCCTTCCTAGCCCGGACAAGGCTCCTTGAACCCCAACTCTCGGGCGATACCTTCATCATGAAGAACTTTCTCAAACCATCCGCAACCCTTCGCTTTGCCCGACGAACCGACCTACTCCTGGTGCGATTCAGGCTCGTAACAGTACTTGCCTTGTCCCTGGCTGCCATCGGTGCCGCTCCATTACTAGTTTCCCAGGCTCAAAAGTTGGATGTTCCTGTTACCGTCAAGAGTGTCTCCTCTCAGGGATCCTCCTTCGGAACCGTAGTATCGATCGCGGCCGATGGCTCGCTAAGCAGAGCCCAGACCTGGCAAGACAATGAGGGCTACCACGTCGTCCTTCCCAACACGGTTCCAGTCGATTCGCTAAAGACGGGCCGCGGCGTAAAGGTTCGCAAAGTGGGCGATTCGATGGAACTGCTTCTGCAGACAAAACCCGGCACGCGAGTTAGTGTGCAGTCTGGTCACAACCAATTAAACTTTGTGATCGACGGCAAGCTGGAAGGAGAGGGGCGTCTTCTCGAGGACTCTCAGTCCTCGAGTCGAGCACAAAACGATAGTGCGACGTCCGGACCTTCTAAGGTTGAAGACATGACCGCTAGTTGGCGTGCAGCCAATGCGGGGATCGAGGCGGCAAACGGCCGTAGCGCAGAAAAGGGTGACTCAGGGCCACCGCTCATCAGTCCTAACGAGATAAATCCGCAGGGCAACAGTCCGGTTCCGGATTCCACCGCATCTGAGATAAAGGTCCAGGATGAGAATGACGGCTTGCTGGCGTCCGTGTTTTCTGGCACAAGCGTTTTGATTGTAATTTCTCTCGGATTATTTGGTTTACTCGTCTCACGAAGGCTTCACTCGAAGCAAGCGCTTCTAGACGATAACGTTCCTTCACTTTCCGACAAGGTCGGAGTGCTCGAATCTGAAGGGTCTCTGACCAATGACCAAGCTGGAAGCGCTCACAGGGGAGAGAACGGTATGAGCTTGGTTAGAGCCGGCGAATCCGCCCCCGCTAGCGGATCATCGCGCCAAGCGGTCGCTCGTTTGCCGGTCGTTGGTCCAACCTCTTTGTATGGTGCCTATCGAATAGATCAAGAAGTCGGGAAACTACTGCTTGGCCAGCCTCACCGAATCGACGTGCTGGCATCGCGCGCGATCGATGACCGACGCGCAATACAGACCTCGCTGATCAAGGGTGTCAATTCACCTAATCTGGAAGAGAAGTCTCAACTTAGGGCTCGCGAAGCTCTGGAGGAGTATGGATTCGTGGCCCGCCAATGTGCGGCGCTACTGCTCGCGCCTGATGCTTTCGAGCGAACGTCAGCAGCGCGTGCCCTGGGTGAGATCAAATCGCCCGCAGCTTTGCCTTTCTTGCTTGAAGGCCTTTACGACTCGGAATCGATCGTTCGCAACCAGGCTGTGGTGAGCATTGGCGAATTGAAACTTCCGTCGGCTATCGGAGCGTTATTGGACATCGCCAGAATGCATCCGGATGTGCCAAGTGCATTGTTGAGCCGCACTTTGAGTGCTTGCTCAGTTGATGGATTAGACTTTTTCGATGCAATAGCGCCTGAACAGTCGTTGCTGGGGTCCGGACGCGGAAACATAATCGAGGAAATCACCCACCTCGAACCAGCGTTGTCGGTCGAGAACCTACCCGAAAGCTCCGACGATCAGCGGCTGGCGGAGTCTCTTTCATTACTGGATAGTATCGATGTCCAGACGCGTTCTGAAGCGTTGAAGACCCTGGTCCAGTTTCGAGTTCAGAGTGCAGTTGACGCAATCGCCAAGGTCGCTCGTCATGACTCTGAGCCGAATATTCGTTCATTGGCGATCTCAAGCCTAGGCACAATCAATCACGAATCAGTTTTCCCCGCTGTTCTGATTGGCATGGCGGACGAGTCGCGCGAGGTCCGAGCCTCCGCGGCGCGTTCGTTGAATCGTCTCAGTTTCGATCGCGCTGACGCATATGTTCGCGTACTCGAAACCAGCGATAAGGAGACGGTAGTTAACGTTGCCAAGGCCTGTCTACAAGCCGGAATCGTTTCTCAAAACCTGGATCGACTTGCGAACAGCGATCACCGCCAAGCTTACGAAGCGTTTTCTCTGATTTGCTTGTTATCCCAAGCGAATATGAACGAAGCGGTATTGGAAGCAATTTCAGTTCACCCGAACGTTGATGTACGCCTTAAAGTTGTGCACTTACTGGCGAGAACCGGCCATTCCGGCATTGTCAATCAGTTAAGAGAACTCGCTGTAACGGACGGTATGCGCGAAGACGTCAAAACGGCGTTGCTCGAAGCGATTTACAAAGTGGAGCAGGCCAAACCCGCGAAAGATGAGACTCCGAAGTCTCCCGACTTGGATTGGAACCCAGAGTTGGACTCGCTTGAAGATGCAAAGGCTCACCTCGACCTGCCGATGGAGCCGAAGTACGGTGAGGCAGTAGTCCAGCCGCACCAGGTTGACCTTGAATCATGATCCTCTGGACTGCGAGTACTCCGGCATCGGATAATACCTCCGGCAGTCTCCCCTTCATTGCCCCAATGAAAATCAACTTCCTCAAATCGATTCTCGGGAATAGAGCGCGTTGCGGCTTCGCGCTGTTGGCGTCGCTCGTGTCGATCTGGTTCGCGCTTACCCCAGGGGCAGCGCAATCAAAAAACCAGAAGCGCATTATGTCCCTCCAAATTGGAGAAGTTAGCGAGGGCGCGCGAGTAACAGTCGTTTCTGACCTGGCTCTGAGTGACTATGAAGCCTTCCGGCGAGGTGATCGATTCTATGTGAGGATTCCTCTTGCCGATTTCATCGGATTACAGCCTCGCTTCCGGGGTGACGGATTTGACGATGTGCAGATCCAGAAGGTCGGGGACAGTGTCGTCGTTTCGTTTAAGTTACAGCCTGGGGCTACTGCTCGCGTTGATCAGCGCTCAAATCGGCTCGACGTGATTTTTTCCGCGCCGAACAGGATGGGGCGCGGTAATCGTACGAACACAAGATCCAATCGCGGGACAAATGTCCCAACAGATGGAATCGTTCGCTCCAATAATCCGCGAACTCTGCAACGGCGCGGGAGTGACGCGGCGGGGCCGATGCCTCCGGGCTCGCCCGGTTCACCGCAGGCAACTCGCGAACGAGTAGTTATTGGAAGAACAAATGATTTCCAAACTCCGCGTAGCCACTCAGCTCTGACTAGTCCGCGCGGGGACTCAGGCAGGACAGGCAGCAGTCGACCTGCCGGCAACATTGGCGCGTCCCGGTCTGGACCGTCGTCTGCGGCGTCATCGAATACTTCCAGGTCGGAGGCGTCGTCTGGTATTCCCAAGTCTGGAGCGTCACCAAGCTCTTCTAAGTCTCAACCTTCCCCACCTGTTTCCAGGTATGAACCTTCCCCGGCTGCGAAGCCCTCATCAACACCGGGTTACCCGGCATTAGCGACAAGTACGCCCGCCGCACCAGTTGCCTCGCAACCTGTGAACTCTTCGGGCCTGACCGGCCCCCAAAAGGGGAAGAGCCGGAGCGACATTGCTCTGGAATGGATTAATGCGAATCGGCAAGCGACATTGCTCGGCGCCCTGCTCTTGCTTTGCCTGTTGGTGTTTCTTGCTGCGCTTTTATTTCGCCGGCGTAAGAATGTGGTTAAGGCGAAACGGGCGGCAACGGCTCTTGCACAACCAAAGAACTCTTCAGATGTCGCACAGAATAGTCCAGCCATCGTTGCTGCAGGAAACTCCCCCGCTTCCAACATGGTGTCGAGAGACTTTGCTAACGAAAACACAGCTCCTCCCAGGACGAGCGAGCTGAATCCATCGGCTGTTCCAGTCGCTTTTGACAATGCTCCACGAACGAGCCGGATTCAAGAGAATGCAGACGGTGACAAGCAAAAGCCGGAACAAGCGCTAGCACGATCGGCCGCAGTGGCCGCCCCATCGAATCACGCGTCGGTTCCCACAAGCACTTCCTCACGCTCGTCCAGCGATGAGGATCAGGAGCGGGAGGTTTTCGAGTTATGACCGTTCAATCATTAATGCAGCGTTGTGCCGAGCTTGGCATCAAGCTGGCGCTCAAGGGCGATGATAATGAGCGCCTCATGGTTGATGCGCCAAAAGGGACCTTGACCGCGCCCCTTCGCGAAGCTCTTACTGCCCATAAACTTGATCTGATTGCAATTCTCAAGACCAGCGACCCGGAATACAGCCTTACGGAGAGTCGAACACCACCCCCAACTTCAGAAGAAACCGAAAGTCGGGCTCCAGCTAGCAGTAAATGGAATTCCCCGGAGGCAACACCCTTGAGTTCAGAACGGCCTTTATCCAGTATCCCTGCTCAATCCGACTCTGCCGACGGCGAAGTCAAAAAGCTTCTATCCGGAAGGAAGTATGACGAGAGCATCATTGGTCCGAAGGATTTTGCCGCGCGGCAAATTATCGCCGGGAAGCTATTAGACGCGCTCGGTAGCCGAGATTCCGATCAGCACGATTTTGCTCGCCGCGCATTTATGAATCACGGTTATTTCGAGGAAACGACCAGGCAATTAAGATCCGGTGATTCTCCTGCTGAACGTGCGGCGGCAGCGCGTAAGCTGGGAGTTGTGCGCAGCCCGATGGTCACGGCTCACCTCATAGCCGCACTCCATGACAGCGCGCCGGAAGTCCGCAGAGCTGTCACCGAGTCACTTGGCCAACTGGGAGATTCAGCAGCGATTCCTTCACTCAACGAGCTGCTCCTGCGCGAAACAAGCAGACAGCTACCTGAAGCTGTGATTCGACACGCAATCAATGCGATCGCAGTGACTGAAGCGAAGAGGCCGGCGCCGCAACCAGAGCGTGCGCTTCCGGTAGTTGAAAAAACAGCTGAATCCCTGCCGGCAACACCGGGGGTTGAAAAAGCAGTGGCAACCTCAGAACCGAAAAAGCAGAGGCATGAGATCTTTGCCGAATATCTCAGCTCTTTTGAGCAACGGGAGTCGTTAAGCACCCAGGTTCGCCCAGTCATGCCGGACCGTGTAAACAATACTACTGACAATAATCTCGATGCGACTGATGAGCAGTTGCGCCTCGAAGAGGAAGCGTTAAGAAAGGCCGCACAGGCTTTGCAACACAAACGCTTCGAAGCCGAGGCTGCGCGAAGAATAGGTGAAGATGAAGCCCGGGTTAAGGCGGAAAGAGAAGCGCAGGTCAGGATGGAAGTTGAAGCTCGCATCCGCGCTGAAGAAGAAGCACGCAGGCGAATGGCTGAAGAGGCAGCGCGCCAACGCGCCAATGAAGAGGCCCGAGTGAGAGACGAGCAAGAAGTGCGCAGCCGGGCAGAAGAGGAAGCTCGACTTCGCGCTGAAAAAGAAGCACGTCTTTGTGCTGAAGAGGAAGCTCAGTTTCGTTTGGAGGCCGAAACGCTCCGAAAGGCCGCGGAAGAACTTGCGCAGAAACGAGCAGAAGCTGAGGCTACTCGCAAGCTGGCGGAAGAGGAAGCCCTTCGCCAGGCCAGGGAGGACGCAGCGCGGCGAGCAGAAGAAGAAGCTCGGGCGCGTGCAGAAGAAGAAGTCCGACGAAAGGCGGAAGAGGAAATGCGCCGCCGCATAGAAGAAGAACTCCGTCGTCGCGCAGCAGAAGAAGCTCAGGCACGCGCAGCCGAGGAAGCCCGAATGAAGGCTGAGGTCGAAGAGCGTATCCGGACTGAAGCGGAAGCCAAGCTTGAAGCAGAAGAGGAAGTAAAGCGCCAGGCGGAAAAAGAAGCTCGTCGGCGTGACGAGGAAGAAGCTGAGGCGCGCGCATTCGAGGACGTCCAAATGAGGGCCGCGGTCGAAGAGCGTATTCGGGCTGAAGCAGAAGCAAGACGCCGAGCGGAAGAAGAACTTCGCGCTCGCGTGGCGGACGAGGCTCACCGCGTCGCCGAAGAAGCGCGGGTACTTCGAGAGGAAGAGGAACGCGATCGCGTTGAGGAAGCTCGTTTTCTTGTGGACCAGGAAACCCTGATGCAGGTTGCAGCAGAGCTATCGCGTCGTCGATCTGAATTGGACGAAGCTCGACAGAAGGCGGAACACGAAGCGCGATTGCTCATTGACACCCAGCATCGCGCCAAGGCTGAAGAAGAATCACGACGCCAGATGGCGGCTGAACTTCAGCAAAGTGAACTCGAGCGAAAACGCCTTGCTGACGAGGCACTTCTGGCTGAGTCGTTACGCCGCGCTGCGGAAGAGCAACAACGAGCTGCGGAGCAGGCTGAAGAGCAAGAGCGGTACCTTACTGAGCTCGGATCTGTAAGGAGCAGATTGGAAGAAGAAGCCAGGCGAAGGACTGAGCAAGAGCAACATATCAAGGCAGAGATTTTCGCCCTGAGTAAAGCTGAAGAAGAGCAGCGCCTTCGTATCGAAGCCGAAATCAAGCGTCGCACTGAGGCCGTGGCGCGTTTGCAGGAACAAGAAGCACGGGCCGAAGAAGAGACGTTAAAGACCGCCGAGGAAATTCGTCTCAAGGCGGAATCTCAAGCTCGTCGGCGCGCCGAAGTTGAAGAGCGGTTGAAAGAAGAAGAAGCAAAACTGCAGGCCGAACAGGAAGCGCATGCCAGGGCCGAAGAGGAAGCACGCACGCTCGCGGAAGAAACTCGGCTGAGAACTGAAGCCGAGGCGAATCGCCGCGCGGAAGCTGAAGCGCGCTTAAAACAAGAAGCGGCAAGATTGGAAGCCGAAAGGGCAGCGAGAGTTAAGGCCGAGGAACAAGCGCACTTCCAGGCTGAGGAAACCCGGTTAAAGACAGAAGAAGAGGTGCGTCGCCGCGCGGAAGCTGAAGCCCGCCTGAAAGAAGAAGAGGCAAGACTTGAAGCCGAACAGGAAAGTCGCGCCAAAGCGGAAGCTGAAACTCGCCGGATTGCCGAAGAGATACGTTTGCGAGCTCAGGACGAAGCGCGTCTCCGCTCTGAAGCTGAAGCGAAATTGAAAGAAGAGGAGGCTCGTCTCCAGGCTGAGCAGCAAGCTCGCCTCAAAGCCGAAAGAGCAGCACAACTCGTCGCCGAAGAGATTCGCCTTAAGGCTGAAGAGCAAGCGCGTCGCCTCATCGAAGCTGAGGCGCGCTTAAGAGAAGAGAAAGCCCAACTCCAGGCAAACGCGGAAGCACAACGGCTTGCCGACGAGGTTCGCGCCAGGACTGAAGACGAAGCGCGACTACAAGAGGAGCGAACTCGGCTGCAGCCAGGCAACGAAATCCACCCGCAGGAAAAGCTGTTCCAAGTTGAAGTCATGTCGCCGGAGTCTTCTGAGGCGGACACCCCCTGGGTGGCCGGCAGCGATCAGGACGAATACATCTTCGATACTTTGGCGCTTGATGAATATCCCACGAGTCCAACTGAAGAGGCCCCGTTTGCCAGCGCAAAGGATCCGGAATCGGCAAAAGGCCTCGATCTTGTGTTTCTGGAAAAGGGAATCACTTCAGCAGAAGATGACTCGGGTATTCCTTCGGACGTTTTGAAACGGCTTAATAGCTCCGAAGCCAGTGAACGCGAATTGGCGCTAAGGGAAGTCGCGCAGATTGGTGGCGATGATGCTTTTCGTTTCATTAGTCTTGCGTTCGATGATCAAGTCGTCGAAGTTCGCAATGCGGCAGCCCGCGCTCTTTTTGATCTAAATCCTGATCGCGCGGCCACGTTTACGCGAGCACTGCGTGAAGGCTCAACCGACCGACGTCGCAAGATAGGTCAGGCGTTGGCTGCCTCCGGACTGGCTGCCGAAGCGGTGGGCAACTTGACGGGAGAGAGCCGCGAGAAGACTTACGACGCGTTTTCGTTGCTCTTCCTGATGGCCAAGGCCGGGGAGGTTCATCCGCTCATGCAAGCAATCGAAGAATATCCCAACGTTGAGGTTCGGATCGCCGTCGTCAAACTGCTGGCACTCAGCGGCCAGTCTGAAATAGTCCCAGCATTTCGCCGCCTTGCAGTGCGCGGCTCATTACCGTCAGAAGTTCGTTCAGCGGTTATGGAGGCGATTTACCAGATTAGCAGCCAGGCTCGCGAGAGCACCCCGTCGGCAGCTTAAATCCGGTGTATAGTGAATAGTAAATAGTAAGAACCTTGCGAGGCCGTGAAGAACGAAATCAGTTCTTCGCGGCCTTCGTCTTCCCTGGCGAATTAGATCTTCTGTTGAGGCATGAACCTACTATTACCATTCACCATTTACTATTCACCTCTTACTGCTTTTCACTATTTCCGATTTACCATTTACTATTTACGGTCTCATGGCATTCAAACTTCATTCAACTTATCAGCCCAAAGGCGATCAGCCTCAGGCCATCGAATCGCTAGTGCGCGGACTTAGCGACGGGCACAAAGACCAGGTTCTGCTTGGGATAACCGGTAGCGGAAAGACGTTCACCATTGCCAGCGTCATCGAACGTACGCAGCGTCCCGCGCTGGTCCTGGCCCATAACAAGACTTTAGCCGCCCAGCTCTACCAGGAGTTTAAGTCGCTCTTTCCCGAGAATGCGGTCGAGTATTTCGTCTCTTACTACGACTACTATCAGCCGGAAGCGTATGTGCCGGCAGCCGACGTTTACATTGAGAAGGAAGCGATCATTAACGAGGAAATCGATCGCCTGCGCATGTCGGCAACTCGGGCATTATTCGAACGGCGTGACGTAATTGTCGTAGCCAGCGTCTCTTGTATATATGGTCTCGGCGATCCGGATGCCTACTATGGCATGTTGCTTTTTCTCGAGCCGGGAACACGAATCAAGCGCGAGGCGCTCCTTAAAAAACTTGTAGAGTTGCAGTATGTACGTTCCGACGTAAATTTCCAGCGCGGCACTTTCCGCGTGCGTGGAGACATCATTGAGCTTTTCCCGAGTTATCAGGATCAGGCATTTCGCATTGAGCTTTGGGGCGATGAGGTCGATTCGATTTCCACCATAGATCCGCTGCTCGGCGAGGTGGTCCATAAACATACCTCTCGAGTGCCTATTTATCCAAAGAGCCACTACGTGATGGCCCCTCCTACAGTTAAGAAAGCCTTGAAATCAATTAAGGACGAGCTGGAATGGTGGGAGCCCAAGTTGATTGCGGAAGGCAAGCTTCTCGAAGCGCAACGCTTGCACCAGCGTACGATGTTTGACCTGGAACTTATCAAGGAGATGGGTTTCTGCCGCGGAATTGAAAACTATTCGCGTCACCTGACGGGCAAGAAACCCGGCGAACCGCCGCCGACGCTGCTTGATTATCTGCCGCGCGATACGATGATGGTCATCGACGAGGCCCATCAGAGTATTCCCCAGATTCGAGGAATGTTTGAAGGCGATCAGTCTCGCAAACGAACGCTGGTCGAGTATGGGTTTCGTTTGCCTTCCGCGCTCGATAATCGCCCGCTGAATTTCGCTGAGTTTGAATCGCGAATCGGACAAACTATATACGTCTCGGCGACGCCTGGGCCTTATGAGTTAACAAAATCGGGCGGCGAAGTTATTGAGCAAATAATCAGGCCGACCGGCTTGTTGGATCCCGAAGTTGAAGTTCAGCCCGTGAAAGGCCAGATCGATCATTTGCTGGAAGAATGTCGCCGGCGAGCCGAACGTCACGAGCGCGTTCTGGTGACCACACTTACAAAGCGAATGGCGGAAGATTTGACTGAATATTTTACTGAGGTTGGCGTCAGGGTCCGGTATCTGCATTCCGACATCGAAACGCTCGAGCGCATCAAGATCTTACGCGATCTAAGACGGGGCGAATTTGATGTGCTCGTGGGCATCAACCTTTTGCGCGAGGGATTGGACTTGCCCGAAGTTTCGCTGGTAGCGATTCTGGACGCCGACAAAGAAGGATTTCTGCGTTCCGAGCAGTCATTGATCCAGACGATCGGACGCACGGCGCGCAACTCCAGCGGCAAAGCGATCCTCTATGCCGACCGTATTACTGACTCTATGAAGCGGGCGATGGACGAGACGCGACGCCGGCGCGCAATTCAGGAAGCGTATAACCTAGAGAATGGAATTACACCGATGACGATTGTGAAGCCTATCGAGTCAACCTTGATAACGGCTTCTGAAGCTGATTACTTCAAAGTGCCTACCGAGTGGGAAGAGATCGAAGACTATTCACCCGCCAACATTGAGGCGACTATTGCCCGGCTTGAAATCGAAATGCGTGGGGCGGCGAAACGTTTTGAGTTTGAACGGGCGGCTGAGCTGCGCGACCGGATCAAAGTTTTGCGCGAGCGCGAACTGCAACTCGCTTAGCGTTCGCGGCTGTGCCGCCTGATGTGGGGAAGGTCTATGACGTCTATGACCTTCCAGGAGCGAGAAACCAACCGGGCTCTGCCCCAAGGTGGGCGTAGCCCAAACGACTGGTGAGGGAAGCTTACGGTGGGGCACAGCCGCCACCGCACATCAGACGGCAAAGCCGTGTTAGCCATTCAGTTGTCGTACTCATGTTAACGAAATCCGACTCCGATGAAATCCAGTCGTTTCTCTCCGACGCCAGTCACATGCTTGAAGGGCATGCGGAGCGCGTTGTCTTTCCGGAGAGCGCCGAAGAAGTTGCGGAGATCCTGCAAACAGCCACGCGCGATCAGACACCCGTAACAGTCTCCGGCGCCGGCACGGGCACAGTTGGTGGTCGCATACCTTTCGCCGGCATCGTGCTAGCCACTGACAAACTAAATCAGATAAAGAGCATCGTTCACGAAGATCAGGGTGGCAGTGCGGTTGCCGAGGCTGGCGTCAGGCTTTCCGACTTTCAGCGTTTTGTCGAATCAGAAGATCTCTTTTATCCGCCCGACCCAACGGAACGCAGTTGTTTTCTTGGTGGCACCGTAGCCACCAATGCTTCGGGCGCCCGTACCTTCAAGTATGGCCCAACCCGGGAGTTTGTAACGCGGCTCAGGATTGCGCTTGCGAGCGGTGAGGTAATCGATCTGCGGCGAGGCCAACTGCGCGCTCAGCCGAATGGGAGGATAGAGATTCCCTTACCCTCTGGGACTGTTTTGGAAGCTCAGCTACCGGCTTACCGGATGCCGCAGACGCGTAAGCACGCTTCCGGGTATTACGTTGCCCCTGAGATGGATGTGCTCGATCTCTTTATCGGCAGTGAAGGCACGCTCGGAGTGATAACTGAAATTGAGGTGGCTTTGTTGCCGAAACCTCAGGGGCTCCTAAGCGGAATTGTCTTCTTTAGTTCCGAGGATGACCTTTTGGCGTTTGTGCGGGACGCCAGAAATTTGTCGCTCGACCACCGAGAATCAGGGGAGACGGAAGCAGCTCGATTAGGAACATTAATCGAGAAGGCTCTGGAAGTAACGGCTCGTGAGGCGGCTCACCAACCAGAGTCTGAGGACAACTCCAGCAAACTCATTGATGCTCGCGCTCTGGAGTATTTCGACAGCGAGTCGTTGAATTTCTTGCGCCAGAAATACGAGGCAATTCCAGCGGAGGCCGTCAGCGCGATCTTCTTTGAGCAGGAGACCACCCCCGCAACGGAAGATTCTTTGATGACTGAATGGCTCTCATCGCTGGAGCAGCATCACGCGCTGATTGATAACTCGTGGTTCGCGACCAGCGAACAGGATCAAGCGAAGCTGCGTGAATTTCGTCATGCCCTGCCGGTACTGATGAATGAGTGGTTCGCGCGCCACCGGCAGCGGAAAGTCTCGACGGATATGTCCGTTCCCGACGAAGCATTCGCTGACATGCTTCATTTCTATGAAAGCACGCTCCAAACGGGTGGTCTGAAATACACCATCTTTGGGCACATTGGCGACAATCATGTTCACGTCAACATCCTGCCGCGCGATGACAATGAGGGAGCACGAGCGCGCGAGATCTATCTGCAGTTTCTGAAGCGCGCTGCTGCCGTGGGTGGTACGCTGTCAGCAGAACATGGTATTGGAAAACTAAAACGCGACTACTTGCGCTTATTCTACAGCGACGAAAGCCTGCGTCAGATGGCTGCGCTCAAGCGCGCCTTCGATCCAGCAGGCATCCTCGGCCGCGGCAACATCTTTTCTGAAGAATATTTGTGATCGCTCTGTCCGACCGGATCCTGAGGCTTGGCCTTTCGGTAGTAGGTAAGAAACGATCCACGAAGTACACGAAAGTTCACGAAGAAAGATTAGTGTTCGTTAGTGTGATTTAGTGCGGGGTACCAGGGGATCGCTTACCTATCTTCGAATTTAGCACCACCCTCGTGCTGGCAGAGAAGCATCGTTCATCGTAGAATCGACATCGTAGACGGTTTGAAAAGTTCAGTTCGTGGAGTTGGAAATTAGGTAATGGCCTTAATGGAAATCGTAAAGTGGCCGGATCCCATACTCGACACGCCGGGTGGTCCGGTCACGGAGTTTGGGGACGATCTGAAAAAGCTGGTCAGTGATATGTTTGAGACCATGTACTCGGCGCCCGGAGTAGGCCTGGCGGCGGTACAGGTGGGCGTTCCAAAGCGTCTCTTTGTAATGGACTGTTCGGGTGGCAAGGACCCTGATCAACGCGTCGTGATGATTAACCCGGACGTGATACACGTTGAAGGCGAGCAGAACGGCGAGGAGGGTTGCCTTTCATTCCCCGGGATCTTCACTCCTGTCGAACGTAGCTTGCGCGCAGTAGTGCGGGCGCACGACATTAACGGAAACGAGTTTGAGCTCGACGACGAGGAGCTTACTGCTCGCTGTATGCTACATGAAACCGATCATTGCGACGGCATCGTCTTTCTCGACAAGATGAGTTCGCTCAAGCGCGAGTTAGTGAAGCGGAAGATCAGGAAGCTGCAAAAGACTGGCAAGTGGTCCTGAGTCCAGAGGCAGACGTCTGTAGTATACGGCTTGGGATAGAATTGCATTCGACTGGGAGAGTTTATGAAGAACGTCACCGCCGGAAAGGCTCAGGAGAGCTTACAGCGCCTTTTAGAAGAGATCGCTGCATCCCATGAGCCAATTCAGATTACCAGCGACTCGTCAAACGGTGTCCTCATCGCCGAAGAAGATTGGCGATCGATACAGGAAACGTTGTACTTGTTATCGATTCCGGGGATGCGCGAGTCAGTTCGCGAGGGGCTAAAAACGCCGCCTGAGGAGTGCTCTACGGAGCTTACTTGGTGAGCTGGCAACTTGTATTACCAAGCAGGCGCAGAAAGACGCAAAAGAGCTTGCGGGGGCGGGATTACGCCAGAAGGGTGAGGAGCTATTGAGAATTGTTGGAGAGAATCCCTTTCAGACTCCCCCACCGTACGAAAAGTTAGTTGGTGATCTGGCCGGTGCTTATTCCCGCAGAATAAATATCCAACACCGATTAATCTACCAAGTCCTAAAAGAGGAGAACACTGTAAAGGTACTCCGACTTTGGACTCACTATGAATGAGTCAAGTGAGGATAAAGATGCCAACTGAATTCCGAAATGAACCGTTTACTGATTTCAGCAAAGAAGAGAATGCGCAAGCCATGCGTGCCGCGCTGGAGAAGGTAAAGAGCGAGCTGGGCCGCGAGTATCCGCTGGTGATTGGCGGCGAGCGAATCGAAACCGAGGCGAAGCTCGACAGCATCAATCCAGCTAAACGCACACAAGTAGTTGGTCGCTTCCAGAAAGCGACTAAAGAACTCGCCAACAAGGCGGTGGAATCGGCCTACGACGCGTTCCAAACATGGAAGGATACCAGCCCCGAGGGGCGCGCCGAGTTGTTGTTTCGCATAGCCGCGATCCTACGCGAGCGCAAGCATGAGCTATCTGCCTGGATGATTCACGAGGTTGCAAAGACGTGGGCCGAAGCCGACGGCGACACGGCGGAGGCAATAGACTTCCTGGAGTTTTACGGGCGTGAGATGCTGCGGTATGCCGGCGACCAACCACTCGTGAAAATTGAAGGCGAAGACAATCATCTCGAGTACCTCCCGTTGGGCGTTGTCGCGGTGATTCCGCCGTGGAATTTTCCTCTCGCGATTATGGCCGGGATGACGTCCGCCGCTTTCGTGACTGGGAATACAGTCGTCCTGAAACCTTCATCCGACGCGCCGACAATCGCCTATAAGTTTTTCGAAATTCTCGAAGAGGCGGGGTTGCCGCCCGGTGTCGTTAATTTCATGACGGGATCAGGTGCGGAAGTGGGCGATGTCGTAGTGGATCATCCGAAGACGCGTTTCGTCGCATTCACTGGTTCGATGGAAATCGGACTTCGAATCAACGAACGCGCGGCGAAAGTTCATGATGGCCAGATCTGGATTAAGCGAGTGGTTGCCGAGATGGGAGGCAAGGACGCTACTGTTGTTGCTGACGATGCGAACCTCGACGACGCGGCGACCGGGATAGTTCAGGCGGCGTTTGGATTTCAGGGACAGAAGTGTTCGGCGTGTTCGCGGGCGATAATCGAAGCCGGGGTTTACGATCAGATGCTCGAGAAGATTGTCGAGCGAACCGAAAAGATCAAAATGGGCGACCCCAACGACTCGGCAACGAACATGAGCGCCGTAATTAACGAGAAAGCATTCAAGACAATCAGCGATTATATCGAGAAGGGAAAAAGTGAAGGGGGAAGGGTCCTCGCAGGCGGAGGTTCAGATGGGGAGCAGGGTTTCTTTATCGAACCCACCGTTATTGCTGACGTGAAGGCAGGTTCGACGATCGAGCAGGAAGAGATATTTGGTCCCGTGCTCGCAGTGATAAAAGCGCAGGACTATGACGATGCATTGAAGATAGCCAACGACACTCAATACGGACTCACCGGGGCCGTCTATAGTACGGACGAAGAGAAGATCGAGCGAGCTCGGCGGGAATTTCATGTGGGCAATCTCTATCTCAATCGCAAGTGCACCGGAGCGTTAGTGGGCGTCCACCCCTTTGGCGGGTTCAATATGTCAGGTACTGATTCAAAGGCGGGCGGCCGCGATTATCTACTGCTGTTCATGCAGGCTAAGGTCTCAGCGGAGAAGGTAGGGGCCACGTCCAGCAAGCTTGCTGAGAAGCGCGCGGCGATTTGAATTAGTAACAAATGGAATGCAGAAGAGCGGGGGCAAGCCCGCCTTCCTAACTCTGAGCTGCTCGTGCTTGACTGTCTATTTTGCCGATAGAAAGGCGTTCAAGCTTGAGCAATCCAACAACTCGGAAAAGCTCGAGGTTAGGAAGGCGGGCATGCCCCCGCTCTTAGCGAGTAGGCCAGTCAATCGAGTAAAACCAATCATCATGCGCATAGTTTTCATGGGAACGCCGGAGTCAGCAGTACCGTCCTTACGACGTTTGGTTCAGGATGGCCACGACATCGTCGCCGTCTGGACTCAGCAAGATAAGCCTGCGGGCCGCGGCGACAAAATGCGCTCCCCACCGATCAAAGAGTTTGCCCTCGAGCACGGCTTACACGTCGAACAACCAAAGAAGATCAAAACCGTCCAGGCAAAAGACCTTTTCGCCTCTTCCGAAGCAGATGTTGCCGTCGTAGTGGCTTACGGACGCATCCTCCCACCAGAATACTTGAGTGCCCCGCGCAGAGGCTGTATTAATGTGCACTTCTCTTTGCTGCCACTCTATCGCGGCGCCGCACCAGCGAACTGGGCCATCGTCAACGGCGAAAAAAGAACCGGCGTGACGACGATGTTCATTGAGGAGGAGCTTGATTCCGGACCGATTCTTTTGCAGCGCGAGACATTAATCGGTGAAACCGAAACCGCGTTGGAACTCATGCAGCGACTCTCCGAGGTTGGCGCCGAACTGCTCAGCGAAACCCTCTCAAATCTTGATGTAATAACTCCACGTCCACAGCATGATCGCGACGCGACCTTTGCGCCGCTATTGGCCAAAGCAGATGGGCTTGTTAACTGGTCGAGCCGTGCCTCAGCAATCGAGCGATGTGTCCGAGGTTTTCAGCCTTGGCCCGATGCGTACACCTTCCACAACCGGCACCGCCTGATCATATGGAGAGCCTCTGTGGAAGCTTTACCGCCTGGCGACGAGGGGAGACAGGATGGAGAGGTGATCGTCGCTCATGGCGACGATCTCCTGGTGAAGTGCGGTGAAGGAACTGCGTTGCGCTTGCACGAGGTACAGCCTGAAGCAAAACGCCGGATGAGCGTCAGAGATTTCCTCAACGGAACTCATCTGAAGATTGGTGATCGATTTGGTACGATCTAGTTCTGTTTCAGCCGGTATTTCACCCGCCAGGCGCGCGGCATTTGAGATTCTTCTCCGCGTTGAAGAAGGGGCCTATGCCTCAGTTCTGCTGGCTACAAGAGAACAGGAATTAACACCGCTGGATCGGGCTCTTTGTCATGAATTGGTAATGGGGGTACTACGTTGGCAATTATGGCTGGACAGACTTATTGAGTACTACGCAAATCGAAAAGTCGCCGAGCTTGATGTGGCCGTCCGTCTCATACTCAGACTTGGCCTTTACCAATTACGATTCCTTTCTCGTGTCCCAGCCTCCGCCGCTGTCAACGAGTCAGTCAACTTAGCTAACTTTGCACGATTGCGCTCGGCAAGCGGTTTGGTCAACGCCGTGTTGCGCCGAGCGACGCGAGAGCCCGATCACGACCCCGCGAAGACTATCGATGACCCAATCGAAAAGACCGCTGTCGCTACCTCGCATCCCGCATGGCTGATCGAACGCTGGACCAAAGCATTCGGAATTGAAGAAGCAGAAGCTTTTGCACGCTCCAATAATGAGCCGGCGGCAGTCGCCTTTCGCGTTGTAAAAAACCGTGCACGACCGTCGGAAATAATCGAGCAGTTGCAGCGATCGGGGGCCAGTCTGATCCCTTCGAGAATCGCAAGGGGCGCCTGGAAAATCAGCGGAGGCACGAGTTTGTTGTCGAAGCTGGTTGCCGAGGGCCAGGTTTATCTTCAGGACGAAGCGTCGCAACTCGTGGCCGGAGTGCTCCAGGCGGAACCAGGCCATCGCGTGCTGGACTTGTGCGCCGCGCCCGGGAGTAAAACGACGCAGATTGCCGACACTACTTCCGATTCCGCCATCATAGTTGCTTCGGACCTGCACGAGCACCGACTTCGGACTGTTGTTCAAACTGCCCAATCACAGGGATTAGCCAGTATCCATTGTGTTGCCCTTGACGGGTTACAGCCCTTGCCGGTCGGTAGAAATGCTTTTGACCGGGTGCTCGTCGATGCTCCGTGTTCTGGGACGGGCACTCTGAGGCGCAACCCCGAAATCCGCTGGCGCATCTCACCGGCTGATATTGAAGAATTGTCCCAGCGTCAGAAGCAACTCCTTTTCAACGCGGCTGGAACAGTCAAACCAGGCGGGCGGCTAGTTTATTCAACCTGTTCGGTCGAGATTAGTGAAAACGAAGACCTTCGGCAAGCGTTCCTTGAAAGCAATCTGAGCTTTAGATCGGTTGAACTTCCGCTCGACACGTCGCTTTTAACATCGACGGGTGCGGCGCGGACATGGCCACATCGCGACGGTACAGATGGCTTTTTCTTCTGCGCCTTTGAACGGAAAAGCTAGTGACTATCGGCTTGATTACCGGAAAAGGCTGCCTTGCGAGTGGGTGGGTCGGATGTTAGACTGCGCAGCTTGGTTTCTGCCCGCTTAGTGGCTTAGCGTTGATAGAGGGTTAATACGTGAATACGGCCGGTGGGGCACTCTCGACACTTCGACGACTTAGCATCGCGATAGCTATCGCGATTCTTTTTCTATTTGGTCTCGCTACAACAGTTTATCTTTCTCTTCGCAGCCCTGAAGTTATGGTGCCCGATGTAATGGGAAAGGACCGATTTGAAGCCGAGCGAGTTTTGGGAGATGCCGGTCTCAACTTTCGTGTTCGCGCATACAGACCGAGCCAATCAAAGACTGACATCGTCCTATTTCAGGTGCCGCGAGGCGGCGAGGTCGTGAAGGCTGGGCAAACCATCGCAATGGACATCAGTCGGCCGCCAAAAGAGGGAGAGTCATCCGGACCCGCAGTTCCTGAAGCGACGCCTGAGGAGAAAGCTGATAATCGAAACACAAACGATGCTGCCCCAGCGAACGAAAACAGGCCCAAGCGCAACAAAAACACTAATAAGAACGCAAACGAAAACTCGAACGCCAACATCGGGAATCGAAACGCAAACAGAAATCGACCGGCAACGAACAAGAACGCGAATAACGGCAATCTGAATAAGGCTACTAACCTGAATTCAAATCGGCCAGCATCTAACCTCAATGGCAACCCAACTCGTAACGACAATGGGAGCACGCGTCCGCCGGTAGCTAAGCCCTCTCCGGTTAGCAGGCCGACGAAGGAGAATGAGTAAATCGTGAAGGTTCAGGTACTAGTTTGTTCGATGGTCACTTAGATGAATGGCAGCACAATTGACATTGCTCCCTCGCTTTTATCGGCCGACTTCTTGCGCTTGGGAGATGAGATCGAAGCAGTTACGCGTGGTGGCGCGACGATCCTTCACTTCGATGTTATGGATGGGCATTTCGTGCCTAACCTGACAGTTGGTTTACCGGTTTTGAAGTCGATTGCCCGAGCAACGGAGTTGCCAATAGACGCACACTTGATGATCTCTGAGCCGGGTAGATACGCTGAACAGTTTGTCGAGGCGGGAGCAAAAATGGTGTCGGTGCACCTGGAGGCAGACGCGCATCTGCATCGAACACTGGCGTCGATCAGGGAGGCGGGTGCGCAGGCAGGAGTTGTGATTAATCCGGCGACGCCTATTGAGAGCCTGGGTGAGGCATTGCATTTCGCTGATTATGTGCTTGTGATGTCGGTAAATCCCGGGTTTGGTGGACAGGAGTTCATTCCTGCGTCTGTTGACAAGGTGCGCCGGTTGAGGCGAATGATCCAGGATCGTCAATTGGAAACCAGGATCGAGATCGATGGTGGTATCGATCTGGAAAACATCGCATCGGTAGTGGCGGCGGGTGCGGAGATCATTGTTGCGGGTTCAGCGGTTTTCGGCGCTGATAATCCGGAGGCGGCTGTACGTGGGTTGCGGGAAGCAAGCGTTCAATGGGTTTAGGCGACTTTAGAATTTGGAATAGGGTTTCGGAGGTTTAGTTATGCAATCTCGCTTTGGTGCGTATTTCGTAATTTGCGCGGCGCTCATTTTGGCTCTATCCGGTATTGTGTCCGCGCAACGCGCCGGCACGCAGAGCGAGCTTACGGTGCTGCAACGTCTCGACGTGATGCGGTCAAAGCTCGAGTCGCTGCGGCGCTCGCTCAACAGCGCAATATCCTCTATGGGCACTCAGAGCGAGAAGGACAAAAAGAACGCGGACGATCCTCGTGAAAGACTTCGAGGCCTGGACAAAGAAGTAGGCGCCATACTTTCTGACGTCAACGACATACGCGGCAAACAAGACCGTTCGGAACGTTATGATCAAACTGTTCTGGATCGGCTTGAAACTTCTGTGGCAGACATTAGTACCCGAGTCCAGGCAGGACTCCAGTCTACGGCGACTGCCAGGACAACTGCCACGGCTTCAGGCACTGCGCCCGGCAAAAAGAAAAAGAAAGGTCGTTTATTTGGCCTACTGGGAGGTGGCGGAGACGACAAGTATGAAGAGTTGACCGGTACAGTAGCCGCCGGCCGGGATCGCGTACTGTTCGAGGAGGCTGTAAAAGAAGTAAGAAAGGGTCAGCATGAAACGGGCCGGCTTCTTTTCCAGACAATAATCAACACCTATCCGGATTCAGCTTTTCTTCCCCTGGCAAAGCTCGCCATCGCGGATTCATTTTACCTGGAAGGCACTACTTCCGCGTTGGTTCAGGCAGCGCAGGGCTATTTGGATTGGCTCACCTTTTTTCCCACGGACCCGCTCGCAGATGATGCAATGTTGAAGGTCGCGGAATCCGAAATGAGGCAGATGGGCCTTTCTGATCGCGATGTCACTCATGCGCGCAAAGCCGAACAACGTCTCAAAGCGCTTCTGCAGCAGTACCCTCAAACCAGGCTTCGCCCTATCGTTGAAGCTAATTTGGTGGAAACGCAGGAAAGTCTAGCTATGCATAATTTGCAAATTGCGCGTTTCTATTACGATGCTCGCTACAGGACCCAAAAGGGTGGTCTTAAGGGTTCACAATCCCGGCTCAAAGAGATAATTGAGAAGTATCCAAACTTCTCACTTACGGATGAGGTTCTGTTTCGTTTAGCTACTACCTTTCAGCAGGAGGAGGAGCCAGACGAAGCCGCCAAGTATTACCAAAACCTGCTGCGCAATTACCCCAATAGTGACTTCGCCGATAAAGCGAAGGAGCAGTTAAGTATTATCGGAGTGCCAATTCCCGAGCCCGACCCCTCCAGAAAGAATGTCCTTCCGCCGGAGCGCCTGGGCTTTATGGGCAGTTTGATGAAAGAGGTATCAGGAAGGGCTGATATTACGGTTAATCCAAACGGGATACTGATTAGCAAAGACAAGAAAGAGGGCGCCAATGATCTGATTGACGAAGCCATTAAGTACAACGGAGAGTTGCCTAATAATGTCACGCCGGTGGCGCCCGTTCAGCGGCGCCCAACCAGCCCGGCTAATCCTAATCAGCGACCCGCCACGCAAAACGCAACTCAGTCTCCACCGGTGGCTCCGGCCTCGGCAGCGCCATTCAAGCCCTAGTGGAAAGTGATTCGTAACGATCCGGCCCGTTGTGATATCACGACGGGCCTTTTTATTCAGCTTCTTTGTTTTTACCTTGCCGAATCGTCGTGACCTGTTAGATCATTCAACAGATACGAGATGGAAACTTCTACTGCTACCGAATCAACCACCAGTATTCAGTCGGAACTGGTACAACGTCACAAAGGGACGGCCCGAACCGTGAGGGCGCTTTTGATAGCGGTGGTGCTTCTTTGCGTGCTTGCCTTTGTAAGCAAGAAGTTTCTGACTCAACAGACGAACCCATCCCTGCACATGGCCGTCCTAATCACGATTCTGGTTCTCGGATTAGGTGCGATTGCCTTTCGCCGCACCAGGTTTGCGACCATGCGATTGCAGGATATTGCAGCGATAAGAGGTGCATCCGGACTTTTGATTACTCTACAAAGAACCACGCTTCAAATTGCACTGATCGGGGCTACGGCGGCCGTGGTCGGTTTCGTAGCTACGCTTCTTACTGGCGACGACTCTTATACATACCGTGCTGGACTGGTAGCAGTCGCTGTTCTTCTTTATTGCTACCCGGTTCGCAGCTCATGGGAAAAGGCGGTGAAGCGCTTTTCGCCTGCCCAAAATGGTCCAGATTTGCCAAAAACCCTCGGCTAATTACCCGCTTGATGCGAACTTCATAACCTGCCGCCGAAAGTTGTTGAACTTAGTTTAGCGCTTTGCTAATCTGAATTTGACATTCCTGACCTGCCAGCCCCGGCGAGGTTCATTCCCTAAACAGCCTACCTCAGGGCCTTTCTCTTAGCACCAAGCTGAGCCGGACATTCTTTATGACCTCTCTATCAATGAACCCCCCTGCGTCTGGGAGTTTCTCTTCCAGAATTAAGACCTACTCAGTTTCGGCGAGTTTTGTATTACTCTCGATACTCGCGTTTAGCCAAAACTCGCCAGCGCAAAACATCCAGCCACGTCCGGTGGCGCGTCTTGTTTCCGACCCCGTCAGCGACATTGCACATTCAAGACCCCGGCGCGTGACGATATCAGAAGGGCACCCTGTCACTACTCACACGGGTTCTTCCGCTTCACCTTCCCTCGATAAGGCAACGGCGATTGAAAGACGCGCGTTCGAAAAAACCAATCAGGTACGCGTCGAACAAGGAGTGGCTCCCCTCGCCTGGGATGCGGACCTGTGCCGCTTGGCACGAGCGCATTCCGAGAGCATGGCCCGGCAAGGATATTTTTCCCACGAAAGTTTGGACGGTTTGCACTTGAAAGAACGTGCGCGCGCCACAGGCATTCCGCGGTTCAGAGTGATCGGCGAAAACATCGCGTATAATAAAGGCTACGAGGATCCGGGCGGTTTCGCAGTAGGAAGGTGGATGATTTCGCCTGGTCACCGTGCAAACATTCTTTATGTCGGCTTTCAGGCTTCTGCGATCGGCAGCTATGTTTCAACTGACGGCAGCGTTTACATAACACAAGTTTTAATTGCCCGCTAGACGCCCATTCCCCAATTTCCGGAGCGGCGGCTAGATGGTTGGCCGGAGTCCGCCGCTACCACGTGAGTCAGCTTTCGTTAAGTCTTCATTCGTTTGCGAAAATCAATTGGAGTTTGCAGATTTTGGGCAAACGCCCGGACGGCTACCACGACGTAAGAACCATCCTTCAAACAATTTCACTTCATGACGATCTCGACTTCGAAATAAGTGGAGATGGTCAGATTGCGCTTTCCTGTAACGAGCCGGATATCCCCGCGGATGATCGTAATCTAATCGTTCGCGCCGCCTATGCACTAAAAGCGCGCTACAGTGTCGATTCCGGCGCCCGCGTTCGCCTAACCAAAAGAATTCCAGCAAAGGCTGGCCTGGGCGGGGGCTCTTCAAATGCTGGCATGACTTTGTTGGCGCTAGCGCAGCTATGGCGGGTCGAAGCGACTGTGCCCTCCCTTCTTGAACTGGCAGCCAAACTGGGAGCTGACGTGCCATTTTTCCTGCTGGGTGGTTGCGCATTGGCGACTGGTATTGGTGCGACCGTGACCTCGCTGCCCGATATGGAAAGCGATACGCAGCACCTGATTGTGATCACGCCAAACGCTACTGTTGCCACCTCCGAAGCCTACACCGCGATCAACTCCAACGCCTTGACAACGATGAATACCGACCCTATTCTTTCTAGTTCGCATGAGGAGGCTATTTCTGGAAATTCTGTTCCGTGGCCACCATACAGTGATTTGAGGAACGATTTTGAGTCTGTGATCTTTGATATAGAACCTGAGATTAGACGAGCTAAAAAAGCCCTACTCCAGGCTGGTGCTTTCCGCGCTTTATTGGCTGGAAGTGGTTCAAGTGTATTTGGTATCTTTGCCGATCAGGAAGCACAACGGCGCGGCATAAATGAAATTCCATTGGAAGCGGGTTGGCGCGTCTTTCCCTGTGTTACATTATCTCGGAACGAATACGTTTGCGCTTTAGATTCGTGCGGTGTTTCCTTCTTACGCTCTTTTAACAAGGACTTCTGATACTGGGGCGTCGCCAAGTGGTAAGGCACCGGCCTTTGAAGCCGGCATTCGTAGGTTCGAATCCTCCCGCCCCAGCCACTTTTGGTAAGGAAGTGATGAGTAATGAGTCATGAGTAACCAGGCATACTCTCATCACTCATGACTAATCACTCGTCGCTTTACTATGAGCACAACTGGAGGCATTAAGGTCTTTTCGGGAAATGCAAACCCGATACTGGCGGAGGAGATCGCTCGCCATTTGGGTTGTGATCAGGGGCGGGCCTTCGCGGACCGTTTCTCTGATGGGGAGTTTAATTTTCAGATCGATGAAAACGTGCGCGGCGGCGACGTATTCATTGTGCAGCCGACGTGCCCGCCTACCGACGCGCACTTGATGGAGCTGCTGATAATGCTCGACGCCTTTCGGCGATCGTCGGCCGAGAGGGTAACGGCGGTTATTCCCTACTACGGTTACGGTCGCTCAGATAAGAAAGATCGTCCGCGCGTTCCCATTTCGGCGCGACTGGTAGCGAATCTCATTTCGGTGGCCGGCGCTGACCGTTTATTGACAATCGACCTGCATGCTGCGCAGATTCAGGGGTTCTTTGATATTCCGGTGGACCATCTTTACTCGGCCCCGGTGATGATTGGTTACTATCAGGATAATCCGTTGCCAAACCTGACAGTGGTTGCTCCAGACACCGGCGGCGCCGAACGCGCTCGCGCATACGCCAAACGCCTGGATGCGGAACTGGCGCTTTGCGATAAGCGTCGTGAGAAGGCCAACGTGGCGGAAGTGATGAATGTCGTAGGCGACGTTCGCGGGCGCAGCTGTTTGATTGTCGACGACATGTGCGACACGGGCGGTTCTTTGACGAAGGTAGCGAAAGCGCTGAAGAATGCTGGAGCCGAAAGAATTCATGCGTGCTTTACGCACCCCGTCTTATCCGGAAAAGCTGTACAGCAGCTTGATGAATCTGAGATCGAGCAGATAATTATTACGAATACGATTCCGCTACGCGATCACGCGTGCGAGTTGAAAAAAATAAAAGTACTTAGCATCGCGCCGCTTCTGGCGAAAGCGATCAAGTCGATCCATGAGGAAACTAGTGTTTCCTCGCTCTTCGTATAGCGAAGGGCAAACACTGATGGCTTAAATGGAAGTCCATCAGCGATCTCTCTGAGATTTCAAATTTCAGATCTTAGATTTCCTTCGTGATAGCCTGCATAGGCGCCCAAAGGCAGTCTCAGATTTGAGATAGAAGATCTCAGAGCGATCGCTGAACGTCTGTAAAGAGGAGTAGTCATGGCAGAACAGAAAGACATTACGGTTGTCGCAAAGGTGCGAGAGGGCCGCGGCAAGAATGATGCCCGGCGCGCACGGGCCGCGGGAATGGTTCCCCTTTCAGTTTATGGTGGCGAGGGCGGAAGTGTGGCGGCGCTGGCACCGCTTCGGGACCTGGCGGCGATTCTTCGCTCTGAGTCTGGCCGTAACACAATTTTCACGCTCGATATTGAGGGAGTCGGGACCAGCGAAGTGATGTTTCACGAGCGCCAAATTGATCCAGTGCGGGGCCGTCTCATACACGCGGATTTAACCCGGCTGGTGAAGGGGCAGAAGATTGAAGTTACAGTCCCACTGCACCTGGTCGGCGAGCCCGTGGGTGTTCGCGAAGAGCAGGGTGTCCTGGAACAGATCATTCGCGAGATTGAGATACGCTGCGAGCCTCGTGAAATTCCCGATGTCATCAATGTCGATGTTTCGAATCTCGGCGTTCATGATGTGCTCCACATATCCGACATTCAAGTGGATGAACGGATTGAAATACTAAATGATCCCGACACAGTGATTGCGACCGTAAGCATCGTGAAAGAGGAGCCTGTGGCGGCGCCAGCTATCGAGGTTGAGGAAGCGGCTGAACCGGAAGTAATTGGTAAGGGTAAGAAGGAAGATGAAGAAGGCGGAACAGAACCAGCTAAGGGCAAGAAGGAATAATCCTGGAGGTCTTTGGACTTGGGTCTTTGGTCTTTGGAGATTGAACCCGGTCGAACGTGCGTCAAAGTCCTAAGCCCAAAGACCTAAGACCAAATCAGAAATTGGCAATTGGACATCGGCAATATTTGATCGTTGGCCTTGGGAATCCGGGCGCTGAATACGAGTGGTCGCGTCACAACCTCGGGTTCATGTTGATTGACAAGTTAGCGGGTGAATTAGGGTTGGCCAAATTTCGCCGTGAATGCCAGTCGCTCGTCGGGCAAGTTGAGATTGAAGGCACTGCGGTCAAACTGGTAAAGCCGCAAACCTACATGAACTTGAGCGGAGAAGCGGTTAAGTGCCTTGTTGCAAAGCACAAGCTTCCAGATCCTGGCGACAATTTGATCGTCATCTCTGATGATTTGGCTTTGCCGTTTGGAAAAATACGCATTCGCGCGCGTGGCTCGGCTGGTGGTCACAATGGTCTAAAGTCGATTATTGGCGCGCTCGGCACAAACGAGTTTACGCGGCTGCGAATAGGCATTCAGCCAGAGCATCCGATTGCTGATCCGAAACGTTTCGTGCTTGATTCGTTTCCCCGCGCATCCGGAGCGGAAGTTGAAAAGATTCTAGAGAGAAGCGCCGAAGCGCTCCACGCCATCGTGCGAGATGGTGTTTTGAAAGCAATGACGGAATACAACTCGTAAATGGTAAATGGTAAATCGTAAATGGTCGCGCACCATTCACCATTCACCACTTACCATTTACCAAGGAGAAGATTTTGGAAACGCAAAGACAATACGAAGTGGTGTTCATCGTTGATCCCACCGCGGACGATGATGAGGTTACGCGCCTTACTGACAACCTGAAGCAGATTGCTACGGACCAGGGCGGCACAGTAACTAAAACGGAAAGCATGGGTAGGCGGAAGCTGGCTTATGAGATTCTTCATAAAACCGAAGGCAGTTTTGTCCTGCTTGAGATCGAAGGATCAGGTAAGGAGATTGCTGAGCTTGAGCGGCGCATGAGGGTAAACGATCGCATTATTCGCTATATCACGGTGCGCGTCGATGAGGATCGCCAGCGTGCCGAGAAGTTTAAGGCGAAACGGGCTCGCAAGGCTGCCAAGAGACCAGGTGGTGGCCAATCCGAACAAAAGCGAAGCGGTGGAGGCCCTGATTTTGTTCCCGACCTCGCAGATGACGACGCCGCGTAAAGTGTGAACCGAAAGAAGCAGAGCGGCTTGCTTTGCTCAGCATAGCGCGCACGGGGACCGGCTTAGAACCCACTGCCCTGGCAACAATTCACGATGACTTTTTAAAGAGGTAACTATGTCAACAAATTATGAAGACCGAGGGCGGCGCTACAACGGCGACGATGATTTCGACCGGGGTCGTCCTTCGCAGGGGGGCCGCGGTGGCGCTCGTGGACGCTTTCGTCGTCGCCGAATATGCCGTTTCTGCATCGAGAAGGTGGACATCATTGATTTCAAGGATGCCAGGTTCCTGGGAAACTTTATTCCTGAGCGCGGCAAGATTTTGCCGCGACGCATTTCGGGCAACTGCGCCATTCATCAGCGCATGCTTGCCGAGGCCATCAAGCGTGCGCGCAATATCGCGTTGCTGCCGTATACGACTGACTAAGAACAAGGAGCTGCAAATATGGCGCATACGAAAATACTTTTACGACAAGATGTTGATGACCTTGGTGCACGCGGCGAGATAGTTCGAGTCAGAGCCGGATACGCGCGCAACTATCTTCTGCCTCGCAAGCTGGCCGTGGAAGCAACCACCGGCAACGTCAAGGCGATCGAGCGAGAGAGATCTGCTTTACTCAAGAAAGAAGCGACTGAGCGTACGACGGCCGAGGGTCAGGCAGAACAGATGCGCTCTTTGGTCCTGGAATTCAAACGCAAGGCGGGCGAACAGGGTGCGCTTTATGGGTCTGTGACGTCGATGGATATAGCCGAAACACTAAAAGAGCGCGGCTATGAGATTGATCGTCATCGGATTCACCTGCGCGAGCCGATTAAGCGGTTGGGCGAGTTTGCGGTGCCACTGCGATTGCATCGCGAAGTGACAATTGATCTTCAGATCAAGGTAGGCTCGGAAGGTGAAGTTATTGTTGGACACATGACTCCTGAACAAGAGGCAGAAGTCGCGAAACAAACTGAACCGGCGCAGGAGGATTCCGTGGAGGGTGACGAGTAACCCCAGAAAATATTTTACTATCTGAGGTCCTTTGACCTTATAGCGTGTTGTATAGTCTAGCGCTGCAATCATATTCGCAGAATGTGTTTGCAGCGCTTCTTTGCTAAGCCTTCGCGTCCTCTGTGGATCTTTGCGAACTCTGTGTTTATGTTCTGAACTGTTCAAGAGGGAGGCACAGAGAACACAGAGGCAGCACAGTGAATCAATCCTTCGGCATTGTGAACTAAATGGCCACTCCCGATCCCATCCGCGAGCCATCGCTCGAGCGTTCGCTACCCCATAGCGCTGAAGCCGAGCGAGCTATTCTCGGCGGAATTGTTATTGATAACGGCCTAATCAGCCAGGCAATCGAGTTGCTCCGGCCCGAAGATTTCTACGTGCCGTCACATCGTCGGATTTTTACCGCGATGATAGCGCTCTTCGAGCGTGGCGGTGAGATCAATCCCATCCTGATTGGCGAAGAACTCAAGAAAGAAAACGCTCTGGAGTCGGTTGGCGGAATCAGTTTAATAACCAACCTTACCTACGGCCTGCCCCATTCAACCAACATTGCACACTACGCGAAAGTGGTTCGCGGAAAGTCTATGTTGCGGCAACTCATCAGGGCGGCGAATAAGATCACGCAGGAAGCTCTCGAACAGGAAGACGAGCCCGAGATCATCCTCGATCATGCCGAACAAGCGATTTTCCAGTTGGCTGATGAACGCATTCGCCAGGGGTTCGTTCACGTTAAGCCAGTAGCGGAACAACTGCTGGAAAAGATTCAGGAAATGGAAGGCCGGGCGTCGGTCCTCACCGGGTTAACTACCGGTTTTGCGGATCTCGACAAGCTCACTTCGGGCTTTCAGCGCCAGGATTTGATCATCGTGGCTGCGCGTCCTTCGATGGGGAAGACGAGCCTTGCGCTGATGCTGGCCGAAAATGCAGCTATCCACGTTCCCGGAGCAGTAGTGGGAGTCTTTTCGCTGGAGATGTCGAAGGAAGCTTTAGTGATGCGCATGCTTTGCTCGCAGGGAAATATCGACGCGCAGCGCTTTCGCAACGGATTTCTTTCGCGGCCGGAGTGGGCGCAGATTGCCAAGGCGCTAGGGACGCTCGCCGACGCCAAAATATTCCTTGATGATACTGCCGCGATAACGGTTCTCGAGATGCGTGCGAAGGCCCGCCGTCTTGCCGCTGAACAAAAGCGTCTCGATCTAATTGTGGTCGATTATCTTCAGTTGATGAACGGTTCCGCGAAGCGAGTTGAATCGCGGCAGCAAGAGGTCTCGCAAATCTCACGTGAGTTGAAGGGCCTGGCCAAGGAATTGAATGTGCCGCTGGTGGCGCTGTCGCAGCTTTCACGCGCGCCGGAAGCGCGTTCGGACCATCGGCCGCAACTGGCCGATTTGCGCGAGTCAGGCGCGTTGGAACAGGATGCCGACGTCGTCGCTTTTATCTACCGGCCCGAGGTATACAAAAGTCCCGAAGAGCGAGATAACATGCCTGACGACGAGAAGAATGTGGCCGAATTAATTGTTGCTAAACAACGCAACGGCCCCACTGACACAATTCGACTTCGCTTTACTCCTTCAAGCATGCGCTTTGATAATCTCTATCGAGAATAGAAGTTTCTTTTAGTGCCGAATTCATTCCAAACCAAAATGTCTATAAATTCACCTGGTCATCGTCCCACCTGGGCCGAGATCGATCTCGCTTCGCTGGCTACGAATTTCCGAATCGTCAAAGACCAGGTTGGGTCCGATGTGAAGGTGATGTCCGTCATCAAGGCCAACGCTTACGGGCATGGTGCGGTGGAGTGTGCTCGGCGACTCGAGAGAGAGGGTGCGGACTGGTTTGGCGTCGCGCTGCCCGAAGAGGCAATTGAGTTGAGGGAGGCCGGCATTACCCACCCGATTCTCTGTTTGGCGGGTTTCTGGGAGGGACAGGCGGAGGCATGTATTAAGCACAAACTTGTTCCCGCTGTTTACCGGCTCGACATGATCGAAGCGATTGATTCAGCAGCGCGATCGCGAGGTGAAGTCGCCGATGTTCACGTCAAGATTGATACCGGCATGGGACGGCTCGGTGTACGCTTTGATGAAGTCTCCGATTTCATAGAAACACTCGCCCGGTTCAAAAACATTCGTATCGATGGTTTGATGACCCACTTCGCCGCCGCCGACGAGCCGTCCTGTGGGCCTCTCACACATGATCAAATCCAGCGTTTTGAAAATGCCGTCGCTGCCTTTCGCGCCCGCGGTTACGAGCCTACATATAGACACCTGGCGAATTCTGCCGCCACCTTTGGTCAGCCTACAGCCTGGGGAAACATGGTCCGTCCCGGCGGCGTGTTGTATGGACTCTGGCGTGACATTCTTGCTCCCGGCAATCGCAACCAGAAGCTTCAGCCGGTAATGTCGCTTCACACGCGAATCACATTACTCAAGTGGGTGCCGGCGGGGGAGACTGTGGGCTATGGCTGCACGTTTGAAGCGTCAAGCAAAACGCTGGTGGCCACCATCCCGGTTGGCTACCATGACGGCTACATGCGCGCGTTATCAAACCGTGGACACGCGATTATTCGCGGCGTTTCCGCGACTGTCATCGGACGTATATCTATGGATCTCACGTTAATCGATGTCACAAACGTGCCTGAAGTCCAACTGAATGATGAGGTCACGCTGTTGGGGCGCCAGGCTGAGCTTTCGGTAACCGCAGAAGATCTGGCTAAGACTGCGGGAACGCTTTCATACGAAGTGACCTGCGGCATCGGCGAACGGGTTCCGCGAGTTTACGTTTAACCGCAGACGCTGGGAGCGCTGAACCAATAGTTTCGGTTCTTCGGGAAACTTCGAGCGAAGCTAGCTGCGCAATGCAACCTAACTGTTTGCTCTCCATCGGAAAGGGGCTTTGCACAAAAAGTCCGAAGTCTGGATGTAGATAGTTCTTGAAAGAACTTCTACCGCAAAGCGGTTACGTAATACAGCCCAAGGTTGCTGCGCTGCGCAGCTACCCTGGGGAATAGTTTGGTCAGAGTCTCAACCCTGAAGGGGTTGCGTCTCAAAAGACGTAGTCACAACCCCGGTTGGGGTTGAAATTTTTCACCCGCTCTTTTCCCAGGGTAGCCGCGCCGCGCGGCAACCCTGGGCTCTATTGCGAAACCGCGTTGCGGTAGAAAGATATCCCAGTCATTCCAGGCAAGACACCGACTTTTTGTGCAAAGCTTCGGAAAGGAATCAACGACTAGTGATTTTGCAAAACTCACGCTGGCGGTGGTTGGTTCTCGCAGTTGTAATTGTCGCTGCGATCATCGCCGGTATTATCGGGTCACTCAAACCGGATTCCAATGTCATTCTCGCCGATCTCAACAGCGTCGCGGAATTACGAACGCGCTTCAATCAGGATATAGGTACGCCGCGCCTCTTGCTTTTGCTTTCGCCCACCTGACCGGAATGTCTTGCCGGCGCCCGGCGGGTGCAGAAAGAGATTCTCGAGCAACATCCTTCTTCAAACTACGCGTCTATGTGGTCTGGTTTTCCATGGTGCCGACAGATGCTCGTTCGAGATGGGGTTGGACCGGCGGCGTCCTATCCGACCCGCGAATCATGAATTTCTGGGACGAAAAAGAAAAAGGTTGGACGCTTCTTTGCAGGCAAGGATCCTGACACGGACGATCCAGATGTTGTTTGGGACGCCTATTACCTCTATGGACCCGATGCTGAGTGGATGGTCAAACCTGAACCACTGATAGCGACCGGGGCGACCGTGCGTAGCGAGGCTGATGGGTTGAAGAACAGTTTAGTGCCTTTATTCAAGTGAACCCAGGCGACCCTATCAGAACCGGGAGCGGTAGCGACTGGGTCCAGCCTGAAGGGCTGTCAGATAGTAGCCGGTGGTCGCAGCGTAGCGTAGACCACCGGTAGATAAGCGAAGAGAATTCAGCAACCCGGAGGGTTGCCAGAAAGATTGTGGCACCCCTCCGGGGTGCGGACGAACGGCTCATTGCTTTCCGGTGGTCTGCGCTACGC
>JBPCKD010000120.1:0-10714 GCA_051004635.1 Pyrinomonadaceae bacterium
GGTGAATGTGCGCCGCTTGACCACTGCGGTCTGGGCGGATATCGCCCCCTTCTTTGTCATGTTAAGCCTCCTCCCGTTTAGGGATATGTGCTTAACTTTTTGTGTCAGTCAAGGGTGCAGTTCAAAGCCTTGCTGAAAGGCATGAGTGACATCATGATTCCCAGGCGAGTGCAACGACAAGCGAGGGTTTCGTAAAAATTAGTCCCCGGATTTATTCAATCTTTGCTGAGGCTCATTTTGCATGCAGATCATTTAAGTAGTCCACTAAGCCAGTGCATGATATTCAGTGCCAATTGCCGATTGTCTATTCCAGGAAGATTCATTCCGAACTTTGTTTTTTCTTTCCCTCCCAACCCGACTTGGGCTGAAAGCATGGCAGCTTCGCCAAGAATCAGCACCCGCCCTTTGCCGAACTTCAATGCAATCGCCTGGGCACGACCAGCGGCCGAATCCTCCGGTGTTGTTGAGGCTAAATCCTGCCTATCAATCGCCGTATCCGGTAATCGGAGGATTGCCACACTACCTGCCGGCCCCTTCAGCGATTGACCCACAAAAGTCATCACCTTATTAATTCGTTCTGTTTCACTCCGACCTTTCGTTATTGGATGATCTGCCACTCCTCCCCCATTTCTAGTGAAGGTGAGATCATTACGATAATTGCCGGCTTGATTGAGATTCTTTTTGTCAAACACATACCCTTTACTCATCTCGACGCTGAATCGCTTTGCAAGGATTTCGGCAGCCGCGCCAAATGGCCGGTGATATGAGTAAGAGTGATCCTCCTTCCTTAACCCAGTCGCGAACCGCATCACATTCTTCCTCACTGAATGCCGGTTTGGCTCCGCTCTGGAACCAGTCCCGTGACCATTCAGCACTCTTTATGCTTTCGGCTCCCAACGCATTCGCTATGACTAGAATGCGATAGCCTTCAAGGCGCTCTCTCGAAAACTTGTCTTTGTTAGATGTCACTTCGTAGCCGTCGCTGGAAATAAGTGCTGCGAGCGGCTTGTAACGACCACCGGCAGTGTGGAAATTAGCGTGGGCCTCATCGAAGAGAGCTCTCGGATGCTTTTTTGTATACGCAGGGCGAGCGACCTTTGTGTCAAAGTCAGGGTCAGCAATCTGCCGCCCGAATGCCTTGCAGGTGATGAGCAAAAGTATGGACAGCAATGCCATCCCGATTGATTTGGAGACAAGTATTTGTTTCATAGTAATAACGACTGTGTTTGGACCGCCCTTTGAGTTATTGAATGAGAGGAGCCTACTGATACTTCACCATTAAGGGTTCTTCATCAACTTTCGTGTCTTGGGGTAAGAAAGTCTTCAGAGCTTGAGATGCGATTCAACGGATGACGATCTCGAGCGTGAAGGTGGTATCTGTCGCCTCATCCTCCGGGAAGACCATTATCTCGTAGTCGCCCGACTTCGGTAGCGGGCCGCTCCAATCCTTTGCATTCGGCCCTACCTCAAGGAAATCCATGCCGCCGGGTAGATAGACAGCGAACACTGCGTTCTTCCTGGCCGAGACAAGGTGTAAGGTCATCTGTTGGCCTTTGCGGGCGCGCACCTTGTAAGCGATCGGGTCCATCCCGCCACTCTCGCTTGGGCCGCCAGTTGTCTTACCCTTCAGGATGACGGTCGTGCGTCCCGGAGGAAATTTGACGCGTATGGTCTTAGCCCACGCGGTGGTGGCCATCAAGAGCACTAAAGCCAGAAGCGCAACGGCAAATGTTTTCATAATAGTTCCCTTCGTCAACAGCTTTCGTTACGTGGGGCGCAGACCCGGATTTGTTCCGAGTCGCGTGCCACTGAGACTAGTATTGTCCCTTCACTGAATGAAGAGTAAATAAGCAGTTGCGCCAATTACACCCGATTATTCTAACACCGAAGCTAGGCACTCTGGTTTGCGTGTCCGCTCAGCTTAATCAGAACATTTGACGAAACGGCGCCGGCGTTTTCGTTCAAGGCTCTTCGCAAGCAGGTCAAGTCCGACACGATCAATCCTCGCCACCGCCTCAACATCCTGTGCCGTCAGCCCGGCTTTCATGGCCTCGCCACGCGGGTCGGCCAGAAATCTTGCGCGCGCCCTTTCATCGACATAAAGCTTGGCGAGAAAAGCCTCGAAGCGTGCCGCACTCATGCCGCCTCCTTCTCCCCGGATTCATCCATCAAACGCACGCGTCCCCGGGCCAGTGCCTGCCGCGCGCGATCAAGCTGATCGAGCAGACAGCCGATGGAGGGAAAATCGCCGTCTCGCTCAAGAATCACCGTGAGCGGACGACGCGTGCGCGCGCCGATTTCCGCGAGTAAGTCATAAACGGAATCAGGAACATCGTGAAGATGATCGTCCAGCAGTCGCCGCGTGCCTTGCTGCCCGATCCACTTCCCCCCGGCCAGATGAATTGCGGCAATACTTTCAGAGGGGATGCGCGCGATGAAGTCCAGGGGGTCGAAGCTGAAGTTAAGGGCATTCGCGTAAAGGTTGTGCAGGTCCAGGAGAAGATCGCAGTTACCGCCGCGTACGATCTCGGCGACCCACGTCGCTTCGTCGAGGTCGCTCCCCGGCGGATCAATCAACGTGGCGACGTTCTCGACTTGAGGTGCGACGCCGGCGATAGCAGTAGCGCGGGCGAGGTTTGCCAAAGCTCCATCAATGGTCGCCGCAGTGCGGGGCGGGGCGGCGAGATGTCCGATTTCCACGCCGCCACCACGCACGAAGGCCAGATGTTCTGACCAGGAAACTGGCGCTACCTCCGCGCAGAGCCGGGCCATCTGATCGAGCCGCTTCGGCTCCACGGCGACAGATGATGCCAGTCCGAGCGATACGCCGTGCAGCGTAACCGGCGTTTGGGCCGCCAGAGTTCGCAGTGCCCGCCGCTCACGGCGCGGAGCGTTAAAGAAGTCATCGGCGATCACCTCGACAATATCAATTCTGTCCAGGTTCGACAGGATCCCGGCCGCGAGTGCTGGCCGCCAGCCAAGGCCGATACGATCTTTCAATCTCATCAGTGCCATCAGCTTCCACATCCGCCGCAGCCACCGCCTCCGCCGCCGCAGGAACTCCCGCAGGAACTGCCGCAAGATGAACCACACGACGAGATGAAGGCTGAGCTTTGCGCGCGCGGAAAGATCGTCTTGGTGTACGCGAAAGCGTCGCCCGTGAGCGCGCCCACGCCAAAAGCGGCGGCCAGCATCATCGGTTCGATCGTGGATCCGCCGGGCCGAATGAACGCAGCTCTCTCCTTCAAACCACCGTAAAGCGTCTGAACGTCCTTGAGCATGGCCTTCCCAAGTGCAGTCAGCCGCGGATACGACACTTTGTATGCAAGCACAATCGCGATGACCGTCAGTATGACCAGTATGAAGACGTTTGTTCGTCCGCGCTCCAGGGCGACAAGAACCTTGAACCCACCGATCCCGCCCAGAATGAAGAAGGCTGCCATGAAATACAGCAAGCGCATTTGAACAGCCGAGTCGTCAGGCAGGAGACGATTTCTTTTTAGTGTTTCTTCATATGGTGTGCAGGTTGACTTCAACTTCGGATCACTAAAAATCGAGGTCGCCTCGCCCGCTCGCACGTACGTTTCCATAATTGCCCGTTCAATCGGCCGGCGCACCGAATCCGGTCCGGCATTATTTGCCCGCCCGATTTGCGTGCCATTGACAACCAAAAGGCCCCGGTCGATGAGCGAGACCAGCGCGACGCGCAGCGCCTCATTCTCTCCGCCGCGCAAGTAGGAGATTAAGTATGGGTCGGCGAGGTCTATCTTGGCCGCCGCGGCGGATTCGGACGCACGGCGAAAGAGAACGATAGCAGCGATTACAGCGGCGGAGAGGATGAGGTAGAAAAGAAGGAATTCCGGGCCGCGCAAGTCGAAGGGGTTCACGTCCGTCACCTCATTTGAGACCATCTGCCCGCGCCCACATCGAGCGGGCCAAATCAATCAGATGGAAAAGAGTAGGAGCAGCCACGCCGGGCGCCAGCGTTCTCTCCTCTCTGGCTTCAGTAATCCGCGAGATTTCCTCGGCCCGTTCTGCGAAATCCGGCAGAGAAGCCGCAACTTGTTGAAGAGCTTCTTTGGGTGACTCTACCGGTGTTCCCTCGAGCTCCAGCAGCGTTGCCGCGCACGAACGGAGTGGCCCGGCCAGGTCAGCTATCATGGCGACGAGCTGCTCTTCGCGCAGCCCGCGAGCGATATAAGCTTCCCGCAGGCGCAGCGTCAGGTTCAGCAGTGTCTGTTTGAGTCGAACGATGGAGTCACTGCGCGAGACGGTGGCGCCGGCGAACGGATCATCGCCGTAAAGCACCCGCCGCCGCCGCATGATATCCGCAAACTTAACCGCGAAAGCCTCCATCGCTGGACGAAGCTCCGACTCGAGCAGAAACATCGCCGTCAGTCGGATTGCCGCCTGAGCCAGCCGCAGCGGTTCGCGCAGTTGATCTGCCTTCTTCTGATCGAAGGCTGACAGCACAAGCAGGAGGTTGAGATCCGAGGTCGCCCGCAGTTTCCCCTCGGCCCCGCTGCCGTAGAGGACGACGGCGCGCAGGTCGTCAGCGAAAGCGCTGCGGGCCTGTTCGATGAAACCGGTCAAACCGCGCCCCACGTTCGGCGGTAAAGTGGTGATGAATTCGCCTTCCATGGCCGCGAATTCTATGGTTAGTGGTGAAGGCGGTCAAGGTTATTTCGATCTCTGAAAGAGTAGTTAGAAATGCCCATATCACCCTGGCGCTTCGAGACTCTATTAAGACTGATGAATAATTCTCTGTAAGGCAGTGTTATAAAATTCTGCATCGTCCCACTGCCTCGGCCTATCGAGGATGTAAATATTTGTCGAGCAGTTTGCTCCGGAACTTGTTGGTCGGATCGAGCCGTTACTTCAATGCCAGAAACTCGGGCGCGCGCGGATACGCGCGCAGGAATTGCTCCTCGGTAGCATGAAGCTGATACGGAACACAACCTTGAGCGACTTCACCGACAGGATTATTGGCCCAAATCTTCTTTAGCGAGCAACGCAGAATATACCTGACACAATACCACTTCGGCGCTCGGACCTCTTTAGGTAACTCCTAATTGAGATTGATTTTGTCAATCTCTTTTTCGATCCTTTCGAGAAGCTCTTTTCGCAAGGCTTCTCCGCGTTGTTCAGCGCGGGTCAAAAGATCTAGGAACAATTTGTTACAGGCTTACCGACTCGTTAGACGCCATAACTACTGCCGAGAGGGCAAAGGAGCCTGCTGTTCCTGCAGGACCAGGCGAAGACCCGACAACTGTCCCGGATCGATCCGGATTTGGCGCTTCGTAGTCCTGGCGCTAATTCCAAGCCGGCGCAGTGCCTGGGCCGCGCGTCTAAGTTTCTTGACTTCGATGACGAAGTTCCCGGCGCGCGAGTCTCCCATTCTAACCAACCGAATCTTCGGCCCGTCCCCAACGATCCAGAGGTCTGACTCGCCGGAGGCGGTCGGTCCCAGGAGCTTTGTCCATTGCGCCTTTACCTCATCAACTCGGTCTGGAGCAATGGCGACTTCAAGCACCCGGACTACGCCCAGAGGACCACCGTCGCGCTCGCGCAAGACGCGGTCAAAGCGTAAGCGGCGCTCGTCCATATCGAAAATGTATTGAATTAGAAAAAGGCCATGGCCAAACCCCTCCAACCCCACCGTCGTCCATCGTGGCAACGGCTCTCCGGCGTTCCTGGGCCGCGGCTCTGGCGGAGGGTCATGATCAATGCCGCGTGAGCGCAGCTCGTTAAGAGCGACCTTAAGGTCGGTCGGTTGGAGAGCCAGCGAGCTAATGCGCGGGAGTCTCGGTGCCTGACCCTGTGGTGGAGGCTCCCGATGAAATACCTCGAGAGTCACGTTGCCGAGGCCGATCCCCGTGCTCGCTTTCCACTCCGAACCGGGCTGAGGCCACACAATCGGCAAGGCAAGACTGTCGGTCAACAGCGCCACCAGGCTGCGGCCATTGTTGGGCGTCGCGAGCAACACATGGTCCACCTGGCGAACGATCATCTCGGCCTCCCTTCTCTCGGAGACCGCTTGTGTAGCCAACTGCCCCTCCGCGTCTTGCACGCCGATAAGCACGTCGTCGACCTGCTTGACCACCGCGCCCGTCGGCCCCTGCCGTACTTGGGCCGGAGGCAAGCCAAGACCAATCAGCGGCAACAGAACCACCACGACTGCGGCGTAAACTCTCATGCGATGGTTCTTGTGTCCCATTCGTTCCTCCCCGATCTTTCGCACTCACCTGCAACCAAGTTGCGTGATCGCTTCACCCAAAAGGACGTTTGCGAAGTGCACGGTGTATTGTAGCGGTCTCACGTTGCGCTTCAGCGCCGGGTGGCAACTGCCACTTTCATTATTGGTACGGCAAGTTGTCCGTTGAGAGACACGCTGATTCCAGTCCGCTGCAACGCTGGTTCGACGTGGTTTCGATACCTCTTAACATCAATCGGCTGAATAGTACTTGCTCGCAAACTTTCCATAAATGAATTTTTTTGGCAAGGGTCCCCAGCTTCTGGAATCGTTGGAACTATCGCGATTGTCTCCAAGCACATAGTAGCTATCTTCGGCCAGCTTGATCTCGTTGCTGCTCCGCATGGCCTGGTTATTCTTAGCATCCACATATGGCTCCGGGAGACTCTCTCCGTTGACGAGAACTCTGCCCTCGCGGATTTCAACTCGATCATTCGGAAGGCCAACAGCGCGCTTAATGTAACTCTTGGATTGATCGGCTGGATAGTAAAAGATGATGATATCGCCGCGTCCGATCCGATCATAACTTCGAGCGATGAAGATCCTATCGCCGTGCTTTAGGCCTGGCTCCATTGCAACACCTTCAACTTTGACTGGTTGAACAGCAATCTTCTTGACCATTGAGCAGCTGGAGCCAATTAAGAGAAAGAAGGCAAGGAAGAGTAGGCTGACTTTCATAACTCAATCTTAACGCCCAACGTTGCCCCTCGGCGCCCGGGTGACAACTAATCAAGCATTCAAGCTAACGGATGAGAGACGCGCTGGTTTCGGTCCGCTGCAAGCGCGCGTTGGGCGCGGCGTTCCACTTTCACATCACATCTTAACAACGTTATGGAAAAACCTTCTTATGACTGAAAAAACTTCCTCCCGCTTGAGAATGGAAGACGCATGACCTGCATCGCGAAAGGTATGCACCTGGGCCTTTGGATACGTGCTTCTGAGCAACGCTCTGTCTCGCGCCGGTATCGCCGGGTCATCATCGGATTCGAAGATGAGAACTTTTCCAGGCCATCTGTTCAAGTCATCAGGCGCAAATTGGGGCTGCTTCGCGAGGTCTAGTAAGCACTTGTTTTGGTGTATGAAAACTTCTTTCAGCAGGTCGGAGGCGATTGCTTCGTTCAGGTAAGCGCGCCAGAACTCCGCTTCAGGATGATTGGCAGCGCGCAGTTTCGAGAGTAGCAGTCTATTAAGCCGTAACTTTAGAATAGGCGCGAACAGGCTCTTGGAAAACACCGGAACTAACTTGCCGGCGATCCAGAGTGGTTTCGCGAGCTTCGGTCTGAGTACAAAAGTGTGAGAAAGGATGAGGCTGCGCGCTTTGGCGGGATACCGGCGAACAAAATATTGGGCCACGAGGCCGCCGTATGAACCGCCGAACACGTGGGCGTGATTCAGGTCTTCCGTTTCCAGAATACGAGAGATACCCTCGCACAGACCGTTCATAGAGAGTGACAGCGCATAAGAAGGCGCGATGATGCGATATTCGTTTTCAAAAGCGGTGATGAACGGGAATGTTGACTCGCCTACGGAGAGCGCACCGGGTAGTAAAAGTAGCGTTTGCTCTCCTTGCCCACAAGATATGTACTCCCATTTCGTATCGGTAACAATGAGCTGCTTATACGGGTGAGTGTGACGAAACTCTTTCAGCCGAGCGACTTGTTCGGTGGGAACCTTCTCGTAAATCTGATCGAACGCCGCGCTTTTTTGGGTTGATGTTTGCGCATGCATCTAATGCTCACTCCGCGACGTTAAATAGATGTCGTGTCCGTTCATACGCAAAGAGTCTTCGTAATGTTTTTTCCACAATCGAGTGCCCAAAGCTGTGCTTCAGCGGCGAGCGATTCCATCCAACGTTTGCTTCACCTATCAATAACCCCCACGCGCAACCGAGTCCGAAGCCGGTCGGATCCGGCGCCTAATGTTGGCCTTCAGCTGCGGCGCGCGACCGGCATCCGAGCCGAATGAAAAAGATTACTTAAGAAAAACACTATCGCGGATTGAAGGAAGCGAGTCAATTGTGGCGCTATGACGTCAGGTGGAATACCATGGGCTTACTCCTGTTCTCGCACCGGACGATCCTCATGCGGAGGACGACCTCGTCGGGAAGCGCCACGACGCTGACGCGGGACGGACAGGGAGACCAAGTGCCATCTCGAAAGACGAGCAAGAAGCCACCAAAAAACGACGCCGTGAGGGCCGAGCGGTACGCGCGAGTGCTCTTCTTCGGCGCGGGAGCATCAGCAGCCTTCGGTTATCCGGTAAGATATTTCCGCGCATCCGCGAACGTCTTCTGCAAAAGACGCTCTTCCCGACGGAGTCCAATCCGAAGCGCGAGCGCGACAAGATGGACCGCCTGCGCCAGTACCTAACGCTGCTGATGCCGACGTTCTTCGAACCCGCCACTCCGCTGCCGCTGATCACTGACATACTCTCGCTCCTCGACCTCTTGCTCACGACGGGTGAGGTCGCGATCCCGATGTTCTCGAGGCAGCCAGATGAGTGATCTCCGAACCCGCAGAGGCAGGTGTTGTTGTAGTCGATCGCCTCCATGATCGCTTGCTCTAGCGGTCGGGTAAGGAGGCACTGTTACCAGCACCCCCTCCCCTAAGAACCGTGCGTGCCCCTTTCAAGGCACACGGCTCAAGCCTCTCAGAACGCCCCTTCTCAGATGACGCGGTGTGAACAAACAGCGTTCACTACCTTCACGTTCCGTTTGCCGACCACGCTCGTTACGGTAAACTGGCATTCCACTTTAATGGACCGTCAGTTCGCTCCGTAGCTCAGGCTCGCGCCAGTAGCATATAGCTACTTCCATATCAAACGAATTCCTGTCTCTGCGTTGCCTGCAACTATCTCGTGACGAAAGACCAGGCGGAAGTCTGCCCGCTTTCGCGCGGAGTGATGTTGCCGATAACCGTGGCTCAACTCCTATCCATCTCATTACAAGATGGCCTTCGCTTGCTCCGCATTCCCCATACCCGCACTCCTTCTCCGCTCACCTTACGGCTTGCTTTCCCGCTCCCACCACGAGCAGGGGAAGTACGGGCTTACCACGTTCCGCGTTTGTCCCTGAGCGGGTTAGGTCTCGCCTCTACGCCGGTGACACTCTCGTCTGCGGGCCGTGGAGTTAGGAGCCACGGTCCCGATACTAATAATGGTCACTTACCTTTTGGTCCAAGCCTGTCAGCATCTTTGGCTTGCTCTCAGTAACGACGCTTAATGGCGATTCACCTGTGTTGACCATACCGCTCTATCCTAGTCCCCAACCGCCTTGATGCTGGCAGTCGCACCCTCGTCTCGCGATCCGGTTGCCGCTCTCAAAAGAGCGAGAATACATTGTCCCGGAGGCTTCACACCGGAGAGTCGCCCCTCCCGCATGCTCCGGTAGGATACTGATGGCAGAACATCAGGTGATGTCATGGTGGCCCATGCATCACAGCTACAAACGCGACCTCGTGTCGCACCCGAACGTTTGAGTTCAGGTGACGCGGGCACGCAACCCTCACCGGACAAAGCTAGTTGAGAAAGCGGCGATCCCGTGCTCACCGCATCAGAATCAAACTAAGCTTCATGAGAGGCTCTCCTGAGCAAAGTGCTTCGGTACGTTAACTAATCAGCTCTTGAAGAAGATGTGGCCTAACGCTGCGCTTCAGCCGCCCCTGATGCGCTCGGAAACTGAACTGGACTTCCAGCTAAATCAGACGGCAGGTTCCCGACTGCTTGATTTGCGGGCGCACTCAGAATACTTCCAGCCAACCACGTTCCAACGGAAACGATATTCGCCGTCCCCTCCAGCGATATGTTAGACGGCGTATTCGCCTCGAGATAACGCTTGCCTCCACATTTATCACCAATCAAGAATTGTAGATTTGAGCTATCTTGCCGTCCTTCATTACCTTGAAGGAAATCCAATAGGGATTGCCGCCTAAACCTACCCTGTAACGGAAAAGGTACTTATCGCCCGCATCTTCGCGGTCTGAAAAAGTAAAAGAAGTCAACGCGCCTTGATACGCAATCCATTGCCAAAACCCTTTCCCGGTGGATGTCTTGAGAAAGACGCGCATCGGGGGCGTAAATAAATCTGCGTCGTGTTTGCCGTTTAGCAGATTGGATATTACTTCCTTCAGCCTGAGCGTGGTCTTCGGGTCGAGGTCTGTTTTTCCTTCCGGTCGCTTTAGCGTCGAAACGTAAATTCCGGCAATATCAATGGCAAACTGGTCAAGTAATCTGTCGGCGTGATTACTCAGAATAATGACGGTCAATTTGTCGTCCATAAATCGGTAGATGACAGACGAAAAGCCGGGCGTGCCTCCAGTGTGTTGAACGAGGCGATGACCGTGATAATTATCTATGAACCAACCGAAGCCGTAGTCAAATGATGCCAACGCTCCGTCATTAGTTTTGGCGGGAGTCCACATCTGATCGAGCGTTGATTTTCTTAGCAGTTTTTCGGTGTAAAGC
>JBPCKD010000121.1:0-12218 GCA_051004635.1 Pyrinomonadaceae bacterium
CCTCCATCTACACCGGGCTTGGAGAGAAGGATCAGGCCTTCGCTTGGCTCGACAAGGCTTATAGCGGGCGGGATTTCATCCTGGTCTTCCTCAAAGTGGAGCCGATGTTCGACGGTCTTCGCTCCGATCCTCGATTTACGCGCCTCCTTCAACGCGTCGACCTCCCGCAATAATCTAATTCAAAGGGCGCAGAGGCCGTGCAGAGGGGAACCGCATCGGCTGCACCAAGATTTTGCTCAAGTGGCCAATATCAGTCCATCGCATTTGTGGCGTGCCCATAAGTCTAATGAACGTAACAGTTGCGTAGGAGTGTTCACTTGCTGAGCCAAGCGGGCGCTGATTTACTGTAAGTCTACCTTTACGGTTAGTTACTGAAAAGACAACGGTCTAACAGACTCAGAATTCGTTCCCTCTGTTCCCTGTATTCCCGTCGTTCCCGAAAGAGCCCCCAAGAAGTCCCCAACGCTGTTCATGCTCGGCTTAAGCTCGCGAAGACGAGAGCATTAGCCTCTGGCTTCTGACGCGGTTGATTGCACGCGCCGATGGACTTCGGTTGGAGCATCATTCGTCGGCTGTTTAGATACTCATCGCTGCTTTTGATTTCCTGGAGGTTACTTCCGGCGCTGTCGCTGTCGCGCGGGAATATTCTGGGGACCATCGTAGTACACACTCCGGTATGAGCCCCCATATGCGCGCATCATTTTAAAGAAGACGGACGTATTGTCTTGCACTCCAACGAACTGCAGCGCGCCAGGGCCGGTAGCAGTCAACGGGATGTCGCTGGCTGTGTGTACGGCAAATCGCATCGGCTCAATATCCAGCTCAGCAGAAATAGATGACGATTCGCCGTTCTCGACCTGCCCGGTGATGAGCCTGCCGTTGCGGGACGAAGGATCAGCGTCGTCCGGACCGTCGCGACTTGGATTAGCGACCGCGCGTCCCTTCTCAATTATGGTTGGCGATAACGGACGCTTGTTACTGATCCAGTCTTCGTAACGGTCAGTGGCCGCCCCGAAGCCGACGATGAGTTTGCTCGGCGGGTCCACTTGATCCGGATAGCCGTCGCCGTCGGCATCCTTATAATCAGTGAAACCGCGGTAAGCACGCGCTGCATCGCGGCTCCCTCGTGGAATACGCGGATCAGGATTACGCGCGCCAATAAGTGAGAACCCGCTGGTCTCATGATCGGCGGTCACGATCACCAGAGTATCGTTGGTTGGATCTGCATCAGAGTTTGTTCGTTCGGCAAATCGCTTTGCGACGCCGACCGCCCGGTCAAACTCAATCGTCTCCCAGATCGTGCGGTCGGCATCTTCAGCGTGGGCCTGCTTATCGATGGAGGCGCCCTCGATCATAAGAAAGAAGCCGCGCGGGCTGGATGATGAAAGGGAGTCGAGAGCTGCGCGAGCCATGTTGTCGAGCATTGGAACGTTGGCGACGCGCTCGGCGCCATGACCCAGTTTGTCGAGCGCCACCGGCATCGTGCTCGGGGCAAACAAACCGAGAAGACGTTGCGGACGTGAGGCGGCCACCGCCTGCAAGGAATCGGCGGAATCGGTAAAGGCGAATCCCGCGCTCTGGAAAGCCTTCACAAGATCGCGTTCGGGATCGACTTTGACATTCGTCGGAGTCGAGCGACGCCCGCCCACCTTCTTGTTGCCCTTCGGCTCAAACCATTGCCGGCCACCGCCCATTAATACAGTGAGGCCAGTTTGGTTGCGGCGGTCAAAGTAATCATCCGCAATGCGCGTGGATGCACCACGGTTAGAAGTGTGGACAGCGAACGCGGCCGGGGTCGCGTCCGTTACGTCTGCCGTAGTGACAAGGCCGAGACTTATGCCGCGCACCCGGTGGAGGTATTCGCCGATGTTCTCGAGTCTTGGATTGTCCAGGAAGCGATCGCTTTCCGGGTCGGTAACCTTCAAGGCGTCATTGTCAGTGTTGTCCGGGAAAACCCCCTCCTCGTTGTTCGCGGCCTTGTTACCGGTCGAATAGCAACTTGCGCCCGGCGATGAATCTGTGACCATCGCGCTGAGGGACGATGTGGTTACCAGTCCGGTAGCTTGCATGTGGTCCATCTCCAGCATTCCATTCCGGTAGCGTCCCTCGGTCAAGCCACGCGAGACAATCCGCGCCGCGGTGCGATGCGCCACGCCCATGCCGTCGCCGATCAGCAGGATCACGTTGCGCGCCTTCGCGCCGCTGCCTTGCCAGGCGTGAATTTCAAATGACCCCTGGCGCGATGCGGCGCCTTCGGCGGTCGCACGCAGCGTATGATGCCCGGCACGCGGGAAGGACCAGTCGCGTGAAAGAAAGACTGAACCCCCGGTAAGTGCTGGAGACGGCTGCGGATCGATTGGCCCTCCGGTCAGATGGCTCCGGTTATTCCAAGCGCTAATGTCACGCCCGTCCAGTGAGACCTGAAGAGGACCACTTACGCCCGGTGGCGCTTCGACACGAATGTCAAACCTCTGTTTGACGAGAAAGGCCGAGCCGTCCGGCGGCATGATGCGTACAGCAGGAAGATCGGGACCGTGCTGATTCCTCCTGGTTTCGAAAACTTGCCCCTTCGATGCTGTTCCCCAATAGTTGGTAAGTAGCGCAATCAGAGAAAGAGCAACGATGCCGGAGCGCACGGTTGGCTTGCACAGTGTCGAAAAACGGATGTTGGTGAAGCTCGTGGTTGTACTCACAGTTAAAAACCCTCGTCCTTCCGATCTAACTTGTAAAGATTTTATGCGGCAAAGAAGTTCCCAGGTAGTGTCTAAATTGGTGGATTTGTTCTGCGGCTCCCAGCGCCAAAGGCGCGGAATGCGACGCCGTATCAGAACCGGGAGCGGTAGCGACCGGGTCGAGCCTCGTATGAGAACGCGTTTTCGCCAATGAAGTCTTTTGCCGTCGCAAACCCGTTCTCCACCGCTCCCGGTTCTGATATACGTTCTTGCATCGACTTTCTTACTTTTTGTGCAAAGCACCCTAGGTCCAGGGGCGAGGCTCCTTCGTCGCTTGCCCCTGGCTACCACATTTCGCGCCCTGGGCGCTTAGTTGCGCCCTACGACTTCAAACCAGGACACCGGCAAGTTCCCGGTTGAGTTTGGCAAAAACTCGGTTATGATGCGTAAACTGCCCAGCCAAAACAAGAGAGACGCATGAGGAATAGTTGATGCCGCACTATACGGAAAATCTACTGATCAAACCAGTACCCGCCCTGGGTTCATCCGGAGAGACGATGGTCGTTACACCTGAGTCCACCGGTTTCGAATATCTGACCATGCGTATCAGGAAGATATCACGTGGGGAAAAGTTTTCGAGTGAAACGGGCGCGTGTGAACTAGGACTGGTGGTCTTAGGCGGACGCTGCTCCGTCGAATCATCGGCTGGCTCCTGGTTTTATTTTGGCAATCGGGCGCACGTCTTCGATGGATTGCCTACCACGCTCTACCTGCCGATTACGACTGAGTTCACCGTTGTCGCCGAAACGGATTGCGAAATCGCCCTCTGTTTCTCCCTTGCCGAAGAAAAATTCCCGGCGCGCCTCATTACACCGGACGAAGTCGAGGTTGAGGTACGGGGTGGGGCTAATGCTACACGTCAAATCAATCACATCCTCACACCGGCGTTCCCCGCACAACGACTATTGCTCGTTGAGGTCTACACGCCGAGCGGAAATTGGTCCAGCTATCCTCCACACAAACATGACGTGCATAGTCCGCCTGGGGAGGTGGACCTCGAGGAGCTTTATTATTACAAGATTGATCGGCCAGAAGGGTACGCAATCCAGAGAGTCTATACACCGGACGGACGCATCGACCAGACGCTCACCGTTCGCGATGGTGAGCTGGTACTGATCCCGGAAGGCTATCACCCGGTCGTGGCGGCGCATGGCTACAACGTCTATTACCTCAACGCGCTGGCCGGCAGCGCGCGTTCCATGGCCGCTTCGGACGATCCCGCTTATGCATGGGTCCGGCAATCCTGGACAGAGCAGGACCCGCGTGTGCCGCTCGTGACAGGTGCTAAGGCAAAATGATGACGGACCGAAACTTCGACGTTCTGCTGATGGGCCGAAGTTCTATCGACCTTTACGCGAATGACATCGGCGCGCCTTTCCATGAGATCAAGAATTTTGCCGCTTACGTCGGCGGGTGTCCAACCAACATCAGCGTCGGCACGCGACGTTTGGGACTGCGCTCGGTGTTGCTGACCGCGGTCGGGGAGGATCCGGTCGGAGATTTTTTGCTCCATTTCCTCGAGCAGGAAGGTGTAGTCAACAAATTTATTCCGCGCAAACCGGGCCGGCGTTCGAGCGCGGTTATTCTGGGTATCGAGCCGCCAGATAAGTTTCCGCTGGTCTACTACCGTGACAATTGTGCCGATATCGAACTGACAATAGAGGACGTGCTGGCGGCGCCGATCGCTGAGAGTCACGTGCTGCTGATATCCGGCACGGGGCTGAGCCGGGAGCCGAGTCGCAGCGCTACCATCTTTGCCGCCGAGCGCGCCCGGGCATCAGGCACCAGGGTCGTGCTCGATCTTGATTTTCGTCCCGATCAGTGGCACGACGCGCGGGCCTTCGGGGTGACCATCCGTTCCATCCTGCGCTTGACTGATGTGGTGTTGGGTACAGCAGACGAGGTGAAAGCCGGCGCGCTCCGTGAAGGCGTTTCTGTTACGGTCGAACATTCGCAAGTCTCGGGAGCGCAAGTGAGCGGCGACGTGTTAAAGGCAGTCGCGGAGGTCCTGGCCGCGGGCCCGCAAGCCCTCGTGCTTAAGCGCGGCGGAGACGGAACGACCGTTTATTTAGCGAGTGGCGAAACGGTCGAGGCTGCGACGTTTCCTGTCCAGGTGTACAACGTGCTGGGAGCGGGTGACGCCTTCGCGAGCGGCTTTCTTTACGGCTATCTGAAGGGTTGGGATTGGCACCGGTCGGCACGGATGGGGAATGCTTGTGGCGCGATAGTGGTAACCCGTCATGGCTGCGCCAATTTCATGCCCTATGAACAAGAAGCCCTCAGCTTCATCCAGGAACGAGGAGGATTTTAAGTGGAGACTTTTCTGGACAGAGAGTTTCTGCCTGCTTCTGCATTAGCGAAGATAACTGAAGTGCGGATAACAGATCCCGAGTGCTCCGTGCGCACCGCCAAGGTGCGGAACCGGCGAAGCAATCTCGCACGTGATGGAAGACTCAACATCCTGGCGGCGGATCATCCCGCACGCCGCGTAGCGAAGGTCGGTGATGACCCGATCAGGATGGCCGATCGTCATGGTTACCTCGCGCGCATTGTGCGTGTCCTGCAAAGCGATGTCGTCGATGGTGTGATGGCGACAATGGATGTTCTCGAAGACTTATTGATCCTTCATCATCTGATCCTCGAAGCCGGTGGTCCTGGATTATTGGATGACAGGCTGCTCATCGCCAGCCTCAATCGTGGCGGCCTGGCCGGGGCTAGCTGGGAAATGGATGATCCGATCACGGGTCCGACGCCAGCCACCTGTGCCGCCTTGAACCTGGATGGGGCAAAGCTTTTAATGCGCATCTGTGATGAAGAGACTGGTTCGCTCAATACCATGCTCTATTGCAGCAGGGCGATTAGAGAAATGAACGCCTTCGGTCTGCCGACATTTCTCGAGCCTTTACCCGTAGTCAAAGACAATAACAACTATAAGGTGGTAAAAACTGCCGAGGCTTTGGCGAGGATCGTTGGTGTGGCGTCGGCCTTAGGTGACAGTAGTCGTTATCTGTGGCTGAAATTGCCTTACTGCGAAAACTATGAGGTCGTCGCCGGCGCCACTACGCTACCGATCCTACTGCTCGGCGGTGAATCCGTAGGCGACGCCACTCCGCTCTTACGAGAAATCGCGGCCGGGCTCGCTGCTGGATCGAACGTGCGCGGAGCTCTTGTTGGGCGTAACGTTCTCTACCCAGGTGCTGAGGACCCCTTGATTGTGGCCCAAGCGGCCGGCTCAATCATTCACAACAACTGGACAGTCGAGCGTGCCATGAACGCCCAGGAGTCAGCGCGCCGGCCCGACATGAATGAGATAGCCGGTTATTTTCATCGCGTAACAAGTCAAGCCGTATAAGATAGAACGGAAGATAAGGGAAATCGATTTAATTGCATGTTTAGAAAGCGCACTTGTGCGCCCGCGGTGAAAACAGCTCAATCATGTTTGTGGCAGCGCGAGGCAGGCGCACAAAGTGCGCTCTCTAAACGGAAGATTAATTGAAATCGATTGAATTGCATCAACAATGAAGACTCAGCGACTAACTACAGCCCAGGCGCTGATCAGCTTTTTACAAAATCAGTTTGTCGAGCGCGATGGAAACGAGTGGCCATTCTTTGCCGGCGTGTGGGGCATTTTCGGACATGGGAACGTTGCTGGTGTCGGTCAAGCGTTGCAGCAAACTCCAGGCTTCCGTTATTACCTGGCTCGTAATGAGCAGGCGATGGTCCACACGTCCACGGCCTACGCGAAAATGAGCAACCGGCTTCGCGCGTTCGCTTGCACCTCTTCAATAGGACCGGGGGCGACGAACATGATTACCGGCGCAGCGACAGCGACGATCAATCGTCTCCCCGTATTGCTGTTGCCCGGCGACATCTTCGCTCGTCGGAACGTGGCCCCTGTGCTGCAACAACTGGAGTCAGGCAACACTCAGGACATCTCGGTCAACGACACGTTCAAGCCCGTCTCGCGTTATTGGGATCGCATCAATCGCCCAGACCAACTGCCCTCCGCCTTGATGGAAGCGATGCGTGTGCTCACCTCACCCGCCGACACGGGCGCAGTGACGCTTGCGTTTCCGCAGGACGTGCAGGCAGAAGCGTGGGATTACCCGGTAGAACTTTTCGAGAAGCGCGCCTGGCATATCCAGCGACCGTTAGCAGACCGCACGCTATTAGCGCGGGCCATTGAATGGATTCGCGCGTCGCAGAAGCCTTTTATCATCGCGGGCGGCGGCGTCATCTACAGCGAAGCGTGCGAAGCGCTAGCGCGCCTGGTCGAGCTGACGGGCATCCCGGTCGGGGAGACGATGGCCGGTAAGGGCGCGCTTGCTTGGAATCATCCGCAAAACCTTGAAGCCCTCGGCGTGACTGGCACTTCAGGGGCTAACGTCCTGGCGAGCGAGGCCGATCTCGTGATTGCCGTGGGCACGCGTCTCAGCGATTTCACCACCGCGTCTAAAACTGCCTTCCAGAATCCTGACGTACGGTTCATCAACATTAATGTTGCTGAGTTTGACGCCCACAAACATGCAGCGCTGCCTCTCGTAGCTGACGCGCGCGTCACGCTCGACGAACTCCGAGAGGCACTGGAAGGTTATCGAGTTGCCGACGAGTACGTGTCTCGCATCGCCTCCTTCAAAGAGCAGTGGGCCGCGGAGGTCGAACGCTTATTTAATCGCGAGCTGGGACCCCCGATTAGCCAGAGCGAGGTCATCGGGATCGTGAACGCTTTTTCCAAACCGCAGGACGTCGTGGTCTGCGCTGCCGGCAGCCTGCCGGGTGATCTACACAAACTTTGGCGCACGCAGGACCCGAAGGGCTATCACCTCGAGTATGGCAACTCATGCATGGGCTACGAGATTGCGGGCGGCTTGGGCGTGAAGATGGCCGACCCCGCCCGCGAGGTGTATGTGATGGTAGGCGACGGCTCTTACCTCATGATGTCAACCGAGATCGTAACGGCCCTTCAGGAAGGCTACAAACTAAATATCATCCTGCTAAATAACTATGGATTCAGCAGCATCGGCGGGCTGTCGCAGGCGTTGGGTTCTGGCGGCTTCGGCACCAACTACAGAGCCCGCCGTGCCGTAAGCGGCCAACTGGATGGTGCGCGGCTGGAAGTTGACTTCGCAGCCAATGCCGCCAGTCTGGGAGCGCACGTGATTCGTGCTACGACTCGCGACGATCTACAGCGGGCGCTCGAAGGAGCACTCCGGGAGGAGCGAACTACCGTTATCGTGGTCGAAGTTGATAAAGAGCAGCGGGTGCCCGGCTACGAGTCGTGGTGGGACGTGCCGGTGGCCGAGGTTTCGGAAATGGAATCGGTCAAGCGGGCCCGCGAAGCCTATGACGGGGCGGTCAAGCGTGAGCGAAACTTTCTGTAATAGTCTTTCAAAAAACCTTTACCAAACCATGGCACGATCCACTAAATCACACGAAACAACACGAACAAAGATTTCCATTTCGTGTGCCTTCGGGTGAGTTCCTAGCACCCCACGCGGGCTGCCCGCGTGGGGACCCCGCGTGGATCGCGTTTGCGTGTTGCTGAAAATACGAGATTGACTAGCGGTGAAAGGTTAGTCCAGGTGACGAATAGCCCAGTTCTGGAAATGCGTCACATCAGGAAGACGTTCCCCGGCGTCGTCGCTTTGGACGATGTTGATTTCGATCTACGCCCGGGCGAGGTGCATATCCTTCTGGGCGAGAACGGCGCGGGCAAATCCACGCTCATGAAAATCCTGAGCGGTGCTTATCAGAAAAGCGCGGGCGAAATCATTCTCGACGGCGCCGCGGTGGAGATCAAAAATCCCAAGCACGCGCAAACACTAGGCATCAGCACGATCTATCAGGAATTCAATCTCATCCCCCATTTATCGGTCGGAGAAAATATCTTTCTCGGGCGCGAGCCTGCCCGCTTGCCGGGACTGATCGATCAGCGCGCCATCTTTCAAGAAGCGACTCGCGCATTAAGCGGCTTGGGCCTGACCCTCAATCCTCGTAAGTTAGTCAAAGAGCTGAGAGTGGCTGAACAGCAGATGGTCGAAGTGGCCAAGGCGCTCTCACTGGACGCCAGAATCCTGATCATGGACGAGCCGACAGCTGCCCTGGCGGAGCACGAGATCAAAGACCTCTTCGCTACCATTCGCACGCTCAAAGCCAAGGGCGTATCCATCGTTTACATATCTCACCGCATGGAGGAGCTCTTTGAAATCGGCGACCGTGTCACCGTCTTGCGGGACGGCCGCTCAGTTGGCACCTACGATGTGCGCGGGATGAACAAATCCGAATTGATCCGCCTGATGGTCAATCGAGAATTGACGGACCTGTTTCCGAAACAGCGGGCCGCGAAAGGCCCGGAGGTTGTGCGGGTTGAAGGGTTATGCACGAAGGGCGGTTTGAAGGATATTAGCTTCACACTTCACAAGGGAGAGGTTCTGGGCATCGCCGGCCTCCTGGGCGCTGGGCGGACGGAACTGGCGCGCGCGATTTTTGGTCTCGATAAGATTACTTCTGGCTCTATCTATATAAATGGCGAACCGCAACGCATCGGCTCGCCGCGGGCAGCAATCAATTCCGGGATTGGCTTCCTCACCGAGGATAGAAAGTCACAAGGCCTGGTCTTGCCTTTGTCAGTCAAAGCGAACCTTTGCCTTTCGAGTGTGGACAAGTTTTCCAGCTGGGGCGTCATGAAGACCAATGAGGAACAGCAGGCAGCCGGTCGATATGTTAAGGAGCTGCGTATCCGAACGCCGAGCCTCGATCAGAAGGTTGTGTTCTTAAGTGGTGGCAATCAACAGAAGGTGGTGCTCAGCAAATGGCTTTGCTCTGAAGCCGGAGTTTTCATCTTCGATGAGCCCACGCGTGGCGTCGACGTAGGCGCGAAAACCGAAATCTATCAGCTGATGAACCGACTGACCGCGACCGGCGTTGCCATTATCATGATCTCATCCGAGTTGCTCGAAGTGTTGGGCATGAGCGACCGCATTCTGGTGATGCGCGGAGGCAGAATCGCGGGTGAGTTCCTGGCCGAGGAAGCGACCCAGGAAAGAATCCTACAATGTGCTTTAGGGGAAAGGGAGGAATAGCGCTGCGTCAAAATTTTTTCGCACACTATGGCCGGCAGCTCGGCACCTTGGCGGGGCTGTTAGGACTCGTCGTCGTTCTCTGGGCCTTGACGCCCCATTTCCTAACCGTCTCGAATCTTCTGAATATTGCCGAGCAAGCGACGATCATCGCCATCATCGCGGTGGGCATGACCTTTGTCATTATTACCGGTGGCATTGATCTATCAGTTGGCTCGGTGCTGGCGTTTGCAGGCGTGGTAATGGCTAGCGCGATGCAGACCGGCGTTCCATTGCCGCTGGCATTGCTGATTGGCTTGGGGGTTGGTCTCCTCTGCGGCCTGGTGAACGGACTGCTGATCACGATTGGGCGTCTGCCTCCGTTCATCGCAACGTTGGGCATGATGAGCGTGGCGCGCGGCGCCGCCTTGATGTTTACGGAAGGAAGACCGATATCAGGATTTTCGGAAAGTTTCCGTTCACTTGCCACTGGAGAGATACTCCGAATCCCGACCCCAGTGGTGATTATGATCGTGGTGTATGTCATCGCCCATTTTGTTTTGAGACGGACCAAGTTGGGCCGCTACACTTATGCCATTGGCGGCAATGAAGAAGCCGCGTTGCTGTCGGGAATCAACGTCCGGGTTTATAAGACGCTAGTGTATGGCATTGCCGGGATGCTTGCTGGACTCGCGGCAATTCTACTGACGGCGCGACTGAATTCAGCGCAACCAATCGCCGGGATGAATTACGAGTTGGACGCTATTGCGGCCACCGTAATCGGCGGCACCAGTCTGCTCGGCGGCGAGGGGACTGTAGTGGGAACTTTGATTGGTGCACTGATCATGGCAGTTCTGAGAAACGGCCTGAACCTCTTAAGCGTCTCGTCTTTTTTTCAACAAGTCGTGATTGGCTCGGTTATCATCCTCGCCGTGCTGATCGATATGGCGTTAAAGAGGCGGGGAAAATAGCACTTCAAAAAATCGTTAGGAAAAAAAGGAGAAACGTCTATGAAAAAGGGTCTGCTCTTTGTTCTCTTGGGAATCCTGTCAATTGCTTTCCTGAGTTGTCAGCGAGGTACCGACCAGGCCGGCGCCGCTCCACGAATTGCCCTGGTGCTTAAGACTCTTAACAACCCCTTCTTTATCGACATGCAAAAGGGAGCCGAGGAGGCGGCCAAAAAGTTGGGCGTTAATCTCATCGTGCAGGCGGCCGAACGCGAGGTTGACGTAGAAAAGCAAATGCAGATCATAGAGAACCTGATTCAAACCAAAGTCGGGGCGTTATGCGTGACGCCGAGCGGATCGAGGGAAATCGTCCCTGCCATTGAAAAGGCCAACCGCGCCGGTATCCCCGTGGTCATTGTAGATACGCGCGTGGATCCTAAGACCATGGGCGAATCGAAGGGGAAGATCGCGACCTTTATCGGCTCGGACAACTACGAGGGCGGCAAGCTCGCCGGCGAATTCACCGCGAAAAAATTGGGCGGCAAAGGCAAGGTCGCAATACTGGAAGGCATCCCGGGTCATGAGACCGGCGACTCCCGGCTGAAAGGTTTCCGCGAAGCCATCAAGGCAAGCCCCGGGATCGAAATCGTCGCCTCTCAGACCGCAAACTGGGAAAGAGACCAGGGCTTCAACGTTTTCCAGAACATCCTTCAGTCTCACCCTGAGGTGCAGGCCGTGTTTGCTTGTAGCGACTTGATGGCGTTGGGCGCCGTCGAAGCCATTGCCGCCGCAAAAAAGACCGGGCAGATCACCGTCGTCGGCTTTGACGCTTCGGACGAAGCCCGCAAGGCCGTGCTGAGCGGCACCATGGACGCCACAGTCGCGCAGTCTCCCGCCACGATGGGCGCGATGGCGGTGGAGAACGCGTACCACTTGCTTCAGGGTGAGCAGGTAAAAGAGGAGTTCGTTGTTCCTATCAAACTGATCACTAAAGAAAATGCAGGTGCGATGGACGCAAGCAAATGAGGTGATCTAAGGCCGCCCATGGAGGAAGAAGATAGGACAAAATCATGAGAATTCTGCTGGCTGCTGTCAAAGGCCGCTGAATGTTCCGTTTACCGAAAGAGTTGAAATAGCGCAGTGAGACAAGTAGGAGTTAAGAAACAGATGAGTAAGAACCTAGGCATTGGCGTGATCGGGTTAGGCCGACTGGGCAGCGCGTATGCCAAATATTTTACGGGCCGTATTGCCGGAGCAGCCCTGGTGGCCGTGTCGGACGTGATCGAATCTACTGTTACCTCACAGGCCGTGGAGTTAGGCGTCTCCAAACATTATGTTCGCTACCAAGATTTGATCGCTGACGAAGAAGTCGAGGGCGTGGTCATTGTTAGCCCCACCAGTACGCATAAAGAGGTTGTGCTTGAAGCAGCAAAACGCGGCCTACCGATCTTTTGTGAAAAGCCACTCTCAATTTCGTTGGC
>JBPCKD010000122.1:0-111364 GCA_051004635.1 Pyrinomonadaceae bacterium
ACCCTGATTTTGTAATAGGCTTACTCGCGAACTGGTTGAGCACTTCTTCCGCTGCTACGTATTTTGAAACAACATGAAGGGCGCTGTATTTCCAGTGGAGGGCTGAACGAACCGTATGAACTTCAAAAATGCCGCAGCAATTACACTGCTCACCCTAAGCCTTTCCTGTGCGACAAAACTCAACTCTGATGAACTTAAGCCTCGCAATTCGCCACTTCAGGTTGGTGAAATCGCTCCCGACTTCACGCTCGAGAGCCAAAATAATCAGACGGTTACACTTTCCTCGGCGCGCGGCAGCCGGCCCACCGTGCTTGTCTTCTACCGAGGTAACTGGTGACCCTACTGTGCTCGGCAGTTAGCCGAGTTGCGTACCCTGGTGAAAGCCGACGAGCAGCTTAACGTCTATGCGATTAGTGTTGATGGTCCGGCGGAAAGCAAACAATTTGCTGAAAAGATTTCCGCCGACGGGAAGGGCAATATCAGTTTCCCGATTTTGTCCGATCCGGGCCATCGGGTGATCGATGCCTTTGGAATTCGTGACCCGGATTATAACGGCCAGAAGTTTGAAGGCATTCCACACCCCTCGGTTTACGTCATCGATAAGGATGGACGAGTTGCCTGGGCCAGGGTCGAGAAAGACTACAAGGAGCGTCCAATTAACGACGAAGTGCGCGCGGCGCTCACTAAATTGAAACTGATTTAGTTAATCCTTAGGCCAAGGCGAGACCACTCGACCAGCCCGCGATCGCAGGCTCTTGCTCAAGGTCGCTCACCGAAAGTTACTAATTAACACCACGTCGCTCGCCACCATGCCGCGAGCAACCAGTAGTTGCTTGCCGTCATGCGACCACTCAAACGAGAAAATGCGATCGGACTTGAACGTGGTCAATTGTCGGGACGCGTCGCCGTTGATTGGCTGAAGCCAAATGTTAGAAATGCCCGCGCTGGTCATAACGTAGGTAAGCGCGCGGCCATCCGCGGTCCAGTGTGGCGGCGGTATTCGCGATATTTCCTTGGTGAAAATGGGCGCCTCAAAGACACGCGTGGGCTGTCCTCCTGCGAGAGGAAAGATTGCCAGCTTGAGCGGAGAATTCGGTTGCTCTTCGCGATAGAGGCAGGCCACGGATTTACCGTCAGGCGAGAAAACCGCCGCGGCCGTGTATTTATCGGTGAGTTGCTGGGAAGCTCCGCCATCAATTGAAACCTGCCAGAGCGTCGGCTTGCCTGCGCCCAGCAATGTGTAAACAACCCATTTTCCGTCCGGCGAACATTGGGGATTATCCTCACCGCTGCCGCTGGTTAACTGGATGGCATTGCTGCCATCGATGTCGGTGCGCCAAATGTTTGGGGTCCCAGCGCGATCCGAGGTGAAGGTAATGTAACGTCCATCGGGGGAGACCGCCGGGTGATTGTTGATGCGTGAATTCTCGGTCAATTGCCTTTGCTGGCTGCCGTCAGCATTCATCATCCAGAGGTCCAGATTTCCGCTGGCATTCGACGCGTAGACTATCTTTCCATCGGGCGTCCAGGCGAGGCCGTCGCGGCCATCAATCTGACCCGCTCCGGAGGTAGTTCGGGTCGCCCGATTCGCGTCACCATTGGGCGCCAACCAAATGCTGGAACTCGTCTCGGACTGCACTGTCACCAGTCGATTAGAGTCTGCCGTTAGATTAACCCCAGTGTAATTATTCAAATCGTTCGTAATCCGTCGCGCTTCGCCTTCCGGATACGACACATACCAGAGCTGTTGCGCTTCAAAACTACCCGCCTCTTGTTCGGAGGCGCCGAGAATTAGAGCACGACCATCGGCGGTCCAGACCAACTGGCCCATAAACATCCAGGTTTGAGTCCCAATCTGTTTCTCCCTGCCACTTTCAACTGCTACTTCAACGACGTAGGTGTTGTAGGTGGGAACAAGACTCCCGGCGCCGCAGGCGATTGTTTTTCCTTCCGGCGACCACGCGACGGAGCGAAAGAAGTTTGGTAATTTGCGGACCGCGAGTTCGCGCTCGCCACCGCCATTCGCGTCCGCGATGATCAGCACATCTTCTCCGGCGGCCGGAACGTTTCGAATGAAAGCCAACTGCTGCCCGTCAGGCGAGAAGGCAACAGCGCTTCCCACATTTGAGATCAGCCGGCGTGGATTTCCGCCCAACCCGGGAATTTGATAGAGATTCGACGTAGAACTGCTTTTTTCAGCGGCCACGTAGTAGATGAAATCGCCATCGCGCGAAAAAGTCAGTCCCGCATACTGCACGTCAGACGGCGGCACGATTTGCACATCACTGTTAGTGCTGACCTGGCGTACGCGCAAACTCTGCTGTCCGTTCTCGCTTGCCACATGAACCATGTGTTTACCGTCGGGCGAGATGGCGGCCTGGTCTGCTGTGCCCGTGCTTGTGAGCCGCGCAATTTTCATATTGCGCGAGAGGCCGGATGTTTTAGTCGTCGAAGTCTCCGTTGTTGACCAGCGGAACGCGATTATCAGCACGATGGCCAGCGCCACCACACCGATAACTCCCACCAGCAACGCGAGAATCCCGCGATGAGACTTGATCTCACTCACCAGGTAATCGGCGGTCGAGGTAAACTTTGGCGACGCAATCTCTGCTGTGCCCGAAGCAGAGGCCGCGTTTCTGACACCGGACCGCGTAGCACCTATGCCTGACGTTCGCATTCCTGGCGCTGACGGTTGCTGAGAAATCTCCAGTTCCGCATTAAAGTCCAACTCGCGCCGCAGAGTTTTCAGATCCAGGGCCAGCTCTTTGACCAACTGGTATCGCTCCTCCGTATCTTTGCGCAACGCTTTGCGCACGATTCGTTGAAGTTCGGCTGGAATATCAGGCGAATGTCGTTGCAGCGGTGTAGGCTCGCTACTCAGTATCGACACCAAAACATCGCCGCCCGTCGGCCCTGAAAAAGGGACGCGCCCCGCCGCGAGTTCATAGAGCATTACTCCCAGACTCCAGATGTCGGTTCGCGCATCGACCTCTAAACCGCGGGCCTGTTCAGGCGACATGTAGTTGGCTGTGCCCATGACCTTTCCCGGATCAGTTATAACCACCTGCATTGTTGCCGCCTCAGGATCGCTGTGAAGCCCCTGAGGCTCAGTCAGCTTGGCAAGCCCAAAGTCGAGCACCTTCACATAGCCGTCGCGACGCAGCATCACATTTTCCGGCTTGATGTCGCGATGTACGATGCCGGCGGCATGGGCAGCCGCCAGCGCGGAAGCGATTTGGCCGCCGATGTCCAGCACCTGTTCGATTGTCAACCCCTCTTTTGCCATCCGCTCGCGCAGGGAGACGCCGTCGATGAATTCGGTGGCAATGAAGTAGATGTCATCCTCAGAGCCGATTTCATAAATCGTCAGAATGTTTGGATGGTTCAAGGCCGAAGCAGCAAAAGCTTCCTGCTTGAAGCGCGCCAACCGCTCCTCGTGGTGAGTGAATTCCGGGGGCAGTAGCTTGATAGCAACCGGCCGTAGCAGTTGTGTGTCCTGAGCAAGATAAACTTCGCCCATGCCGCCTACGCCTAGTAGCGAGCGGATCTCGTAGCGGCCAAAACGTTTACCGGTAGGAGCAGACATAGTTTTTAACGGGGGATTCGCGTCCTGGTTCAACGCTTTGCGACGCTGTTAGGTGCTGACCTCCCAAGCTGGAGGCTATTGCCAAGCTGCTGGGTCCTGGTATGTCAAGCGCAACATTGTTGCGACCCTTGCCGGGAAATCTTTCGCGCCGGCGAGGGCGTAGCTGCCTTCACCCAATAATTGACTCCGCGCGTCGAAAATTGCAGGGCCAGCAAGCTTCAATGTAAGAAACAGCGGTATTGTAGTTGGGATAACCAGAACACGCCAGATCTTTTGAGGGGTTACCTGTGAAGCAAGCGGCCGCAAGAAGAGGTGAAGATTTCAATAGGAATAGCGCGTGTGGCCGCTGTACATGCGGCAGGTGTGTTGGGCGATCGACCCTGATTGGGTCGGTATTCTTCATACTGAGTTATCCGCAGATTACGACGATCAAAGATGACTAGACAATGTTGAAATTGAGAGGCTGGTGTCCGAATTTGGGAAGTTAGGACGATCCACTAAATCACACCAAAGGACACTAAGATTTTTTCGTGAAATTTCGTGTTACTTCGTGGATCGTTTTTACTAACTGATTAGCGATAGCAGAATTGCAAGGCAAAAGCATAAGAGCGGGGGCATGCCCACCTTCCTAACCTCGAGACTCTCTGACTTGAGTTTGATCTTGATGATTGAAAGCGAGTTAGGCTTTTTCGAGGCCAGCGTATTTCTGGATTAGTTTCTTTTGGCCGTAACCAGGGAAGGTCACGGTTAATTTGAGCGACTCGCCAGCGCCTTCGCGATGGAGGACCAGGCCGCGGCCGTACTTGGAGTGTTTGACGTAGGAGCCGGGGACGAAATCAGAAAAGCTGCTGGGGGAAGGGGGAACGGGTGAAGGGGAAGATGAGCGGCTGCTGGGGGAAGGGGGAACGGGTAAAGGGGAAAGATTCGGACTTTGGGCTTTGAACTTTGGACTTTGGACGTTGCGGTTGCGGTCGGACTTTTCCTGTTCTGCTCTCTCACGAGTCGACTGGAAGCTGCCGCTGGTGTTGCCCAATTGTTGTGAGCGTTGCTTGAAGAATTCGGCAATTGAGTCGACGCTGTCATAAGTCTTGCCTGCGTACTTGCCTTTCTCTTTGCGATACCCACTTTGATCATTACCCGCAGAAGCTGCCTGGCTTCGCCGGTATTCCCCATGTTCGTAATCGATCGTGGAGGAGCCGCGGGCGAAGGAGAGCCAGGAGTTTCCACGGGAGAGGTCCTCCATTAAATGAAGCGGCATCTCGTTTAGAAACTGCGAGGGCTCCGACGCCAGCTCTTCGCCGTAGACGCGGCGCTTCATGGCGTGCGTGACATAAAGAAATCTCTCTGCGCGGGTCATGGCGACGTAGCAGAGGCGACGCTCTTCTTCCAGCTCGCTTAGATCACTTGCTTTGAACGCGCGCGAGTGGGGGAAGAGCCCGTCTTCTAAACCAACGATAAACACCAGGGGGAACTCCAGACCTTTCGCGGAGTGAGCGGTCATGAGTGTAACTGGCGCGTCGTCTTTGTACTGGTCGGCGTCGGAAACGAGTGCGGAGTGATCGATGAATTCTCTTAAACCCTCGATGCCTTGTTCGTCGTAGTCAACGGCGGCGTTGACGAGCTCCTGCAAGTTTTCCAGCCGAGCTTCCGCTTCGTCGGTTTTCTCGCCTTTGAGTGCGTTCTCGTAGCCGGTATCGAGGATCGCGGCTTTGACGATGTCGGAAACGGGAGAGTCGGAGTCGAGAATTTCGGATTTGGGATTTCGGATTTGGGATTGGGTTGGGTTCCGGCCTACGGGCTCGGCGTGGTCCGGCTCGCTGACGCTGGCGCTGGCAGACAGGATGTCTGCGCTCCCAGCGCCGGCAAGTTCACCCAAGCGTAGGATGATTCGGCGGAAGCTTCTTAATGCGGAGACAGCGCGCATACTCAGATTCTGCTGATCATCGATGACTAGTGCGATTGTTTCCCAAAGTGAGAGACTGCCAGCCGCGACCCGGTCGCTACCACTCCCGGTTCTGATATCAGCAGACAGGATGTCTGCGCTCCCAGCAGAGTCACTCGGGCCACCAGCAGAGGCGCGGCGGGAGAGTTCTTCGAGAGTTTGTTTGCCGATGCCGCGCGGCGGACTGTTGATGACGCGTTGAAGGGCGATCGAATCGTTTGGATTCAGCGCCAGCTTCAGGTAAGCGATGATGTCGCGCACTTCCATGCGTTCGTAGAACGAGAAGCCGCCGACAATGTTGTAGGGCAGGCCGGCGCGGCGCATTGCTTCTTCAAAGACACGCGACTGGGAATTGGTGCGATACAAGACTGCCGCGCGCAAGTCGTATTGTTCCTGGCGGTGCTCCAGAATCTTCGAGGCGACAAACCGCGCCTCAGCTTCCGCGTCAAACGCCTGATAGTAACGCACTTTGTCCCCCTGCGGATTCGAGGTCCAAAGGTTTTTCCCCTTGCGCTCAAGGTTGCGTTTCACCACGGCCCCGGCGACATCAAGAATTGTCTGCGTCGAGCGATAGTTTTGTTCGAGCCGGATTGTTTTCGTGTTGGGAAAATGTTCTTCGAAGTTGAGAATGTTGGAAATGTCCGCGCCGCGCCACTTGTAGATCGACTGGTCTTCGTCTCCCACGACGCAGATATTCTGCTGCTTCTCGGTCAACAAACTAATCAAGGCAAACTGAAGCGAGTTCGTATCCTGATACTCGTCAACCAGGATGTAGCGAAACTTGTTGTTGTACTTCTCGCGCACCTCGGGAACGTCGCGCAGCAGGCGGACGGTTTTGATCATGAGATCGTCGAAGTCAAGCGCGTTGTTGGTGTGGAGGCGTTGTTCATACATCTCGTAAACGCGCGCTTGCGCAGCGCGGCGCTCGTCCTGGTAGTCGGCATGGGCGGCAAAAGTATCAACGTCTTCGCCTCGATTCTTTGCCGAACTGATTGCGCCCTGAGTGGCTCGCAGGCCAAGATGCTTTTCGTCGTAGCCCAGGTCCTTGATGCAATTCTTGATGAGCCGTAGCGAGTCGTCCTGATCGTAGATGGTAAACGTCCGAGTGTATTTGTCGTTCAGCTTTTCGATGTCCTGACGAAGAATGCGTACGCAGAGACTGTGAAAAGTTGAGACCAGCGGCCAGCTCGAGAGTCCCTGATCGCGTAACAGTTGCTGGACACGCTGTCGCATTTCCTGGGCAGCTTTATTGGTGAAGGTGACGGCAAGAACGTTCCAGGGTGCCACGCCTTTCTCCGCGATCAGATAAGCGATGCGGTGAGCGATGACGCGCGTCTTGCCCGAGCCTGCGCCGGCGAGAATGAGCAGAGAGCCTTCGGTGTTTTCGACAGCCTCGCGTTGCTCGGGATTTAGTGCGGAAAGAAAATCTGTCATTAGCAATCAGCAATCAGCAATCAGCAATCAGTCAGTATCAGCGAGCCGCAATCAGCAACTCGGGTAATCGGCTGACGATCAGGCTTCGTCAGCAATTTGCAACCTGCATGAAACGAATAACGACAATCTAGACGTTATCGATCGCGTCTTACCTTCATTAAAAGCGAGGCAAGCATTCGCTTGACCTCAACAATGCGTCCATCAAGGTCATCGTAAATCTTTTTTGATAGGAGATTTAGATCCCTGGCCAAAAGGACATGATACTCGACCTCGCACGCAGATCCCATTCCGATCTGGAGGAATCGCGCCAACTCGGTGTTACCTCCTCTTCCATAGCCCTCGGCAATGTTAGCTGGGATAGAAGCTGATGAGCGCCTGAGTTGACTAGTAAGGCCGTAAATCTCTTCTCGTGGGAAGGTTGCCGTAACCTTATAGATCTCTAACGTAAGTAGGTGAGCTTTAGCCCAGACTTTGATCTCTCTGAAATCGCGCATGTTTTATCGTCCTTTCTGAACTGTGAAAATTTCGGTGATTCTCGTATGTTGCAGCTTCGGACGAAAGGTCGGCTGTTTGCTGAAGGCTGACTGCTGATTGCTGAATTCCTTGCTAGTTTGGCCGCAAGAATCGGATAGATTAGATTAAAATATGCGCCTATTATTTGGAGCGGATTGAGAACGCTGTCGACTTATGGAAGGTGATAATATGAGCGCACTAATGAAACAACAGATGAATCTCCCACCCGAGACTGACGAGGCACAATGGCAAGCTGTGTTAGCGAAGGATAGCCGCTTCGACGGCCAGTTTGTGTTCGCAGTTAGTTCAACGGGGATATATTGCCGGCCATCGTGTCCTTCGCGCCGGCCACGCCGGGATCGTGTTTCATTCTTCCCTTTGCCGCAGGGGGCGGAGCAGGCAGGTTTCCGTGCTTGCCTTCGTTGCCATCCTCGTGATGCGCGTTTCCGGGACCCGCAAGTAGCGATGGCCCGCGAGGTCTGTCGCTTGATCGACGAAAACGAGGGGGAACAGCTCACCCTGGCGGCGTTGAGTTCGAGAATTGGGGTCAGCTCTTTTCATCTCCAGCGGAGTTTCAAAAGCGTGATGGGAATTTCGCCGAGTCAATATGCGGAGGCAGGTCGGATTGGCAAGTTCAAACAAGGCGTTCGTAAAGGGGAGTCGATCACTAACTCGATCTACGACGCAGGCTTTGGTTCCAGCAGCCGGCTATACGAACGCGCGGCGTCTCAACTCGGAATGACTCCGGCGACTTACGGGAAAGGCGGTCGCGGCGCGATTATTAACTATGCAATCGTCAAATGTTCTCTTGGTGACCTGCTGGTCGCGGCGACAGACAAGGGTCTTTGTTCGGTAACACTCGGCGACTCGGAGGCTGCACTTGAAAGCGATCTGAAGAAGGAGTTTCCCCAAGCCGAGATTCAACGTGGCGTGGAGGCTTTGAGGTCAGCGACCCAGGCCATTGTCGATCACCTGGAAGGCAAGACGCCTCATATAGATCTTCCGCTTGACGTGCAGGCAACGGCATTTCAACGCCAGGTTTGGGAACAACTCCGCGCGATTCCGTGTGGAGAAACTTATTCGTACAGCCAGGTGGCGAAAGCAATTGGGCAACAAAAAGCGGTTCGCGCAGTAGCGCGTGCTTGCGCCACTAATCCGGTCGCACTCGTGATTCCATGTCACCGCGTCATTCGTGAGGATAGGAGTCTCGGTGGTTATCGTTGGGGACTGGAACGAAAGAAGAAGCTGCTGGAAACGGAAGCGGTTGGAAAAGGGAAGGCGTTTACCGCATAGGCGGCGACGGAAGTCTTTCAAGCGCCTCAATTAGAGTCTGTAACCCCTTCCCCAAAAGCACTTTACCAGGGTGGCCAGTTCCGGACCGGGATCGGTCTCCTTGTAGAACATAGCCGCCTAGTGTATAGAATATTGCGGTTTTAGAAACCCTTTTGGAGTTCGTAGCGACCAGACGTTGTCGGCATAACCCACGAACTCCCGAATCTCAAGCCAAAGGAACGCGCGCCTCGGCGCGTTTTTCTCTAACAAAACTGGTCATTCGATGCGAACCCGGGGGCGCCCTCGTAAATGCGAGGTCACGTGACCGTTTTTCCCCGCCGTTTGCGCGTTAGTAAGCGAAGGAGAAGATTAATGCTCAAAACTTTAGTAATTGCGATAGCTATCTTAATTGCGGCAGTCCACGTTTCCGCGCAGACTGGGAGAACCACCAGAAGGCACGCCTCAAGAAAGGCCGGCGTTGTCCGCGTTGGGCCTTCGGTGACGTATCTCAAAGAAGGATTTAGTCTGGAGGAAGTGTTGCGGCTGTTAGGCGAACCGGCCGCTGTTTCCGAACGTCAATCCGGGAATGACCTGGTATCGACTTATGAATTCCACCGCGGCCAAAACCGCTTTCTGATCGCGGACTTTGTCAAAGGTCAACTCGTCAGGTCCAGGACCGAGACCCGTGAGCAGTGGCGCTGGGGGATTGGTAACTTATGGACGTAGAATGAGCGGCGTCCAATCATTCGACAAGTGTAAACGGCCGGCATGCGGCACTTGATGGGCGACGGCAGGGAAGGCGGCGGATGCGGACTCTCGTAAGAGGAGTTTTTCGCAAACGGGGCCGCGCTGAAAGTGAGTCCAGGAAGATGAAACTTAGATTAAGTTTGATTTTGTTAGTCGCTTTTGCGGCAGCGTTTGCATTGGGCATTGCCACGCAAGTGGCCGCGCAAGATAGCAGAAGTAACACCAATTCTGCGCAGGCCGAGGAGGATTTACGAGCGCAGCTACTCGACATTCAAGTCAAGGAATCTGAGCTGCAGGCACGAGCGCAACAGCTTGACGAGGATCTGAAACCCGGAAACATTGAGCGGTCGTTGGCGGGTATTGGTTCAACCAGACCAGAAGAAATGCGTGAGATGCGTCGTCGCCAGTTAACTATTGAGCGAGAACGCGTGCAGGCGCAACTGAGTCTGCTGGCAACGAGCCGCGAACGTTTGGAGTCTGTCATCCGCGTTGCTAAGACGCAAGCCTATCAGGAGAGTGCTGCCGGAACAGGCGCACCCCTGCAAATGCTCAAAAGTCAGTTTGCGACTGGTCCTCGCGCGGTGGCGGCAGCGCTCGTAGGGTTTACGGCGATTGTGGGGATCGTGTTTGTCATTGCTGCACTGATTCGCAGGCTTCGCACTGTATGATTGCACGCTGTTTTGCAGCAAATTTCGTTCAAGAAACTTAACCCCAGCGTGCCTTACCGGCGCGCTCTTTCATTTGGCAAGTAGTCAAGAGTGCGAGACTGCCTTCTGAGGGCAGGCTCCCCTAAGCGACAGGATTGAGTGCAAATAGTCACCGCAGTGGAACTTCTCACCTGCTGCGACGTCTTAGACTGTGAAACATTCGCAATAAGCGCGACAATAGCCCCAGGCAAAGGCGTTCAGATATTTCCAGCGGCTTACCTTCTGACAAAGCCGTTCACCGAGAGTCGCTCAAGATGTCATAGAGTGGATGAGCCGATCCAGCTTCCCCGCCGTTCCTTTTTTGAAATTGTAGGAGGTCTTCAGATGCGCCGGTCACTAGCCACGCTTCTCTTTATCCTTACAGTGATCCTCACGGGCCTTTGGCCCAATGATGGGGCTAACGCTCAGGGTCAGACGGTCTCGCTCCAGCCCGGCATTCCTATCGAGCGCACGCTAGCGCGCGGCCAGAGCCAGAGCTTCAGCATTAGCCTGGACCAAGATCAGTATTTGCAACTCGTGGTGGAGCAACGCGGCATAGACGTGGTGGTGCGCGTCTTTTCTCCTGCCGGAAAGATGATGGGAGAATTTGACAGTCCAAACGGCACCGAAGGTCCGGAAAACGTTTCGTTGATTTCCGCGACGGCTGGACTTTACCGAATTGACGTAGCACCGCTCGGTGCAGGCGAAGATGTAGTCCCCGGACGTTTTGAAATAAGAATTCTTGAGCTTCGCTCCGCGACAGCTCAGGAATTGCAGGCAGACAAGAATCAGGAGTCGCTTAAGATCAAGGGCCTCGCCCTGCTGGCAGAAGTAGCAGCTACTCTGGATCAGATTCGGCTACCACAGACTCGCGTGCATGCCCAGTTGCAAGCTGCGCAATTACTATGGAACTCCGATGAAAAGCTTGCCGGCAAACTGGTCGCAGCCGCAATCGAGGGAGTCAAGGCGTACATGGCCCAACTCGGCAGCGATGACCAGGATTATTATCAGAGCTACGTGCAAGCCACACAGCTCCGCTTTGAAGTGCTTCAGGTTTTGGGCTCTCGTGATCCCGATATGGCGCTTGGCTTTCTTCGCTCGACGAACACTCTGATCAGCCCAGACCCCGGACAAAACATCAACCAGCGGAACCAGGAACTTCAGTTTGAAGTCTCGCTGGCGAGCCAGATTCTAGCCAGGGACCCGAAACGTGCTATCGAGATAGCAGAGGACTCTCTCAAGAGAGGTTATTCGCATAGCTTGTTCGAGATCATCAATAGGCTGCGAGGTACTGACCCTGAATCGGCCGCCAGGCTAGCGAAGCAGATCGCCGCAAAACTGCAGGGCGAGAAGTTATTGAAAAATCAGGAGGCCACCAGTCTTGCACTCAACCTTTTAACGATGGCCCATTCACCAACTCGGAGAGGCCGAACTTCCCCATTAAAGACGGATACCGCCCTCTTGTCCGAACAGGAATACCGAGAGCTGTTTGAGAAAATTCTTGGCGAAGGGCTCTCCTACTCTCCGCCGGCCGTCAACGTCCATTCGCCAGAGAGGGAAACAGCTCAGAATATTTTGAATTCATTGAAGAGGATGAGTGCGGAAAGTCCGGGATCCTCTGCCGCGAGCATTGCCGCGCTCGAGAAAAAGCTGACTGAATTCAACACAGCCATGGATCCGCAAAACGCTCGATGGCAGAAGGTCTCCGAGACGATTAATTCCGGGTCGCTGGATGCGGGACTTGAAGCGGTCGCTCCTCTACCGCGCGAGATGAGAGATCAGCTCTATCAGCAGCTCGCACACAAGGCCGCGAGGACTGGAGACTTCGAGAGTGCCAGGGAAATCTTGAAGAATATCGCCAATCCGTCACAGCGCCAGCGGGCCCTGTCTAGTATCGAACAGCAAACCATTCAGATCGAAGCGTCGAAAGGCAGAATTGAAGAGGCCTTCCGAATAGTCAACAATCTTCGCACGTCAAAAGAACGGGCCGTAGTCCTGGCCCAAATAGTGAATCACATTGGCCCCGGCCACAAAAGAGCTGCCGCCTTAAACTTTCTGGAGCAAGCTCGGAGCATGGTTGGATCCTCGGTGCGCGTCGAGAGTCAGGAGGAGATGAGCGCGCTGCTGGAGATTGGGCGAGCGTTTTCGCGATACGATCCCAAACGGGCTTTCGAAGTAGTGGAGCCAATCCTGGGTCAGTTTAATGAGATGAGCGCCGCTGCCCTGGTCCTGGATGGGTTTGGACAACAGTATTATCAGGATGGGGAGCTGGTCATGCAGAATGGCAGCAGTGTGGCCAATGCGGCAACGCAGTTAATAGCGAGTCTGGGTACGCTGGCCATGGTCAATTTTGAGCGGGCGAAAGCGGGGGCTGACAGAGTTGAGCGTCCGGAAGTTCGTATTGGCGCCTACTTGGCCATCGCTCAACAAGCGATCAGCCCGACCGAAAGGAAAATGCCGTCAAGGTGGTAAGTATGTGTGTACGCTTGCGAGGGCGGTCAGCTTCTTTCGCCGCCGTTTCTTCCTTCACGAACAATGAAGGTACCTTTAGCGAGTCAGTCACCAGCGTTTTCCCTGAGGAACTTTACTCCACCGTCACGGATTTTGCGAGATTGCGGGGCTGGTCGACGTCGCAGCCGCGGCGTACGGCGATATGATACGCCAGCAGCTGGAGTGGAATGATTGAAAGGATTGGTGAAAGCAGATCGCTGGAGGCTGGTATCTCGATAACGTGGTCGGACATTGTGGCCGACATCGTGTCGCCTTCAGTTAAGACTGAAATGACGATGCCTTCTCGCGCTTTGACCTCGACAATGTTTGAATGCGTCTTTTCATAACGCAGCTCGGAAGAACGGTTACCTTCCTCACGAGTGTTTATGAACATCACAGGTAAGCGTTCGTCGATCAAGGCGTTTGGACCATGCTTCATCTCACCGGCAGGATAACCCTCCGCGTGAATGTAGGAAATCTCCTTCAGCTTCAACGCACCTTCCAAAGCTACGGGAAAGTTGATGCCTCGCCCCAGGTAGAGAAAGTCGGTGACTCGAAAGAACTCCCTGGAAAGCTCTTCTATGCTGTCCGATTCGTTCAGCAAATGCTCGAGTTTGATTGGCAACTCAGCCAATTGTTGAGCGTGATGTTTTGCTTCTTCCGGCGAGAGAGTTCCGCGCAGTTCACCGAGATATAGACCAAGCAGATAGAGTGCGACCATCTGGCTGGTGAAAGCCTTGGTGGACGCGACTCCTATTTCAGGGCCGGCGTGCGTGAGAATCGTGCCATCTGCTTCGCGAGTAATCATCGAGCCCTGAACATTGCAGATCGCTAACACTTTTGACCCGAGTTGTTGAGCCTCCCTGAGCGCCGCAATGGTGTCTGCCGTCTCGCCCGATTGCGTGATGACCAAAAGCAGAGTGTTCTCATCCATTACCGGTTCGCGGTAACGAAACTCTGATGCGTAGTCGACATCCACTGGAATGCGAGCCAACTGCTCGATCATGTACTTGCCAGCCAGACCCGCGTGCCACGACGTGCCGCAGGCGGCGATCTTCAGCGACGTGAACCGTTTGAAGTCGGCCTCGGTGATGTTCTTCATCTCATCAAGAAAAACGCGCCCTGTATCCAATGAGATGCGGCCCTGCATAGTGTCTCTCACCGAACGCGGCTGCTCGTAAATTTCTTTGAGCATGAAGTGTTTGAAGCCGCCTTTTTCCGCCATGATCGGATCCCAGGTGATGCGCTGGATTGCAGGCTGAACCGAATTGGCTTCGAAGTCAGTCACCCTAACTGCGTCTTTATTGATGATGGCCATCTCGCCGTCGCCGAGAAAAAAGACGTCGCGCGTGTGTTGAAGGATCGGCGGAATATCCGAGGCTACAAAGAACTCACGGTCACCCAGTCCGATGACGACGGGGGGGCCCTCTCTGACGGCGATGACTGTATCCGGCTCATCGGCATTGATGATTGCGAGTGCGAAGATGCCTTTGAGATCCAGCATTGCCCGCCGCACGGCTCTTTCGAAATTGTGCTCTTCGTTCAGATACTCCTCGATCAGGTGGGCGATGATCTCAGTATCGGTCTCAGTGACGAACTGGTGATCTGTCTTGCGCAGCCGCTCTTTCAGTTGCAGATAGTTTTCAATAATACCGTTGTGAACCACTACGACGCGCCCGGTACAGTCGCGGTGAGGATGCGCATTTTCTTCGGTGGGACGGCCGTGGGTGGCCCAGCGTGTATGGCCAATTCCATAAGTGCCGTCGAGAGGACTAAGGCGAATGACTTCCTCGAGGTTGCGTAGTTTTCCCTCGGCTCGGCGTATCTCTAGATCGTGGCGCTCATTGACGACCGCGATCCCGGCGGAGTCATAGCCTCGATACTCCAGCTTGCGGAGACCGTCAATGATCAGCGGCACAACCTGCTTGTTTCCAACGTAACCAACAATTCCACACATAAATTAAAGGATGAAGGATGAGGGATGAAGTATGAATAGGAATATGCTCAGCCCTTCTTTTCATCGTTCCTTTCTCCAAGGTGTTTCTTAACAACTGCCGGCACACCCGCGACCAGTGTGTTGGGCGGCACGTCTTCGGTAACCACCGAACCAGCAGCCGTTACGGAGCCTTTTCCAACTCTAACCGGAGCTACCAGCATTGTATCGGAACCGATTTTCACGTCATCTTCGATGATGGTTTCGTGTTTGTTCTTGCCGTCGTAGTTACAAGTTATCGTGCCCGCGCCAATGTTTGTCTGCTCTCCGATGGTGGCGTCACCGAGATAGGTAAGATGCATCGACTTTGAACCGCGTCCAAGCCGCGATTTCTTTACTTCTACGAAGTTCCCAACCACGGAATTCTCTTCCAGCCGAGTATTCATACGTAAATGGGCAAACGGCCCAACCGAACAGTTTGACTCAATTTCAGAGTCGATAATCACACAATGATCCTTGACGACGACATTATCTGCCAAACGTGAATTTGTAATACGAGTGCCCGATCGAATCTCGCAGTTCCGGCCAACAGTTGATTTACCCTCTATCGAAACGTCCGGGTAGATAATGCAATCGCGGCCGACCTCGGCCTCCGCGCTGATGTATGCGTGCGACGGGTCGATAAAAGTGACACCGCCCTCGGTCATCAGTTTGCGAATGGTATTGCGCCGCAACAGGTTTTCAAACTCAGCCAGCTCGGCCCTCGTATTGATGCCGGAAACCTCACGGCCATCGCCGTGAAGAAAAACGTTTACCGCTTCGCCATCGGACAGAAGTATTTCAGGAACGTCGGTCAAGTAATATTCGCCTTGCTTGTTGCTCTTGTTGACGCGTTCGAGAGCGGAAAACAATTTGCGGCGGTCGAAGCAGTAGATTCCAGAGTTGATCTCCTTGATTTTCTGCTCCTCAGGGGTCGCATCCTTCTGTTCTGTTATCCGAGCAAACTGATCATTATCATCGCGGACAATCCGGCCATAGCCGGTCGGGTTTTCAAGTCTTACGCTAAGCACGGAACATGCCGCGCGATTTCTTTTGTGGTTCTCGATGAAAGAATCCAGAGTTTCCGAACGAATCAAAGGCACGTCTCCCGATAGAACGAGCACGAGAGAATCTCGGTTCGCGAGTTGAGAACGCCCAGCCATGACAGCATCGCCTGTTCCGCGTTGCTCAGTTTGCGTAACGAACTCTGCCAGGTCTCCGATTTCATTTTGAACCACCCTCTCAACCTCGCCGGCTTGATGGCCCACAACTACGTAGATCTTTCCCGGCCCGAGAGACTGCGCTGTTCGACAAACGTAAATAATTAAAGGCAAACCGCCGATCTCATGGAGCACCTTTGCTCGCTCGGATTTCATTCTTGTCCCGAGTCCGGCTGCAAGGATAAGGACGTCGAGTGATTGATTGGTTTCGCGAGGTTGCAAAAGCGGGCTCTTCTCCAGGGTGTATCGTGGCTCCATGGTTATGCGGAGACAACAGGTTGTGAACAAGCTTGTTGCCTGCACGCCATCACTACGCTGGCCAAAAGTGCGGAGTCGTGTCTCACCCTTTCATTGTCTTCGAGAAGATTGGCGCGAATGACTTGAGTTGACTTGTCGAGGACGCTATCAATTGAATCTTCATCTTCATCTATGCCGATTTGGTGTGCACCCTCCAGCGCATAACGTTCGGATTGGTCCTGGGTTATGCGTCTATCATTCACAATCACAAAATCAAAATGAATTTCTGGAGCGTAAATCTTTATGGTCTCCAGATGCTGCCGTGCGGTGTAGTTGTCTGTCTCGCCGGGTTGAGTCATTAAGTTGCAAATGAAAATCCTGGTCGCCCGGCCTTCACCGATCGCGTTTGACACTCGGGCCACTAATAGATTCGGCAAGATGCTTGTGTAAAGCGAGCCTGGCCCTACGGTAATGACATCCGCCGCCCGAATCGCCTTAAGCACCTCGGGAAGCGGCAAACACTGCTCGGGCTCCAGTCTTAGGCGCCGTATAGGAACGCGAGATGCCGAGATCTGCGTTTCACCACGGACGATGCTTCCATCGGTGAGTTCAGCAACGAGTCTGACATCACTGATCGTTGCCGGGTAAATATGACCCTTGCTGGCCAGGACCTCCGAAGACAATCTGACCGCTTCAGTGAAATCCCCGGTGACCTCGGTGAGCGCCGCTAAAAAGAGGTTGCCAAAGCTATGACCGCCCAATTCACCCTTTCCGCGAAACCGATAACGAAACAGGCGCGAGAGTAGATTTGAATCCTCAGAAAGAGCAATCATGCAGTTGCGAATGTCACCTGGCGGAAGCATCTGCAACTCGTCTCGCAAACGCCCGGAGCTACCGCCGTCGTCAGAGACGGTCACTATGGCTGACAGGTTGGCAATCCACAAATCATCAGCCTGCCGTTCACTGACAAGACATTTCAAACCTGCAAGGAGTGTCGAAAGCCCTGTGCCTCCGCCTAAGGCGACGAGGTTCAGACCGCGATTTTCTTCAGACGAATAATCCAAACGCTAATTCTCCTCAACAAGCGGAGCTGATGCCGCGCAGAATCATACCTAAAAGGCAAAGAGTTTGAAAACAGGTAGTCATGCCGAAAGAAGAAGCCTGTGGCGTTTGGCTTCTCGTAGGAAACACTAGAGGCGGGGTTGAAAGACCAACCTGTCAAAGTCAGGATCGTTGCGTAGAGAAGACAAATCATGATCGTGCTGCGCGCGAACCCGCAGTGTGGGCTGAAGGTCCAGAGCCCGCTGAAGCGACTGCAGCGCAAGGTCAACTGCGCCGAGACGTGCACGCGTTGCTGCAAGACCATAGTGAATATGCGCCGCTTCCGGCTCACGCTTCAAGGCTCGTTCAAACATTTCCTGCGCGGCTACGTATTCACCGCGGTTAAGCTCGATAACCCCTCGATCGTACAGTGAGTCAGCATCGCGCGGCAGCATGTTCTCCGTACGTAAGCGCGCGTCTGCTACCGAGAGATAAGTGCGCGCGCGCGCCGCTACTTCCGAGACTTGCGAGTACTTGTCTAAAAGTGCTCGGAATTGGCTGCGCGCTTCGCCGAAACGACCGCGCGTAAATTCCCTGTGCGCGCGTTCGAAAGCTTTTAAGGCCGCCGACTCATCTACGGTTGGTTGGCGCGGCGGCGGCTGAACTATCGCCGCGGGTCGTTGTGCGCGTACAGCCGCCAGCTTCTGAGTCTTTTTGACTCTCAGCTCAACCGACTTCTGGGTTGCGGATGTGGTTTTGCGTGGAGTCGCCTTATGCGCGGTCGCTTTGGCTGCGACGCGTTGTTTTGAAACAGTCTTCTTAGAAGCTGTCTTACCCTTAGCGATAATCTTTTTTGACGGTTTACCTTTGAGAGAAGCTTTAGACTTTGCAGTTTTTCGCGATGCCGACTTTTCAGAGACCGCTCTTTTTGCTTTGGGACGGTTGGTCTTTGCGTTTTCCGTTCGTCTCTTGGCCGCCGATTTGGGTGAAGACCGCTGAGCCGCCACGCGTGACGTTGAACGTCTCAGACCTTTTGTAACTGCGCTCATGGAAGCTCAAATTGACGGGCTAATGTGGAGTAAACGGTGCGAAGTTGCGCCGGGAGAGTAACATAGCGGCCCTTCTAAATCAACGGGAAAAGGGAGTTGCAGTCACAAGAAGTGGGCCACTGCTTGAACCAGAGCACATTTCGTCAAACATGGGAAAACACTTGAAGCACATTGTTGGCTGTGTTACAGTGCCTTGCGGCTTGGGGGCCACCAGCTACCCGGCCGATGTGAATATGAACTAGCGGAAGAACCGCTTTGCCTTCAGCGGCTTGACCGCCAAGCCATTCACAAATCAGAGCCCGCCAGTTCTCCTTGTCACAATCTTCAAAGAAAGCTGTATTAATGGCAGACACTCCTATTCTGCTCCATCAGACGCAGTATCACCAACTCAAGGCCGTGCTTGCCCGACTCCGTATGGATTCGGCGGCCCGGGTAGTCTTTTTGGTCGGTAAAGACGGTCAGGAGATCGCTGCCCAGGGAGAGATAGGAAATCTCGACACGACCAGTCTTGCCTCGCTGGCCGCTGGGAACGTCGCAGCTACTGGTGGCATGGCTGAACTGATCGGGGAAAAGGAGTTTCCAACGCTTTCACATGAGGGGGAACGTGAAAGCATACACATATCCGTCATAGGCCGACTCTTACTGATCGTCGTTTTCGACGAACGTTCGACCCTGGGTCTGGTCAAGCTTAGAAGCAGGCAAGTCTCGCAACAGTTGTCGGCGATGATCGACGAGATTACTCAGGCTGAATTAGACGACGACTCCCCTTTCGCAGGAATTACGGATGACGACATCGACAGTCTTTTCAAATAAACCTTCAGAAGAAGTAAGAGCCTTATGACCTTCATAAACTACGCATCCAGAGAGATCAATTGCAAGATTGTCTACTACGGACCAGGACTCTGCGGAAAGACCACAAATCTGCAGCACATTTTTGAGGCTACCGCACCCCAGGCACGTGGGAAATTAATTAGCCTGGCAACAGAAACCGATCGGACGCTATTTTTCGACTTTATGCCGCTCGAACTGGGAACGGTGCGAGGTTTCAAGACGCGATTTCATCTTTACACGGTTCCCGGCCAGGTTTTCTATGACGCGTCGCGCAAACTCATTTTGAAGGGCGTTGACGGAGTAGTATTCGTTGCGGATTCGCAAGAGGAACGAATGGACGCAAACGTCGAATCGTTATACAACCTTGAAGAGAACCTTCGCGCCCAGGGCTACGACCTGATGAAGCTTCCCTATGTCCTTCAATTGAACAAGCGAGATCTACCCAACATTGTCCCGGTCGCCGATCTCGCCGCGGAGCTGCTGCGCAAAGAGGAGCCTGTGGTTGAGGCGATTGCTTCCAGTGGTGCTGGAGTGTTTGATACGTTGAAGGCTGTGGCTAAGCAAGTGTTGACAGAACTTCGGAAAAGCTGAAAGCTGAAGCAGCCGGAGATTAGTCCAGCGACTTGAGCATCAACAAACCATCCCCGCCATTTGAATAGTATTTCGGTAGGCGCTGCGTGACCGCATAGCCCAGACGTTGGTAAAGCTTTTGGGCGGGAATATTGAGCGACCTTACTTCCAGCCGCACTAGTCGTACATTACGCTGCCTAAATCCCTTCTCAACTTCTGCCATTAGACGTTTGGCCAGATGCCGCCTGCGATGTTCAGGAGCAACGCCCACTGTTGTAATGTGTCCGGTATGGTCTGGTTCGATTAGGCCAATAACGAAGCCGGCCATTGACCCGCTGGAAGTCGCAGCGCGAAAAGAAATAGATTCTGGTGCGGTCAAAAGGTATTCGAAAGTTTCGCGGCTATACGCTTCACCATCAACGAAACAGCGCTGATCGAGTCGCCAACATTCGTCGAGGTGGGAAACTGTGAGAGGTCGGATGTCATAACGCGTACCGACCGCTGCGGGCACACTTCTTTCAGGCTCAACAGGAAACTCGTTGGGTGGCGGCGACCACCAGCGAGAACGAAATTTTTTCAGTACTGCCATAGATTCAAACAGTTCAGGCGTGAGTTAGTTTACCATCATCGTTTTGATGATCACTAGATCACAAGCATACAATCGCCATAACTATAAAAGCGAAAGCCCGCCGCAACTGCATGACGATAAGCGTCAAGCGTCAGATTCCGCCCAGCGAATGCACAGACAAGTAAGAGTAAAGATGAGCGAGGAAGGTGAAAATTTGTTACTAGTGCGTTAGTAATACGAAACTGGTGGCCCGGAATAATTGTCAGCCCAGTTTCGCGCTTTCCTGATTCGACGATCCCTTCAGCGTTGGTTGCTGATTCCAGAGCGCGTACCGTAGTTGTGCCGACCGCGATCACACGTCCTCCCTCTGCGCGACTCTCGTTAATCACACGTGCAGCATCCTCCCGAATCTCGTAAAACTCAGCATCGACCCGATGCAGCTCTATGTGGTTCACTCGCACGGGTTGAAATGTTCCGTAGCCGACGTGCAACGTGATTTCTACGACGCGGGCCTGGCGCTCCAGTAGTGCTTCAGTGACTTGAGGAGTGAAATGTAGGCCGGCCGTAGGTGCAGCGATGGCTCCCTTTTCACGTGCGAAAACTGTTTGATAGCGTTCGTCGTCATCCGCAGCTGAAGTCCCCAACGGGCGTCGGATATAGGGCGGTAGGGGAGTCTGCCCGAGTTCGTTGATGAGGGTCCCCAGGGGTTTATCGCCCTCAAACTTAAGTAATCTGAATCCTTTTGTTGAACCTTCGAGCACGTCCGCATGCAGATTAGAGTGAAAACGGATACGTCCCCCGGGCTTCAACCGATGTGCGGGCTGAACAAGCGCTTCCCAGATTTGGTAAGCATCCCCGCCCAGCGCTGCTGAAGACTTCCCAGATTCCAGCTCGCGGATAAGCAACACCTCTACGCGCCCGCCCGAGGGATCGCGCCGCCCAATGAGTCGGGCGGGAAAGACTCGGGTGTTGTTTACAACAATCACGTCGCCTGGTTGGATGAATTCCGGAAGGAGTGCAAATTTTGAGTCCTGCAACGTTTGCGCATCGCGATTTACTATCAGCATCCGCGAGGCATCGCGCCGCTCCAGAGGTTGCTGCGCAATCAGTTCTTCAGGAAGCTCGTAATCAAATTCCGAGAGCAACATTTTATGGAGATTGAGTTAGTGGCGCGGGAGATGGGTAGTGTGGGTGCTCCCGGTGGAATACCGCGGTCAACTGAGCACCAAACAAAAGGATCAAACTCGACACATAGCTCCAGGTCAACACAGCAACTACAGCGCCCACCGATCCATAAATCTGATCGTAATGAAAATAGTTGAGGGCCCATGCGAATACATACTTGGAAACTTCCCACAACACGCCCCCGATAATGGCTCCAGGGAGCGTGTCACGCAAAGAGACTTCCGCTTTAGGCATGAAGCGATAGACGACGACAAACAGCGTCATTGTGATCAAGAAACTGGCGACGGCGAAAATGCCTTGCCAGAACACGCTTCCCACAGATAGAAGCAACGGATAATTTGCAGCCTGGCGCGGAGAGATTCTGTCCGCCATCTCCCTGAGCGCTACGACTACTGAAGTAATAAACACGGATATGGCCAACAGCACTCCTACGATTCCGATCATTCCAATAGTCAGCGCGCGCCCGTGCCAAAAAGTCCGTGAGGTCGATCCCCAGATTCGGTTTAGCGCCCGCTCGATGACTGCGAAAACCCACGAGCCTGCCCAAAGCGTCACGATGATGCAGGTAATGATGACGCCGGTTCCTACCGAAGACATTGCGCGGATCGTTTCGCGCAAAAACTTACCTGAGCCTGGATAGACTTCCACCGCATGAGTCAGCAACTCTGTGGCGGCAGCAATCTGGTTACCTATCGCGAGCAGCAGCAGCAGGGCCGGGAAAAGCGCCATCAAACCGAAGTAGCTCATCGCTGCGGCAGAAGTGAAGAGGTCATTTTCGTGAAACTGGTGCAGGGTGTGGCTCAAAATTGAGCGCCAGGGTCCGCGATTACGGACGCCGAAAGAATGACGCGTAAATGACGTGAGATTTCTCATGCAGATTCAGCAACTTTAGGGGAATTGATTAATGCCACACACCCTAGCAAATTCTTCACTGAGAATCGAACAGGCTGGGCTTGAGAGAACCGGAAGGCTTAATGCCGAAGTGATCGTAGGCCAGGCGTGTCGCCATACGCCCACGCGGAGTGCGGTCCAGAAAACCGATTTGAATCAGGTAAGGCTCGATAATCTCCTCAATTGAATCTTTTTCTTCGTGGATCGAAGCGGAGATCGTTCCGAGGCCTACGGGTCCGCCATTAAACTTCTCGATTATGGTGAACAAAAGTTTGCGATCCATTTCGTCGAGGCCAAACGTGTCAACCTCCATCCGGTTGAGTGCATCGTTGGCGACTTCTCTCGTTATGCGCCCATCGTAGTCGACCTCGGCATAGTCTCGGACCCGGCGCAGGAGACGATTAACGATTCGAGGCGTACCACGCGAGCGGCGAGCAATCTCTCGCGCCCCGTCTTCATCAATCTCCACACCGAGTATTTCCGCCGAACGTTTGCAGATCACTTCAAGATCTTCGTGCGGATAAAAATCCAGATGGAATACGATTCCGAAGCGGCCGCGCAAAGGCGCCGTCAGTAAACCCGCGCGGGTGGTAGCTCCAACCAGAGTGAATTTGGGTAGTTCAAGTTTTATCGATCGCGCGCCGGCTCCCTGGCCAATCAGGAGATCAAGCTGATAGTCCTCCATCGCCGGATAGAGTTTCTCCTCCAGGGCGGGAAGCAGGCGATGAATCTCATCGATGAAAAGGACATCACCCTCCTGCAAGTTTGTCAGTAAGGCGGCAATATCGCCGGCTTTTTCGATCGCCGGGCCAGCCGTCGAACGAAGCTCGGCGCCCATTTCGTTTGCGATGATGTGGGCCAGTGTGGTTTTGCCGAGGCCCGGAGGACCAGTCAGAAGAACATGGTCTAGCGCTTCTTTCCGGTTCCTGGCCGCTTTCATGTAGACGCGTAGGTTTTCCTTTACCTGCCGTTGGCCGATGTATTCGGCCAGCTTTGAGGGACGAACAGTCGATTCAAACTGCCGTTCATCGTCGCTTAGTGGCGTATCCCGTACTCGGGCTGGTTCTTCACTAGACATAAGCGTTCATCAATCAGCGTGTAAAGCAAACTGTTAGTCTGCGTCGCGAGGCGTGGCGGCTCAGTTGAGACTAAAGCCTTAACTTGCCTGGGCCCCAAACAGCAACGTAAACGTTGAACTCTAAACTGCCGGCCTCAGGTGACCAGCACTACGCAAACTAACAGTTTGCTTGACGATAATTTAAGCCTTAGCGAGTTTGCGCAGGCTGCGTCGCAAAATTAACTCGACGGAAATATCGCCACCTTCGTCGATAGCTGACGTGACGGCTTTTTCCGCGGAACTTCTCTGATAGCCAAGATTCAAAAGTGCGGAAAGCACGTCCGAGCGCATTGAATCCTCGGTTGGAATTGGATCGCCCGCCGGCGTCTTAGCGCCCAGGTCTTCCTCGAGCGCGACCGAAGACAGAGAAGCGACTTTATCACGTAGTTCCATTACCAGCCGCTCTGCAGTTTTTCTGCCCACGCCGGGAATCAACGTCAGACGAGCCAGATTGTTGGTTCTGATCGACGCAATCATTTCGTCGGCGCTCATTCCCGAGAGCAATGTAATCCCTAGTTTTGGCCCAATGCCGCTGACAGAGATCAAGCGTAAGAAGAGTTCGCGTTCGCGGGCAGTCTTGAAGCCGTAAAGCTGGAGCGCATCCTCGCGAACGTGTGTGTAGATGCGCAACTGCACATTGGCGCCGGGCTCCTCGAGGTCATAAAACGTTGAAACTGGAATCGTAATTTCATAACCCACCCCGCCGACATCAAGAATCAATGAATTGGGTCCTTTGGATAGAAGGATGCCGGACAAGTGTGCAATCATTGGCGAAGGTTCAGCAGGCTCAGGGGTTGAAACGGCGCGATTGTAGTAGATGGTTACAACATTCGGCAACGCGGTCGTGAGTCTCAGTTGGGAGTTTTAGTCAAGGTCACAGGGCAATCGTTCTGTAAGGTGAAGCCTGCCCCCGCGCAGCCTGATATCATTTTTCAGAAGTCCACGTCTTACCAATAGTGTCGCCTTGGGTCTATACTGGAGCGAACGGGTTCCCTCAAAATGAAGTCAGCAAAGATTTCTGAACTAACCACCAATCGATTAAGCATCTATCTCCGATGCCTGAATACGCTTTCGGCGGCGGGAATTAGGAGTACTTCGTCACAAGCCCTGGCCGAACAGTTCAACCTCAATTCGGCTCAGATCAGGAAGGATCTGGGTTACTTTGGCGAGTTTGGAGTGCGCGGCGTTGGTTATTACGTAGAAGATTTGCGGCAGCACATTACGAAGATTCTGGGACTGGACAAGCCTCATCGCGTCGGCATCGTCGGCGCCGGAAGATTGGGGACCGCACTGGCAAACTACAAAGGCTTCGAAAAATCAAACTTTGCTGTGGTTGCGCTGTTTGATAACGACGAACAGAAGATAGGGCGCCGAGTCGGTCAAGACAAGATTGTGGTTCAGGATGTAAAGAAGATGCCGCGCCTGGTCACCGAACAAGCGATTGACGTGATGGTAATTGCCGTCCCCGCTCGCGGCGCGCAAAGAGTGCTTAATCAGATCATGTCCGCGGGCATTAAGGCGGTTTTAAACTTTGCACCCGCGTCGCTCAGCGCCCGGCTCGACGTGAAAGTTAAGACGGTTGATTTAACGACATCGCTCGAATCCCTGTCCTACTTTCTGGCGCGACCGCAGGCGACCGCAATGACCAACCCAAGGCATAACCCTCGCCTGGAAGAGCGTAGCGAAGTTAACGAGCACGAGTTATAGGGAGTGGTTTTAGAGTACAAGCTTTAGCCGGGCGTCGCTCGGCAACCTAAGGCTGGACTCTAAACTTCCACACGAAAATGGACGAACAAACCGCACGGCGTGAAATAGTAAATGTTGGCCGCCTCTTGTATGAGCGCAGCTACGTCGTCTCATCAGACGGCAATGTCAGTGTGCGCCTTGATGATGGCCGGATCGTTGCCACGCCGACCATGATTTGCAAAGGCCGCATGACCGAAGATTCGCTTGCCATAACCGACGCAGCCGGGAAGCCGCTGGGTAATCGAAAGCCTTCGAGTGAGCTGGCAATGCATCTCTTGATCTATCAGGAGCGGCCAGACGTCATGGCCGTCTGTCATGCCCATCCGCCGCACGGCACTGCTTTCGCCGTTGCCGGACTGGCCATCGATCAGCCAATTTTATCTGAAGTAATCCTGACGCTTGGCTGCGTTCCGCTTGCTGCCTACGGCACTCCTTCGACTGATGAGTTGACCGAAGCCATGCGGCCTCTGGTGAAATACCACAACGCGCTGTTGATGGCTAACCACGGCGCGGTCGCCTATGGATCTGATTTATGGCAGGCATTTGATCGTTTGGAGACGCTTGAACACACGGCGCGCATTGCCATACTGGCGCGCATCCTGGGCGGCTCGAAGAATTTGCCTCCGGATGCGATTGAAAAACTGATTAATGTGCGTGAAGCTGCGGGCTATCTTGGTGAAGGCGCGCGGTGCCAGGCCTGTGGCTATTTGCACGAGACACAGATGTCGTGTCCCAGCGGCGATCGACCGCCAGCCGCTCGTTACTATGAGAAGTCTTCAGAGAATGGCTCAGGCAGGATTGCCCTTAGCAGAGAAGAACTTGTGGAGTTGTTGACGCAAGCGGTGAACAGTAAGTCGTGAATAGTAAAAGCTGAACGGTGAATGCTGCATGGTAAATGATAGTAAAGTCGTCTACTATTTACCCTCCACGATTTACCATTCACTTAACTAAGAGGAGCAACAGATGCCACAAGAAGCACTCGGCATGGTTGAAACCAAAGGTCTGGTCGCGATGATTGAAGCGGCCGATGCGATGGTTAAGGCCGCAAACGTAACCTTAATAGGATACGAAAAAATTGGCGCGGGTTTTGTTACAGCGATCGTGCGCGGGGATGTCGCGGCCGTCAAAGCCGCCACCGATGCCGGCGCCGCTGCCGCGCGTCGCGTCGGTGAGCTTGTCAGCGTTCACGTAATACCGCGTCCGCATGGCAGCGTGGACGACGCACTTCCAATCGGCAACCGCTAGTATGATCATAGCGCGCATTCTTGGAACCGTCGTCTCATCGCAGAAAGATGAGCGCCTGCTTGGTAAAAAGCTGCTCATCGTGCGGCCCGTAAACGTCGATGGCAGCGATACGACGGGTTATGTCGTTGCCGTGGATACGGTCGGCGCCGGCTACCATGAACGAGTATTGGTCGTCGCGGGATCGAGCGCGCGGCTGGCCCAGGGTATGAAAGATGTTCCCGTCGATGCCGCGATCGTGGGGGTCATTGATACCGTGGACGTGAACACGTGAACCGGTAAGTGAGTTAATTTCATCCGCTACCAAAAACACACCCTCCGCTTATTTAGGAAGGAGAGTTGATGAGTAACGACGAAATGAACAGGAAGATGGAATTCGTCATCGAGCTGCAGGCCCAGTTTGCTGCCAATATTGGAGAAATGCGTGAAGTTCAAGCGCAGGACACGAAGCTGCTGAAGGAAGAGACGAATGGGCTGAAGCAGCAATATCGGAACCTATCAGAGGCGGTGATAACCGTGGTCGGTTTGGTTGGGAGCTTAGCGAAAGCGCAGGCGCTAGGTGATGAGAGGATCAATGAGCTAACGCAGGCGCAGGCGCACACTGATGGTAGGATCAACGTGCTAGTCCAGGTGCAGACGCGGACTGATCAGAGTTTCAATCTGCTAGCGCAGGCGCAGACGCGAACCGATGAAAGGATCAATCTCTTAACCGAGGCCCAGACGCGCCTAACGGAGTCGCAGACGCGAACTGAAGAAAGTATCAAACTCCTAACGGAGTCGCAGACGCAAACGGACGAAAGCATCAAACTCCTGACGGAATCGCAGGCCCGCACAGATGAACGCCTGAATATATTCATCAACGTTGTCGAGCGCCATATCAGCGGAAATGGCGGCTCGGAGAATCGAGTGTAACCGCATCTATGCAACTCGCACGCGTTATCGGCACGGTGGTAGCAACCATCAAGAACGACTCGCTTGAGGGCCGCAAGCTTCTGGTCGTGCAAACTCTGAACAAAGATCTTGAGCCGGCTGGGCAGCCGATGGTTGCGGTTGACTCTGTCGGCGCGGGAGTTGGTGAGTTGGTGTTTTGGTGTCGCGGGAAAGAAGCGAGCTTTCCATTCAAAAGGGAAGACACGCCGACCGACTGTACCATCATCGGTATTGTTGACTCCGAAGCGCATGTGACGCAGGGAAGCCGAGCATGAGGCTGGGAACGCAGGCATCGCGGGGTCCCCAAGCGGGCAGCCCGCTTGGGGTGCCATGTTGCCTGCAATGAGCTCGGCAGGCGCGACCGTAGATCTAATTAACTTGGCTGATTGACATAATTCACTAATGATTCTCGCCCGCGTTGTTGGAAACATTGTCGCAACCCAGAAGAACCACCGTTACGAGAATGCCAGCATCATGCTCTGCCAACAGGTCACGCCTGAGGGCGAAGAGACCGCCACCACGGTGCTGGCGCTGAACGCCGTCGATGCGGGCGTCGGTGACACAGTCTTAATTGTTCAGGAAGGTTGGGGGGCATCAACCGCGTCAACCGGAAAACCCGGCGCCGCGATTGACTCAGCCATAGTTGGCGTCGTGGATTACGTCGACTTACTGAAAGACGAGTAGGACAGACTTTCCAGCCTGTCCCGGTTGCTAAAGAAGACACTAGACAGTTATCGATGATCTGTCAGTCACAGACCCTCGAGTTCGTAAGCTGGGAAAGAAAGAAACGGACAGACAGGATGCCTGTCCTACCAAATGAGCAGGGAATTGGATCAGGCTCGTGAGATCGCGGAAAGAATCGCTCGCCGAGTGTCTGGCGATAGTCACTCAAAGCCCAGTCTCGCCCATGCCAACCCCGAAGTCGGCGAAGAGATCGCCGCAGTGCGCGCGGGCATCAGCGAGTTACAGCGAAAATTGACGCAGCTTGAAGCGAAGGTAAGTTCGGATTCAACCGAACACCCACGTAGAACAAACGCCGCTGCCGCCGACTCGCGTATGCCACAGAAACCGGTTCTGATAACTCATTCTCCCTGGCTGGCGGGCATCAACGCTTCCTACTCACATCCGAGCCAGGAAAAGTTTGGCGTCGAAGAAGCGACGGTAACTGAACTCGTAGACTTTTTTGAAAAGGAAAAGATCTGCAACGTCGAACCAGGCGGCAAGCCCTGCGACCATTGCGCCATGTGCAGTTCAAGAGGGTTCTAGTCGCCAACGCAAACAGTCCAAGATCATGCTGGAGGAGGAGGCAACCAATGGTTCATCCCAGATCGAGCTTATTCACAGCGACCGTTTTGCTCCTGGTCACCTTGCCGTTTGGCAAAGCGTCGGTTCCTACAGTTAGAAGTCCTCAAGATCCCCAACCCATAATGATAGACAACCCACCGAGCGACGGAAATCCGAATACCAGCGAGTTTTCTGGAGGGTATTGGGTGGGAGGACAGTATCTTGGCTTGAATGCCTATAGCGTAGCGAGTGATCCGTATTACGTTCCTACTTCTGACGGTGGATGGGAGGAACGAGTGGATTACGTGTACACGGACAGCGAAATGAGGAAGCCTGACGGTAGCAGTCTCTCGTATTCTGCGCGGCAGCTTGATAGGCCAGCCGGCCAAGATCTGTTGTATATAACTCTGGGCGGCGTAGCTCTTTCATTTGACCTTACTACCGAAGAAGTAGGTCCGGTGCTGCCAGTATGCAAGGACAGTGTTTTGGGTGTTGCGGTTTGAGTTGTTACTGCATTAGGGACCGGCTTGGGTTTCCACTTTACCATCAGTACTGCGCCCAACATGACGGGTGTACTAGGCAGAATGGAAATAACCCATTTGCCCGCCCATGCTTGAGGTCGTTCGTCGGGTCAATCGTTGTTGTTTGGTGGAGAATAAGACCTACGTGACACTGATTGCTGACGGCTTCTGTGGGAGAAAAAGACTTTGAATACAAGCGAGATCCGAGCTAGGGCGCTTGCGGTTTTGGTGGGGGCGGCACTGTTTCTCTTTCTGCCAGCTACTCTCGGCGCTCTGCTCGGTGATGACACGGCGTTAATGTTGCCGGTACTCATAGCAGCTTATAGCGTTAGCGGAGTGCTCTTGGGTATCCTATGGCCGGCTGGCGGCTGGCGCTTGGGTTTATACCTATTCGCCATCTGGCCCCCGATGCTCCTTTTCGCCCTTTTTCTAGGTGGTGAGGCGCTCATAGATGGGCCGGTACACTGGAAGGGGATGTTACGAGACTTGCTGGGATACCTGTTGATACTGGTCGTCTCCTGTGTAGGCGCAGAGCTAGGGGCGATTATCAAGGGGCGCTGGATGGTTGACTCATCCCCTAGAACCTAAACCCTACAGGAGAGTTCAGCCCTTTGCCGCCAATATGCAAGGAAATTGTTTTGGGTGTTGCGGGCCAGGTTGTTGGTGCATTCGGGACCGCCTTGGGTTTACAATTTACCATCAATACTGTGCCCAACACGACGCGTGTAGTGGGCAATATGGAGGATGGTTTCGTCGTCCGTGCTTGTACTCCTTTTGCTGGATCGATCGTTGTTGTTTGGCGGAGAATAAGACCTGCGTGACACTGATTGCTGACGACTTCTTTGATGGAAAAAGAACATTGAGTACCAGCGAGATCAGAGCAAGGGCGCTTGCGGTTTTGGTGGGGGTGGCACTCTTTTTCTTTGAGGCGGCTGTTCCCGCCTTATTGCTAGGAGATTCCTCGCCATTACTGGTGCCGATCGACGTCGCAGTCTACGGTGTCAGTGGGGTTGTCTTCGGTTTTGTTTGGCCGGATGGCGGCTGGCGCTTGGGTTTATACCTATTCGCGATCTGGCCTCCAATGCTTTTGTTCATGCTTTTTCTCAGTATTGAACAGCCTTCCGATTGGAAGAGAGAAGCGCGGAACCTATTCGGATACCTTTTAATATTGATTGCTGCATGTATCGGTGCGCAGATCGGAACACTTATTAGGCGGCGCCGGATGGTTGAGTCGTCCCATAGAACCTAAACTAAGCCTACAGGAGACCATCTCTTGCCGGTTAGCAACACAGGAGGATTTATTTCGATGAAAAGAACACGCTACATAAGAACTGCATTCGTAGTGGCTAGTTTGTTGCTTTTACCGACGCGTCTAGGCATAAACAGTCAAGCGCAATCTGCCACAACCGCTCCAGGCGCGAACGTCATCGTCAGAGTGCCTTCGCCGAAAGAGCCTGTGGAAGTAACCAAGCTACTGGTCGCAGGCAATCAAGTCATTTCCGACATCGCTTTTATAGGAGATGAGAATTGGGTAAACGCTCTCTCCTGTGAGGTCAAGAATACCAGCGGCAAGGTCATAACCGAGCTGAGGATGAGCGTCAGCTTTGAAGCTAACGGTGACAAGCCTCGCAGGATTCACATTCCGCTCATCTACTCGGCACCCATACAGCCTAATCGGACTGTGCGGGTGTCGGCGCCGACGGCCAGTGTCGCGTCATTACGAGGCTCGCTGGCTCGACAAGGGGCCGCGGCAAATTTCAGGAAGGGGGAGTTACGTCTTCAGATCGCAAAGTTCCAAGACGGTTCGTTGTGGGTGAAGGGCGTGATGCTTGGCCCTCGCGATTCCCAAACTGGCAGACGTCAGCGGATGTAGTCAACATAAAAATAAACAAAGAGAGCCCGGCATTAAACCTGCCCTTTGTTCGACGAAACGTCCGGCGCGAATACCGGCTTACTTCGTGGGCGCCGGGCTTTGATTCGGACGCAGCGAGTTTGAATCGATTTTCGGAACCTGTTTGGCTCCCTCTTCGGCTTTGAAGTAGGGTTCTTCCTTGAAGCCAAAGAGCTTCGCGGAAATCACAGTAGGAAAGCGGGCCCGAGTAGTGTTGTAGTCCTGCACACCGTTGTTATAGTCCATGCGAGCCGTGGCGATGCGATTCTCCGTGCCCGCTACCTCATCCTGAAGCTTCAAAAAGTTCTCGTTTGATCTCAACTGCGGGTAGGCTTCCTGCAAGACCAGTAACCTTCCTATTGTGCCGCCGAAGGTGTTCGCAGCATCGATGACCGCCTGCTTCTGCTCGGGACTCTTATCGCCGCCTTCCCCCTGCGGGGCTTCTGAAGTCGCGTTAAGCAGCCGTGATCTCGCTTCAGCAATCTTGCCGAAAACCTCCTGCTCCTGAACTCCGGCGAGCTTCGCGGTCTCGACCAGGTTGTTAATCAAATCCGCGCGACGTTGCAGTTGTGCCTCCACATTGGCCCATTTGGCTTTTACATTCTGCTGTTTTGTTGTCAACGTGTTGTAGCCGCAACCGCTGGCTGTCGCTGCCACGAAAACAACCAAAGCAAGTAACAGTATTCTTCGTTGGGTCATTTCAATTCTCCTGAATCTCTGCTTGCGGGAATTCATCTACCACCTGGATAACGCGGTCGATCTGATCCATATAAACAGCAAAGATATCGTTTGCTTCCTTTTCAGACGGGGGCACATATTCGCTGGCGCGAAACGCAAAAATCTTTTCAAACGGATCTGGATCGAGCCCGAAGCGCCTGACCGTGGCGCGCACAGCGTCGGGCTTGGCCACCGGGGCATCTTCGCCATACAGAATGAGCGTCGCGCGAAACAGCGCTGCAAAGCTGGCGAGGCTGTCGCTCATTAGATCGCATAATTTCTCAACTGAAACCGACGCAGGAATGTACATCCGGCGGAGTTGAATCAACTTGCCCCTTAGCTCGTACTCCGTTTGGTGTCGCAGGTTGGCATCCGAGAATTTGATGAACTCGAAAGGATCGCGTCCGTAGAGTACAACGCGCGCGTTGGCCATTTGGTGAAACTCAATCGGAAAGACGTCAGCAGCGTCTGACAATTCTTCCACCGTGAAATAGACCGGCATAGGATGTCCCAGGCGTTGCCACTCCCGCATCGGTGCTTGTGCTTGCCGCAGATCTTCGGGAGTAATGCGATTCAAGGTTAGGAGCAGATTGTAATCAGAGCGCAACTCGATGGCGTCGCCCGCTGCCGCCGACCCATAAAGCACCACCGACGCAAGATTATCCCCATGCGTCGCGTGCAGGTCGTTCAAAAGACCCTTCAATGCTTCCTGTACAATCGTCTTAACCATCGCGGTTTTGTAGTGTTCTGAATACTAACAGAAATTGAGTCTCCGGGAATAAACCTGCAAGACCATCAAAGTACCCAAACGAGGAAGTCTGCCCTACCAACTTCCTCCTGCGCCGCCGCCGCCAAAGTCACCGCCGCCTCCGAAGCCGCCACCGAACCCTCCGCCGCCACCGCCACCGCCTCCGCCAAATCCACCTCCGCTCCAGCCACTACTCGAACCCCGACTACTGGTTGCTGCGTTTATTAAGGAGCCGACCAGGGCCCACTTCCACCAGTCGCCGCCTCCGCCTCCGCGTCCGCCTCGGCCGCCACGACCACCTCGTCTTGATGAAATCACGGCGATAATGCCGAACAGGACTACGATTATCGCGCAGCAGCCGGCACCTGAGAGACCGCCCGACTTCGATCCAGACCGTGGACGTTCGGGTGCATCACGATATGCATAGCTTTGGTCAATTCCCTCAATGTTGAACCCTCGCTTTGCCGCCAGCGTCGCAACATATGCCTGAACAGTGTCGTAGATGCCCTGACTGTAGTTTTGTTTTTTGAACTGCGGGACGAGTCGTTCGCGTTGAATCTGTCCCACCAGGCCGTCGTTTAAGTCACCCTCGAGATGCCGGCTTACTTGAGTAAAGTATTTGCGGTCCTTGATAGCAACCACCAACAGAAACCCTGCCTTGGCTCCTTCTTTAGATCCGATTCCCCAACCGCGAGCCACTGCCAGCGAATATTCGAAAATATCCTGGTCGCCAGTCGTATCAACGGTGACAACCGCGAACTCAATGTCAGCACGCTGTTTCAGGTTTAGATAAATAGACTCAATCTTTTTCCGAGTATCTGGGTCGATGACGTTGGCATTATCGACAACCGGAGTAAATGGTGATGGTAGCGGAATCGGGGATTTAGCGGTCTGAGCAAACGCGTTCGTTGAAACTGTTAGGAGGAGAAGGGCGCCTGCGAATCCCAGGCAAGCTAAGCGGTGGGACAACCGACGAAGGCGTAAGCCCAAACCAAATCTCAATCCCGATTGTGTCAATGAAAACGTAGTGCCCATTGGTTAGGGACGCCTTTGCCCAGTCTGCACGGACACATCCGCGCACCAAACGCGAGAAACGTCAACCCTCAATCAACTTATGCAACAGATAGAAAAGTGCCACGCCTACAAAAACGACAATCGAGACCGTAGGGTTTCTCTCTTCTTTGCGATTCACCTCGGGGATTAAGTCGCTGGCTGCAACGTAGAGAGTGACGCCCGCCGAAAATGGAAGGGCGTAACCCACCGCACTCTTGATCCTCGTATCCAACAATGCCACCGCGATTACTCCGGCCAGGGTAGCCGCGCCAATTGCGGCTGTCGCCCAAAGGGCTTTACGAGAAGATCGCCCGGAAGCCAGCATGATGGATGCAACTGTAAAACCTTCAGGCATCTTGTGTAACAGGATGGCAATGAACACAAGGAGACCAACATTGAAGTTAACCAGGAAAGCCGCCGCAATAGAAACTCCGTCAAAGAAGGTGTGAATCCAAAGGCCTCCGACTGCTGCATAAGCGGCTGAAGGCTTCATAAAAGACTCCGGATGAGTTTCCTCGCCGAAGTGAAAGTGGGGAGCAATGGTGTGCTCGAAGAGTTGAATGAGTAAGTAGCCAGCCAGAAGCAGCGTCATCGCGCCAACCACCGCTTCGGCCGCGGCTTTGCCTTCGAGATCTTGAGTCCAAAGGTTAAAGCTCTCCGGAACTATCTCGAGAAATATCGCGGCCAGCATGAATCCCGCACCCAGGGCTACCAGGTATTTTAGAAAGCGCTCTCCAAATCGATGCGCTCCCGACCTGATCAGCACAAATCCGCCGAGGAGATTCGCGCCGGCAGCGAGCAGACCAAACAAAAGAAGCCCGACAAATCCTCCGTGATCGAGATTCATTTAGTTGTTCATCACATTGGGAAACTTAGGCAGAAACATGGCGCGCAAATATACATCATGGTCTTCATGCTGCCTATCACCGACATATCTCACCACCCCCAAACCCCGAACTACGCGTCCCTAAGGGCGGACAAGAGGCGAACAGGAACTTCAGGGGCACGTCTCGATAATGCCAGAAAACCTAAGAATATCGATGAGTTAACTATTGACAGGGAAAATGATGGAGCGTAGTATCCGGGCCGGGTGGTCGAAAGTGGTCGGAAGTGGGTCCAACCTCGTAGTACAAACCGATCATGAGCAACTTTTCCTGAAACGGCCACCCGCCAACTCTATTGACTGTTCAACTTTATGCTTCGGGGAAACTACACGGCCCGGATCGATGCGAAGGGTCGGCTAAAGGTGCCGACTCAGTTTCGACGCCTTATCGACGAGAAGCACGGCGGCGAATTCTACATTACAAGTCTTACCGGTGACAACGTTCGCATTTACCCGCTGCCGGAATGGGAGTCGATAGAGCAGCGTCTTTCACTTTTGCCGACGATGGATCCGGCGCGGCGCAAGTTCCTTGACAGGACAAACTATTTTGGTCAGCAGGCGACGATCGATGGTCAGGGACGCTTATTGATTCATCCGCTCCTGCGCAAGAGTGCGGGTGTGATGGGAGACGTCGCCGTCATGGGTTATCTGACCTATCTGGAAGTTTGGGAACTCGATGTTTTCAAGGCACGCATGCTCGCGGACCCCTACATGGAAGAGGACGAGTCGGCGATTGCTAAGTTGGGAATCTAGCGGTGAATAGTAAATGGTAAATCGTAAATGGAAAACGACTCCTATTTACCATTCACAATTTACCATTCACGGGATGAAAGTTCTTTGAACGAGATCACGGGGCGGTGGTGATGGCTGCGCCTTTGGGGGGCAGAGGCGCGCCCCATCGCCCCGTGTTGCTACTAGAAACGATTCAGCTCCTGGCTCCAGAGCGAGGAGGTCTCTTTGTCGATGGCACTGTGGGCCTGGGCGGCCATAGCGAGGCAGTCCTGGAAGCTTCGAGCGAGACCCGCGTGATAGGTCTTGATCGTGACGCTGAAGCGCTCCGCTCCGCGAGCCTGCGATTGGCGCGTTTTGGCGAACGTTTTCGCGGCATACATGAAGACTTTCGCGAAGTTGGCCGGGTATTGGAAGATTTGCATGAGACCGAACCGGCAGGGGTGTTAGTCGATCTGGGTGTTTCGTCCCTGCAGTTTGATTCGCCGACCAGGGGGTTTAGTTTTCGTTTTGACGCGCCGCTCGACATGCGGATGGATCCAGACGGCGATGGAGAAACGGCCGCGGACCTTCTGCTTCGACTACCGGAAGAAGAGATAGCCGCAATAATTTTTGAGTATGGCGAAGAGCGAAACTCACGCCGCATCGCCAAATGGATTGTTGAAAGTCGCGAGCAAGGGAAGCCGATCAGAACTACGAGAGAATTGGCCGATTTGATCGCTCGCGCGGCCGGACAAAGGAAGCGCTGGCACATCCATCCGGCAACGCGGACCTTTCAAGCTCTACGCATTGCGGTGAATAAAGAGCTTGAAGGTTTGGGCCGATTCGTCGAAACAGCCATAGATCTTTTACAACCCGACGGGCGCTTCGTTGTCATCAGTTTCCATTCCCTTGAAGACCGGATAATGAAGCAGGAGCTACGCCGATTGTCAGGTTACTGCCAGTGTGAATCACGACAAGCACGAGCGAGTGTTTGCACTTGTGGAGCCCGGCGGGTCATCGAAATTCTGACGAAGCGTCCAGTGACAGCTGATCCCATTGAAATCGATGAAAACCCTCGATCGCGCAGCGCCAAGTTGCGTGCTGGTCGCAAGCTGTTTCAGATTTGAGATCTCAGATCTCAAATTTAATGAGATCTCACATCTCCGATCCGATTATGAGATTTGAGGTTTCAGATCCAAGCTCTCGAAGCAAACTACGAAGCCCGGAGTTCCCCATGAATAGAGTCCCCTTGAAGCAGCGCAACTGCAAAATTCATTATGATCGCGACCTGCGCGCCCTCTCCCGTCTCGCGCTATTGCTGTTCTGCGGTTTGGTACTGGCAAGCGGTTTTCTGTTTGCGGCGCGTCAGCACTTCGCTGCCGTTCAATTTGGCTACCAGAGTGAAGGGCTTCGCCGGGAACGCGATAGGCTGCTCCAGGAACAGCAACATCTAATATTGAAGAAAGAGCAGGCCTTCGCTCCCGCGCGGCTAGAATTGGAGGCGCGCGAGTTGGGCTTGAGGCCCGTCGTGGCCGGCCAGCTCGAAGATCAGAAGTCCGGCAGGCGTAGCCAGCTACCGCTTACGCCGGCTTTGCTCAATCCTGCCGCAACCTTTCAGCGCTAGTCAGAGCGCTGGCAGTACGTAGTCTCAGATTTGAGGTCTGAAACCTGCGATCTCAGCTTGAGGCGAGTTTTCTTTCCCCCTCGTTAGTCAGTAAGAAGGGATACATCCAGGGAATGTTGCCGCCCCGTTCCGCTCAGTCAAAAGCACAACCGGACGTTTCGATTCGCCGCACGCTTTTTGTCGCGGCTTTCGTCGTTTTCTGGATGTTGGGTATCAGTGCCCGGCTTGTTTACCTTCAGGTTTCGGAACACCAAAGACTCGTCGGTCGCGCTCAGAACCAGCAGCAGGACGCGATTGAAACCAGTCCGCAGCGGGGTCTGCTGCTCGATCGGCAAGAACGAGAGCTGGCACGCAGTGTCGACACATTGTCGGTGTTCATTGCGCCCGATGAGTTCGATAGTAAGACTGAAGCTGGCACAGAAGGCGCAATTGACTGCACCACCACTCTTCTATCGCCGGTTCTGCGTATGGATCGAAGGAGTCTCTTAAGCCGGATCGTCGAAGCCAGAAAGAGTGGTCGCCGCTTCATCTGGGCAGCCCGCAGGCTAAGTCCCGAACAGGCGCAAGAAATTGAGGGAATGCAATTGACGGGAGTTCACATAAGGAAGGAACAGAAGCGCTTTTACCCAAACGGGTCGCTGGCCGCAAACGTGCTCGGTTTCGTCGGGCTTGATGGAAACGGACTCGCGGGAATCGAACAGGTTTACAACGAGAAGATTATTGGCGAGCCCGGCAAGCTTTTCATCGAGAAAGACCGGCGGGGTATAGCTTACGGAAGTACCGAGGTTCCCGGCCGAGTGGGTCAGACGATTGTCCTGACCCTGGACCAAACCATTCAGCATCATGCGGAAGCAGCGCTGGCGGCGGCAGTAGCGCAATCAAATGCAAAGTCGGGAACTGCTATCGTTCTCGACCCCCGTACGGGCGAGATCTTAGCTTTGGCAAATGCGCCCACATTCGATCCAAACAATGTAGGCGCGGCCTCACCGGCAACTCGATCTAACGGGGCACTACAAAATATCTACGAGCCTGGCTCCACTTTCAAAGTGGTCGCGTTCTCTGCCGCCCTGGAAAAAGGACTCGTCAAATCCGACGATCAGATTGATTGTCAAATGGGTTCAATCACCGTCGCCAAGCGCGTCATTCGCGATCATCATCCATTTGGCACTCTAACCATCGCTGACGCCCTCGCCAAGTCGAGCAACGTAGCAGCCATCAAGCTTGGCATTCGCGCGGGCGACCGGACAATGCACGATTACATCACCCGTTTTGGATTTGGTTCGCGAACAGGAATTGAGTTACCGGGCGAGACAGCCGGCCTGGTTCGTCCAGTTAATCGCTGGCAACCATCTTCGATTGGTTCGGTCGCTATTGGGCAGGAAGTCGGCGTTAGTCCGTTGCAGATGGCGGCTGCTTTCGGCGCCCTGGCAAACGATGGCGTTCGCGTTGCCCCTCATGTGGTGCGCGAAATTCGCAATGCTTCCGGCACAACCATCTATCGGCCAAACCCCGAGCAGCGGCGGGTGATCAGCAAGGAAACAGCGACCGCGCTGAGGGGGATGCTTGAAGGTGTCACAATCAACGGTACTGCCAAAAAGGCCCAGTTGGACGGCTACAGTGCGGCGGGCAAAACCGGAACTGCGCAGAAGATTGATCCTCGAACAAGAGCCTATTCCAGGACAAAACACGTAGCATCGTTCGTCGGTTTCGCACCGGTCAGTAATCCCGCGGTGGTGATCATCGTGGTGATCGATGAGCCCGCCGGCGCGTACCACGGCGGCGATGTGGCAGCACCCGTATTTCGGGCAATTGCTGAACAGGTTTTGCCTGAGCTTGATGTGATCCCTGACACGGATTTCAATGAGCCGATACAGTTGGTGGCCCGCGCGTATGAGACACCTGAACAAACTTCGCAACAACGCGATGAGGAGTTGCGTCAGGAGCAATCCAGGGCCTCAACCATGCCGCAGGTTGCCGTCCGGGACAACCGAGGCAGCGAGATTGTTTTCGCAGTGGCCACAAACAAAGCGATCGTGATGCCCGATTTGCGAGGCCTAAGTGTGCGAGATGTTGTTCGCGCGTGTGTGCAACTGGGCATGCAGCTTGAAGCACATGGTGAGGGCCGCGTCGTTAGGCAAACGCCTGAATCGGGAACGGAGTTGCTCACCGGACAAATCATTTACGTTGATTTCGGGAGATTGAATTGAACAATTAACCAAACCAGCTCAACGGAGCAAGCAGACGATCCCCCATCCGATGCGGAGCGACGAGAACAATATCTTTGGAAGTAGAAATGGCTTAAAGGACCGGGTGACAGCGTGTCGGAAGCGTCTCCGCCTCAACCGGATTCACAGAGCCCACCTAGGTAACCAACTTGAAGAACTCTTTCCGGAGACGGAAATCGGAGCATTGGAGTTTCACGGTAACTCAAGCAACCGCGCCCCATTGCGAGAGTCATTGGTTCACGCGCGAGACGGCGGAACGTTGAAGCGGGCCGACGAGCAAGAGGTTGGGATAACGTGAATGTACGAGAAGCATCGGTCTTGATGGGCGCTATCGCCGACGACTTAAGCGCCGAGTTGTTTGACAAAGAAATCATAGAGTTCTCAATCGATTCGAGGACTGTCAAAGCGGGCGAACTCTTCTTCGCTCTTTCGCAGGAAGATTACGCCCGCGCCGGCTTCAACGGTACTTTTGCTGACGGTCACCAATTTATTAAAGACGCGTTTGCCAAAGGAGCGATTGCGGCAGTTGCGCGGGCAGACCGGGTTAGCGCCGATCAAACGCTCACCGCTCTGAAAGATCGTCTGCTCCTGGTTCCGGACGCCATCGCCGCTTTACAAGCGTTGGCACACCGCGTTTACCAAGCGTGGGGAAAAACAGTTGTTGGTATCACGGGCAGCGCCGGGAAAACCACGGCCAAGGAGTTGACCGCGCATTTGCTGAGTTCGTCCGGACGGCACGTACTTAAGAGCGAGCGAAACTACAACAACGGCCTCGGTCTTCCGCTTTCCGTTTTGCGAATGGTGAGCGAGGGAAGATCTGCCGCGGACTTTGATGTTGCGGTGCTGGAGATGGGAATGTCTTCACCCACGCATGAGATTCAACGGCTGACCAGTATTACTCCGCCGGACATCGGAGTGGAGCTGATGGTCGCTCCGGTTCATTTGGAGCACCTCGGCAGCATTGAAAACATTGCTGCTGCTAAGGCAGAGCTGATTGAAGGTCTTAAGCCTGGTGGTATTGCTGTTCTAAACGCAGATGACGAGTGGGTAATGAGAATGCGTGACAAGCATACCGGACGCACAGTGACGTTTGGCATTCAGAATTCCGCGGACATCGTTGCCCAGGAGATCGATACCAGCCATCTGGGTCTAATCAGTTTTCGTTTAAGAACTCCGTTGGGTGAAGCGCCCGCGACACTGCCAATGAGCGGCCGGCACAATCTAATGAACGCGCTGGCCGCTGCCGCAGTGGCTACTTGTTTTGAAATCACGCCCGCGCAAATCGCCGAGGCATTGATTACGGCAACGCCCCCGCGGATGCGTGGGGAGGTTTTCGACTTTGCTGCGGGTTTCAGAGTTGTCGACGATTCCTATAACTCGAATCCGCGTTCATTGATCAATATGGTGCGTACAATCACTGAAGGCGGGAGCAGGTCGCGGCGGCGCATCGTGATAGCCGGAGAGATGCTGGAGCTGGGCCCGGACGAGGCGGCTCTTCACCGCGAAGCTGGTCGCGAAATTGCCCGCGCAGGTGTGAATGTGCTCTGGGGAGTTCGTGGTCTGGCTAGCGAGATTATTGAGGGTGCTAAGGAGTCGGGGTTAACCGAAACGGCGTTCTTCGATAACGCCGACGAGGCAGCGAACGCTCTTGTCAAGGGAGTGAGGGAGGGAGATCTCATTTTGGTAAAGGGTTCGCGAGGTGTGGCGACTGATAGGATAGTAAAGGCCATTCGGGAACGGTTCCCATTGGCCGAAGCTGACGAGGAAACCGGGCTGACAATCTGAAACGACGAATGATCTATTACCTCCTATACGAGCTGATCTATAACCATTTCAAGGATAAAGAATGGTATCTCGTAAAGGCTCTAAACGTTTTTCAGTATGTAACCTTTCGCACGGCGTATGCCTCGATCACCGCTCTGCTTCTTTCGCTCCTATTTGGTGGCAAGCTGATCCAAGCATTACGAAGATGGAACATCGGACAGCAGATTCGCGAAGAAGGCCCGCAGGGTCACATGGCAAAACGCGGCACGCCGACAATGGGGGGCGTGCTCATCGTGGGCTCGGTCGTCATTTCGACTCTGCTGTGGGCCAAGCTGACGAGCATCTATGTTTGGACCGTAGTGATTGCCACCATTGCGTTCGGGGCCATCGGCTTCGCCGACGATTATTTGAAGATGAAGAAGCAGCGAAGCCTCGGTCTGACAGGAAGACAAAAGCTGCTCGGGCAGTTGTTGGTGGCAGTCTTTGTTTGGGCGGTGTTGTTCGTCTTAACTAAATACTTCGCGAGCGATTATTCGTGGAACGTCAGTATTCCTTTTTTCAAGGACACGGCCAATCCGGTCGGTATCAGTTTTATTGGCCCGATCCTTTATTTGTTTTTCATCGTGATTGTCCTGCTTGGGTTTTCAAACGCGGTGAACCTGACAGATGGGTTGGACGGACTCGCCATCAGCGTGACCTTCATCGCGATGACCGCGCTGACGGCACTAACCTATCTGAGCAGTGATGCAAGGTGGGCGAGATATTTGGAGTTGACCCACCGGCCGGAGGCGGCGGAGTTAACGGTCTTCTGCGGTGCCATGGCCGGGGCCAGTCTCGGTTTCCTCTGGTACAACGCACCGCCTGCGGAAGTCTTTATGGGTGACGTAGGTAGTCTGGCGATCGGCGGCGCGATGGGGACGGTGGCGGTGCTCACGAAACAGGAATTCATGTTGCTGATGGTAGGCGGCGTTTTTGTTATCGAAGCGCTTTCAGTAATGCTGCAAGTCAGCGTTTTCAAGATGACTAAGCGCACGACCGGCACGGGCCGGCGAATGTTTAAGATGACGCCGCTTCATCATCACTTTGAAATGCAGGATTGGAAAGAGTCGAAGATTGTCTTTCGCTTTTTGATTCTGGCGATCCTGTTCGCGCTTTTGAGTCTGTCAACCTTGAAACTGAGATAACGTCGGTACGTTTAGAGGCGGGCGCCGCCAATTCGCGATTTACCCGTCAGGTACCGGGGCCGTGCCCCCTTCTAAACGAAGATCCGAACCAGAGGCGGGCACGGCCTCGTCTAACGGAAAGCGTAGTGAAATTGTTTGGATGTAGCAGGCAAGAAAGTTTTGGTGATGGGAGCGGCACGCAGCGGTATTGCCTGCGCCAGGTTCCTGGCCACTCGCGGCGCGACCGTGGCGCTGAATGATTCGAAGCCGATTGAGAACTGGAGCGCCGAGGCGTTCGCGCTCAAGAACGAAGGCGTCGGGGTTTTGCCTGGTGACGTACCGAGTTGGCTGCTCGACCAAACGCAGTTGTTGGTTATCAGTCCGGGGGTTCCAGCGAGCGCTATTCCGATTAGATATGCGGAACGCGCAGGCGCCGAAGTGATCGGTGAGGTTGAGTTAGCTTCGCGATACTTGAAAGGTCGGATAGTGGCCATTACGGGCTCGAATGGCAAGACAACCACCACGGCGCTGATTGGAGAATTACTTGGGGCCGCGGGAATGCCGAGCCAGGTCGGAGGAAATATTGGCCCCGCGCTAATTTCGCTGGTGGAAAGTTCGAGGGACGACGGTTGGACAGTTGTGGAGTTGTCGAGTTTTCAATTGGAGACAATCGTGAAATTTCATCCGTCGGTTGCCGTGGTGCTCAACGTTACGCCGAATCATATGGATCGTTACGAATCGTTTACTGATTACGCTGCCGCCAAGCATCGGATTTTTATGAACCAGGTGCCCGGCGACCTGGCAGTGCTTAACGCGGACGATGAGATCGTTTCAAGCTGGGCCACGGGCTTGCGAGCGTATGTGACGCGTTTCAGTGTGAAGCGTGAACTTGAAGAAGGATTGTTTCTGAGAGGGCGCGAGATCGTTTCGCGAACCGCGACTAGTGAACGGGTCCTGTTAATGTCTGACGAGATGAAACTTCGCGGCCGTCACAACGTGGAAAACGTGCTGGCCGCGCTGGCAGCGGGACTCGCTTGCGGCGCTGCCCCGGAATCCATGCGCCAGACGATCAAGCGTTTTGAGCCGGTCGAACATCGTCTCGAGCTGGTTTCTGAAATCGAAGGCGTGAAGTATTACAACGACTCTAAAGCTACCAGCGTAGATGCGACCTTGAAAGCGCTCGAAGCATTTGCAGATGAAGGTGAAGATGACGCCGGAAGGGAGTCTGGACAGATTGTTTTGATTCTGGGCGGGCGAGGGAAGAAAGCTCCGTACGCTCCGCTTTCTCGCCTGGTACGCGAGAGAGTGCGCAAGCTGATTTTGATTGGCGAAGACGCGGATACGATCGCTACCGAACTGGGAGATTTCGCTCCGAATGAACGCGCAAAGGATATGAAGGATGCAGTCGAACTTTCTTTTCAAGCGGCGAAGCCGGGCGACACAGTTTTGCTGGCACCGGCCTGCGCGAGCTTCGATATGTTCGAAAGTTTTGAGCATCGGGGGAAGGTATTTAAAGAAGAGGTCTCAAGTCTCAAGTCCCAAGTCTCAGGTAAATCGAACCCTGAAAAGTTGGAGACCTGAGATCTGGGACCTGGGACCTGAGACCTGAGACCTGAGACCTGAGACTTGAGACTTGAGGCCGAGACTTGAATGGCAAAGAAGTTATATCCAGACAAGTGGCTTTTCGCGGCAACCGTCGGGTTGGCGCTGTTTGGCGTGGTGATGGTTTACAGCGCGTCGGCAGTCATGGCCCAACGCGAGAATGGGAGTCAATTCTATTACGTTATCAAGCAGGGAATCTGGACGGGGATTGGGCTCGTGGTAATGCTGGCCGCAATGCAGTTTGATTATGTGCGTTTGAAGGATCGGCGGATCGTTTATGGTCTGCTCCTGGTGACGACGCTGATGCTGCTGGCAGTCTTCGCTTTTCCTTCCATCAACGGTGCGCAGCGCTGGATCAAGTTCCGTCATTTTTCAATTCAACCGTCGGAGCTGTCAAAACTCTCGCTGGTCATTTTCCTCGCGTATTTCCTGGAACGGCGCGCGGGCGAAATGGGATCTTTTTGGGGCACCTTTGTTCCCTGCGCGTGTGTGACGGGCATGCTGGCCGTTCTGATAGTTGCTGAACCCGATCTTGGGACGGCAATGATGCTGGCAGTCGTATTTGGCGTCTTGATTTACACGGCCGGTGCTCGGCTGTGGCATCTCGGTCTCGTCGCGCTGCCTGCATTAGTAGGACTGGCAGGTTTACTGATATTTGTTCCCTTCCGCCTGCGACGCTTGGTCATGTTTTTGGATCCCTGGGCGGACCCGCAGGGCAGTGGATTTCAGGTAGTGCAGTCGCTCATCGCGATTGGTTCAGGCGGTCCTAACGGGCTTGGGTTTGCACAAGGCAAGCAGAAGATGTTGTTTCTGCCCTTTGCTCACTCGGATTTTATCTTTGCCGTTATCGGTGAAGAACTGGGACTGTTGGGAACGCTAACTGTGCTGCTGGTGTTCGCGCTCTTTCTTTGGCGCGGAATTCGTACGTCGCTGCTGGCACCGGACCGCTTTGGAATGCTCCTATCGCTGGGCCTTGTAACCAGCATCGTGGTGCAGGCGCTGTTTAATATGAGCGTAGTACTCTCGCTCGTACCGACAAAAGGTATTCCGTTGCCCTTTATCTCCTACGGCGGATCGTCGTTGGTACCAACTCTCGCGGCTGTCGGTATTCTGCTGAATATCTCGCAACATACGACGGATGCTGTCAGCTTGGAAACATTGAAACCAAAGGTCGTCCGGCGCGGCAGTGACGCGAGAAAATTACGCACCGCGCACGCGAGGGGGGCAGCCTCTTCGCGCTTTGGTTAACCGCGATGCGCGTACTCATTGCCGCCGGCGGAACGGGCGGACACATCTATCCGGGGATTGCGGTGGCGAAAGAGATTATGCGCCGCCAGCCGAAGTCGGAAGTCAGATTTGTTGGCACGGAGCGAGGCCTTGAAAGCAAGCTGGTTCCGCAGGCAGGGTTTGAACTATCGATCATTGACAGTGCGGGTCTAAAAAACGTTGGGCCCATTGCGCGCGTACGAGCATTGATGGTGATACCGAAAAGCCTGCTTACCGCTCGAGGTTTGATCAGAGCGTTTCGGCCGGACATCGTGATTGGGGCAGGGGGTTATGTGTCAGGTCCGGTGGTTCTAACCGGGGCGCTGATGGATGTGCCAACGCTCGTGATGGAGTCAAATGCTTTACCGGGTTGGACCAATCGCAGGTTGGCTCGGTTTGTTGACAAGGCGGCAGTCTCCTTCCAGGCAGCGGTGCCTTATTTCGGCCGCAAGGGTGTGGTGACCGGCAACCCCGTCCGGCGAGAGTTTTTTGAAATACCGGCGCGGCAGCGCGACGCGTCCGGCAAAGGGGAGTTTTCGATTTTGGTATTTGGCGGGTCGCAAGGCGCCAGGGCAATCAATGAGGCAATGATGGCCGCGCTCCCACTGCTGGAAGAAATGAAGCAGGTGTTACGAATTACGCACCAGACCGGAGAGGACGATTTTGACAGAGTGCGCGCTGCTTATGTGAATGCTGGCTGGGAGGGGAAAGCGAACGTCAAGCATTACATTGACGACATGGTTGCCACATTCGCTGATACTGATCTTGTGATTTGCCGGGCGGGTGCGACCACGAGCGCTGAACTGATCGCGGCCGGCAAAGCGGCATTGATGGTTCCGTTTCCATTCGCGGCGGATGATCATCAGAGAAAGAATGCGGAGGCGCTGGCCAACGCCGGAGCGGCAAGAATGATTCTTCAGCAGGACTTGTCGGCAGAACGAGTGGCCCAGGAGATCGCCGCGCTGGCCCGCGAACCGGAAAGAATAACTGCTATGGAGCAGGCCGCCCGCAAACTCGCTCGCGGCGACGCGGCGGCAACGGTGGTGGATCTGATTGAGGAGTTAGTGGAAGGGAAGTAGACGGAAAGCAGGAGGCAGGAGGCAGGAGGCAGGAGGCAGGAGGCAGGAGCAGGAGGCAGGAGGCAGGAAGCAGGAGGCAGGAGCAGGAGCAGGAGGCAGGAGCAGGAGGCAGGAGGCAGGAGCAGGAGGCAGGAGCAGAAAGCCAGAAAGCAGAAAGCAGAAAGCAGAAGGCAGTAACAAAGACCAAAGACCAAAGACCAGAGACCAGAGACCAGAGACCAGTACAACTGAGTACTAACCTCTGATCAAAGACAGGTTTATGTTTAGAAGAATTCAACACGTCCATTTCGTCGGCATTGGCGGCATCGGCATGTCCGGCATTGCAGAGGTGCTTGTCAATCTGGGGTTCCGCGTGTCGGGTTCCGACGCAAAGAGATCTAATGTGACCGACCGACTGCAAGGGATGGGAGTGGAGTTTGTTGAGGGTCACGATGGCGAAAATGTAGGTGATGCGCACGTTGTGGTCCGCTCCACTGCCGTGCGTGATGAAAATCCCGAAATTGTTGAGGCCCAACGTCGATCCATCCCCGTCATTCCTCGAGCAGAAATGCTGGCTGAGCTAATGCGATTGAAGCCTCACACTGTTGCGGTGGCCGGCTCGCATGGCAAGACGACCACGACGTCGATGGTCGCAACTGTGTTGGGCCACGCCGGGATGGATCCCACGATAGTTGTTGGAGGGGTTGTTGGCGCTTTCGGCTCAAACGCGCACTTGGGGACTAGTGATCTAATGGTTGTGGAGGCGGATGAAAGTGATCGCTCGTTTTTGATGTTGACGCCGACCATCGCCGTGGTCACAAACATCGATCGCGAACATATGGATTACTACCACGACATGGACGACGTTCGCGCTTGCTTTACGAGCTTCGTAAACAAGGTGCCTTTTTATGGGGCGTCGATTCTTTGTCTGGACGATCCGAATGTGCAGGCAGTCATTCCCCACATCGAACGCCGCCGAATCACTTACGGCCTGAGCGCGCAGGCAGACATCTCGGCGCACGCAATTCGTTACGACCAAAGCTTTGGATCGGTTTTCACCATTTGGCACGGCGCCGATGTGGTTGGTGATATTTCGTTGCAAGTGCCCGGACTACACAACGTCTACAACGCGCTTGCAGCAATAGCCGTCGGCTTTGAATTGGATGTGCCGTTCATCCAAATCGCAGAAGCCCTCGGAAGTTTTACGGGAGCTGGACGACGATTCCAGTTCAAAGGAGAAGCGGGTGGCGTCATGGTGGTTGACGATTATGGCCACCATCCGACGGAGGTTAAAGCGACCCTGGCGGCAGCGAAAATCGGCTCAGGGGGCAGACGTATCGTAGTGTTGTTTCAACCACATCGCTACACCCGCACTCACGATCTGATGGAGGAGTTTGCCCGTTCCTTTAACAATGCGGATACGCTGTTTGTGACTGACATTTACGCGGCAAGCGAGGACCCGATCGAAGGAACCACTGCGGAAACGTTGACCGCCGCGATCAAACGCTTCGGACATAAAGATGTGCGCTATGTTGGAGCTCTTGAAAACGCCGCCGAGGCCTTGCGAGACCACGTTCAGCCTGGCGACCTGGTTCTGACTTTGGGGGCCGGCACTGTGAGCCGAGTAAGCGATCAATTGGTGGAATTGCTTCGCGAGCGAAGCGAAGCGAAAACGGTCTAGGTTTGAGTGTAAGGGAAACTGCTGGTTTGCAGCATGTTATGGACGACCTCGAAGTAGAGAACAAATTCGCCGAACGCGATGTTGCACTCCAGCAGATTGCAACGCGGCTCGATGTGCCTGCCGAACGCGGCCGGCGATTTGCGGAGTTGACGAGTCTCAGGGTGGGCGGGGCTATTGATTGGGTGTTGTCGCCGGAAACTGAAGCGCAGGCCGCGGCCATCGTGAATGAAATGGACCAGGCCGGAATTAGCTGGCGCGCGCTTGGTTCGGGCAGCAACATTCTCGCCGACGATGGTGATCACCAATATGTGGTTTTGAGTCTCAAGGAATTGAAGGGTGAACTCCAGTTTGACGGTGAGTGCGTGTCCGTTTCGGCAGGCTATTCACTGCCGCGCCTTTGTATTGATGTTGCGCGTAAAGGACTGTCTGGAATAGAGGGCCTCGGTGGAATTCCGGGCACGGTCGGAGGCGCACTCTGGATGAATGCAGGCGCGTATGGACACGAAATAGGGACTGTCACCGAGACAGTGCGGGTGGCCCGCGATGGATTGGTAAAGGAAATTTCCGGCACGGATATTCAGTGGAATTATCGTCACACCTCATTCAAAGAAGGAGAATTACTCTTGGGGGCAACCTTGCGCTTGATGCCGGACGATCCCGATAGGATTCGCGCGCGCATGGAGGATGCAAAGTCGCGGCGGATGGCGACTCAACCACATGGGTCGCGATCTGCTGGTTGCTTCTTTAAGAACCCGCCGGACGCGGCGGTTGGCACTGGCAAAATAATTGACGAGATGGGAATGAAGGGAGCGCGGAAAGGCAGTGCGTCAGTTTCGCCGGTCCACGCTAACTTCATTGTAACTGAAGGAGAAGGCGCGCGGGCCGAGGATGCCCTGGCTCTTGCCGAAGAGGTTCGCGAGCGCGTCAAGCGCGAACATGGGATCGAGCTTGAGTATGAGGTCGAACTCTGGCGGGCAAAAGAGCATGGGAACAAACCAGAGAATCACGAATCCGATGAAGAGTAAACGGAAAGGAATAGAAGTGAGAGAACAAGTTAGCGCACACAAGGTAGGTAACCGTTCAGGCGTAAGCTCACGTCGCTCGGGCGCAGTTACGCAACGGCCGGCGCGCCGAGAAGGCGTTGGCGAGGCCGTTGGATCACGACTGCGCGCTGTGCTTGGTTATCTGCCGACTGTCCTCAAGCTCGCGCTGGCAATAGTTGCGATGGTTCTCATTTTTGCAGGCTACCGCGTGGCCGCCTCTGCCAGCTTCTTTCAAGTGCGCAAGGTAGAAGTGCAGGGGAACTCGCGGGTGTCGTCGGATGCTATTCAGGCGCTAGTCTTCAAAGAAGCTGAGAAGACAGGCGTCTGGAGAGCCGATCTTCAAGGAATCACTGCGCGCCTTGAGCACTTGCCATGGGTGCGGACAGCGATTGTTTCGCGAGTTTTGCCGGATCGGATTCGAGTTCGCATCTCCGAGCGGGTGCCGCGCGCGGTCGTTCGCACGGGCTCAGGACGATTCCGTTGGGTCGACGAGGATGCAGTGCTGCTCGGTGAGATGTTGCCGACTGACCAGATTCCGTCTTTCTTTCTGCGAGGTTTGAACGAAGAAGACTCGCAAGCAGTACAGCAAGAGAACCGTGAGCGAGTGCAAAAGTTTTTAGAGTTGCAACGCGATTGGGATGCGGCGGGATTGTCGGAACGCGTCAGTGAGGTAAACCTGATAGACGTTCGTGATGTGCGCGCACAATTAGCCGGCGACAGTTCTCAAATCGAAGTGAGGCTTGGTTCGCACGATCACGGCAAACGGCTAAAGGATGCCCTTGAGGTGCTGGATGGGCAGCGGCAGACCCCGCGCGGTTCCTTAATTAGTTATATCGATCTGAGTCAGGGCAAACGGGCAATTGTGGGCCTGGTTTCAGGAGTTCACACAACGAGCGATGGGTCCGTGATGTCCAATACTCCCGCTAACCTGCCCAGCGCAGTGAAAACCGATTCCACGTCTTCCGTTGGGGCTGTGCGAAAGCCGAGTAGTGAAACCATCAGGACAGTGGAAAGCAAAGCTCAGAAACAGCCCAACGACAAATCCCCGGACGTAGAGAAAAAATCGGACAGGACAGATAGGACGAAGAATCCGGCTCGGCCCCCACAATGAACGATGATTCCGGATCGGTTAGTTAAGGAGCACTGCTAAATGGCCAAGCGCACGCAGCACACAATCGGTCTCGATATCGGGACGAGCAGGGTCACGTGTATAGCTTGCGAGCCAGGGGAGAGCGGATTGCTCGACATCGTTGGCATTGGAGAGGCTGAGGCGCGCGGGCTGCGGAAAGGAGTGATAGTCAATCCTGATGCCGCAGTGGATGCCATCAGGAAGGCTGTTGAAGAAGCAGAACGAATGAGCGGGATCCAGGCTGAAGAAGTAAACATTAACCTGGCTGGCTCACACATTCTCGGTTTTAACGGCAAGGCGATCGTTGCTGTGTCGGGGCGCGATCGAGAAATCACCGCTGAAGATGTCCGCCGTGCAATCGATTCCGCATGCGCCATCCAACTTCCGGCCGGACGCGAAATCGTGGACCGGCTGCCGCAAGAGTTCATCGTCGACGATCAGGATGGAATCAACGATCCTGTGGGAATGATTGGGGCGAGGCTTGCGGTAAAAGTGCACATTGTCACGAGTCCAGTGACTGCGCGACAAAACGCCATAAACGCCGTCAATCGAGCCGGTTTGATAGTGGCGGATATGGTTTTGGAGCAACTCGCGGCCGCGGAAGCCTCATTGACCGAAGACGACAAGGAATTCGGTGCTGCCCTGGTCGATATCGGCGCGGAGACGACGGGACTGATTATTTATCAGCGAGGTGCGGTGCAACACACAGCCGTTTTTCCTCTGGGCGGCTCTCATTTCACAAACGACATCGCCTTTGGTTTGCGCACACCGATTCCTGACGCGGAAAAAATCAAGCGAGCGGTAGGCTGTGCGTGCAGCACATCCCTTACCGAGATGGAGCGAAGCGAGCTGGTCGATGTTCCATCCGTGGGAGGACGAGCGCCGCGACAGCTTTCGCGACAAATCCTTTGCGATATTTTGCAGCCGCGCGCAGAAGAAGTCTTGATGCATGTCGCTGACGAGATCAAAGACGCCGGTTGGGAGAGACAATTGTCGAGTGGAGTTGTCCTTACGGGAGGGGGAGCACTTCTCAGCGGGATGACTGAAATCGCCGAACAGGTTTTCGATGCTCCGGTCCGCGTTGGCTTCCCCGAGCGAGATCGGTTTGGTGGGTTGATTGAGGATGTGCAAAGTCCCGCCTGGGCCGCTGCTGCGGGACTCGCGCTTGTGGCCAGTCGTACTCAACAGAGCGAGTTGCGCTCAGCGATGACCCGCAGAGGCTCCACCGGCAAGCTCACGCATTTTGTCTCCCGTTTTCGCAATCGTTTCAGTAGTATTTTTTGACAAGTTGTTGTATGCTTCCGCCCCGGTCGCACAAGATATAGTCCGCAACATATCGATACCGATGGCGCGAGCAACCCAACATAGCAGGAGAAGAGCTTGGAAGCCTTCCCGCTTCGGAAGAGAGGAAATGACTATGGCAGAGGACGCTCGTAAACTCGATAAAGGCATTAATATCTTCATTGACGACGATCCACCGATAACCGGTGCGCGAATAAAAGTGATCGGTATTGGTGGAGGCGGTGGTAACGCCGTCAACCGGATGATTGAAGCAGGCATCGAAGGAATTGAATTCCTGGTTGCCAATACCGATCTTCAGGCGCTGAAGAGATCCAAGGCACCAATCAAAATCCAGCTGGGCAGCAGGCTGACTAAGGGACTTGGCGCCGGGGCCAATCCCGGCGTGGGACGCGAAGCGGCCCTGGAGGATACGGACAAGATCATTGAGGTGCTGGAAGGCGCTGACATGGTGTTTGTTACCACTGGTCTTGGCGGTGGTACCGGCACGGGCGGAGCCCCAATCATTGCTTCACTTGCCACCGAATTGGAAGCGCTCACGGTAGCGGTTGTTACCAAACCGTTCCACTTCGAAGGGCGCCGCCGAATGCAGCAGGCCGAACACGGCTTGCGAGAGTTGCGCGAGTGTGTGGACACGGTCATCACGATTCCAAATGAGCGCCTCTTGCACACTGTTCAGAAAGATTCTTCGCTGGCAGATGCATTTGCAGTGGCGGACGATGTTCTTCGTCAGGCAGTGCAGGGAATTAGCGATCTAATTACTGTCCCTGGTTTGATTAATCTCGACTTCGCGGACGTCAAGTCGATCATGCAGGGAATGGGCATGGCGCTAATGGGTGCGGGTCGAGCGAGAGGTGAGAATCGGGCCATCGAAGCGACCCAGCAGGCTATCTCTTCGCCGCTACTCGAAGAGGCAACAATTCAAGGTGCGAAGGGCGTGCTTATCAATATTACAGGCGGACCTGACCTGACTCTTTATGAAGTGAACATCGCGTCAACGATTATTCGCGAGGCAGCCGACGAAGACGCAAACATAATCTTCGGTGCAGTCATCGATGAACACATGGTTGATGAGATGAAGATTACCGTGATCGCAACGGGCTTCGGCGAGGACGCAGTCGGGCTGGCTTCGGCTGCAGCGGTAACAAGCATGCCCGCAAGCTCACCACGTTTTGTGCAACGGCCGGCCGACGATTTACCGCGGCCTATGATGCAAGGGCGCTCGGATGATCTCGATGTGCCCACGTTCATTCGCAAGAAAGCTGACTAGACGCTTCAACCTTTGAACACTGAGTAGGAAGGCGAGATCGCAGCGCCTTCCTTTTAGTTTGGCAGACACTTGTTGACGCTAATGTTGTTTTTCCCCTTTGCTTTTTGACTCTTGGTTGTGTAGCATGAAAGTCATTCCTTGCAGGATTTTCCATTACGGGTAAAGTTTTCGTCTCTCTCCTTGAATGGCCGTTAGCCTGCGAGAGTTGTGTGGATCCGCGTCGGCCCATTCCCGCCAAATGTGCGTCGCGCGTGGTCAATTTTGAACCCGTCTAAATTTTGGAGGTAAGAAACAAGTGAGCAATCGCAAACTCATCAGAACCACGCTCGCCGAGGTTAAAGGTAAAACGCGCGAGGTGCCTCAAGTCCGGGAGCGCTCAAACGGCGGTCCCCATCGCGGGCCGAGCAGCGAAGGCGGAAGAGACGCCGGACGAGACGCTGGAAGAGAAGCCGCGCGCGCTGCGCAACAGGCAGCAATCCAGGTGCGCAAGCGGACGCCGCCGCCGATGGAAACAAATGCTGAGCTCTTCTACTACAAGAAGCAGATCGATGCGCATACACCCATGGTTATCGTCTTGCTTGATGGCGAGGAGATTGAGGGTACAATCGAGTGGTATGATCGAGGGGCGTTAAAGGTCAACCGCAAGTCGGAGCCCAACCTGCTTCTTCTCAAGAGAAACGTCAAATACATGTACAAAGCCGACGAGCGCGTCGAGCAGGCCGCGGAGTAACAAAAACCAGCATCGTTCGGTTTCTGGTCCCCGTTGTTTACCCCCGCCTTATCGGCGCCCGTCTCGACTAATGAGGCAGTTTGCCAATAACTCATCTCATTCGGGTCCTCGACACGGCCGGTCTTTGCCCCGCGTTGCAATCACGATGGGTGATCCGGCCGGTATTGGTCCGGAAGTAGTTTTGAAGGCGGTGGCCGAGGAAGAAATTCGCCGTATATGCATTCCTGTGATTATCGGCGACGCTCAGTTGCTGGCCCACACCGCCCGCACGCTCGACCTTCAATCTGGCTATGACATTGTGCGCCGGGGGGAACCCATCCCCGATCAACTTTCCGAACCGATCATCTTCCATCTCGATAACATTAACGGCTTCATTGAGCCTGGGATTGAATCGGGTGCGGCTGGGAAAGCGGCGGGTGGATACATTGAAGCGGCCGTAGAGTTGTGCGCCGCGGGAAGCGTCGATGCGATTGCCACTGCGCCCATCAATAAGCGATCGCTTTTTCTTGGCGGCTACAGCTTTCCTGGCCATACTGAGTTTCTTGCGCACCTAACCGGCAGCGAAGAATATGCGATGGCTTTTGTGGCGGCGAATTTGAGGATCGTTCTAATCTCAACTCATGTCCCATTGGCGGAAGCGATACGGTTGGTAGAACGGGATCGCATAATTCGCACTGTAAACCTGGCGCATCGCGAGCTGCAACGATGGGGGATTGAACAACCGCGATTGGCAGTTGCGGCTCTAAACCCTCACGGCGCCGAGGGAGGCCTATTTGGCATGGAAGAAGCGTCTGAAATAGCTCCGGCGGTCGAGGCCTGTCGCGCGGTTGATGATATTGACGTTCAAGGACCTTTCTCTGCTGATACAATATTTTTGCGAGCTTCGCGCGGAGAGTTTGATGCCGTTATCGCCTGTTATCACGATCAGGCGATGATTCCGGTGAAGTGCCTTTCGTTTGGCGAGGCTGTGAATGTTACCCTAGGATTGCCGTTCATCCGCACGTCAGTGGATCATGGCACGGCCTTCGACATCGCTGGGAAAGGAATCGCAGAGCATTCAAGCATGATTGCAGCAATCAAACTGGCCGCGGAACTATCAACTCGCGCGGGCGAAAGCAGCCGTGCCGTGGAAGTTTAAGACAAAACAAATGGCTAACACTGAAACACAACCTCCCACAAACGTTAGTAATGAAAAGCGACGCATTCTGGTTGCCGATGATGACCCGGCAATTCTGCGTCTAGTAACAGCTATCCTGGAAAAAGAAAACTATGGCGTCATCGCGGCTCGCGACGGAAGAGAGGCTTATAAAATTTTGCAGGGCGATCAGAGCTTCACTGCCGCCATCTTCGACGTGGTGATGCCACACATCTCCGGACCTGAGCTGGTGCGTTTTATGAAAACTGAAAAACGGCTAATGAAGATCCCGGTAATGATGATGACGGCGGAACAGGATCCGAAGCTCTCTTCCGACAGTTTCTCCGCCGGCGCGGTAGTCTTCCTGCCCAAACCGTTCACGACAGCCCAATTGCATATCATGCTACAGATGCTGATTGGCAAAGCCGATAACTGATTACAGGGTCCTGGCTTCAATGATCTCTTCGCAACTGTCGAAAATCCCGCGGGCGCTTTTGTTTCGCTTGCTCGTCTTTTGCCTCTTCGCTGTGATGGTCCCAACCGTCAAAGCGGATTTGACTCCGAAGCAGGCCCGGAAACTAATCACCCGCATGCCGGGTTTTGAGCTGACGGATGGCTCGGTGCGTATAAAGTCGGTTACTGCGGCCAGTCCTGCGGGGGCTGAAGTAACGGCCGAGATAAGAATGGTGTTCAAGTTTGAAAAGGACAAGCAGGGAAGCTGGCGCGTGGCGGAAATTAGAACCCGTCCTGATCAGTGGGAAGATCTAACGCTCGTCGCCAACGCACTCGGGAGTCCAGGGGCCACAAACGAATGTAACGTCCCCGATCCGCCGTTCAGAGGTGCCTTAGCGAACGACCCCAGCTGGAAACGAGCGCGTTGTTTGCTCGGCGGTCTGTTAGGTATTGAGGTTCCCTCAGACGCCATTCGGATTCAGGAAGTAGCGCCGCTTTCTATTCCGCTGGCGTCTCAACCGTCGGCATTAGTGATTGCCTGGGTCAGGGTTGACGCCCGGCTGTTGAATAGCAATAAGGGGTGGGCCATTGCAGAATTGCGAACGGGAAAGCGCGAATGGGTCAAACTCGAGCCACTAGTCGCCGCACTTAACGAAGTGAAACGGCAGAAGGCGCGAACGGAATTGGACTCAATCGCCAAAGCTCTGGAGCTTTTTTATGGCGCGCGCGGCTTCTATGTCGTTTCAGAGGAGCATTCGGTGGTTATTGACCACCTAAACCCACGTTTTCTTTCTCAAATAATTCGGTTTGACCCGTGGCACCAACCCTACAAGTACGCGGGCCAACGCGACCACTTTACCCTTCGCTCCAGCGGTCCCGACCGCAAAGACAACACCGCCGACGACATCAAACTCGCAAGCCCGGCGCGATAATCTGCCCTCAAAGCTCCGACTAGCCTCTTGACGCACTATCAATGCCGATGTTAGTTTCCAAATGTAGCTATAGCTCTTGAAAGCTGCACATTTGTAACGAGCCTTTGCGCCCACTGTAAGAACGCTTGAACCCCGCCAGTGGCGCCACTCTAGCTAGGTACCCAAGCTTTGTTAGCTGGACGAAAACTCCTACTCGCTGACGATTCAATCACCATTCAAAAGGTTGTGGATCTTACTTTTGCCGACGAAGGCGTCAGGGTACTCTGCGTGAACAACGGCAGAGATGCGATTGAGCGGATCGAAGAGTTTGCCCCCGATGTGGTTCTGGCCGATGTTTTCATGCCCCAGATGAACGGCTACGAGGTCTGCGAGTACATCAAACAAAACGAGAAGCTCCAGCATATTCCTGTTATGCTTCTGGTTGGCTCTTTTGAGCCCTTCGACGAGACGGAGGCGCGCAGAGTTGGCGCGGACGACACCTTGACTAAGCCTTTTCAATCGATTCGCAGCTTGATAGATAAGGTCGGCCTACTGATTAGCGGTAGCCGGGTGGAAGGAGAAGCACCAACGGCTGAACTCCCAAAACCTGATGTATCTCCCGAGCCAGAAAAGCTCAGCGAACAGGAAATCGAAATTACGACGGCTGATACGCAGCCGCTTAACCCTGAACTCGGCTACGAGACCCTTGAGTGGGCACTGCCCAGTGTGAAAGAAGAAGGAGTACCAGCAAGCACCCCAGCCGCGCCGCCCAGCTGGGGACCCCGCCCCACATCCGATAAAGTTGATGAAGGAACGATGGAGAGCAACCTTACTGAAACCACAGATAAACTTTCCCAAGGCTATCCTGGTGAGGACCTTCCAAGCCAGGTACTCCTCGATCTTGACGAGTACCCTGCAGGCCCTTCCTCCTCGGGCGACGAGTTTCTGCTGGACATAGATCTCGACGAGGTTCCGGAGGCTTCACCCATCGAAAGCGCGTTTCCAACCGCTGCATTTGTCAGACAAGCCGAGTATAAGACTCGCGCTAGAGACTGGCATGATTCGTCCCAGGTAAGGGTCGTCGATGAAATACCGAGGGCCAGACCAGACCAGTTGGCAACGACTCAGGAGTTTGAGCGACCCGTCCTCGCAGCAGCCCAGGAATCTGCGGTTGAAGCGACTCTGCCAGGTGGTCAAATAATAGCGGAGCAAGCGCAAGTGGGAGCGGTCGCTCCGGAGGTTTCAGGGGTTTCAGAGGTTTCACTCGACAAACTATCGCCGGAGCTAATTGATGCCATCGCGCGGCGCGCAGTCGAGCAGCTCTCGGAAAAAGTCGTGCAAGAAATAGCTTGGGAGGTTGTGCCCCAACTGGCAGAACTTTTGATTAAGCGTCAGCTTGAAGAAAAGAATTCGTAGCTACAATTAAATAGAAGGTCCAACCAGGAAGCAGGCGCCACCGTTAAGGTCGCCTGCTTTTTTGGTTGGCCAGTTGTCAGTGGTCCGTTGTTAGTGGTCAGATGCAGGCAGCTGATTGTAATCGCTCAATATGAGAAGATACTGCCGTTACTTTACAATGCCGGAATGCAATCACGAGCATCAACCGAAGGAAACTACTGACAACTCACGACTGACCACTGACACTTTAACAATGGACATACCTAAACAATACGACCCTAAACAAGCGGAGCAAGAGCATTACGAGCGCTGGGAAAAGCAAGGCTGTTTCGCCCCGGAGATTAACCGCGACCCGGATGCGCCGGCCTTTTCGATAGTAATTCCGCCGCCTAACGTGACCGGCTCACTTCACATGGGCCATGCCTTGCAACACACTATGATGGACGTGCTGACGCGATACAAACGCATGTGTGGCTACCGAACGCTGTGGTTGCCGGGGATGGACCACGCGGGCATCTCGACGCAGTTGATGGTAACGCGTGAGCTGAAGAAAGAGGGGCTGACTCGCCACGATCTGGGCCGCGAAAAGTTTGTAGAGCGAGTTTGGAAGTGGAAAAAAGACTCGGGCGGGCAAATTACAAAACAGATGCGGCGCGAAGGGGCGTCCGTCGATTGGTCGCGTGAAAAATTTACGATGGATGACGATTTGTCGCGGGCGGTACGCGAAGCTTTCGTGCGTCTCTATGAGGAGGGGATGATCTATCGGGGCAATCGGATTGTGAACTGGTGCCCAAACGATCAGACCGTGCTCTCCGATCTTGAAGTACAAAAAGATCCACAAGCCGGCAAACTCTATTATCTTCGCTACCCGGAAAAGAACGGTGAACGTAGCGTGACAGTCGCCACGACCCGACCCGAAACCATGCTCGGCGACACGGCAGTTGCCGTTAACCCAAACGATGATCGTTATCGTGCTCTTTTGGGAACAACTTTGATGTTGCCGCTGACCGGCCGCGAGGTCCCAGTCGTTGCGGACGAATTTGTCGATCCTGAATTTGGCACAGGCGCCGTGAAAGTTACCCCTGCACACGATCCAAATGATTACGACATGGGCGTGCGCCACAATCTGGCTCAGATAGTAGTCATCGATCCGCACGCCAGGATGACTGAGGCGGCCGGGGCGGAATTTGCCGGACTGGATAGATACAAAGCGCGCGCAAAGGTGGTTGAGAAATTTGAAGAGTTGGGTTTGCTGGAAAAGGTCGTCGACTACGAGTTCTCCATTTCAAAGTGCGAGCGTTGCAAGACAGTCATCGAGCCTTTGATCTCGACGCAGTGGTTTCTGCGGATGGACGAATTGCGCGATGGAGCTGTGATGTTGTTGGAGACTCAAAAGAAGCCAAAGTTTGTGCCGGAGGTGCCTTACGAGAAGATATATGCAAACTGGCTTGAAAACCTGCGCGACTGGACTATTTCGCGCCAACTCTGGTGGGGCCATCAGATTCCGGCATGGTACACGCCTGATGGCGAAATAATTGTGGCCCGCTCGGAAGAAGCAGCCCGCGAGAAGGCGGGGACAGCCGAATTAACTCAGGACCCCGATGTACTCGATACCTGGTTCTCTTCGGCGCTCTGGCCTTTTTCAACCTTTGGCTGGCCGGATGAGGCAGCGGATCTCAAAACGTTTTATCCGACATCGGTGCTGGTTACCGCTCGCGACATAATTTTTCTTTGGGTCTCGCGCATGGTGATGACGGGTATGAAGTTTATGGGCGACCGTCCATTCGATGATGTATTCGTGACCGGCACGATTCTCGACAAGCACGGCCAGCGCATGTCGAAGACAAAAATGAACGGCATCGATCCGCTCGAAGTATTCGACAAGTATGGAGTGGACGCCACGCGGTTGACGCTCGCTTCCGTCGGCACTACGGACACTCGCTGGAACGAAAAGCAGGTCGAGTCGTACCGCAACTTTGCGAACAAGATCTGGAACGCGGCCCGCTTCTGTTTGATGAATTCTGAAAGCGCCGAGGTCGGCAGAGGTTTTGAAGGGGACCCCAAGACTTGGCTTCTTCATGACCGCTGGATCATGTTCCGGCTCCAAATGGCAATGCGTCAAATAGCCGATGCTCTTGATAAATACGAGTTCCATTCTGCCGTACAGATTATTTATCACTTCTTTTGGGATGATTTCTGCGACTGGTATATTGAGTTATCTAAAGCGGACATAACTGCAGTGGAGCCAAGTAGGTCGCGCGACGCATCCCGCAGCCGTGCGCTCACTGTACTGGAACAAGCGTTGAGACTTCTACATCCATTCATGCCGTTCATCACCGAAGAATTGTGGCAACTGCTACCCGGCATTGGCGTACACCTCCTGCATCCCGCTTACAAAGACTCGGCGCCTACGATCATGCTGGCGCGCTTTCCACAGGCACCAACCGAACCGCTTGATGATGAGGCTGAAGCCGTATCCGGGGCCTTAATGGAAATCATTTCGAGGATCCGAATGATTCGAGCAGAGCTTAACATTAAGCCCGGTCAGCAAATCAAAGTGTTCTTAAGAAAATTCGAGGATGAATTCAGACAGACTGGATCGGAAGCACCACCATCCGAGTCTCTTTTGCGGGCCCAGGAGGAGCTAGTCGCGTCTACTTTAACACCCGATGCTGTGGAACTAGTGCAAGCTTTTAGCAAGCTCAACTTGATTACAATGGAGGAAGCTATGCGTAAGGCGATAGAGTCAAGTCAATCACAAATCATGCGACTCACTCGCGCCAGCGAGATTTGCACTGACTCAAAGACTGTTTTGCCTCGCTCGAGTGTCCGCGCTGTTCTGGCTGGCGGATACGAAATTGCCATACCTCTGGAAGGAGTAGTAGATTTCGAGCAGGAACGCCAACGTCTGCGAAAAGAACTCGACAAACTGGATACAGAAGCAGCAAAGGTGACGGCGCAACTCGACAACCAACAGTTTGTCGAACGCGCGCCAGTGGAAAAGGTAGGTGAATTGAGAGAACGCTCCACGGAGATCTACCGACGAACTGTGGCGCTGCGGCAGATGCTGGAGGCGCTTGGGTGATGGTACTTGAATGGTTGGTCAACAAATGCTAAACAGCCTGATATTATTCGAGTCGGCACGGGAGGACTATTATGTTCGATCGCATTTCCATCAACCCGAGCGTTTGTCACGGACAAGCTTGTATCAAAGGCGCGCGAATACCAGTCCACCAAATTGTGGGCATGTTGGCGAATGGCGATACGTTCGAGAGCTTGCTCAAAGCCTATCCAACCATTACCAGCGAAGATATTCGGGCTTGCCTGGAGTACGCCGCTTTCTTGGCAGAGGAACAGATTACGCCGATTGAAGCAGTGTCGAGTGGCGTATGAAGATATGCGTAGATGAGAATATCCCGCTCGTCACAGTTTCGGAATTGAAGAATCTTCAACATGACGTTTTGGATATTCGGAAAACGCCTGATCGAGGGATGTCAGACGACCTTCTATGGGAACTTGTAACGAAGGAAGGAAGACTCCTGATTACAACCGACAAAGGCTTCGTGCAGCATCGTAGCAAGGCACATTTTGGAATGCTAATTGTGCGGCTGAGGCAGCCAAATGAGCAAAGGATTCATGATCGAGTCATGCAGGCGATGAGCCGCTTCCTCGAAGATGATTGGCCCGGCTTGACGGTGGTGATGCGAGATACGGTTCAGAGCGTTTCGAGGACCAGCTAAAGAAAGCAGTCATCCTAACGGAACAAGTCGTCTTCTCGGCCGTTTAAGTACAAGCAGCTTGTGAGCGCTTGAATGCCGCTCCTAAGCAAGAGTATCTTTGAGGCAGTTTCGGAGTGTTTTATTTGAGGGAGAGTGTTATGCAGGGTAGATTTTTTCGGCAAAGCGCCTTGTTAGTGAGCCTGGTGTTGCTCGTCAGTGTCTTTGTGGTTGACGCCGGCGGGCAGACTCGCAGGAAGCGCCGTGCGCGTCGCGTAACGCCGCGGCCGGTGATTACTAATCCCGTCATCGCCCCGCCGGGAGGAGAGCAGGAGCCCAGCGCTGACGGGGAGAGAATCATTAGTACCGCCGACGAGACTCCCGCAGAAACCGAGGAAACCGCTGAAACCACTCAGGTGAAGAAGAGCAAAGCTGCGTCCAAAAAAACTTCAGCCGAGCCCGATATGCAGGAAACCATCAATGCGCTCTCAAACCAGGTGGACAGGCTTAATGACACGTTAAGCCAGATGTCGGAGAACGACCGCTCGCACATAGACATGGAGCGGCTTACGCGTGCGGAGCAGCGGGCCGAAAGTTTGCGATTACAGCAAGTGGATGTGGAGAGCAAGCTGGCGGATCTCCAGTCGAAGCTGGAGCAGATCGAGTACTCGCTGAAACCGGAGAATATTGAGCGATCCGCAGCATTTGGCACCACCCGTCCAGAGGATGCTCGTGAGGCGCGGCGGCGCCAATTGGAAAGTGAGAAGGCGCGTACGCAAGCCCAAATCCGAATCCTGGAAACCAGCCGAACGAAGTTGGAAACTGCGGTAAATACCGCGGATGCCGAGGTGGATACTTTGCGCCGGCGATTAGAGGCGCAGCGGGCTCAGGAGAGTGGGGGAACGCCGCCAACGGAGAGCCGCCCCCTTAAGACTCCGACAAGGCCGCAGTAAGTTTTTAAGTCCACGCCTGACGAGATATCGAATCTTCACCTAAGGGCGGACGACGTAGCTTTTCCGCAAACTACGTATCTTAACGAGCACGGGCAATCGTCGGGAAAACCATGCTCGAATCACATAGAGTCTTGCTAAACAATTCGGGCAGTGGGTCAGTTTGATAAATCAGAGGTCGGAGCCCATTACAGAACCGAGCGCGTAGCGCCGGATGCTAAGCTCATCTCTGAATACCCGGTGAGTCCCTCGAATTATCATCATCCGAACTTGAGTCTAGCATCCGGCGCTATCGCGCTCGGTTCTGTAAAGCCACGCCACCTCCAGCCCAAGTTCAAACTTACCCTCTAAACACTTCGCGTTGTTTCGTGTGAGACTAGTGGATCCGTCGTATACTCTGTGACACAACATGGGCACAATTGCACAAACGGATCTCTATCGCCTGGTCGGTGACGCGAACGAGCGTGGTGAACGAGTAGTGGTCGCCACCGTCGCGCGAACGCGCGGCTCGACGCCGCAGCAGCGAGGCGCCAAGATGCTATTTTTTGAGAATGGCGAGGTGGCGGGAACTGTCGGCGGCGGCTGCATCGAAGCGGAGGTTTGGGCCGAAGCGCGCGAGGCCCTGAGATCTGGCAAACCAGCTCTGCACCATTTTTCGCTGACAGCCGAAGAAGCCAGCGAAGAAGGAATGGTTTGTGGCGGAACCATGGATATTTTCATTGATGTAATCGGAACGAGTGCTGAATACTGAGTCCTCAGTCCTGGAGTATTAAGCAACTTCTTGCTGAACTCAGCTCAGCACTCAGCACTCAGTACTTGGGAGGTTCCTATGTCTGAATCCTTCATCGAAAACTATAAAGCGAAACACACGCATCCGCTGAACAAGCTGACGCACAGCGTGGGCATTCCGATGATTGTCATCTCGGTACCTTTGTTTCTGTTCAACTGGCGATGGGCGCTCGGGCTTTTCATCTTCGGGTGGATTCTACAGTTCGTCGGACACGCCATCGAAGGCAATCAGCCCGCTTTTTTCAAGAACCCCTTCTACTTACTCGTTGGTCCATGGTGGCTCCTCCGTCGATTGGCCACATCCGTAGGCTTAATTAAAGCGTCACCCTCCAAATAGTCTGTCCTTGTTGTAGTTCGATGCCTTCACCGGTAAACAAAGCAGAGTCCACTCCAATCTCAGCCGCTATCTCTCGAATACTTCAGGAGGGTTCAATTGCCGTTTTGGCAACGCTTATTGAAGCGACGGCCGACGTGGGCAGTATCGGAGCGAAACTGCTGGTTGAAGAGTCGGAAGGTGTACGAACGGCGATTGGTAGCCTTGGTAGCGCGGAGTTGGACGAGTCGGTTGCGCGACACGCGGCCAGATTTCTCGAGTCAAGAGAAGAGACGCGAGTCTTTCAAATGAAGGAATTTGCAGCGCAGTTGGTTGAGCTGGGCGATACGCAAATCCTCTTTGAGCGCATACAGCAGGAGCCTCGGCTAGTGATTTGTGGCGCGGGCCATGTGGGGGCGTCTCTGGCGAGGCTAGCTGCCCTGATGGGATATCGCGCAACCTTGATCGACGATCGCGGTGAGTTTGTTAGACGCGAACTCTTCCCTGATAAGCGGATTGACTTAATAGCCATATCGAGCTGGACTGAGGCTGTGCGCGACGCGGTGGGTGACGGACGCGGTGTCTCGGTTGCGGTGGTGACACGTGGGCACAGTGAAGACGAACAATGCATGGGCACGATAATCGGAACTGGAGCTGATTACATTGGGCTCATTGGCAGCAAACGCAGGACTAACATCGTCCTCGGACGCCTTCGCGAAAACGGAGCGGAAGAGGAAAAACTCAAACATGTTCGAGCTCCGATTGGCCTCGATATTGGCGCAGTCACTCCTGAGGAAGTTGCGTTGGCGATCATGGCTGAGATTGTAGCCGTGCGCCGCGGTGGTATCGGGGGATCGCTCTCGGAGTGGCGCCGACGCCGCTAGTTTACCGAGACAATATACTCTGTTGGCATGGACCGACGTTCGCGGGCATGTCTGGCCGGCTCAATTAAAGTATTCATATTTCACTCTTCTGGTCACAGTTTGAGGCTGTAGCGGACGGCATTCTCTATTCTTTCCATTGTTGCGTCGACCAGCTTACCAGCAGGAGTTCGCGGAAATCTCCTGGGATCAAGTGAGCGTAGCTGAAAGCATAGGAACACTGTCTCCATGGGCAAGCCGCTCACTTCCCTCGGCACTCGAACGTTGGTTGGGTAATCTCGCGAGATATTCTCCCCTTTCGTCCCTACTACAACCGTGACCACGAGAGGGAGCCTGTTAATGGCATCTCTGGAGAGAACCAAGACAGGCCTAGTTCCTGCCTGTTCTCTCCCTTCTACCGGATTCAGATTGACGAAGTAAATCTCTCCGCGCTGAACAGCCATCATGCGATCTCCAGCCCGTCGGACTCCGCTAATGCGAATTCCCTTTCGATTTCTTGCAACTCGCTTTGAATTTGCGGGTCTGCGGCCATTAGCGCCAGTTGATCCTCTAACTCTTGGCTCTCCGTCAAAGTCTTTTCATGCACACAATGGACTAGGCGCTCAATCAGCCGGAGTTGTTCGGAGATTGGCAATTGGCTAAAGCTCTCTTCGATTTGCGATACGGTTGGTTGATCCATCTCTTCACTCCTGAATCCAAGTCATTTAATCAGTGGTTGTGGTGCACAAGTATAACCTCGCCCGCTCGCCTCTCGCGAGCGTCTCGGGCCTTGGAGCTTTTCATGGTTGAGTGTTAAGAACACTTAAGTCATGGCAATCGAAGTGGAAGCATTGGAACCGGACGCAAGAGTGACCCGGCGCAGGACAGGAATGTTTCGCGCGCTGTCGCATCGCAACTTCCGACTGTTCTGGACGGGTGCTTTTCTCTCGAATGTTGGCACCTGGATGCAGGCAGTGGCCCAGGGCTGGCTGGTGCTCCAATTAACAAACTCAGCGTTCTGGCTGGGGCTTGACGCGTTCATGGCCTCGGCGCCGGGATTCTTCCTGACGCTGCTCGGCGGAGTTTTCGCAGATCTCGTTGATCGACGAAGGCTGTTGATCTATACGCAGGTCGTCGCCGGTTTGTCGGCCCTTGGATTGGCAGTCTTCGTTTCGACCGGTGCCGTGAACCGCTGGATCGTCCTGGGTTTTTCTTTCGTCACTGGTTGTTGCATGGCGCTCGCCAGTCCTTCATACCTGGCGATGACTTATGACCTGGTGGGCCGCGAGGATTTGGCAAATGCCGTCGCGCTGAATTCGACGCAGTTTCAACTCTCCCGCGTAGTGGGGCCGGCATTGGCTGGCTTTGGCTTCAGGTTGTTCGGATTGGCGGGATGCTTTTACGTGAACAGCCTCTCCTTCATCGCAGTCGTGGTGAGCCTCGGCATGGTACGTTTGGAGCCTGGCATGCCTGGGCGTGGCGCGCCTTCCCACTCGGTAAGAGATCGGCGCGCACTTTGGCGAGATCTGTTGGAAGGTTTTCGTTATGTGCGAAACCGGCCGCGGGTGTTTTCACTTCTCCTGATCTCGGCCGTTAACAGTCTGTTTGGCGCTCCTTATTTCGCCTTAATTCCAATCTATGCGCGTGACGTTTTTGATCTGGGAGCTACGGGTCTGGCATGGTTGATGGGCACGGCCGGTGCCGGCGCATTTTGCGGCGCCGCTTTGTTGACCATCCTGGGCGACTTCCGCAGAAAAGGGTGGTTCGTACTCGGAGGGAGCCTGGCGTTTGGCGGTAGTGTTATTGCCTTTGCCCTCTCCACCCGCCTGGAGCTTTCCTATTTATTTCTCTTTTGTCTGGGCTTTGCAATTGTGACTTCCGTGGCAGCAGCTAACACGTTGCTCCAGAAACTGGTAACCGACCAAATGCGGGGTCGAGTTATGAGTATGTTCATCCTTTCTTTTATGGGCACAATGCCCATTGGCAACATCCTGGCCGGCTCAGCCTCTCATCGGTTCGGCGTGCCCTACACTCTGGCAGCCGGGGGACTGGTCATCGTGATCTTCGCGATCACAATGATGATTTTCAACAAGCGACTGCGGGAACTTTACTAACCAGGCGGGCAACTCACTAGCCTAATCCGGGCTCCTAAGGACGAGCCGCACCACGTAACCTGACAATTTGATTCTTAGATTCCAGTTTTCTTCATGCGCAAGAAGACGCGGGTTGGGTCGTTCTAACTCCGCCAGGTTGGGTAGACTTTTGAGAGAATGCCGTGAGGAGATTATGAACTCAAGACTTCGATTATTGCTCCAATTAGTTTCAATGTTATTCGTAGCTTTGCTTCTGACGGCGGCCAGTGCGGCCGCACAGGGTGTGATTGTGCCTGGTCCTTGCAACCGGTGCCCTATGCCGCCTCGCCCCGTCCCTTTACCCCGTTCTCTCCCAATCAAGTCCATCAAAATCGATACGAAGATATTGTCACAGGTTGCGACAACGCACATTGAGCAGGTTTTTAGAAACGATACCGACGCGACTCTGGAAGGAACCTATTTCTTTCCGATTCCCGATGAGGCTGCCATTACGGAGTTTGCAATCTGGGATGGCGACCGTCGTCTGGTAGGCGAGGTGCGCTCGCGGGAAGAGGCAAGGCGTATCTACGACGAGATAGTAAGGCGTCAGCGCGACCCGGGACTCCTCGAATACGCCGGCAAGAATCTCTTCCAGGCAAGCATTTTTCCGATTCCGCCGCGTTCGGATAAGAAACTCGAACTCACCTATTCCCAGATTCTTCGAGCAGAATCAGGCACGGTCGCTTATTCCTATCCGCTGGGCACCGGTAGGCAAGTGACCCAGATTGGAAGCGTCTCAGGTCGGATTGAGCTGGAGAGTAAGGAGCCGCTGCGAAACATCTACTCTCCGACTCATGCCATTGAGGTGAAACGAAATGGTGAACGCCGCTCAGTGATTAGCTTTGAGAGTGGGAACCAGCCACAGGACTTCCAGCTCTTCTACGCGCTTTCTCGCGAGGACTTCGGTGTAACCCTGCTGACTCATCGAGACCCTGGCAAAGATGGCTACTACCTCCTGATGATTTCACCAAAAGACGATTGGTCTGAACAAGAGTATGTGGCCAAAGACATAGTGTTTGTACTGGACACATCGGGCTCGATGGCCGAAGAAGGGAAGATGGAGAAGGCGCGGGCCGCTTTGCTTTACGGCGTCAGGATTCTACGACCTCAGGATCGCTTCAACGTGATTTCCTTCGCGGGCGAAGAGCGGATGATGGAAACCCGACTGATTACCGCGGATGACCAGGGTCGCAAACGCGGCGAGAGCTTTGCTCAATCGCTACGGCCCGTCGGCGGAACAAATATCAATCAAGCACTGTTAGCCGCCATGCGGCAGTTTGAATCGAGTAATCGCCCCAAGATCCTCATTTTCATGACTGATGGGCTGCCGACTGTAGGCGAGCGCAATCCCGCGCGTATCGTGGAAAACTCTCGCGCCGCACGAGTAGCGGGTCTACGCCTCTTTACGTTTGGGGTGGGTTACGACGTCAACACCACTCTGCTGGATAAACTGGCGGCTGAAAATGGCGGCGTTGCTGATTATGTGGAGCCCAAAGAGGACCTCGAAGTTAAAGTCTCAAATTTCTTTGCGAAGGTTAATTCTCCGGTGCTCACTGATCTGAAACTCGAAATGGCAGGCGTTGAGACCGATCTGGTTTATCCGCGCGCGCTGCCCGACATATTCCGAGGTTCGCAAGTTACGCTGATTGGTCGTTATCGAAATGCCATCGACATGGATTTCGTACGTTTGCAGTTAGCCGGTAAGTCGAGCGGGGCTGATAAGAACTTCCTCTACAACAATCTTCGTTTTCCGCTGCGAGAAGAGTCTAACGATTTTCTGCCGCGTCTGTGGGCGACGCGTCGCGTCGGCTGGTTGATGGAACAGGTTCGTACCAACGGCGAACAGGCCGAGTTGCGTGATGAGATTGTTGACCTCGGGACGCGCTATGGCATCGTGACGCCTTACACTTCTTATCTGGCGCTGGAACCAGGAGCGGTGTCGCAGAACGTCACCGTGTCTCGGAACAATCGGGGGTTTATCGCCGGCAGGTTGCCGGCAAATGCGCCTCCGCCTTCAGCTCCTATGACGGCGGCTGACGCGAAGGCTGCTACAGGAACAGCCGGCGTGTATCAGAGTAAACGAGCGCGCGAACAGCAGGAAGTGGTGAGGCTGGATAAGGACAGCCCGTCCTCGGCGATTAGAACTGCGGGAGGCAGGACATTTTATCTGCGCGATGAGATCTGGACTGACTCGGAATTCAAAGCCGGCTTGACTCTGCCTGTAACGGTGGTCAAATTCGGCAGCGATGATTATTTTAATTTGCTCAAACAAAAGTCTCGCCTGGGAGAGTTCTTCTCGTTAGGAGAGCGGGTAATTGTAATCTTCGAAGGCAGAATCTACCGGGTAGAGGCCCAGGGTCCGTAGAGGATTTTGGTTAACGCTCCTGAGGGCATTGGTATCCCACCCCTGTCTAAACTGCCCTGCAGACGTTTAGACAGCGGACTTGTCCGCCCACGTTGAAAGATACGTTTAGACAGCGGACTTGTCCGCCCACGTTGAAAGGGCGGCAACAAGTGCAATTTCGCCAAGTTAGCACACTACCCTTAACAGGCTGATGAAAACCTAACAACGATCTACGAAATCACACGAAGCAGCACGAGAAGAGTCCCTTAGTTCGAGTCATTTCGTGTCCTTTCGTGGATCGTCTTATCTTTCTTGAGATCGGGCCACCCCCTTTTTCAGCAATGCTTGAAAGCGTGGTCTTAATCTTAAGAACCTCATGTAGATGTCCATTATTTAGAAGCCGCGTATCGGATGCTTACCTTGTCGGTCATCTTTGTCTTGTCTTGAGATATGCACTTAGGGTACAAATCCTCAACAGTTATTATCGAAGGATTCACCAGGCGTGGTCGAGGAATGCGCACGTCCTGGCGGAATTTCTGCCAATCTGGCTGGGAGTTTTAACGCGAATGAGATCTGGCGAGCAGAACAAGAACACACCTTTATTGCCTCATCGATTACTACTGGCGGGGCTTTTCCTGGTTGTAATTGCCGCGCCAATGAGAAGTCAGCAGGGTTGGAGGTCCACTCGCGTAGGTCCGGCAGGCCAGGATCTGAACACTGTTTTCTTTCTCGATAGCAAAAGAGGATGGGTTGGAGGTGATAAAGGCTTTCTGAGCCGCACGGATGACGGTGGACACAGGTGGGTTCAACAGGTTGTCGAAACCACCGACGCGATCAATGACATCTACTTTAGAGACAAGGAAGCCGGCTTTCTGATTGCTGGGAACGCAATCTTTGCCACGCGTGACAATGGCACACGCTGGACCGAAGTGCGCCGATTGTTGCCTTCTGAGTTTGACGGCGCAGATGTAGAACTCTACAGCGTGCGCTTCGCAAGCAAAAAGAAAGGCTGGGTCGTAGGTTCTGTTAGCAAGAACGACCGCATCATCGATAGCATTCTTCTGACTACCGGAAATTCGGGCGAGACGTGGCAACGGCAGCGAGCGCCCAGCCGTGTAGAACTGATTCATCTGGATTTCGCCAATGACAAGCGTGGCTGGATCGTGGGGACTGGTGGAACGATCCTCGCTACGATCGACGGCGGTCAAACATGGACCAAACAAGAAGCGGGGACCGGAGCGACCATCTATCATGTAGATTTCCGTAGCGACAAGCGAGGGTTGGCTGTGGGTGAGCGTGGCGCTGTGCTGCGAACTACAGACGGCGGCGCGACCTGGACCCCGATTCAGGGAACAATCAAGTCCACACTCTTGAATGTTCAATTTGTCGATGATGACACAGGTTGGGCGGTCGGGCGAGGTGGCACGATTCTGCGTACAGGCAATGCTGGCGCAACCTGGATCGCACAGGAGTCAGGCACCAAGCAAAATCTCTACGGGCTCTACTTTATTAAGAAAGTCGGTTGGGCGGTTGGCGGTGATGGAATGCTTCTACGTTATGAGCAGTAAAGGTTGAAGTGTGTTTCTGGTGAGTTAATCTGAGGGTTGGTATCGGGCAACCGAAGCCTGTAACCGGACATCCTAGTCGGTGAGGTTATCGGATGGTCGTAAGTTATAACGGTCACCATAACACTCGGTTCCTCCTGTGATTACGCCCGGCATGTCGGTCATGCCGGGCGTATTTTTGTGTGCGAATTTGAGGTCGCTTAAGAAAGAAGAATGGAAAAAGAACCTTAGATACTTAGAAGACGAAGAGAGGTTAATCTTGGGGGTTTGATGGGCGTCTGCGCGCACTGGTTAACTTGGGGCTTGATGGGCGTCTGCGCGCACTGTTTTCTTACCGGTGAAAGACAGTTCAGGTGCGTTTTCCAGACTGATGCTGCCCTGCATTTGCTCGTTGGCAACTTCACCCGTTATTTGAGCCTCAGTGTTGTGGCCGGCAACCTCAAAGGAGATTGTTCCAGCGAACGATTCGCCATCAAATGTGGCAGACTTGAGTTCGCCGTCTCCCATTTCTGATTCCACTTTACCCGAAAACCCGCCTTCATCATGTGAAACCGTCAGGGTGGCAGGAATACTCTGGCCAAATGGCGTATCGATTTCCAATGACCAGTTTCCCGTCAAAGCTTCCAATCCATCAACTGAAGCAGCCGTTTTGAGGGTTTTTCTTTTTCCGGTCGTGTTGTAAAACTCGATATGCTCCGCGTACGGTTTGACCTGCTCTAGCAATTGAGAGGCGTCACCAACGAGCACGATCGCAGCCTCGTCAGGATTTACGTATTTTCGTGCGACTTCTTGAATCTGTTCGATTGTGACGTTCTGAATCTTGTTGCGGTAGATCTCGAGATAATTGTCGGGTAAATCAAACATCTTGATCTGCACAAGCTGATCGATCAATCCCTCCTGCGTTTCCAGCCTAATCGGAAACACTCCTGTAAGATACGACTTTGCATCACCAATCTCTTTTTCTGAGACCGGCTCGCTGCGAATGCGATTTAATTCGTAAAAGAATTCCTTAAGCGAGTCGCCGGTGACGGGAGTTCTCACTTCGGCTGTCGCCCGAAACGTGCCGGCTGTTCGTCGCGCATCGAGACTTGAATAGGCGCCGTAGGTATAACCCTTCTCTTCGCGCAGGTTCATAAAGAGCCGGGATGAAGCATTAGCGCCAAGAACCGTATGCATTACCAGCATCGGGAAATAATCCGGGCTGGTTCGGGTAATTCCAGCGTTGGCGAGGACAATGTTTGCCTGGGCTGAGCCTGGTCTGTCCACCACGTATGCGGAACAGGAAGTGCGGCGCGGTGGAGCAGGGAAGTCGTCAACAGATAAAGGGCCTGCCTGCCAGTCGGCGAAGAAACTCTCTATCTGCTGTAATATTGCGTCTCGCTGAACGTCGCCAGCCACCAGAAAGACAGCGTTATTGGGAGCAAATGTTGACCGATGAAACTCAACCAGCCGTTCGCGCGTGGTGGCATCGATTGACTCCGGAGTCGGCGCAGTCACGGAATAGGGATGTTCGCCAAACATTACTCGCGCTACCATCTCGCTTGCTAAAAAGGTGGGCTGTGCCCGCTGTTGTTTGAGACTTTCCTTCGTGTTCCGTTTTGCCAGATCAACCTCGTTCGGCGGAAACACAGGCCTTAACACCACGTCGGCCATCAACTCGAGAATTTCATCACTAAAGGTTGTAAGCGATGACGCAGCGACGGTGGTGTAGTCGGAACTCGCGCCGGCCTGAAGAGTAGCGCCCAGTCGCGCAACTTCGTCCGCGATCTCGCGGCTGGTACGTTTCTCAGTGCCTTCGGTCAGCAGGCCCGTCAACATATCCAGGAGGCCGGGAAGTTCACGAGGATCATGGGCATCGCCAGTACGAAACGCCATACGATAGCTGACGAGGGGTAGCCTCTGGTCTTCAACTACCACTACGACAAGTCCGTTCGACAGCGTCGTCTCATATGCAGTCGGAAGCTTTATCGGACGGGTGGGCAGCGGCGGCGGCGGCGTGCTCAGAAGATTTTGATTTTCAATCATTAGCTATGTATGCAAAGGTCCTGACCCGGTTTCGGTTTGTTTTGGCGGATCTGCGGGTTGTGCTGTTGGATCCGACTGGCCGCCATTCGAGCTTCCGACCACTGCGGCAGCCTCTGCGGTAGGTTGTGTTGGCGTTCTTCCGGGGACCTGCGGTAGCGGCGAGGCGGGCTGTTGCGGTTCGCCCGGTTGCTGAGCCGACGCCGACGCAGCGCTCGACTCCTCCTCGGCTGGTGCCGCCGGTACGATATCAAGCACGACGCGGTTTTCTACGTCCAGAAAGCGCTCGACCGCACTCCGGATTTGTTCCGCTGTAATGGCCAGGTAATGATCCAGCTCGGAATCGAAAAGCGTTGGATCGCCGTCGTAAAGCGTATATTCGGCTAGCCGTTGAGCCCGATACATTGTTGACTGTCGTCCGCGAACTACATCGTTACACAGGGAGTTTCGCAGTTTTTCCATCTCTGCTGGCGACGGCCCGGAAGTTCTTAACGCTCTGATCTCATCAACAATTTGCTCGCGAATTGCGGCCACCTGTTCTCCCGGCTTCGGCAAGGCAAATATATAGCACGCGGAGGGACCACGTCGTTCATCTATACCACCCTGGATGGACACCACGGATTCGTCACCCTTAACGAGCTTTTGATAGAGACGGGAACTGTCTCCTTCGAAAAGAAGATCTGCCGCTAAGGAAAGCGCATAAAAGTCGGGGGTCCGGCGAGGCGGAATCTTCCAACCAAGTACAAAGGCCGGCGCCGGGGCGAGCTTGTCGTGGTAAACCTCCTGAGTTTGCGCTACATCTTCCGGTTCACTCGTATCAACAGGAGGCGGTGGAGGCTGGCTGGGAATCCCTTCAAAGTACTTCCTCACCAGAGCAGTCGCTTCGGCAGTCTCAAAATCGCCGGCTATCGTTAGCACCGCATTATTCGGCGCATAGTAAATTCGGAAAAACTCCTGAATGTCTTCGATTGTGGCGGCATCAAGATCTTCCATCGAGCCAATTGTCGAATGGGCATTAGCAGGATTCTTGAAAATTAGCTCGTTGACCCGCAAAAAGGCATTGACGTAGGGTTGATTGTCATATCGCAGGCGTTTCTCTTCTTGTACGGCGTTACGCTGGTTGTCGAGGTTGTCCTGCGTAACTTTCAACGAGCGCATGCGATCGCTTTCAAGCCAAAGCGCCAGTGGCAAATGACTGGCCGGCAACGTTTCATAATAATTGGTGCGCTCCGTTGAGGTCGTGCCGTTCATTGTGCCACCGGAATTGAAAATGTACTGGAAGTGTGCTGCCTTCGGAACATTCTCAGAGCCCTGAAACATCATGTGCTCGAAGAGATGCGCGAAGCCGGTTCGTCCCTCTTTCTCATTACGCGAACCGACATCGTAATAAATAGCGATGGACACGACGGGTACGGCATGGTCTTCGCACAGAACAACGCGCAGACCGTTGACAAGACTAAATTGTGTGATTGGGGTTTGTGAGAGCTTGAATCTTTCGGCCACTTTTATCTCGATTCGTCCAAACTTCTTTTGAGCGCGCCTCCCCCCGGTGGGAGCAGCTTTATCAGATTGTGCGGTAACAAGGGGGACTGACGTCGTCTAAGCCGATTTCTCGTTGACCATTCCTCGCAACTCGGCCCGTAGTCGTTCGATTTCCGCGAGTTTCTGCTGCACTCGCTCGAAAAGCGCTGACTGCGTTTTTATTCCTTCGTCGATTAGGAAACCGGCCGCCTCCGCGCGATTACGAAAGATTCCGGCCTGCACGAGCTGATCGATCTTCTCCTGGGCCTCAGGGGAAACCTTCACGGCCACCACGTATTCATCTTTGGCTGACATTGCGCGTTCAATGGTGCGACTGATGTCGCGTCCAATAGCGCTTAATGACTCAGGGATACGAGAAGCAATATCTCGCACTGATGATGCGGTTCGGGTTCTATCTTCGGAATCGCCTTCAGTTTCATCATCTCTCATCATCAAGTCGTCAACGGTTTCGGACGGCTGCTGTTCTTCCTTTTTATAAGGATTGCTCATACTTTTTTAACTCCTTAGATCGGCATTCAATAACTCGCCTCTAATTACGTCGTCGATCTCTACTAAGTTCATTCTACGGATGCCTTGGAAGGGCCGTCAAGCCAGCCTCCTTAAACCGTGAGATCATCCCAGCCAATTGTTTAATCAACAACTCACCATCCAGAAACGCCTCCCGATTTTCAACACGAGTCATATGTAATAATCTAAAGCCTTGCCCGCTTCTGAGTCATTAGTTAGTATTGCAAACCGCCACCCGCTGGACGAGCGTTGTTGGTCCGAGTGCGGGTGGGTTTTAGTGACGACTGTAATTTAGGGTTCTTCAAGAGGCTTAGCATTGAAAAAGACACTCTCGTTCGCACTACTCGGGATCTTCTTAGTCTCGCTTAACATTCAACTGGTAGCTTTTGCGCAACAGAAAGCGCGCTCCCAGTCCAAAGTCGGAACCACATCAACGGGTAAGCCGCCCGCTGGATCGACTGTGATAATCCGTCGTAATGCCCGGAGCAGTGTGGCCGATATCCCCCTTATCGAAAATGACTTTGGTGAGGCTGTTAGAGTGATTCAAGAGAATTATGTAGAGGGCAAGAAACTTGATTATAACGCTGCGTTTAAGTCGTCGATCATTGGGATGCTGCGCTCGCTCGACCCTCACTCAAACTATTACGACCGGGACGAGTACGAGGAACTCAAAACCGACCAGCGTTCCGAGTATTTCGGAATAGGCGCATCAATACAAAACTACGTAATTGGCGAGCAGGCCGACACGTTTATTACTGCAACGTTTCAAAGCTCGCCGGCCTCGCGAGCTGGACTGCGGTTTGGTGATCGGATTTTGGAGGTCGACGGTGTGAAAATGACAGGCAAGATGTCGTCAGATGTTCGCGACAAGATTCGTGGCCCACGCGGGTCGATCGTCAAGATAACAGTCGAGCGCGCGGCAGATAAACGAGTCGAGACTGTCGAGATCACTCGCGACGCTGTGCCGCAGCCTTCGGTACCTGACGCGTACCTGCTTAAACCCGGTGTCGGTTATGTAGATATGACGCGCGGATTCAACTACTCCACCACGGACGAACTTAGGGAAGCTCTAGAAACTCTGCATTCCAGGGGTGCGACTTCTCTCGTGTTGGACTTGCGAAACAATACTGGCGGGTTCCTGGATCAAGCCATATACGTTGCGGAGGTGTTCCTTCCCCAGGGGCAGGTGATTCTTACTCAAAAAGGTCGGAATGGTTTCCGTGACCCCAGATCAAGAAACAAGTCGGCCGATCCGATTCCCCTCGTTATTCTTATTAACGGGAACACAGCATCAGCCTCTGAGATCGTTGCGGGCGCAATGCAGGACCACGATCGCGCTTTAATCGTCGGCGAAACCAGTTTCGGTAAGGGTTTAGTGCAAAGCATTATTCCTCTCGAATCTGGTGGTGCCCTGACCTTAACTTCAGCAAAGTATTACACCCCGGCTGGTCGTTTGATTCAGCGCGATTATTCAGGGGGCGGGTTCTATGACTATTACACCCACGGCGGCTCAAAACGCCTTGAGCTGAAGCCGGGAGAAACAAAGCCGGCGGGACTAGAGAAGAAGACTGATAGCGGCCGCCCAGTTTATGAAGGTGGGGGCATCGCTCCGGATGAACCTGTGAACGCGAAGACGATTACCGCGGCGCAACGACGTTTGCTAAACCCCGTGTTTGCCTTTGCGCGCGAACTGGTGAATGGCCGCATACCTGAAATAACCGAATACAAAGTGCCGGGCAGCATTGACTTTGATCATGAGTTGAAACCAGAAGAGTTTTCAATCGGTAGTCCTGTCTTCGAAGCCTTCAAACAATTTGTTGCCGGCGATCCCACTTTTAAGAGCCTGAGCCCGACTGTGAACCGCAATCGATCCTTTATCGAACTCCATTTGCGATTCAATGTAGTTACCGCTGCCTATGGTCGAGTCATGGGCGAAAGAGTATTTATTACTACCGACGACCAACAGGTGGCAAAAGCGGTAGACACTTTGCCGCGCGCGCGGGATCTTGCAATGTCTGCAACGAAACAAGCAAACACAACTCTAAGATAAGGACCAGAGTTACCGTTAACCTGGGCCGACTGTTCTCACGGTCGGCCTTTTTAAGTTTCTCTTCCTTGTTTCAGCCATAAAACAGAGTCTTGCCTCTAAAACCAAGCTGTGGTATTGTTCGAGCCTGGAAAACGAATATGCCGCGAACAATAAAGTCGCTTATTAATACCCAGGAGCTTGGGCGCGCCATTCGCCGGCGCCGCGAGGAGTTGGAGCTTAGTCTGCGCGATGTCGCAGATCAGACTAACGTTTCCGCCTCGACTTTGTCGCGGATAGAAAACGGAACCGGGAAGCCCGATGCAGATAACATCGCACGCTTAACCACGTGGTTGGACGTCCCGCTGGAGAGGATTCTCAGCTTGGGCGGACAGGAGCGCAATGAAGCAAAAGCGGTAGTCTATTTTCCACATGAGTCGACACCGGAAATAGTTGAGGCGCATCTGCGCGCTGACCGTAATCTCACCGCGGAAACCGCGGAGGCCTTGTCCGAATTATTTCGTGTCGCCTACTCACAGTTTAGTCGAACAGACTCGGTGAAAGCCGCGCGAAAGCGACGCTGATCGCTCACCTCATTCTCAGGTTATAATCCGTGACATGATCGATCAAGAGTTACCGCCAGGGGAGAAATGGCGGCAATATGAGCTTCATGCTCAGGGCTTTCGCGAATTTGCACGAGTGCGACCGACGGCGCCGCTCAATCCGTTTCTCCTGGCGAGATTCGCCAACCTGGTTGTGATTGACTTTGATCAGATCAAGGGGCTTAGCGCAAAGAACCGGCAACATCTCCTGGGCTCTGCATCAGAGGAATGGTCCGGGGGCGCCTGCTCTCGCCCTTTACCAGATGGCCGCCGGATCGTAATACTCAATCCTAATCACGGTCGGATGCGAACTCACGCGACGCTGATGGAGGAGATCTCTCACGTCTTCTTAGGCCATCAGCCAACAAAGCTGAAAATAGTCCGTGAAGATGAGCGCGGCCGAACCGTCTCACGCGATTACCGTAAGGCTGATGAAGAAGCCGCTTACGGCACCGGCGCCGCTGCGTTGGTTCCTTTTTCCGCGTTGAGGACGTTTGTGCTCGAGGGTCAGACATCGCTTCAAATCGCCAGGCATTTCCGTGTTAGCCGTGAGCTCGTTGAGTATCGCCTAAAGGTCACACGTCTCTGGAGCACCTACAAAGGCGCGCATTCGAACACTGGAAAAACGTGACAGTGGACTTCCACGTCAGCGCCAACAGAGTTACTACTTCATGCTTTGGCCGCGAACGCTTATAATCATGTTTTGGTTTTTATGGCCTCATTCTAATTGTGTTGATTACCGCGTCTGGATTCATGAACCAAGAGATAAAAGAGCTGCCAATGGTCGGTCTGACGACGACAGACAAGCTGCGAATGCTGCTTGACATTACTAAGAGAATCAGTCGTTCGCTGGATCTGCAAGAAGTTCTCAATCTCGTGATGGATACGCTTGATTCTCTTATTCCTTATGATGCCGCAGGCATTTTCTTGGTGAAGTGTGTGGACGGGAGTGCGGCGACCGAAGGCGAGGAGCCCTGTGTCTTTCAGGCGGAAGCAGTTCGCGGCTACGATATAGAAGAGTTGACGAATCTACACTTAAAGCTGGGCGAGGGTCTTATCGGGCAGGTGGCGCTTACTGCCGAGCCAATTACTTCTCCCGACGTCCGAATGAATCCGGCTTACATAAACGCACGCAGTGAGACCCGTTCGGAAATGGTGGCCCCCATCATAGCCAATACGGAAGTCATTGGTGTTTTTGATATTGAGAGCGACGAGCTTAACGCCTATTCAGAGGATGATCTGGAAGTTCTCATGCTGTTGGCATCGCAGGTCGCAATCATTATCGAGAAGGTAATGCTTCATGAACAGTTAATTGAAAAGAAGCGTCTCGAAGGGCAACTCGAAGTGGCTCGCCAAGTGCAGTTGGAGTTGCTTCCGGCCAGGGATCCGCAGTTGGAAGGGTTTGATATTAGCGCCTACAACTATCCCACGGAGGAAGTTTCAGGCGACTACTACGACTGGGTAAGGATTTTTGACGATCAAATTGGGCTGGTGATTGCTGATGTTTCCGGCAAGGGCGTGCCCGCCGCTTTGTTGATGGCATTCCTGCGGGCGAGCCTGCGCGCTGCTACTCACATTGGCTACTCTCCACATATCTCAATGGCAAAAGTGAACTATTTGCTTTGGGAATCCATTGAGCGAAACCAGTTCATAACCGCCTTCTACGGTATTCTCGACGTAACGAACAAGACGCTTACATATACAAACGCCGGCCACAATCCGCCGATCCTGCTCGACAAAGATGGAAATTATCGATTTATAGAACAAGGCAGCCTTCCGCTTGGAATGTTTAGGGATACTCGTTATCACGAGTATTATCTGACGACTGAGCCTGGGGAAATTCTTGTACTTTATACAGATGGAGTGACTGAGGCGCACAATTCGCAAGGAGAGGAATTTGGACGTAACCGCCTGGCGGAAGCGGCCAAAGCGAACCGCCAACTTGGGGCACGCGATCTGATCGCGGCATTGCAAAAAACAGTAATCGACTGGACCGATGGGCTAGGCGCCACCGACGATATCACCTTCTTTGTAATCAAGGCGCTCTAAGAGAAACGGGAGACAGCTACCATAAGCTATCTCCCGATCTGACAACTATTTTAGCTGCGGACGAGCCAGCTAATGAGCGGTAATTGAACAATGGGCATGGTCTCCACCGGGTGCCAGTGGCGCACGGTAGTCCCCAAAGTGAAAGTCCGCTTCGGCTTCAGAGAATGCGTATACGTCGAAGCCAAACGCGTCGAGGTAATCTGCCAGGTCATCGGGTGAAAGGAGATAGACGGCGGGCGCGAAACCCGCTTCAGCGCGAATTTCCAGCAGGCGCTCGAGCACTTCAAATGGTGCAAAGCATCTTATAGGATCTTTGTAAGTTGCCATCTCTATTCAGCGCCTCCTTCTGAAAGTCAGGTCCATTTCTAAATAGCTCAACCGGTACTCTGATGTACGCCAACGGCGCGGCGTTCGTTCGGTGCAAAAGATCTTCGATGAGAAACTAGTACAGCCTTTTGACGCCACTACCAGGGAGATAGTTCCAAAAAGAATATGAGTAACCCAATCACCACCAATTCAACGCCTAGTGCGCCCCCGCCCCTTAACTTTATTGCAATATTAAGGCAAATGCTAAGCGCGTCTGACAAAGTCAGCGATCTAATCTTTTCGCCAGGACGGCCCCCGCAAATCGAACTAGCGGGCAAACTGGAGCCCGTCCGGATTCCCGGGCTTGAAAAGCTTATTCCTCCACATACCGCAAGCATCGCCAAACTAATCATCGGAAGCCACGAAAGCGCGAACGAAAGCATAGAAAAAACTGGATCTGCCGACCTATCTTTCAGTGCTCCGGGTGACGCACGGTTTCGCGTCAATATTTTTAAGCAGCGCGGCACTTATGCCATCGTGATGCGGGTAATTCCTTCCAATCCTCCAAACTTCGATGACTTCGATCTGCCGGTACAGCTGAAGGAGATCGTTGATATAAAAAACGGTCTCGTGCTCGTTACCGGGCCGACTGGGAGCGGGAAGAGTACGACTCTGGCGGCCATCATCGATCTCATTAATCAGACGAAGTACTACCATATCGTTACGATTGAAGATCCGATCGAGTTTTTGCATGCGCACAAGAACTCGACGATTCATCAGCGTGAACTCCATTCCGATACGCCGGATTTCGCAATTGCCTTGCGTGCCGCTCTCCGGCAGGCCCCGAAAGTGATTTTGGTGGGCGAAATGCGTGATAAGGAAACCATCGAAGTCGCACTCGAGGCTGCCGAAACCGGCCACCTTGTTATGTCGACCCTGCATACGATTGACGCGGCTAAGACGATCGATCGAATCATTGGTGTGTTTCCCAAGAATGAAGAGCGAGTTATTCGAACCCGAATATCACAATCTTTTCGTTACATTGTTTCCCAGCGCTTGATTCCTCGCCCAGACGGGAAGGGTCGATTCGCGGCTATTGAGATTCTCAAGTCAACCATGCGCACCAGGGAATACATCGAAAAGGGTGAGTCGGAAGGCAAATCTCTAATCGACGCCATGGAGCAGGGCGATCAGGAGGGAATGCAAACGTTTGATGGCGTTATCGAGAAAATGGTGCGTGATGGTCTCTTGACTCAGGAGGTAGCAATGCATTACGCGACCAACGCCAATAATCTGCTCCTCAGGCTTGGAGACTTGGGAGAACCACCCGCCACACCGGCACCAACTGTCCCGAAAGAAAAGGACTCAATGCTCGATATGATTGAAAGATAGCCCTAAGGCTTTATAATTGGATTTGAAACGCCCCCCGGGATCTCTCCCCTGAATTTGATAGTCACTGGCCCAGACTCTACTTATGTTCGTACAAGCTACACGTGTAATTGCCGCAGCCCTCTTTTCTGCGCTCGTGACGCTCTCCTGCTTCGCTCAAACCGCACCAGGCAACGCGTTTGAGGGTATTCAAATAGAATTGCCAGCCAGTGGTCATGTTCGAGTTGAAAACCAGTTTGGCGAAGTCACCGCTGAGGTGTGGAAAGAAAAGTATGTTTCCGTTTCCGCCACCATTGAGGGGACCATGCCATTCCCCCGGTCACCAGTTCTCATCGGCAATACCACCCAATTGCTGGCCATCAGAATCATTCGCAGGCCGACCGATCCCGTCGGAGCAGTCAAAGTCTCGATCAAGGTCCCGGAAAATGCGCGCATAGAAATTCTGACTGGCAAAGGTCCAGCATCTTTGCGGGGCACTCCCTCGTGGGCTTCGCTAAAGTCTACCAGCGGGGCGGTGCGGGTAGAGTTTGTGGGCCAACCCGATGCTGACATCATCGCCAGATCAGTGACGGGTGTAGTCAAATCAGAACTTCCGCAGCTTTTAAGTAATAGCGGTCATGTTTTGCAGGCACGTATTGGCAACGGCGTCCAAACACTAAGGATTAATACGCAAAGCGGGAATATTTCGCTGTACCAGGGAGCTGGTGCTCCAGTCTCCGCGATTTCCGATGGCCGACGCACCAACAGCGAACCAACAGAAGAAGCCGCAGTGGTTCCGATAAAGGCCGCCGGGACACCCGCACCCGCCCTGGATAACCAGGAAATAAGTGAAGGCGACGTGATTCGGGTCGATTCCCAATTGGTAACGCTCAATCTCAGCGTGGTTGATAGGAAAACTAATCGAGGTGTAGTCGGCCTCACCAAATCCGACTTCCGACTTTTTGAAAATGGTGCTGAGCAGGAGATTCTTCAGTTTGAGTCTTCGTCAGCACCATTTGACCTCTTATTGTTAATCGATCTCTCAGGCTCCACGCGCGACAAGGTAAAGTTGATCCGCTCGGCTGCATTACGTTTCATTAGTGCTGCAAGATCTTTTGATCGCATAGGGGTCATCAGCTTCGCTGGAAATCCTACTGTCGTCTCCCCTTTAACATTGGACCGCCAAAGTTTGCGTCAGCGTGTAAACGCTATGGACACCTTCGCGGGCGATACGAAACTCTACGATGCTGCCGACTTTGCTTTGAACCAGTTGTTGCAGGATGCGAAGAACGCCCGGCGCACGGCTATTATCGTCATGAGTGACGGCCTGGACGGGAACATTAATGGTGTTCAGGGCGAAGGTTCGAAGCTCCCCTACAAAGACTTGTTGGGCCGCGTTCAGGAGTTTGACGGCGTGCTTTATACGTTGTGGCTAAACACCGAATACCAATCTTTGAGTCCTTTGGATACGCAGCCTGAAGCTTTCGATGCCGGACATGATCGAATGCATGAAATGGCAGAGACCGGAGGGGGTGTGTTCTACGAAGTGGACCGACTGGAGGATCTGGCCGGCGCTTATGAGCGGGTGGTGGCGGACCTCGGAACTGTTTATGGCCTGGCGTATCGCCCTATAGATAAAGTCCGTGATGGCAAGTGGCGAGCGATTCGAGTGAATGTTGATCGACCTTCCGCCGCCGCGCGGGGTAAACGCGGGTATTACGCAAACTGACGTACGCGACCGGGTACAACTGAGTAATACAAATCTGGTTTAATCTGACTCTATGATGCCTGGCGCCCGACTGGATCTTGGAGGCATCTAAAAGCTTGTAAATGTCCAAAAGAGGACTATAATTGGGCCTCTCCCAGAACCGGCTAAGCTTTAAACCGCTACCTAACCAAAGGATACTCCATGAGAAGAGCACGCATTGCCTATATCGCAGCGCTTTTTGTTATTGCAATGGTCGTTTCCCTTCCTCTGACGACTATCGCGCAGGCGACGCGTGATAAGTTTGTCATCAATACGACGCGCGATCAGTTTGTCATCTCGGCAAAGGCGGGCGGCGTTAACGCGGTAACGGGCGTCGCCACGATGCGCGCACACGGAGCCTCGGAATGGCAACTGCTTACTATCAAGGAAGATTTGGAAGCGGGCGATGTCGTTAGGACCGGACACGATGGCCGGGTGGAGATGCTCCTGAACCCAGGTTCGTATCTGCGAGTCGGTGAGAACTCCGAGTTTGAGCTATCTGATAACTCACTCCAAAACCTGGAACTTCGATTACTTAGAGGTACCGCCATAGTAGAGGCGACCGGTTTTGATGGCGCGGAGTTACTCATTAATATCACAACGCCGCACACTCGAATGGCCATTGTGCGCAAAGGCCTCTACCGGGTAAGCGTCGTTCCGGGAGACGCGACCGAACTTATCGTGAGAAAGGGCCGGGTAATGCTTGACGGCTCGCACACGAAGGTGAATGGTGGAAACAAGGTCGTGTTCAGTCATAGCTCCTTCTCGGTAGCCAAACTACGAGACGCTGACAAAAAGAATCCCGATAATCTGGAAGCTTGGAGTAAGGACCGTGCCAAAACGATGGCGCAGGCGAATCGTGGGTTTACCCGACGCGATATGGCCCTTGCAATGGCCAGGCTCGACGCCGGTTGGGGCGGCTTCTCTCCTCGTTTTTCCGGCGTCTGGATGTTCAGCTCCAGATACGGCTGCTATTCCTTTCTGCCCTTCTATGGAGGTTGGGGATCGCCGTATGGCTCTTCCTACTACAGCTCTTTTTACGGAGGGTGCTGTGGTGGTTACAACACCTATGGAGGAAGGGGAATCTATCACACTCCTAACGTCGGCGGGGCGACTGCCGGGGGAGGCTCGACCGGAAATCCGCCATCCTCGCCGCCATCATCACCGCCACCCTCATCCGAACCGCGTAATTACCCCTCCGAACCGCGTAATTACCCCTCCGAACCGCGTTCGGAGCGGCCCGGTTTCACTTCCCAACCACATTCGACATCAAATGAGCGGCGGGTTGAGCAATCGCCTCTACCCAACCCCTAAATGCGGCTAGCGAACTTTCTGGCCGATTAATGTGTTCAGTGCTTTATTGACGATCGCCATCACTTCAGTTCGCGTGAGTCCGGAGAGAATGAGGTCGGTCAACGCCGGCATCAGTTTGGCTTGCAGTCGTTCCTCGGCGACCTGCGGGATGACTTGAGCAATTACCACAGCGCCGGCTCCGTGCCTAACCCGTACTAAGCCCGCCTTTTGAAGCTCCCGGTAAGCAAAAGCAACTGTGTTGAGGTTTACTCCCAAGTCCGCCGCAACCTGACGAACGGGCGGCAGCGAGGACCCTTCCGGCAATTCGCCAGCAGCAATAAGGGCCTTGATTTCATCAACCACTTGCAGATAAATCGGGCGGCGGTCTGTTCCATCAATAGTAATATACATATTGTCTGTTGCCCGTATACACCAGACAATCTTGTTTGTCCACAAGTTTCTCCCCGACGAAGATAGCGCGAGAAACCTTCAGACGCCAAAATCCTGCTCCTTGCCAGTAAGTTTATTCGCCAAAGCAAAGGCAGACGTGGTGAGGCCGGCTATGCCACCCGGGGAAATCGTGTCGCTTATGATGAAGAGGTTAGGAAAGGCCGTTAGATAACGCGGCTGATTGGTCCAGAACCTGTCGGGGGTAGGTATTACACCGCCCACCATCCCCAATTTCCTGCGGGTTTGGTCGTAAAAGGTCCGCGGCGTGGCGGTGTCGATTACTTCGATGTGGCTGCCTAGCTCCGGCATAGCTGAATGTAGTCGCTGCCAGCACGCCTCAAGCAACAGCTGATCTTTTTGCTCCAGTTCAGTTTCATCGGTGTGGAATGTGAACCACTCATCGACATCTGTGAAGGCGTGAACGGTCACCGCTCGTTTTTCCCCCGGAGCCCTTGGGTCCCACGAAGGTGCGGGAGCAAAAAACAACTGGCTGTTCTCGGGATCAAAGTCAGGTCCGTCTTGCCAATCGGTTAGCGCGAGGACGGGGCTCGAAACTAACGGACTCTCCGCGTCCTCTTCCATACCCAGGTAGAGCAAATAGGCGCCCCAACTACGCAGCGACTTCAATTCTTTCCGGATTTCGGTTGAAGTGCGATTCAGACCTACAAGCTTACCGTAGGTGTCCCACAACGTCAGGTTGCTGACAATTGCCTTCGAAGCGGTCACGGTCTCGCCGCTCAAGAGATCAACACCTCCCGGGTTTCCGGTGGAGTCGTAGGACAAGCGGAGTACGGGCGTGTTCAGGCGGATCCGCCCGCCGCTTTGAATAATGGCGTCGGCCAGTCTGTCTGCTAGCGCTGAACCGCCGCCGCGAATCGCAAAGAAACCACCACGCGGCGCGCTGAGGGCCATAGCTGCATAAAGATAGGAAACTTCCGCCGAGCCCGCCTGGGCCAAAGCTTGAAGTTGAACGTCTACGAAACGACGGAAGCGCATGGAGACTCCGTCGAGATGCTGAAGAGTAGTATGTTTGATCGAGGAAAGAATTTGAACGCCGATTCTACCCTCGGAAAGAAGAGCGTAGGCTTGCCTTGAGCGCGATGCCGTGAGGAACTCTGGGCTCCTTTGGAGAACTCCCTGCAGCGCTGCACTCAGCGGTGCGAGATTACGATAAAACGCGATTGCTTTGTCGGCGCACTCGGGAAAAACTTCGTGCAAGTTGTCTTCAAAGGACTCAGCGCCAGCCGTAAGTGAGATTTCGGATTTGTCAGGAAGACGAACCACATACCCTGGGTCCAGCAACCGAACCTCAGGCGGGTCAACCGGCAACTCGGAGAATACACGATCGTGAATTTCATTAGGCTGCCACGAGGCGTAGAGGCCATATCCCTGCTCAAAACTGTAGCCAAATTTATCAAAGCTGGCGACGCAACCTCCGACCCTCGATTCTCTTTCCAATAAGCAGACGTTAACTCCTCTGCCGGCGAGCAAGGCAGCGACTGTCAACCCACCTATGCCGCCCCCAACTACAACGACTTCGCAATCCATGTTGGTCAGATAAACCAGCCAATCAATGGCAATAGAAATGAAGCAGCCGGAGCTGCTCGTTCAGCGCTGGGAATCATCGGCTGGACGTGAGGCTCAATGATCAAGATGACGGCTTGTATCCCATTAAAAACGAGATGAATGACAATACATGGGAGTAGCCTGCCGGAGTAGGCCCGGACAACTGTTAGTACAATACTGAGAAGCGCGACAGCGGCGAGCACACCGACATTAGGCCAATATTGAGGAACGTGAATTATCGTGAAAAGGGCAAGCACAATGACTACGGCGCCTCGGACGCCAGCCAGGCGTTGGAGCGGCGCATAAAGAACACCCCGGTAGACAAACTCTTCCACAAAAGGAGCGGTGCAGACTGCCAAAAACGAGATCATATAGCGGGCTAAGAGGGAGCTATTAATTATCTGCTCGAGTTGTGTAGGCTTCTCGGCACCAAGCAGCTTGGCAATAACGCTGCCGACGACGAACAAGAGCGTTCCCAAGCCAACGCAGGACCACAGGCGAAAACCGCGGGCCCATCCCCACCCGATAGCTGCCCAAAAGGATTGTTTGCCATAGCGGGTGACCACTATCCAAACAAGTCCGAAGGTTAGCAAGTGAGTGGGAAAAAGAGAAATTACTTGAAGCAAGACAGCCGTCTTTCCGAAAGGCTCGAATGACTTGAGACCTTTGACGGCCACATAGGGAACTAAGAAAATCAGCGGCACCACAAACATCAGAACGATGCTGGCAAACAAAACGAGCAATGCTGCGCCGACACCCCATGAGGGATTATTAGGGTCGACCGGAGGAGATTGAGAATTCGCTTCGAGCTCTTCCCGATAGATCGGATTTGAATCTCCGAAAGTCGGAGGTCCGGGCGGATAATTGGGTTTTTGCACGATGAGGGCAGTGTATGAAGTTGTTCTGAAAGGGTCAATCGGAAAGGTTTATAACGGCTTCAAGTTTTACGACAATTAGACTGCGGGATAGTCAGCTTCCAACATAGACGGACCAACGCGCGGTGCCGCCAACATTAGCCCGATTATTGTTTTCGCGTCTTCTATTTCGCCGGTAGTGATCATACTGAGCGCTTGGGAGAAGGGAATGCGCAGGACCTCGAGAATCTCATCGTCTTCCAGACGTTGCTGCGTTTCCGTCAGTTCAGTCGCCAGGTAGACCCACATTTTCTCTTCACAAAAGCCAGGAGAAACGAAAAACTCGCATAACTTCTCCAGCCGCCCGGCAAGAACACCCAGCTCTTCCTCGAGTTCACGAGCAGCACCCTCCTCGGGAATTTCCCCCCGCTTCAACGTGCCTGCAGGGGCTTCCAGAAGATAACGCACGGCTGGATGGCGATACTGGCGCGCAAGTCCGATCGTGCCGTCCTGGAATACGGGGATGATGACGGCGCTGCCCGGATGATGCACTACTTCGCGTTGATAGGTCTTATCGCCCTCGCGAATCGTGTCCACCGTTACGTCGAAAACGCGTCCGCGAAAGATTTCTTTACTATCGAGAATTTTAGGACCGTCTGATGAAGCCATCAAAGTTTCCTTCTAAAAGATAAGTGTTGAGGTTTATAGGAACCTGTAGGCCTTATAGGACCTATACCCAGTGTCCGTTCATTATTGTCTTGACCTCGCCTAACAAGTAGAGCGAGCCCGTGACGCAGATGAGTCCGTCTGATGGAGTAACGTCTTTGGCCTGCTGAAGCGCCTCGCTCACTGAACGCGCAGCAGTAACCTTTTGACTGTTAACAATGCGCGTCGCCAGTCGTTTCAACCTCTCAACCTCGGCAGCACGAGGGCTATCGGGCTGGGTAAGAATCAAACGATCCGCGCCAGGGAAAAGAATGGTTGCGATCTCTTCCAATCTTTTGTCGTTCATGGCGCCGAAAACGAGAGTCACCGGTCGGTTCACAAATTCATCGAGAAACCGGCGCAGCGCCTGCGCTCCGGCAGGGTTGTGAGCACCATCAAACAGCCATGCTGGCTGGCCGTCATGGAGTTCGAGTCGTCCGGCATGTGTGGCCGTTTCTATGCCCTCAATAATCGCAGCTTTCGAGATCTCAAAACCCTGTTTCCCGAGCGCCTCCGCTAGCCGAATCGCGACCGAAGTGTTTACGACCTGATGTCGCCCGCGCAAGCCAAGCAGCACGTTTTCGTAGCGCGTTTCGTTTGTCTCAAAAGTAACGACCAAGCGTCCGTCATCGGTCACTTGGTCGACTCGGTTTCGCGATGGCTCTATCTCGATGTTTGGCTCAACCTTAACTTCAGCACAACGTCGCAGGATCACCCTTAAGGCTTGCGCCGGCTGCGCAGCAATTATCGCAGTGACGCCCGGCCGGATAATGGCCGCCTTCTCCGCGGCGATCTCATCGAGCGTTTCTCCAAGATACTCCTGGTGATCAAGAGCCAAAGGCGTAATGGCCACAGTTTCTGCGGCCGCGACGGTAGTCGCATCCAGCCGGCCGCCCAAACCAGTCTCCAGAATCGCCAGCCTGACACCCGCTTCCCTGAACGCGAGCAGAGCGATGGCCGTGACTTGCTCAAAGAAGGTTGGCAAAGCTTCCAATTTGCTGTGGCTGACTAGATTCTCAGCAGCCAAACGCACCGCAGTTGCGTGTCTGGCAAAGTCGCCCTGCGAAATTTCGCTGCCGCTAATCCTTATTCGCTCGGTAATTGAAACCAGATGCGGCGAGGTGTAGACGCCCGTGGAAATTCCGGCTGCCCGGCAGATTGAATCCAGCATTACTGCAGTTGAACCCTTGCCGTTTGTACCGGCGATCTGGACCGACGCGAACCGCTTATGAGGATTATCCAGTTTTTCAAGCAACAGCTCTGTACTTCTTAGACCGAGCTTGACTGCGAGTGTCTCGTGGCCAAGGCTCAGCAGATACTGGAGTGCTTCCTCGAAATTCATGAGAGACGTAGCATTTCACGTTGCCAGGCAAACGGCAAAGGGCGCAGCCAGCCCTCCGGCACCGTCCGTTTAGAGGCGGGCATTCGCCCGCCGTCTCAAGCTTGGATCAGGGACGCTTGGTGGTGAGGTTGAGCCGGCGGGGCGGTGCCCACTTCAAACCTTCCGGGTGGGAACAACCGTCACAAATTCTAATTACTTACCCCAAAGTGGCACGCGTACGGAGGCGTTCAATTTCCGAGAAGCTGGAAATTTCAGGATTCAACATGAAGTTGAGCAGCTTGATAATGTAATCCCGGATCTCTCGCCGGTCCACAATCGCATCGACCATGCCGTGTTCGAGAAGAAACTCTGACTTTTGAAAATCCTTGGGCAGCTTCTGACGAATGGTTTGTTCAATCACACGCGGGCCCGCGAAACCGATCAGAGCTTTTGGTTCGGCGATAATGATGTCGCCGAGCGTGGCAAAGCTCGCGGTTACTCCGCCGGTCGTTGGGTCGGTTAATACCGAAATAAACGGCAGAGAAGCCTCGTCCAGCTCGGCAAGTGCCGCCGCGATCTTAGCCATCTGCATTAGCGACAGCGCGCCCTCCTGCATACGAGCGCCGCCCGACGCAGCGAAGATAACTACGGCACCATGCTCTTTCAACGCGCGTTCGATTAATCGGGTGACTTTCTCGCCGACCGCAGATCCCATCGAACCGCCGATGAACGACATGTCCATCGCTCCGGCAAAAACCAGATGATCGCCGACCTTGCCGCGGGCGTTGATTATGGCTTCGGGGAGGCCGGAATTCTTCCTGGCTTGTTTGAGGCGGTCGGGATAAGGCTTGGTGTCGGTAAACACGAGCGGATCTATAGAGATCACTTCGGCATCCAGCTCTTCATATTTACCATCATCAAATAGCGTAGCCAGACGTTCACGTGCGCCGATTCGAAAATGGTAACCACAGTGGGAACAAACCTGCATTCCCTCCTCGAGTTCTCGTTTGTATAGGTGAGCCTCGCAGCCATCACACTTAACGAAGACATTCTCCGTCTTGACTACACGCTCCTCAGGCGGTACAGCCTCAATCTGTTTACTCTTTTTGCTAAACCAGGGCATAGGGAATTGGTTTCGGTCGAACAAATGTCGAGTTTGAATTTTCGGTATGGGTTAGAGCCTACCACAGAAAAGGATTAGCGATGAAGGACCTGGCTCGCGCTCTTCAGAACTCTATCCCTTGCTGGGCTCGGATTCCGGCGTTGAAGGGGTGCTTTATTTCCGTCATCTCCGTGACCAGGTCGGCGCCCAGAATCAACGCCGCCGGGGCGTCGCGGCCGGTTAAGACGATGTGTAACGCGGGCTGGGAAGCGCGAATGCTCCGGATCTCTTCGAGCACTTCATCAACAGGCAGCAACTCGTAACTAAGCACGTAAACCAACTCATCGAAGACCAGCAGGTCATAGTCGCCGGTACGCATCTTCTCTACGCAGAGCTTCCAGGTTTCCCGGGCGGTCGCCCGATCCTGTTCCGGGTTCTTCGTATCCCAGGTGAAGCCGTCACCCATTGTGTGTACTTCAATGCCCAGTTTTTCGGCCGACTCGTGTTCGCCATAGCGATCGTTGCGCGACTTCATAAACTGAATCATGCAGCATTTCAATCCTCGTCCGGCGGCACGCATCATCAACCCCAGGGCACAAGTAGTCTTACCCTTGCCATTGCCGGTGTGGACCATCAGCAGGCCGCGCGTCTTTTCCTGATAGTCTTCGCGGCGCCACTTGTATTGTTTTTCTTTGGAAGACATTGTGGAGCAGAAGTCAGGAGTCGGAAGTCAGGGGGCAGACGTCCGTCATTTCTTTCTTCTGAATTCTGATATCTGACCTCTGACTTCTGCCCTCTAGTCTTTCAGCGCGTCTTCGGTGATATCGCCGTTCGCTCGCTCTACGGCGTCCTGCAACAAGGCGATGATCTTCTCCTCAGCCTCTTCCCAGGTGCCGCGCAGGGTGCAGCCGGCTGCGTTACGGTGTCCCCCGCCGCCAAACTTTTCCGCAACCTTCGCCACGTTTACATCACCCTTGGATCTCAGGCTCGTGCGGTAGACTCCCAACTCGCTTTCTTTGAGCATCGCGACAGCCTCGACCTCTTCGACTGTCAACGGATAGTTAACAAAACCATCGGCGTCCTCGTCGGATGCATGGGCAGTGGCTTGCATTTCCAGACTATGGCGCAGGCAGGCGATGCGGCCGGTTGTATCCCGACGAGCGGTGGAAAGCACGGCGCCCATTAACTGAATTCTGCTCCAGGGATAGCTCGCAAACACCGCCTCCGCCGTTTTCGCCGGCTTCAGGCCGGTGCGCAGAAGCTCAGAAGCAACTTTGAAAGTTCGCTCCGTGGTATTGGAATAATGAAACGAGCCGGTATCCGTTATCAGCGCGGTGTAACAGCATTCAGCAATCTCTCTCGTCACCCGCACGCCGGTAGCTTTGCAAAGGTTATAGATCATTTCTCCCACCGCCGAGGCGGTTGAGTCGATCCAGTTGATCTTTCCGAACAGAGCGGTGGTCGAATGATGATCGATATTGACGACAAATTGTTTGTCGAGATCGATCAAGCCCGGCCGGCTAATGTCCGAGCATTCCATTACGAAGACCGCGTGATAAGACCCATCAACGGCTGGCGTGACGCGCACGTCTTTGGCTCCTGGCAATTGCTGGTAAGCGTGAGGCACCGGATCTCGCATGATCACTTCGACGTCTTTATCCAGTGCGCGCAGCAACCAGTAAAGACCAAGTGACGAACCCAGACTGTCTCCATCGGGACGGAAATGGGAGGTGATCGCAAACTTCCGCTTCTCTTCGATCAGCTCAACAACTTGACTAAGCATGGTTAATAAAAATGGTGAACGCAGAACGATGAATGATGAATAAAAGCGATCATCATTCAATATTCATCATTCATCGTTTGTTCCTTCCTCTTTCCATTCTTGTCCAATCTTTTCCAATAACTGATCGACGCGCTCACCCTTCTCTTCGACCTGGTCCCGCACGAAATGAATTTCGGGAGTACGCGGAAGGTTTAGGGAGATGCTCAATTGTTTCCGAACGTAGGGAGCGGCGTGCCGCAAAGCGCTGAGCGCGAGTCGGTGTTCCTCTTCGTCGCCTATGACCGTGACAAAAACCTGGGCGTTCCTGAGGTTGTCAGACAGCCGAACGTCAGTCACGGTTACCATCGTAAGCCGCGGGTCCTCCAGTTCGTACCCGACAATCTGGGAAATCTCCTCACGAAGGATGTCTGCAACTCTCTCTGGGCGACGCATGGCTAAAACCAGGAGCAGGAGGCAGGAGCAGGAGGCAGGAAAACCTCAACCGTACACCTGCCTCCTGCTCCTGCCGTCTGCCTCCTATAATTCCGTGGCTGCGACCTTCTCCACAATATACGCCTCGATCTGATCGCCGACTTTAAGGTCGTTGAAGTTTTCCAGACCAATGCCACACTCGAATCCTTCGCGTACTTCCGACACGTCGTCTTTGAATCGGCGCAGTGAGGTGATGTTACCCTCCCAACTGACGACTCCATCGCGAATCAAGCGAGCGCGGGCGCTGCGCCGGATGTTGCCATCGACCACCATTGATCCGCCGATGACTCCGGCCTTGGGCACGCGGAAGACTTCGCGCACATCGGCCCGGCCAATGATTTTCTCTTTCTCGATAGCTTCGAGCATGCCAATCATGGCCGCTCTAATCTCTTCCTCAACCTTATAAATAATCGAGTGCAGGCGGATGTCGACGCTCTCCTGCTTCGCCAAATCCGTGGCGCGCGCGCCGGGTCTTACGTTGAAACCAATTACGACCACCGCCGAGACCGCCGAGCCGGCCTGGGTGGCCGACGCCAGCAGCACGTCTGATTCGGTAATCGCACCAACGCCCGAGCGAATGACCTTAACTTTCACGCGATCGGTAGAAAGCTTTTGCAAGGTGGACTTGAGAACCTCGACCGAACCCTGCACGTCTGCTTTGATAACTACGAGCAGTTCTTTGACTTCACTCTCGCCCAGAGCTTCAATTCCGCGCTTGGTGGTTTGCAGCAGAGTAGCCTGCCGATTCAACATCGTCCGGTGACCGGAGATTTGCTGCGCGCGAGCGATATCGGCAACCACCTGGAAGCTATCGCCTGCCTGGGGAACACCTTGCAACCCGAGCACCTCGACCGGAGTGGCCGGGCCTGCCTCGGTAATGGCCTCACCCTTATCGTTGAACATAGCGCGCACGCGACCAAAAATCTGGCCAACAATGAAGGGTTCATGAACCCGGAGAGTTCCTTGTTGTACCAGGACGCTAGCCACCGCACCTCGGCCTCGATCCAATTTCGCTTCCAGTACCACGCCAGATGCGAGGCGAGTGGGACTGGCCCGTAGATTAAGAATGTCGGAAGTAAGCAGGATAGTTTCGAGCAGATTTTCCAAATTCTCACGTTTCTTAGCGGAGACCTGGACCATCTCCGTCTCTCCACCCCATTCAACCGGGTTCAGACCCTGCTTGGCCAGTTCCTGCCTGACACGATCCGGGTTCGCGTCTGGTTTGTCGATCTTGTTGATAGCGACGACGATCGGCACACCAGCCGCACGCGAGTGTTCAATCGCTTCGATGGTTTGCGGCATAACACCGTCGTCAGCGGCAACCACCAACACTACGACGTCGGTGGCTTTCGCGCCGCGCGCACGCATCAAGGTAAACGCCTCATGACCCGGCGTGTCGAGAAACACGACCCGGCGTGATTCGCCAGGATGATCAGGACTCGCTACTTGCACGCTATAAGCGCCAATGTGCTGCGTTATACCTCCAGCTTCTCCCGCCGCCACTTCCGTGGTTCGGATGGCGTCCAGCAGCGAAGTCTTGCCGTGGTCGACGTGGCCCATCACGGTCACGACCGGGGCACGCGGCAACTCGACGTCGTCGGCGTCAGCAGCGATCAATTCCTCGAATTCCTCTTCGGCTACCATTTCCTCAAAAGGAACAAAGGTGACTTCATAACCGAAGCGTTGGCCGAGTTCGACCGCGACGTCGTCGTTCAGAGGTTGATTAATCGTCGCGAAAACCTTGCGTTGCAGCAGCAGGGTAACGACATCCTTCGGCTTGATCCCCAGTTTTTCCGCAAATTCCTTCACGGTGGAGCCTTCGATTATGCGGACGGATTTGAGTTCGCCCGGCGTGGTAGAAGGTTCCATCCTTCCAGCGATGCGATCCTCAAGCGATAAAGCTTTTGGAGGAGGAATGAAGTCGCCCTTATCAAAGCGGCCCGCTTTACCCTCAATCTTTCGTCCGCCGCGAGCAGGCGTGCGCCGCGATCGGCGACGGCCTGCATCCGGAGGCGGGATGTATGTGGTTTGGGGGGTAGCCGTTTCCCCCGGTGTACCCAGGCGTTCAGTTCTTGCAAGGGGCGTGCGTTCCCTAACACGTGTCCCGGCAGTCCCGGCACGTTCGACCCGCTCCTTCGGAGTCACTGAGGCCGGTACGAGTGGGGAAGGAGCACGTTCGCCAGGGCGAATCCCTGCGTTGAGCGCGGCAACAGTGGGCCGCATGACCCTGACCTGGCGTGAGGGTGGCGGAACAACCGCCGTCGGGGCGGTCGCGGTGGCTGCTGAAGGATCTCCGTTGGCATCCGACAAACCAAGCTGCTCGGGGCTGCCAGAAGTCTCTTCAATCTCGATTGGCGCTTCGGCGGTTACCGGCGGCGGAGCAGCCGCCTCGGGCGCAGGTTGCTCGGCGCGCGTAGCTGGTGCGAGTTTCTTTACCAGTCTCGCCGTAGTGGGCTGTTTGGGAACGCCCGCAGGTGCAGGAGCAGGCTCGGCTTGCGGACTTGGTGCCCTGACTTCAGGCTCCGGCTGGGGGGCGGTCTCGATAGCTTCGACCGGCGGAACTTCTTCAACGGCGCGCTCAGCTCTCTTGACGACTCGCACGCCTCGCTTTGCGGTGGTCTCTTTTTTGGGGAAGTACTTGTTTCGAATCTTCTCAGCCAACTCTTTTGAAACAGAGTTGGAAGGGACGCTAACGTCGACGCCTTCCCGTCGCACCTCTTCAATGAGGCGCTTGGTGTCAAGCTTTAGTTCTTTGGCGAGATCGTAAAGACGAATCTTAGAGGAAACGGTCATGCACTCCTTCTTAGACGCTGATAAATCCGAGCGTCTGGCTCCTTCAAGTGGTTTAAAGAACTCTCACTTTAACCACTTTTGAAGCGTGCAATCAGAAGCGCAACGCGCAAGAGTGGTAAAGGAGCGAGCAACGCAACTCGCCGGGACGGCCGGTGTCTGCGTTGGATCTAATTTGCCGCATCGGGGGAAGCATCCTGCTTCTCTTCGTCAGTGCTCTCGCTTGATGCAGCATCTTCCAAAACTGCGGGAGCAGATTTTCCGGCTTCGTCGGTTCCTTTAGCCGAAGCAATATCTTCGGTCATCGCAAAATCGTCAGCTAACACCTCGGCGTCAATCTCGCTCAAGTGTTCGAGGGCAGCCTCTTCGGTCGACGTAATATCAGGCGAGGACACTATGGTGTCCGGTCGCAAGTCGCGCCCTAATTCCTGAAGAATAAGCTGGTCTTCGGTGAATGGCTCGGTTTCGGTGAGCGCGACAGGATCGGCTGAATACTGAGCAAGTATCTCCGGCTCTGCGATGAACGGAGCACCTGATTCGACCGCTTCATCGTAGCCTTCAGCGGTCGTGTCGGGCGTGTCGGAGGTGGGTTCGACGTCCTCGCCGGTTAGCGGCCCCGCGGCCTCTTCAGCGACTCCCTCAGTCTCACTTCCCATCGAATCCCCCTCGGAGTCCTCGCCGTGCAGTGTCTTGTCGCGCATGGCGATTACGGCAATGGCCGCATTCAGAATCACTTCGGCTTCATCCAGACTCAGGTCAAGAAACTCAACCAGATCGTCGACCGAGGTTTGAGCAAGCGCATCGATGTCGTTAATGCCGTGTTCCGCGAGCGCATCAGCCTGCGCGCCGGTCACACCTTCAATAACTGAAAGTGGTACCGATTCGCCGGAAGCGATAAGCGCCCCCATTTGTTCGCTGACTTCGCGCTTGATTTCTTCTTCGCTGCGAATATCGATATTCCAGCCCACCAGCTTGGTTGCGAGCCGTACGTTCTGACCTCGCTTGCCGATAGCGAGCGATAGCTGGTCTTCGTTGACGATCACTTCCATTTGCCGGTTTTCAATGTCGGTAATGCGAACCTGGTTAACCTTCGCCGGCGAAAGCGCATTAGCTGCAAATACTGAAGGCTCATCAGACCACTCAATAATGTCGATCTTCTCTCCCCGGAGCTCACGAATGATTGCCTGTACGCGCGAACCCTTCATGCCGACGCAAGCGCCGACCGGGTCTACGTCGCGCTCGTTTGAAGTGACCGCAATCTTCGCGCGCTCACCCGGCTCACGCACGGCAGACTTAATCACGACTGTTCCATCGTAGATTTCCGGCACTTCCATCTCAAACAATCTCAGCAGAAGTTCGGGAGACGTACGCGATACTTCCACCTGAGGGCCCTTGGATTCCTTGGAGACGTTGTTAATGACGACGCGAATTCGTTCACCCTGGTTCCACTGTTCTCCGCGCGATTGCTGCGAACGAGGCAGAATTGCTTCGAGGTTTCCCAGGTCGACGATAATGTTGCCACGCTCAAACCGCTTTACGTAGCCATTGACCAGATCGCCAATCTTGTCGATGTACTGCTCATAAACGTTGCTGCGAACCGCATCCCGGACTTTTTGAAACAGGATCTGCTTCGCCGTTTGCGCGGCAATGCGGCCCAGTTCTTCCATCGGCAATGGCAATAGGAGAGCATCTCCCAATTCCACTTCTTCACCCGCCAGCTCGCGAGCTTGATCTATCGACAGTTCGGTTGCCTCGTTGGTCACTTCGTCGACCACCACTTTCGTTGCCGAAAGCTCGATGCCCGTATCCGGATTCCAATCAACCTGAATGTCTTCGCCGGAGCGAAACTGCTTTTTGGCGGCAGCCCGAACAGCTTCCTTCATTGCGTCGATTACTAGATCCCGCTCAATGCCTTGCTCCTGGCAGAGCGCCTCGATGTTTTGTGCGATAGATGAACTCATGACCCTCTTATTGTCTCCGGTTGGCTCGACGCTTCTGACTGTGCGCCGCTGAGCCTATTCAGTTGTTATTCATTTCCGGTCAGAACCGCCTGCGTTAGCGGGCGGATCCACCCGCTTACGCAGATGGTTCTGACAGGTCACAGCTTCGCTCTTTCCTGCGCGCGACGAAACTCCTGTTCCACATCCAACTCCAGATTCGCCTTGGCGATGGCATCCAGGGCAACTCTTACGCGACCGCTTGTTCGATCTTCAAAAAGCACTTCATCGCCATCTATTCCCAGAAGTCGGCCCCGAAAATTGCGCTGGCCGTCGATTGGCCGGCGTGTTCGCATCCGCGCCAGCCTACCGGCAAAACGCTCGTAGTCTGCGCGCTTGTAAAGACCTCTCTCCAGACCAGGCGAAGATACTTCCAGCGTATAGGAAGAATGGATGAAATCTTCGACGTCGAGAACGGTGCCAACGTGCAAACTCACTTCCGAACAATCCTGGTGAGTCACCCCAGCCGGCTTATCAATAAAGATGCGAACAATAGGCTTGTTATCAGGCCCGGCGACTTCAGCGTGTACCAGTTCGAGTCCGTGGTCGATGGCCACTCGCTCAGCGATTCCCTGCACACGCTCTTCAATCGAACCCGCGCCCATTGTTCCCCTTCGACGCCCTCGCCAAAAAACCTGTGGCCCAAAAGAAAAAGTGGGCGCGAACCCACCGGACCATACCGCCGCGCTTCGAGCAAGTCGTGAATTATACGTAAAGGGAACTAGGGAAGCAAGTTGGCCTTCCTAAGCCGCAAATGGCTGGAAACTCACAATATTGTAAGCCAAATTCAAGCCAAGATTCTTGCATATGGGATTGAAAAGGTTCTTGCACTGGCGTAGTATTCGCGCGTACTGCATCGAGCCTGCGTCCTGGACTTCCTATCTAGTTGTTTCCTGCCGCCATTAGGGCGACCGCGCAACTATTGGTTGTGCATTAACTGGTTGTGCATTAACCCACACCTATGATCGGGCAAACGGTTTCACATTATCGCATCCTTGAACCCCTCGGCGAGGGTGGTATGGGCACTGTCTACCTGGCAGAAGATACGCACCTGGGCCGCCGAGTGGCCATCAAGTTCCCTTCGATAAACTCTGACTCGCGTGATTATCGCGCTCGGTTCCTGCGCGAGGCTCGGTCCGTTTCAGAGTTGAGTCATCCAGGCATTGCGACGCTCTTTGACTATGGCGAGACTAACGAGGGCCGGCCGTTTCTGGTTATGGAGCTTGCCAGGGGGCGACCGCTTACGGAGGTATTTCGAAAAGGGGAACTCAACCTTTCGCGCGCCGTCGCGATCATCACGGATGTTGCCGCGGCCCTTGTCGAAGCTCATGCTCGAGGCGTGGTCCACCGGGATATCAAGCCTTCAAACATAATGATCGACGATAACGGTCAGGTTAAGGTGCTTGATTTTGGGCTAGCCAAGCAACTCAACAAAGAGCATGTGCAGGGTTCAGAGCCTGAAGCCCAAACACTTCTTTCTACAGAAACACAAAGCGGTGTTGTCCTGGGTACGCCGGCCTATTTATCGCCTGAACAGGCTACCGGCAGCGCGATTGACGGGCGCAGCGATTTGTTTGCCCTGGGTACGCTTCTCTATGAAGCAATCACGGGACGCACGCCATTCGCCGGGCGTAGTTTCATCGAGATCGCTGCAAACGTGCTTCACGTTGAGCCTGCGGCGCCATCCAAAGTCAACCCGATGGTGCCTCGAGAATTGGACTTCATTGCTCTGAAAGCCCTGGAAAAGAAGCCCGCCAAACGTTACCAGTCAGCCAAAGAACTGATCGCCGATCTAAACGCCGTTAAGGAGCAGTTGGAGGAGGACTCCGGGCAGACGCTCATCCGGCAAACCTCGCTGTCTGCAACGGCGCACAACAGAACCCTCGGCAACCTTTCTCAAGTCCTTCGGCGTCCGCGTATTCCGATATCGTACCTTCTCATTGGTTTTCTGGTCTTGATTGTAGCCGGAGGGCTTGCGCTCCGATTCGGAAGGGCGCCAGTACATACGCCGCCTGTCGAAGCTCAAAAGTGGTATGACGTGGGAAACGGAGCGTTGCGGGATGGCGCCTACTATCAGGCTAGTAAAGCCTTTGAAAAAGCAATTGCCCTGGACGATGCGTACATGCTCGCCCATGCTCGTCTCGCGGAAGCCCTGGTGGAGCTGGATTATGTAGATCGCGCGAAAGACGAACTCCTGCGCGTCAGCTCAACTAATAAATCCGCGTTATCAGCTTCAGACGCGTTGCAGCTCGAGGCCATCACCGCCACTGTCAGGCGCGATTACACTAAGGCTGTTTCTGTTTACCGCCAAATGGTGAGTCAGGCTTCGGAGGCAGAAAAATCTTACCTCCTCGTCGATCTTGGCCGCGCGCAGGACAACAACGGAGATTCCGCGAAAGCGATTGAAGCATATACGGAGGCTTCGAACCGAAATCCGGAGTATCCCACGCCCCTTTTACAGCTCGGAATTCTCTACGGACGGCAACAGGATCTATCCAGGGCACTCGACGCGTTTGCAAAAGCGGAAGCCATATATCTAGCGCTGGGTAATCTGGAGGGACGAACAGAAGTAATCTTTCAGCGTGGCTCTCTCTTTAATAAGGTGAATAGACTCGCCGAGGCGGAATCCCAATTGGAACAAGCTCTGAAGCTTTCCAAAGCTGCCGACAATAAATCGCAAGAGATCAAGATCCTATTGCAATTGAGCAGCGTTGCGGTCGATGTGGGGGAATCAGCACGGGCGACTGAATATGCTCGCGACGCCGTTGCTCTGGCACAGACAAATGGGATGGAAAACCTTAGCGCCAGAGGGTTGATAGATTTAGGGAATGCTTTCCTGATTCGCGGTGAATATGGCGACGCAGAAAAGTATTTGTCGCAGGCCGTTGAGTCGGCACAAAGAGCCAAGGCCCGACGGAACGAGGCCAGGGCACGCGTTTCCCTGGCGAATGTGCGCTTGCGGGAAAACAATCCGGATGAGGCACTACGCAATCTCGAGCCGGCGCTGGCGTTTTATCAGCAGGGTGGCTATAGATCGGAAACCTTTTCCTGCCTTGCTTTGGTCGCGCGGATAAACCTTGACAAAGGCGATGACGCAGCTGCGTCAAAGGGTCACGAGCAGCTTTTACAGCTTGCGCAGGAATCTAATGACCAATCAATGATTGCCCTCGCACACGCGGAGCGGGGCTCGGGGCTAGCACTCGTAGAGAAGTTTATCGAGGCGCTGCAACATTTCGATCAAGCCTACGCCATCTACAGCTCGCAAGGAATACAGCGCAGTATGGGTCACAACATGGCGTCCCGCAGTGATGCCCTGTGGCGTCTGGGCCGTTACAGTGAGGCGCAGACTCTCTTAGACAACGCCGCCGCGATCGCAGATAAGCCGGGAGGCGAGATCAAACTGCTGTCAATTAGAGTCAAGCTCTCGTTGGCGGAAATCGCCCTGAGCCAGGGCCATTTTGTTGATGCTAAAACCAGGGCAGAGAAAGTTCTCGCCGCAGCGGGACCAGAGTTTAAGGACGCAGTAACGAGAGCAAAAATAGTTATTGGATTGGCTCAGTCGTATAGCGGCGCGACGGCTGCCGGGAAGCAGCTTGCGACGGAAGCGTTCGACATGGCGAAGCAGCTTAACGACCGGGCCGACCTGGCTACAGCGCAAGTGGGGATGGCCGAAGCCATGCTACTCGCCGGCGATGCTCAGGGCGCATTAACCAATGCACTCCTGTCCGCAGTATTCTTCGGGCGCCTCGGTCAACAGGCGTCCGAATGGCGCGCGCTATTGATTGCGGCCCAAGCCAACCAGAATCTTGGCGACAAAGCCAAGGCGCACGAGTATGCTATGCGGGCAAAAGACTTGCTTTCGAAACTTGAGCAGCGGTGGGGTAGCGAAAACTATAAGAGCTACCTCAGCCGAACCGACATTCAGCGACTCCGAAAACAACTTGACCAACTTTCAGATTCCGTGTAGGACCAGCATCCACCGGGGTCCCGTAGCTAGGCAGCCCAGCCACCTGATTTGGCCAGTCGGCTGCTGGTTAATCTTAAACGGTGACAGACAAGGATGTCTGTCCTCCTCCCAACAGTTCTTTCAACCCCAGAAGAAGGAGACAAAACATGCGTCAGCTACGTTTACTCATTATTTCCATCGCCACGATATGCGCCTTCGCGCTCGCCACGTTTGCCCTGGTTAATCGTCCACCGGACGTAGACCCAGGGGACGACATTATCATCAAGGGTGGCTCACTGAAGCTGAAATGTGGAGCCAAGCACGGCAAGGATTGCTTCGGTGGTAAAGAGGGCAAAGATACCTACGAACACTCAAAGGGTGGCAAAATTCAACAGATAACCATCAAGAATAGCTATAACCAGGACCTGAGAATTTTCACAAAGGTGGAGTTGGGCGGCCAACCCACGGTCGTGATCAATTACGCGCCATGACCAGCCAGGCTGCGGTGTGAATGTCTCTCATCCGCCCCTACAATTTCCGCGTTGTTACTCATGAAGGATTTTGGGGTTGTCTCGCTGTCCGTTAGTCACGATCAACCGCCGAGCTTCGCCTTCACGATTTCGCTGACCGTACGCCCGTCGGCGTTCTTGCCGCTCAGCGCTGCCTGCACGGCCTTCATCACTTTGCCCATCTCTTTCATTGAGCTGGCGCCGGTTTCAATGATAGCCGCACTCACCGCCGCTTCTACTTCTTCGCGCGAAGCAGCCTTTGGTAGATAGGTATCTATTATTTCGATCTCCGCTTTTTCTTTGCCGGCCAGGTCCTCGCGTCCACCTTTTTCATACTGCTCCACTGAATCGCGTCGTTGCTTAACGAGAGACCGCAGCAGCTTCATCATCTCTTCGTCATCAAGCTCGCCGCCTTTCTCGATCTCGCGATTCATTAGTGCGGCCTTAACCATTCGTAGCGTCGACGTGCGCGGGCCGTCCTGCGCTTTCATAGATACAGTCAGGTCGGAAATAATCTGCTGTTTTAGGGTCACGTCCAAAATCCTCCGGATAGACAATATACCCCAACGCCGCCTGACGTTCAGTTTGGCCGCAAGAGCCGAGTATTTGCCAGCAAAGCGGATTAGGTGCCAGCGAGAGTAAGACGATCCACGAACGCACACGAAATTACTCGAACTAAAGCCTCCTTTCGTGCCGTTTCCGTGTGATTTCGTTGATCGTTCCCAATTCTTCAGCAGCTGCGTACTCACTACCTCTAAGGCGTAAGTGCAGGTATCTTCGTGTCGTTGAGCATTCGATTAGCAGCTAAGAGCTTCAGGAGTTCAGACGCGATCAACCGGTGGCCCATGTGGTTAGGGTGAATCAATTCGCCAAACCACCCTTCGTTTGAGGGATAGGCAGCTTCCGTTAATTCGAGGACTTCGAGAAAGGTTATCTCGTTTTGCTTTGCCAGGGAACGAAGTGCAGTTCGATAGCGACCTATCAAGGCTGCCTCGGGTGGATTCGTCGTCTGGTCCCTATAAGGTGCGGCGAGGATAATAATGCTCGCTCCTTTCTCCTTGGCAAGTCGAATGAATTCGCGAAAGTTGGTGAGGTATTCCTGCTCCGATACCCGCGCCACAGGTCTTCGAATAGTCGTGGCAGCTTGTTGCCTTGAGCGAAGCCAACGGGTTGCGTGCGCAAAAGCCTGGCTGGTATCCATTAGCCACCGTACTCCAACCGCGCGCCAGCCGGTATCGATCGCTTCGCGATCCGGCGCATCGCTGAAGCTGGCATCATTCCAGCCAAAGCTCACAGTCACGAGATCGGGGTTTAGTCTATCGAGGTCACGGCGCAGCCATGCAAGTCCCTGGTGACTGGTGTAGCCCGGCACAGCCATCGTGATGACTTCAATGTTTCGACCGGCATTAGCCGCCCGCAAATGTTTCTCCAGTAGCATCGGATAAGGTAGCCACTCTGGATCAAACTCCGTCGTTTTATCGGGCCAGACGGCCGGGACGCGGTAGCCGAATGTAACTGAATCGCCCAGACACACTATGCGAATCGTTCCCTGCGGTTTTGGTTTAAGCGACTGGAATGGATCCACTGAACGAAGGTGTTCGGAGTTTGTGGAAACTACTGTGAAGTCCCAGACCACGTGGTCAAGGTTAGGCTTCAGGCGCCAAAGCAACAGGGAATCGCCTTCGAAGATCGTTGATTGCTTAGCATCGGCAACCTGTGCTTTTTGCTGGGAAGTAACGACGAATAGATCAAGACTCGCAACATGGACCATTGTCAGCCGCGTGCCGGCTTCAATTGCCAGTAGAACCAGAAGGAAGGCGAGATAGGTAACAAAAACATAACTAAGGCGGCGCTTAAGTGAAATCTTGCGCGCTAGGTTAGAAGATGCCATTCGCGAACATCATAATTCATTGTAGCTAGCCGCGCGAAAATCCGGTAACAAACCGTGAGCATAGAGACCGTGTGAAACCCGCAAAGGACATACGGTAATTTGCAGGTTAGGAAGGTGGGCATTCGTAGCGGGACCCCCCTCATGCGTAGCGTCTTGTCGCTTGCTTTATACGGCAGCTCACTGTCTTCAGTGCCCGTTTGATTTCGCGAGGTGCTGCTTCAAGTATCGTCCGGTATGAGAGCTGCGAGAGGCCATGATCTCTTCGGGCGTGCCGGTAGCGACAACGTACCCCCCGGCGTCGCCGCCTTCGAGTCCTAAGTCGATCACGTAATCAGCGGTCTTGATCACATCGAGGTTGTGTTCGATTACCAGCAAAGACCCGCCTGCCTCTATCAAGGCGCGAAACGCTGCCAGCAGTTTGTTAATGTCGTCGAAATGTAAACCCGTGGTTGGCTCGTCGAAAATGTAGAGGGTCTTCGCGCCGGTCCGTTTTGATAGTTGCGCTGCCAGCTTAATACGTTGGGCCTCACCGCCCGAAAGCGTCGTTGCCGATTGGCCCAGCCGCAAGTAACCGAGTCCGACTTCATCCAGCACACGCAGTCGATTAGTAATCTTCGGCACTTCGCGAAAGAAGGTTATCGCCTCCCGCACAGTCATATTCAAGACTTCGTGCACATTCTTTCCGCGGTAACGCACGTCGAGAATTTGTTGCTTGAAACGCGTTCCCTTGCACTCTTCGCAGACCAGCTCAACGTCCGCGAGAAATTGCATTTCCACCGTGACGGTGCCGTCGCCCTGACAAACGTCACAACGGCCGCCGGGCAGATTAAAAGAGAAATGAGACGGATCAAACCCGCGCGCCTGCGCTTCGCGGGTTGAGGAAAACACTTCGCGGATGGCGTCATAGACTTTGATGTAGGTTACCGGATTCGAACGTGGTGTCCGTCCAATAGGCGACTGGTCAACCAAAATTACATCATCAACCAGCTCACTGCCTTCCAGCTTTGAAAAAGCCCCAACATGCCCCTGCCAGTCTCCTCTTTGCTTTTTCAAGCCTGCGTAAATGCAATCGTGAATCAGGGTTGACTTACCGGACCCACTAACTCCGGTGACGCAGACGAGCATATCCAGCGGCAACTCAAGATCAATTGATTTTAAGTTATGCTCGCTCGCCCCCCGAAGTGACAACCGTCGCTTCTGGACCTGGCGGCGCTGTTTTGGCGCTTTGATTTCGGCCTCACCGCGAAGATAGCGAGCAGTTAGTGAGGCTTCATCAACCATCAGTCCCGCAAAGTCTCCTTCATAAATTACCCGGCCGCCGAGTTCACCAGCTGATGGTCCAATATCAAGAATGTGATCAGCCGCGCGCATCATGTCTTCGTCATGCTCTACCACCAACACCGTATTTCCGATGTCCCGCAGATTATGCAGCAGACTAATGAGCCGATCGTTGTCGCGCGGGTGGAGGCCGATCGAAGGCTCGTCCAGAACGTAAAGAGCACCAACCAATGACGATCCCAGGTTCGTCGCAAGTTGTATACGTTGGGCTTCTCCGCCCGATAGAGTAGAAGCCAGCCGATCGAGGGTCAGATAGTCCAGACCAACTTCAACCAGAAATCGCAAACGACGCCGAATCTCAAACAGGATTCTCTCGGCAATAGCACCTTGCTCGACGGACAGTTTTAGCGAGTCAAAGAAAAGCGCTGCGTCCTTGATCGATAAGGCGCAAACATCAGGCAGCGTGCGACCGCCAACCTTAACGTCGCGGGCCTCTTGTCTTAAACGGCCACCGCCGCAGTCGGGGCACAAGGTGTAGCCGCGATACTTGGAAAGAAAGACCCGCACATGGAGTTTGTACTTCTTGGTTTCCAGCCAATCGAAGAAGCCGCGCACTCCAGCCCAATCCTTTTTGCCTTCAACAATCGCGCGCTGCTCGGCGCGCGTAAGCTGAGCAAAGGGAACCGTCATCGAAATCTTTTCTGACTTGCAAAACTGGCGCAGCTCGTCCATGGCCCATTCATGTTGGGGCTTGGTCCATGGCTCGATGGCGCCTTCCTTCAGACTTAGTCCGGGATTAGGAATCACCAGGTCCAGATCGAGCCCGATAGTGTTGCCAAAGCCCTGATAGGTCGGACACGCGCCATACGGGTTATTAAAACTAAACAGGCGCGGCTCTGGCTGGGCGTAAATCGTGCCGTCATACTTGCACTCAAACCGGTCGGAGAAATTGAGACGTGTCGCTTCCTCGTCCGCCGTTTCAATATTCGCGTTGCTGTGACCTTCCTGAAAACAGATCTCGAGGGAATCAACCAATCGTTGACGGATATCTGGCCGGGCCACAAGCCTGTCCACCATCACGAACACACCATCGAAACTATCGAGGCTGTAGTCGTCGGGCGAATGAAGTTCGATGATTTGTCCCGCCGAATAGAGACGGGTGAAACCGCGCTGCATCAGGCTCATTACGTGGGCAGTTATCGTCTGACGCGCGGAGATGGCATGACGCGGAGACGCGGAGACACGGGGACTCGGCGACTTTGACTTGTTTCTCGTTCTTTCCGGGTCTCCGCGTCTCCCAGTCTCCGCGTCTCCATTCCTTCGCGTTTCCGCCAGGCCGGCGTGGGCGGGAAACAGAACGTAAAAGCGCGTCCCTTCGGGAAGCGTTTCCAAAACTGAATCCGCTACGGATTCGGGCGAATCTTTGTACACCTCACGACCACAGACGCGACAATAAGTTATTCCGACGCGAGCGTAGAGCAGGCGTAGGTAATCGAAAACTTCGGTTTGCGTCCCCACAGTTGAGCGCGGATTTCGAGTGGAATTCTTCTGGCGAATGGCGATGGCGGGAGCAATTCCTCGCACCTCGTCGACGTCGGGCTTGTCCATGCGCTCCAGAAACTGCCGTGCATACGCCGACAGCGACTCCACATATCGACGCTGGCCTTCGGCGTAGATTGTGTCGAACGCAAGAGAAGACTTCCCGGACCCGCTGACACCTGTAACCACCGTCATCTGGTTAATGGGGATCGAGAAGGAGATGTTCTTGAGGTTATGGACGCGGGCCCCGCGGACTGAAATGACTTCTTCCGACATAGTTCACAACACCCGGACCGCGCACCCTGGCTGTACCTAAACAGCATAGACAGGATTACGGCCTACTCCGAAAACCTCAAATAATACCTCGAATGTTGGCCTACGCGAAATGCAGTGGTTGGGTATTGGGCTTTAGCCCACTTCCGGGGGGTGGGTGCTGGGTTTGGTTGACGTTAGCGAAGCTTGTGCTTGTCGCAGACGAGCAAAGCTACTCGGTTCTGTAAAAATCCGAAGCCGCTTCTAAACCCTGATTCGGGAGGTGGTCGACAATTCCGGTATTTCTGCTATCGGCATGTAAGGTTCCAATTGCGGTTCTTTTTTGGCCACATAAAGGCGCATCGTCAGCCAAAGTATCCCGACTGAAATAGTTATCCAGGTCACTGTCCAGAACAAGGCCGGAATGCCGGTGGCGTTTGCCATGTTCATAGCATCCGTGGGCACTGACGCGGCAAATGGCGTTGAGAGGAAGAAGACCGTCTTCAAATCGAGAAGGGCGTTCAAGATACACTGAACGGCCAGGAAGCTGACAAAGAACGTTGCCAGGCGAGCCCCCGCAAACCTGGCTACGGCGACAAGGCCCAGGCTGAGTAACGCACCGGCGAACAGCGTGAAGGGAACTCCACTCAATGCGACACCGGAAAGGACAGGCTTAAAAAGTCCATAGATGAGTGTTAACGTAAAGATCAACCCGGCAGATCCAATCAGGACCACGCGAGCTGCAACACTTCGCCGAATCAGGACGAGTAGCAACGCACCGTATGTCATGGCGCCCAAATAGCCTGCGCTGGCCACGAAAATTTGGGAAATAGTGCCGCCCTGCGAAGTGTAAGTTTCACCGCTGGCGTTGGTCGCAATGCTTAGACTCTCAACGGAATTCCCGGTCAGTAACGCCGCAATTGCGTGCCCGCCTTCATGAATGAACGTCACAAACAGCCGGAAAGGATAAGTCAGAAGTTCAGCAAACGGGATGAACCACAGCAGTATCGAAATTGCAGCCGCTGTAAGCAACAGCGTAGCTTGTGGACGGGCGTCGCGCGAAATTCTTAATTTCATCTTTCAAATCTCCTTTCCGACAATTCACAGTTGATAAGTAAACGCAGGAGAAATTAACTATGTTCCCTGAAATAGTCGCCAGACTTTCCGCCGGTCTTACTTTCCAAACGCACTTCGGAGATAGTGATGGATTTGTCGAGGGCTTTGCACATGTCATAGATCGTAAGCGCGGCAACTGAAACAGCCGTCAGTGCTTCCATTTCCACACCGGTTTGGGCGTTGGTTGAAACGGTTGATTCCAGATGGACACCGTAATCCTCGATTCGGGCCTGGACATCGACATGAGTCAATGGCAGCGGATGGCAAAGCGGAATCAGCTCCGCGGTACGCTTGGCCGCCATTATGCCCGCGAGACGCGCCGCTTCAAGTGGATCGCCTTTAGGCGTTTTATGCTCGCGAACCGCGTTGACCGTTTCCAGCGACATTAAGACTCGAGCGGACGCGACTGCCTGCCGCGTGGTCGTCGCCTTGTCGCTCGTATCAACCATTCTGACGCGGCCTTCTTCGTCGATATGGGAAAGTTGTTTCATGGGTGTGGATAAGTGACCGCCCTTTTTCACGGTTGCCTTTTTTGACGTCATAACAGAATAATCTATAAGTCTCAACGGCGAATCCGATCAATGGGCAGAAATCGTAAAGTAGGCGACTAAGAAAATGATCAGTTGCCTGGTCATCAGCCATGCTGCCAGCGTAAGTCCGAGTCCATTATGTCATCTTCCGTTCGAAACGAGACCCTCCTCGGGCCAAATCAAACATCTGGTTATAGCGGCATCGAAGAACAGTCGACGCCCCTGCATTCCTTTCTGGAATACTCGACAACATACACCTTCCCGGTGCTGTTTCTCGCAAATCTTTACTGGGCCAGTGCTCGTCTCTACGAACTCGAATGGCTCTGGGTGGCAGCGCCTGCAATTCTTCTCGGTCTGATCGCGAGCGATTTCGTGACGGGCGTATTGCACTGGATTGCGGATACTTACGGCTCTGAAGATACCCCGGTGCTTGGTCCAAGTGTAGTCAAACCATTTCGCCTGCATCACCTTTACCCCCGCGATATCTGCACACACAACCTCGTGACCACCCTTGGGAACAGTTGCATTATCGCTGTTCCGGCCCTTTCATTTTCTCTGTATCTGATTTGGCTAATGCCCGAATCAAGATGGTTGGCGGTCGCGGTCGCCTGCCTAACTGTTCTTGCTGCGGGAACTGTTTTAACTAATCTGTTTCACAAGTGGGCCCACGAGGAGAATCCTTCAGCCATTGTTCGTTGGTTTCAACGGGCACGATTAGTGTTGGAACCAACGCATCACGAGCTGCACCATACCGATCCATTCAACCAGCATTACTGCATTACCAACGGTTGGCTTAATCCTGTTTTGAATAGGATTGGATTCTTTCGCAAGGTCGAAGCTGCGCTGAAACTGGTTGGAATCGAACCTGCCCAGGCTCAGAACGACCGGAAGCTCGATTGACCCAAACTGCAAACAGCAAACGGTAAACAGCAAACAGCAAACAGCAAACAGCAAACAGCAAACGGTAAACAGCAAACAGCAAACGGTAAACAGCAAACGGTAAACAGCAAACAGCAAACAGCAATAGTTAAGCAGCGAGCAAGGATCTCACGCGCGCCCACGCTTTTCGGCTGCTTGCTGTCTGCTGTCTGCTGTTTACTTCTTCCTCACCCTGGAAGCCGCACAACGCGCACCCTGGTTCCCGCTTCGGATTCGCGCGCGCCTTGAGGCAAAACTATTAGCGCCGTAGCTCTCACAAACCCGACAAAATCCGACGAGCCTCCCCATTTCAAGGGCTCCGCAAGCAGCACACCAGCTTCAGTTGTGCCGAGCGTAGCGGGCAGGTAGCTCTCTCGCCCGGCCGCGCCTTTTACACCGCGCGCGAGTATGGCCCACTCGTTAACCAGCGCCGGCTCTTTTACTCCCTGCATCGCGAGTATAGCCGTGCGCGCGAAGAGGTTGAACGTGACTGATACAGAAACGGGGTTTCCGGGCAGCCCAAAAAATAGTGTCCCGTTTGGCAGGCGTGCAAAGACAGTGGGTTTGCCCGGCCGCAGCGCCACACGTTCGAAGAACAGTTCCGCACCCAGCTCCTTCAACGCCGGTTTAGTGAAATCGTAAACGCCAACAGAGACACCGCCCGAAGTCACTACGATGTCACTTCGCTCAGACGCTTCGATTATTTGGCGCTTTAATAGAGAGGTGTCATCGCCGGCCAGCGGAAGTCTGGAGACAACGGCGCCGGCTAGCTCAGCATACGCAGCAATTGAGAAATTATTTGAATCGCGGATTTGATCCTTGCCGGGGTGTTGGTCCACAGGTACCAACTCGGTTCCCGTCGCCAGGACGGCAACACGAGGACGCCGGCCAACATCAACCTGCGCGTACCCAAAAGACGCTAACACCGCCATCGTCGCTGCGGTGATCTTTTCCCCGGCCCTCAGGACGGTCTCACCCGTCGTGATCTCAGCTCCTCGCTTAACCACGGATCTACCCGGCACGACCGGCTCGAGAATCTCAACCGCAGCTCCACTATCCAATTCACGAGTGAGTTCAATCTGTTGGACACTGTCAGCACCTTGGGGAACCGGCGCACCAGTCATGATTCGCACCGCCTCACCCGCGTGCATTTCGTGATGCCAGCCCCGGCCCGCCGCCGACTCGCCGACGATTTTCAAACGCACCGGCGTACCCGCTTGCACATCGGCGGCGCGGACTGCATAGCCATCCATCTGCGAGCGATCGAAAGGTGGTAGATCTGTATCAGCGATTATGTTCTCGGCCAGTATTCGACCCCTGGCTTCAGAAAGCGAAACCGACTCCGAATTGAGTTGAAGTGCCTGATCGCGGACTATTTGAATCGCTTCGGCAACAGGGATCATCAGGGGAGTTTAGTACAGAACCGCGAGCGTTAGCGACCGTGTGAAAACTCGACCTCTTACGCCGAAGGCGTTGAATAATTCCAGCCCAGGGTAACACCCTGGGCAAACGATGCAATAATTCCATCACCCTGAAGGGGTGAAATAGTTGAACCCATCCAAATCGTATTCAACCCTTGCAGGGTAGGAACGGGTGGTGTGCTTTTCCCAGGGTATTACTCTACCACCCCGCGCGGGCTGCCCGCGCAGGGACCCCGGCCCGGGCTGAAATTATCGAACGCCTTCGGCGTAAACAAACGAAGCCGGTGCTATCGGAGTTTTCACGCAGCCTCGGTAGCGACGGATCCTAGACTCAACCAAGGCTGTTTCGGTTAACTGCGTCATCCGGTCGCTAATGATTCTGGTTTCGGGGACTCATCCAGTTCAGAGTTCAGAGCTTTAGCTTGCGTGCCTGCGTAACCAACAAAGTAAAGTTTGAACTCTAGACTTCTTGGTTGCAAATGAAAAAGCGGTTGCGCTTCATTTCCAGCTGAAGTGCAACCGCTTCAAAGTGGCTGAGCCGACGGGACTCGAACCTGCGACCTCCGACGTGACAAGGGAAGATTCTGACTGAGCGTAGTCAACTAGTTGCATCTGCGCTCAACAATTTAGCGCGCCACCATACGTCCCGGTGCGACAGGGAATGGTTACGGTCCACTAGTTAATCCCCTGGGTCATTTGTCTCCAAACGGGTCCCTGGCCAACCCTGCCGCTCTCTATCCGTTCAATGGCCTGCCGGATTTGCATCGCCACTTCAAACTCGCGATCATTCTGGGCCTCTCTGAGTGCGGGCAGTGCGCTTTCGTCCCCTAACTCATAAAGAAATCGACTGGCACGCCAACGAACAAGTTTGTTCGGATCTTTTAATGTCTCAACCATCGGGCCGATCGCCTTAGGATCTCCTAAATCCGTTAGAGCATCGCCTGCTGATCGGCGCACCCCAACTGCTTCGTCTTTCAGAGCCTCACAAAGTGGAGCCAAGACTTCAGGAGTTTTTATCAACCCAAGAAAGACCACCGCTAAGCGGCGAATCGACATCTTTGGATCTTTGGTAGCTCTGATAATCAGTGACAGAGCTTGAGAATCTATCTGAGCTGTTGCCTTTCTGTTTAATTCCTTTAGCGCAGCGAACCGTTCTTCCCAACGTGGCGATTCAAAAGCCTGGACCAGTTCTTCCCGACTCGCCTCAACCTTTTCATGTAAGTCAAGGTGATAGGCCCTCTCAACCAATTCTTTTAACTTCTTTTCATCATAGACGGCTGAAATCTCGCGCACCACCGCCTCGCCGACGTCGCGCAGATCCCCGTAGCGCAGACCTTCGTCTTTCCACTTTCGCTCCATCAGCATGTTCTCCGATGCACCCATTGCTCGCTCAATAGCCTTACCGAATCTCTCGGGTAGCGGAAAGCGAGCCGTTTTACTACCAGAGGACACTTTGACTAACATCGGGAGACCTCGAAAATACTGCACCGATACCGTTATCTCGCGCCATTTGTTATCGGACGTTTCCTCTGGTTCTGGCTTCGCGTTGTTCACGCTGGTGTATTCGAGTACGGCGCGGGCCTGGGACAAGATATCCTCCCATCCAGCAGTTGGCCTTCGCTGGATAGCCATAAAGTCTTTGACACGGAAGACACTGCTGACCCCTGGGATGGCCAGGATCTTTTCGATGCAGGCCGGACAATCTCTTCTATTTTCGTGTGTATATGTAATCGCGACCCCTTTCGCGATCCTCTCATCCAAATTCAATTTCATGCTGTTGGGATTTGGTGTGGTTTCAATGGATAGTAACTTCACTTTTGTTCTCCCAGTGCTCTACCTGCGCAGGTGTGTGAAATTTGTGGTCATTTTATCACTAGGCTCCGGTTATCCCTCGTTCAGCAAGCCCTTCGGCAAATCTGTGAACCTGCCGAACCTGCGGAACAATAATCCCCACTCGCTGAATTCAAGT